>JAEZRV010000099.1 GCA_023444055.1 Bacillota bacterium
GGCGATGTGGTGATGTTGATACTGAAGCAGCGCCCCGAGGCGTGGATATGCATCACGGCGCTGATGAAGCTGGGGGCCGTCTGCATTCCGGCGAGCTATCAGCTGACGCCCAAGGACATTGAGTACCGCTGCAACATCGCGGATGTGAAGCTGCTGATCACCGTGGACGAGGACGTGGTGATGGCGCACGTGAAGGAGGCGCTGCCCGAATGCCCCACGGTGAAGACACTGATGTCGGTGGGGGACAATACGCCGGAGGGGTTCATCGATTTCCGCGCGGAGCTGGACAAGGCGGGCGACGTCTTCGAGCGGCGGCAGGACATCACCAACAAGGACATGATGCTGATCTACTTCTCGTCCGGTACCACCGGCATGCCCAAGATGGTTTGGCACGACTACGAGTTTCCGCTGGGGCATATCGTGACGGCGAAGTACTGGCACTGCGTGCAGGAGAACACGGTACACATGACGCAAACGGACTCGGGCTGGGCCAAGTTCGCCTGGGGCAAGATATACGGCCAGTGGATATGCGGCGCGGCCATCGGCGCGTACGATACCGAGAAATTCGTGCCGCACAAGCTGCTGGATGCGCTGCAGCGCATCAAACCCACCACGTTCTGTGCGCCCGCGACGATATTCCGTTACCTGATCAAGGAGGACCTGTCCGGCTATGACTTCTCGTTCATCAAACACACGAGCCTGGCGGGTGAACCGCTGAACCCCGAGGTGTTCCGCAAGCTGGAGGAGCTGACGGGCATGCGCGTGTACGAGGGATTCGGTCAGTCGGAGTCGTCCGTGCTGCTCGCGAATTATCCGTGGTTCGATATACGCCCCGGCTCCATGGGAAAGCCGTCGCCGCTGTATGACATCGATCTCGCGGACGCGGAGGGCAAGCCGTGTGAGGACGGCGAAGTGGGGGCCATCGTGGTGCGCAATACGGACAAGCTGCACCCGCTGGGGCTGTTCCACGGCTACTGGCGCGACGAAGCGGTGACAAGCAAGGCGTGGCAGAACGGCGTGTACAACACCGGCGATATGGCGTGGCGCGACGCGGACGGATACTACTGGTTCGTGGGCCGCGGCGACGATGTGATCAAGTGCTCGGGTTACCGCATTGGGCCGTTTGAGGTGGAGAGCGTGCTGCTGGAGCACCCTTCGGTGCTGGAATGCGCGGTGACCGCTGCGCCCGACTCGGTGCGTGGGCAGGTGGTTAAGGCGACCATCGTGCTGGCAAAGGGTTACGAGGCGTCCGACGGGCTCAAGAAGGAACTGCAGGACCATGTGAAGCACACCACCGCGCCGTATAAGTATCCGCGCATCGTGGAGTTTGTGACGGCTCTGCCCAAGACGACGAGCGACAAGATACGCCGCAACGTGATACGGGCGCAGGACGAGGGGAAGTAAAGTATGACCAGAGGTATAAAATTTGAAGTGCCTAATAAGAGGTTTCCGGTATTGCACATAATCCTCAGAAATATTGATATTAGAAAGTATTTTTGGTTTTTGGTTCAAGAAGATGTTATAGACGATTTTTTTAAAAGTGATAGATATCAGGGAATAGAATTTGAGGACATTATAAACGATGAGACTTGTTATGCAATATTCTTAAACCTTCAGGCTTTTCCAAATCAAATGGATTTTACGGAAATTAAAAATTATGAGGATTTCCTAAAAAGCAAATGCGAACTGGTGCTTTTTATTAATGATAACAGTTATATCGATATTTATGCAAAAGATAATGCAATGATTGAAATAGTAAAAAAGAATGCTCAAGAAAACGATTTTAAGAATATAAGGTACATAACGGACGAAAATGATAAAATAAGGGGATTTCGTGTTTAATTGGATGTATATCTTAAGTTAAAAAGGCAGAAGTTTTACATAACTTGGATTTCTATTGGCATGGAGACTCGAGTAATCTGGTACCGAGCGTGTAGGGAAGGCCTAAGACCACGAGTGACAAGATACGCCGCAACGTGATACGGGCGCAGGACGAGGGGAAGTAATTTGTTCGTAAGGGGTATACTCTATCTATACGGGTAACCAATAAGAAGGACTATATATGACAAAGATAAAAATAGACAACATTCCGTTTGGGCCATTTATCACGGTTTTAGCGGGCGCCACTGTTAATGGAAAGCCAAACTATGCCACCATTGGAGCTTACGGTGTCGTCAGTGAAAAACCGGTGCTTTATATTTCGTTGAAGAACTCGCATTATACCACGGCGGGGGTATTGCAAAACGGATACTTTTCGGTAAACATACCCCCATCGGATGAAGTGGAAAAGACGGATTCCTGCGGCACCGTTTCTGGCAACAATACAGACAAATCGACTGTATTCGAGTGCTTTTATGATGAAGCGGGCAATGCGCCGATGATATGCGAATGCCCTGTTAACTATCTTTGCAAAGTCATTCAAACCATACCGGTATTTGATTTCACCATGTTTCTTGGTGAAATTGTTGCTGTTTATGCAAAGGAAGAGTGTTTGGAAAACGGGAAGCCGGATGCGCTGAAGGTTAAGCCGATGATCATGATGGGTTCCGGGTACTTTGACTTAAAAGACAGGGTTGGAACACTGTTTCAAACGTACAAGGGCAGCAGATAAGCCTTTATTGGAAAGCAATAATCAGGCTCAGGGATCAGTGTGCCGCTTTGTATGCGCAGTGGTCGGGAAGAGCACACCGCCTATGGCTGCTCTGCCCAAGACGACGAGTGACAAGATATGCCGCAACGTGATACGAGCGCAGGATGAGGGGGAAGTAAGAGATTCGATAGCCGTTACATAAAACAAGGCGCAAGCTATACTGAACCCTGTGTCTGTATTTTATATCAATGGTTCTTGAGGTTTATGCCCGATGGTGTCCTTATCAGTATAGTTTCCGGTCTCAAAGCTGGCGCCAGTTCCTTCGAACTAAACTATTCCCGGAATAATTTATAATTTGTTTCCATTTCGGCATACCGGATCCGGGCGCAATACTTTATTATTGTATGATATGCGACAAAAAATGACCAAAAAAATTACTCGCAACAAAATACCTGTAAAGCTGGCTGCGGTACTGGCAGCGCTGGTTGTGGCGTTGGCAGGAGCTGTGACGGTATTGGTGATGGTATTGGGCGATATGCGGCCGGATTATGACGCTTC
>JAEZRV010000003.1 GCA_023444055.1 Bacillota bacterium
CCTTTCCTATTTCCACAGAAGTCGGTCAACTTCTATTCTAATAGGTTTGGAGCACTTTTCCACCACATCGGCTCCGCCTCTTTTGAACTCCCCCGCTTAGCGGGGGGATTTCGCTTCGCATAAAAAAACCGCATTACAATGCGGTTAATTGGCAAGTTAGGTGAATATAGATGCCAATATCTTTCCACGCATTATGTTAATAATTTTTATTTTTAATTCTTCTGAAATTCCACAACAACTACTTCATTGCCATCTGGATCTCTTAACCTTAGCTCATATGTGCCCCATTCAAATTTTACAGGTGGCTCAAAAGAAAGCCCCTTTTTTCTTAGCTCATCACAAGTTGCATCGAGATTGTCACACATAAAAACAAAAGAAGTCGTGCCATAAATGGGCGTACCCCATTTATTTGCATCCCATACACATATTGTCGGGGCGTTTTCAACAAACCCCAAATTAACTCCATCAAAGTCGTCAATAATAACGTTTATTATAGGTATTCCCAGTTTTTGATGGTAAAATTCTATGAGCAGATTCGTATTCTTTGAGAAAATATTCGTACATGAAAAGCTATTTATCATTTTACTTCCCTCCCAGTCTATGAATAATTTGAATATAGCATATCATAAACGCTGTACAAACAAAATGACTTAAACCACAAGGGTTCAAGTCATTTTGTTTGTTTTGTGTTTGGTGGAGGCGAGGCGAGTCTCACCCACTTTGACGCCAGTGATATCTCGTAAAGAATTGATAACATTTTGCAGTCATAATTAATTTCTGTGCAAAGTTAATACTTTTTTTTAAAAACTTCCAGATAATGAACTGTCAATTTTACTGTAAGCATTCATTTAATAAGAGACTGAAAGATAGGTATAACAACCTTGCCTTTGATCACCGGTTGCCATTCTACCTTTTTTAAAAAAATGTAAGTTTTCAATAAACAGAGTTTACTGACTTTGAAGACAGGGGGACAGTTCATTAGTCTCTCTCACCATCATTACCTATTATACGCTGTCCGATCCGCAACACCCGGCGCTCCTCATATTCCTCTAGAGTAAACTTTTCTCCCCCTGCTTCAAATTGGGATACAAGTCCCTTATACACCTCAGCCACTTCGCGAGCACTACTCCCAATTTTGATACCTCTCTTAGTCTCTAATACCCTTCCTTTAAAATCGTCTATCTGCAAACCATTAAAAGAGGTCGATCCACTTTCTAGATCGGTAATTTAAGTTGATGAAAAAAAGTCATCCTTGTAAAATATGGTAAAATGGGCGATAATAAATAAACATAAGGAGGTATTTATTATGAAAAAGATTCTATTTATTATTGTTTGTGTAATTTTTGTATTCGTATTATTTGGTTGCTCAAATGATCCACTTATTGGAGTTTGGAAATATACCGATGCCATAACCGACGCGATGGTTGCAGTTGGCACGGATCCTAATGATATTCCCGAATATGCCTTTGAGGTAAAGTCTCCTGAAAAAATTATTGGGAATCCTGAAGGCGGATCTGTGGAATTGACTTATAAGATAGACGGCGATCAAGTAATAATTTATGATGAAAACGGTATCGCACAAGAACCTTTAACACTTGATGGTGATAATTTGAAGTTAGCTGATGGTACAATCGTATATACTAAAAAATAATACTCATTTGAACTTCTTGCGAAATAAGTTTATTTATATAAATATTTTTGTACACCTCTTATCGCATAATAGAATTCCACGATAAGGGGTATATTTTTTGTCGCAATATCCCATTCTTGCAACATTTATTGCTACATTTTTGGAAATTTATGTTATAATTTAGTCCAACAATAAGGGGTGATATTATGTCATAGGTGGATATGCTTGATCAGGAAATCATCGATCAAAACATTACCCTGGAACGATTTCAAGCGATGGGGTTGAACTTGGGCCTTTAAAATCAAAGAAGTCTTATCGTAATTTGCCGCTTCCATTGCTCCTGGTGGATCTCTACAAAAAGATGAAAGAGCGCCGTGATCTATATCTCGAAGAGCATAAAGAAATCGTTATTTTATCAGATTTTGTTTTTACCCATGAAGATGGAATGCCTTTTTACCCTGGCAGCTTCTCCCGGGCATTTAAAAAGGCTGCGCGGAAAGTCGGCCTTCCGGACATGCGACTGCATAATCTTCGACATGCATATGCCTCATACCTTATAGACATGGGCGAAAACCCAAAAACCGTGCAAGAACTCCCTGGTCATGTATCGGTGCATTTCACGCTCAAGAAGTATGTGAAGGCCATATCTGAGAGCAAACGGAAAGCAAATGACAAGATGATAGATCTGTATAAAATGAATAAGAAAGAATAAATATACAAGATATGAATGTTTCATACATTTTAAAATAAAAAAGGCCTCACAGAGCTGTGGGGTTTTTTGTGGGGATTGTCCAAATATCGTAAATCCGGCCAAGCTGATAAAAATAAAAAAATCCCGCTATAAAATGAACTGGTATAATGATAGTGGACAGTAAAAAGTTCACTATCATTTTTTATGGAGGAAAAAGATATGGGACGGCCAAAAGGAGGAACAAACCATAGCTATAGCCAAGATTTTAAATTAAGTATAG
>JAEZRV010000021.1 GCA_023444055.1 Bacillota bacterium
TCATTAAACCATCAAGTGGTAGGAGGTACGAACTAATCCACAGTATCATAAAACAGCATAGCTCAACCTCAAGAAAAGGTAAAGAAAAGCTATGACTATATAATACGAGGAGGTACCGAGCCCATGCGATTTCTGTCATGATGCTTTTGTGCGAAATGCTGGGCATGGGCATAATATAACAATAACATTACAAATTGATTACTTCCTTAAATATACGTTGCTTTCTGCCGATATTAACATATATATAGTAATTACTGGAGGTATACAACTTTGAGAATTTATAATATTAAAAGAGGACAAAATCATATTTCACTGTTGGCATTTGTTCTTTTAGCAGCTATTTTTATACAAATGCTTACAATACCTGGGATAGCAAGTACAGATATTACATCAGATCTGACAGTTAATATCTATAGCACTACTTCAATATTGCTCAAATGGGATGATAATCTTATCGGAGAGAAGGGTTATGTGGTTGAAAAGAAAGTGGATTCTGGGATATTTCAGAATTTCAGCTATCCGCCTCCAAACACCAAGTCTCAATATGATGATGCTGTTTCAGTCGGTCATACATATACATATAGAGTATGGATTCAAAACGCTGAGGGTGACCGTTATCTGTATACCCCGGAAATATCCTTCAGAACAGATGAAATTACAAAGCCAAATTCTTTGACAGTAACACCAGTTTCATATAATCAAATAGATATAAAATGGGGATATGCTGACAACAAAGCTTATAACACAATAATTGAAAGAAAATCAGGTAATTCAAATGAATGGGTAAAGCTTACAACTATTGGAATAGGACAAAATAGCTATAGCGATAAATCTATTTCATCTGGTATAAAGTATTATTATAGAGTTAGGGCATGTTCAAATAGTACTGAAAATGTACAAACTCCAGCTTATCCTGAAGAAGGTATGACAGCATATTCATATTTGTACAAGCCAACGGACTTTACAGGATTAGCACTTTCAGGCTACCGGATAAAACTAAACTGGAAGGACAATTCAACGGAAACAGCATTTATTATTGAAAGAAAATCTCCTAAAACTGGTGAGTTTAAGGAAATCGCTGTTGCCCCTCAAAATAACAATTCGTATATTGATGCTGATAATGAATTAGAAGCAGGTGTTACATATCAATACCGAATGAGAGCTGTATCGGGAACAACAAAATCTGAGTATTCTGACATAATTAGTGTAACAAATACATATTTAAAAGCACCGGGAATACTTTCTTCCTCTTGCAGGGACGGTAAAAACATACAATTAGTTTGGGATGATTTAACAGATAACGAAACTGGTTTTGAAATTTGGCGTAAAACAGGTTCAAATGCTGTTTGGGAACTCTATGAGACTATGGGTAGGAATGCTACTGCTTTTACAGATGAAAATATTTCATTACAAGATACTTATACATACAAGGTAAGAGCAAAGGTAAATGATAACAGCATATATTCTGATTTCACAAATGAAACAACCGTATGGTCCACTACCATTTCAGCTCCTGGAGATTTGACATTTGAAGTTGTTGGACAGAATCAAATTAAGCTGGCTTGGAAGGATACCAGTATGTCTGAGGCAGGATATAGGGTTGAAAGAAGGCTAGGGTTATCAGGAGAATGGAATACTGTAGCTTATTTACAGCCAGATACTGTATCATACAATGATAAATGGATTAATAATACTGATGTGTATTTTTACAGAATTAAGGTATTTGATAAATCAAATTCCACTAATTATAGCAATGAAGTAATGGTTTCCTTAAAGGCACCGGAAACACCTACAAATTTGCAGGCTGAACCGATTTCTTCAACTGAGGTAAAACTCACTTGGGAGGATAATTCCTTTAACGAAAATGGTTTTATAATTGAGGCTATGCAGTTTACTTCATTTAGAGAGGTTGGAAAAGTTAATGCAAATATAACAACTTTCACTCATCAGAACTTAGTTCCAGATAAAACAGTTACTTATCGTGTGAGTGCAATTAGTGGTTTAAACCAAAGTAAAACATCAAATGAGGCTGTTGCTACAACAAGAAAAAGTATTATGTACTCAGATGTTTCAAAGATCACATGGGCTCAAACAGCTATTAACAATCTAGCTAGCAGAGGTGTGTTTGATGCAAAAGCCAATACAAAATTTTATCCATCACAAAATATAACGTTAGGAGAGTATTGTGCTATTATTATCAGGAGCCTAGAGTTAGGGAAGGTTTCTGCAGGCAGATACACAGATGTTACAGCAAGGCATAAGTACTATAAAGAAATAATGACAGCAGCAAAGCTAGGAATTATATCACCTGACAAAAACAATAAATTATATCCTGACAAGGAGATTACTAGAGAACAAGCAGCGACAATACTTTTATTGGCAATGAAGGCAAAAGGCACACCATTACCAGATGAAGATGGTGGCTTGTTAAAACAATTTGCAGACTATAGGTCGATATCTAAAACTACAGCTGATAAAATAGCTGATGTATGTGGAGCAGGTATTCTATCAGGAAGAGCAATAAATAGAGGAAATTATCTGCAGCTAAACGGAAAAGTAACTAGGGCAGAGGCTGCAGTTATTGCATATAAAGCTATAAACCTTTTTTGAAGTATTGCTAAAATTTGAAGTGGGAGGGAGATTTAATGAGAAAACTATTAAGACCCATAGCAATTGTGCTGGTAATAGCAATTTTGCTATTAACTCCGTTTTCTACTCAGACAGTAATGGGAGCAAGTAACATATCTGCTGGGGATAGTGCATTATTAAGCAAATGGAGCCAATTGGGGTTGCTGGATAAGGGAGTAAGTACAGCTGAGTTGTACAAGCCTATACAAAAGATAGATTTTATAGGGTTTGTTAATTATGTACTAAAGCCAACAAAGCAGGCAGATATAGGATTTAATGATGTGCCTAAGAATTCATGGTATGGTAAGGAAGTAGCTAAAGCAGTGGCTGCAGGATATGTAGCTAATGGAGATACCAATTTTTATCCTTTTTCAAATATAACAAGGGTAGAGGCTGCGGTTATGGTTGCAAAGGTATTTGGCTTAGAACTTAGTGACCAAAAGCTTCTAAAAAAGATAACTGATGCTGAAAAGTTAGATGCAGATCAGCTTCAAGCCTTCGGAGCTTTAGTTGAAAAAGGCTATTTAACACAAATATCCAGTGGTAGGTATGCTCCTTTGGGAGTTTTAAAGCTAATTGATGCGATGAAGATGCTGGATAAGTGTATTGGTCTTGTTATAACAAGTGCAGGTACAGTAACTAAGAATGTTAAAGGTAACATGATAATTAATACTAGTGCAGTTACTTTAAAAAAAATGGAGGTTTCAGGTGACCTAATTATTGGTGAAGGTGTTGCTGATGGAAATGTGAGCCTGGAAAATGTAACTGTAAAAGGCAAACTGATAATCAGAGGCGGTGGGCCAAACAGTGTTATTATTAATAGTTCTGCAATAGATCGAGATGTAATTGTTGAAAAATATGCAGGAAATGTACGTGTTGTTGCTCAAGGGACTACAACCATTGAGAACACATATTTAAGATCTGGCGGAAATCTTTTGGAGTCAAAACTCACTACCGGAAAGGGCTTTGTGAATGTTATTGCAGAGCAAGCTGTTGCTGAAAATCAGGTGGCATACCTTGAAGGAGATTACAATAATATTCAGGAAAATAAGAGTAATATAAATGTAAGATTGGCAGGTAAGTCTGACAAAGTTACTATTTCAGAAGGTACAATTTCAAGCTTTACACTTGTAAGTGGAAATGTTGACACCATTACTACTAAGGCTTCTAAGAGTATAATTCAACTTCTAAGCGGTATTGTTAATGCTTTAAATGTTGAAAAAAATGCAACAGGTAACAGGATTGACTTAGATGGAGTTGCAAAAGTCAGTAAAATAAATGTTGCTGAAACCACAGTTATTAATTTCATAAAAGGTAATGTAGATACTCTCACGTTAGAACCAACTGCAGAAGATACATATTTAGGTATGAAAGAAAATGCCTTTATTAAAAATATTGTTGCTAGTGCAGCAGCTACTATAACAGGCACGGGTAGCATAGACAATTTATATGTATATGCTGATAATGTCAGAGCAGAGATAAAGCCTGATAGCGTATATATTGCAAATGGTGTAGCATCAGATATAAATGGTACAATCATTGATTCTACGAATCAATCAGTTGCATTTAGTGTTCCAAATAATATGAGTGTCCAAGTAAAAGGCACTGAAAAAATTCCAATTAGTGAAGCGAATATAGCTGATATAAAATTTACATATATATCCTCCGATAACAATATCGCAACGGTAAGTGACACCGGTGTTATTACAGGTGTAAACATTGGTACAACTAAGGTATATGTAACAGGTCAGTATATGAACTATAATGTAAAAACTGCGACAATAGATGTAACTGTTACATCTGATAATGTTACTGCTCCTGGTACTCTTGAAATTAATCCAGAAAGCGGAGAAGCAGGAACAAAAGCAGACTTTACGCTTACATATACAGCAGGTGACAATATGTCTAACGGAACAGTTGTTATCAAGTTGCCTAATGGGTTCTCAGCATTTGTGAGTGATACTGTAAGTATTGATGGCGGAGCAGAAATAAATCTGTTAGCATCACAGATACCTAATATACAGACCTTGTCATTTACGAATCTTAACTTGACAGAGGGAGACAAGATTATTGTTTACTTAAGGAATAGAGTAGTTCCAACTGGTGGACATTATGTATTTACTACTGTTTCAGACTCTGATTCAACAGGACCTAGAGCGCCAATTTCAGGACAGGAAAATGCAGAATTTGTATCTGATAGTCTGAGAATTTTGGTTCAAGACACCAATTACTCAGTTCCTGTATATGGCTCAAAAGGTGGTACTACTAAGATAGCTAATCTATCATTTGCCGGATTTACAGGGGCAACTAAGTGGTTAATAAAAGTACAGGATAATGCATTTACAGCACCAGAATTTGAAGATATATTACCAGCAGCAGAGTACATTGAATACACTGCGGGTCAAGACATAATTGCTATTGCAGGACAACATTTAATGCTTGCAGCAGTTGATGCTTCAAATGAGGTTAAGGCATATAAGGATATTACTATTACAAGTTCAATGATTACACCTTATAGCGCTGGCATACTTGTACCTGTAACTAATTACAGCAGTCCAGTCAATGGAGTAAGAGCAAATGCTGTTAGAATAGTTAATTTAGACTTATCAGATATAACAGGTGCTACGAAGTGGATGTACAGAGTTCAGGATACCGCAACATCAAATGTATATGTGGATTCCAAGTTTGTAGATGCGAAGGAATACACAGCAGGTGATGATATCCTAGTAAATGCTAACCAGTATATTCTACTTGCAGCAGTTGACAGCAGCGAAAATGTAAAAGCTTATACTGACATTAAGGTTACTTCTAATATGGTAAGTCAACCTGCTGGAAGCCTTGAACAGGACAGCAATTTCTCCGTACCAACATATGGAGCAACGGTTAATACTATAAAGATTGAAACTTTGAGCAAAGCAGATTCAGCTGATTTTGCTGATATAGACAAGTGGATGTATGTAACTCTTGCAAATCAACCAGTTATACCTGCTAAAGGAGCTGCTACTGCAGAGTTTGAGAGGTATACAGAAGGCAAGACATTTAGCCAATATACAGCAGGTGGTGATATAACAGTTTCAGCAGGAAATCACCTGATACTTGTTGGTGTCAAGACAGATGGCGCATTAAATAAGATTCTGGCATATGTTGATTTAACAATAGATGCTACACAGATTCGTCAAGCAGATGTAATTGAAATACCTGATATTAACTTTGCAGCACCAGCGATAGGATCAAAAGCAGGAACTACAATGTTCCCTGATTTGAACTTCAATACTTCTGCTACTGGAACAACAATTCCAACAGATGCAGTTAAGTATATGATAAAGGTTCAAGATACTGCTCTAGCTTCGGTTCCACAGAGCAATAGTGTACTTTCAGGAGCAATAAATTGTGTAGAAAATCAGGATATTGCAATAACTGCCGGACAACACTTGATATTGCTCGCGACAGATGCAAACGGCAAAATAAAGGCATATAAGGATATAGTTATCAGTAATTCACAAATTAGACCAGCTGATGCTCTGAAGCTGTTGACTCCAAATGACTATACCCTGCCTGCCGCAGGAACTGATGTAGGCACTACAAAGATTGTGTTATCTGCAAATGGTATTCCTGGCTTTACTAAGTGGATATATATAATAGGAGATGCAGCATTTGCAGTTCCTTATAAAGGAAGTATTTTAACATCAGACCCAAATATAACAGTAACTGATTATGCATCAGGCAGTGATATAAAGGTATCTGTTGGAAAGCATATTTTAATAGTAGCAGTTGATAGTGCTGGTAAAACTTTGGCATATCTAGACGAAACTATAAGTGCTACTCAGATTAAACAGCCGCAAGCTAGTATACTTAAGTCTAACAGCGAGGTTGGGGCAAATGAAAACTATAATTACTCTGATCCTGAACCTGGACAAACTGGCGGTACAACTAGAATAACTACCTTGAATACCTTAGGTATTCAAGGTGCAACCAAATGGCTTTATAAGGTTGTGGATAGCAGTGTAGTAGTTACTGTACCAGATTATAACAGCGTTATATCAGGATTGCTTCCTTATATAATCGGTGACAGCATAACTATTTCAGATGGACAACGATTAATTCTATATGCAGCAGATAGTGCAAACAGAATTAAAGCGTATAAGGATATTACAATTACTTCGGCACAAATAAGAACACCTTCTGCGGCATTACTTGTGTCAAACACTAACTATTCAGCTCCTACTCCTGGAAGTAGTGAGGGTAAAACAATGATAGCATCATTATCATTTGCAGGTCTTACAGGCTCAGATAATAGCTGGAGTTGGATGTATGCAGTTGGTGACAAAATGTTCAGTGCGCCAACTAAGGATTCAAGCGCAACTAGTATAGCTGGTGTCGATGTATTAACTACTACTACACAAATTTCGGCTAAAGCAGGACAATACATACTATTACTTGCTGTTGATGGCAGTAACAATATAAAAGCTTATGCAAACATATATGTATATGCTTCGGGAATTCGTCCTTACAATGCAGATGTTATTCCTGCTACTAGCTATAATTTGACAAAGGGCAAAAATGAAGGGACAACTTGCTTTGATAAGCTAGACTTAATAGGTATAGTAGATGCAAAGAATTGGATGATAAAGGTACAAGAAAAACCTTTCGATGTTCCAGCGAAGGACTTAGCACTTACCGGGTCTACTTTGTATTCTCTAGGGAGTGATATAAATATAAAGACAGGCTGGCACATACTGTTACTGGCAACAGATACATTGAACAGAGTTAAAGCATATGCAGACATAACTGTTACGAAGGATAAGATTCAGTCACCATATGCAACCTTGTTAACAGAAAACACTAACTATACTATTCCTGAACCAGGCAGTGTTGCTGGAACTACTACGCTGATGCTGAGTGACACTGGGATTCAAAAAGCGGCTGGTGAAGTGGTAGTTTGGAAGTATAAGACAGGCACTCAAGCTTTAAGTATTCCATTGCTTGAGCAGGATGCTTCAAGTACTACAGAGTGGACGACTTATACAAGCGGTGGAGCTATTTCGATTAGTTCAGGAAATAGCTTACTGATAGTTGCAACAATTAATAATAAAATAGTCGCTTATAAGCAGTTTACAATATCTGCTACACAGATTAAGCCAATAGATGCACCACTGCTTGTCATCAACAGCAACTATACAGCGCCAACGGCAGGCAGTAAACCAGGAACTACAAAGATTAATGATTTAAAACTAATCGGAGTAGCAGGTGCAACTAAGTGGCAGGTTAAAGTAGTGGATGCGGCGCAAGTTACTACGCAGACACTAGATAGCGTGTTTACAACTCCTACTAACTATACAAGCGGAGATGATATTGCTGTAAAAGAGAATCAATATGTGGTTCTTGCAGCTGTGGATGCAAACGGGAAAGTAAAAGCCTACAGTAATATATTAATTACATCAGCAAATATTAATCCACCTTTAGCAAATAAGTTGGTATCAGGACTAAACTATACTACGCCTAAATATGGAACTACTACAGGAACGACCTCAATATATGTATCTCCAGAGGGAATTAATGGCTGTGACAACTTTGTTGTAAAGGTTACTAATTCTGCTTCTGATATAATTGCTGGTCAAGCTATTACTACAGTTGCTGGAACTGGAAGCACATATAGTGATTTTAGAAATTATACATCAGGTTCTGATATAGCTGTAAGTGCAGGTCAATATGTAACACTGATTGCTATTGATGTTGATAACGGCAATAAGGCATTAGCATATGAGAATATTATAATAACAGAAGCAAATATTAGACCTGGAAATGCAGTATTGCTCCAGAATCCTCAGAATTATTCTACATTGCAGCCAGGTTCGGGCGTGGGCACTACAAAGTTTACAGAACTCACTTTTGTAGGTGTGGCAGGTGCTACTAAGTGGATAGTTAAGGTAACAGATAATAATATAGAAGTCCCAATGATTAATTCATCAGTTGAGGGAGCAACAGGTTATGATGCTAATAAGGATATTTCAGTAAAAGAGGGGCAATATGTTTCTCTCTACGCAGTTGATGAAACAGGAAGAATTAAAGGATATGTATGCATACCTGTGTTGGCTGATAATGTACGAGGAGTTGCACCACTGTTAACTCTGGATACAAATTATTCACTACCTGAACCAGGCTCACAACTGAATAAAACTAAGATAGCCACATTAAGCTTGCCGACAGGTGCAACTGATTGGAAGTATTCAGTTCAAGACAGTTCTCCAGAAATAGTCGTAAAGGATCAATTACTATCAGGACTTACCACTTATACACAAGGCGCTGACATATCTGCACTTGAAGGACAGCATCTCATACTTTATGCAACAGATAGCAGCAGTCATATTAAGGCTTATGCTGATATATTGCTAACAGCAGGCAATATAAGAAATGTTGAAATAACCTTGGCAGGTACAGCAATTTCTATTCCTATGGGAGAAGGAAACATTGTAAGTGGTGGCCGTACTATTATAGTAAAGCTTGCTTATGGAGTATGGCAGGATGATATACTTTCCAATACTACAAAGAGAAATGCTTTGTTTGATGGATTTATAGCATCTGGAATCGAACAAGCTCAATGGGGCAAGGTGTTAACAATTCTTAAAAATGAAGGCACAGCTGCAGCGGTTATGAATACAGCTAAGGATACTATAACTATTACATTAAGTGAAACTGCTGCATATAACATAACAGATACTCAAGTTATTTCACTTACTGTAAAACCTGAAACAGGCTTGATAAAGAATGCCACTAAAGCTGCGACATCAATTAATTCTGTTAAAATTGCCGCAGATGTCATTGCACAGCTAAGTGGAACAGCGGTGCCAAGTATTGGTGAAGGTGATATCGTTGTAGGGCAGAAACAGTTAATAATTACACTTACAAATGGAAAATTTGCATTAGATGTAGCTTCGGATGCAGATAAACGAAATGCAATTTTTGATGGAATAAAAACTTCCAGCAGTGACACAACCATGTGGGATAAGGTTATTACTGCATTAAAAGCTGCAGGGGAAACGGCAATAATTAGAAACTCCAGCAACAAAATAACAATTACATTGCCAGCTGTATCTGATTACAATATCAGTATGAACGAAACAATAAGTGTTACTGTACCATATAAGACAATAGCAGGTGACGAGATATTAGTTGATGCAATTAAGGATGTAGCAATTGCAACGAAGATAACTATAGCATCCAATTCAACAGCAGTTTTATCAGGTACAATGCTTTCAACTACTGTATCAGAAACAGATATTCTTACAGGTGGTAAAACACTTAAGATAACGTTGTCAGATGGACAGTGGGTAACAGATATTAAGACTAATGAAACAAAACGTAATGCACTTTTCTCAGGACTTGTAGCTACAACCGATGCAGCATCCTGGGCTAAAGTAGTAACGGCATTGAAAGCAGCAGGTCAGTATGCTATTGAAAGAACAGATAATTATACTGTAACAATTACATTACCATCTGTTTCAGGATTTAACATAGCAGCTAACCAATATATCACAATGACGATTCCGGCTACTTGTATGATAGGCGGTATAGCAAACTTAGCTATAAGTGATACAATTTCAATCGGTGTTGTTGCTACAGCTACATTATCAGGTACTTCAATAGCATCAACATTTGATGAAGCTGCTGTAAGGGCTGGCGGAAAGACAATTGTTATAACTCTAAGTGGTGCAACTTGGGTAAATGACATTAATACTAATACGACTGTAAAGAATGCACTATTTGATGGCTTTAAGGCAGATGTTGAATCAAGTGAGTGGGCAAAAGTGGTAGCGAATCTGAAGGGTAGCAGTATAACAAAAACTTCTGCAAACGTAATAACCATAACAATGCCAGCAGTACCAGATTACAATATAACAGCTTTAAAGCAAGTAGTAAGTATTACTATAACTTCGGCAGCAGCAATTGGAACAGTATTTGATATTCAATCAACTAATACTATGAATATTAATTACACAGCACCAACGGCAGCAAAGATAGTTGAAGTAAGAGGAGATTCCAAGACTTATAAGTTAGGATCAGTTATTCAGATTAAAGTTGTTTATGATACAGAAGTAGATGTTTCTGGAACTCCTACACTGACTCTTGAAACAGGAACTACCGATGGAATTGCTTCATATAAGAGTGGTTCTGGAACAAAAGAACTATTGTTTGAGTACACTGTAAAATCAGGAGATATAAATAAGGATCTTGATTATGTAGCTACAAATTCACTTTCAGCTTTAGGAGCTTCAATAATAAACAGCGGCACGAATGTAAATGCAATTACAACATTGCCTAAGCCAGGGGCAGCAAATATAGGTTCATTAAGCTATACATCAAATATGTTAGTTGATGCAGTTGCTCCTAAGTTAGTTTCTGGCTATCCTAAAGTAGGGACAAAGACGGAGCAGACAGCTGATGTAATTGTGAAGTTAGATGAAGCTTCCAGTGTATATTTTGTAACAGTGTTAGATGATATTAACAATTCTGTTCCAACTGCAGAGCAAGTAAGGGGTGGATTAAATGCAGCGGGAACACAAGTATCAGCTGGTATGTTAGGAACGGTTAGTGTATTTGAAAATATAGAGGGTACATTAGAAATATCAAATTTATCAGCATATATTGACTACACAGTTTACATGGTTGCAGTTGATAGTGTGGGCAATGTAGGAGCAGTAACGGCATTTGACTTTAAGACAGCGGATACAACAGCGCCTCAGTTTGTTGTAGGCTATCCAAAACAGGATATTACTACATTTGATAGCTTGATTAACATTCTAATCAAGGCAAATGAGGATGGAAATGCATATATGATAGCATTGCCGACTGGCTCTAATGCGCCAACAAATGCTCAAGTAAAAGCGTTTAAGAATGCAAGCGATGTGGCAGTTGCTACAAATCTAAGAGCAACGGCAGCAATTACTAAGGATACAGAGGTTAAACTACCTGTTACAGGCTTACAGGTTTCATCACATTATGATATTTATGTAGTATGTGTTGATACCTCTGGAAATATTATTGGTACACCTGCTATGGTTACGGCAGAGACCTCGAAGCTTAATATGGACAAAGTAGAGGTTGACCTTGCAATGAGTGCTATACTAAATACTACAACACAGATGGAATACAGCTTTGACTCAATTATTTGGAAGCCTTGTACAGCAACAAAAACAAGTATCACATATGATGCCGATGCTCAAATACTTGTTGTATATATGCGTGAAGCAGCAAATATAACTAATATGAGAACGCCTATTATATTAGCAAGAGCAGACGAAAGCGTTATTGATACTACATTAATAGACTATGATATTGCTGCGGGTAAGATAATAAATGATCCACTAAATAAACCATATAATCCATTAAATAAACCAGCAATTAATTTGCAGTATAGGATTAATGGTGGTGAATGGAAGGCACTCAATGCAAATACTACTGTATCAAATGTAGTATTTGAACAGGGAGATTTGGATGTCAGAACTGCTGCTACTGCTTCAGAGCTACCATCAGCTGCTAAGGCTGTAGTAAATATACCGGTACCAATGCCAGCACCAGCACTCACATATAATGATACTGCAAATACAATTAGTGGTTTGCTAATCACTCATGAATACAGTGTTGATGATGGAAAATCATGGGTTAATGGTCTTATAGCAGGTGACTTTGCAGGAACTAAAAAGGTTCTTATTAGAGAGAAAGCTACTAAGCATAAACTTGCAAGTACAGCACAGACAATTCAGTTTACAGCATGTGCGCTTAAGGTAGTTGCTTCACCAGCTAATGAAACAATTAAAAATAGTTTTGTAACAATAACATTTGAGGAAAATACCAATAAGCCAACATTGTCAGTAGCTGATTTTAAGAATAATTTCCAAGTTGGAACATGGGATGCTAGTGGCAACAGGCTTACAACAAGTGATTGGGGTACAGATATTGAATCTGTAAGTTGGAATGCAGCAGGAAATGTAATTACTATTACTTATAAATCATTGGTAGGTGCTCCCAATATAGGTGATGAGATTAGACTCCTAAAGACATCAGGAATACAGAATGATGCGTATGCTTTTGGAGACTATACTTCTGTAGGAAAACTGACAGGTAGCTTCCATACAGTGCCTGCAATAGAAAGCATTAAAGCGGTAAATAAGAATAATGATGTTGGGTACTCTGCTGGAGAGCAACTGGTTATAACGTTTGATCAAGCAACGAACAGCTTAAAAGATAAGGTGGCTCTTGCAATTAATGCTTCAAATATTGATAAGTATCTTAAGCTTACTGATTCAACAGGAAAAACTACTAAGTATTGGGGAACAAATATATTAGTAGAGTGGAAGGACTATACTAATCCTGTCAACAATGACGCTGACAATACTAACGACGTAGAAAGTAACAGAATATTAACTATAACCTTTAATGATCTCACGCTGAATTGGCTTGAAGTTGGTGATAAGATTACAGTAGACCCAGCTTGGGGACTAACTGATGAAGACAAGACTACTGCTACTTGTAATACCAGTGCAATTGTTGGTGGAAGCTTTTCGCCAATACCAACAATAAAAGATGTTTCTATGACAAATGGAGGTGTCCTAAATAAGACTGATGCTAATGATATAATTGTGATTACTTTTGACCAGCCTACAAACACTCCTGAGATATTGGCTAGTAATCTGATTAAGAACTTTACACTTCTTGCATCAGACGGAAAGACAGTTCACAGCTGGGGTGTACAGCCTGCTGGTAATATTACATGGAGTGATGGTGGCAGGAAATTAACTGTCAAGATTACTAGTACAACTGGTGCTACGGTAAAAGTTGGTGACAAGCTTACAATACTGGGCGCAGCAGGTATTAAGTCTGCTGATGGTGGTACTGCTTCTTGTGAAGATAGTTATCAAATTGGGGGTAACTATTAAGGAATATCGTATTATTTTAAATGCTAGAAGAATTGAGATTTTAGATTAATTGATTAAATAAGTAAAACTTAAAAATGCCTAATTTCACTTTTCGTGGGGTTAGGTGTTTTTATGTTAAACCCTTTCTTTACGTTTTCTTTACAACTTCCACCCAACTGTAAGTAAATAATGCTATAATGACGATATAATTTTAGGAAAAAAGTCAAACACTATAGGCTTTTAACTAAATTGACTTTAGTAATTATACTTTCGGGGGTATTTTATGAAGACTAAATTAAGGCTGTTATCTGTAATTCTGATTTTAAGTATGATTTTCCCAATATGTTCAGGGATAGTTCAACCGGCTTTTGCGGCTACGCCCATTAAAGTTTACATAGATAGCTATAATAAGAGTACAGGAGTTGTGGACATACATTGGGATCCAGTAGCAAATGTGACTAGCGGTACTATTGAATATAATATACCAAATGGTACAACTTATCAAAATGTTGTATTGCCTATTGATGTAACTAAAAATTCGGCTTCAATATCAGGAATGCAGGCAGATATTATATATGATTTTAAAGTTACACTGGTTAATAGCAGCGCACAGACCTATGTTGGAAGACTGTATTTTTTACCACAAGTTTCATTTCGTGCAGAACAGGTAGAACAGCAGTCTGTGACAATACCTGGTGGTGGTGTGGAAACTGGTGACTACCCTTCAATAAAGCTTATATGGAATATGCCTCGTGTTTTTAATAATGCAACAAATACTATTCAATACGCAAATGAAAGTGCAGTACTGGCTCAGATAGATGGAAGCATTAAGTATTTGAATTTTAGCATAAACATAACAGGTGGCGAATCACTGGCCAATGTTATTTTAACAATGAGTGATAACGGTACATATACAGCTAAAGTATCAGGTGAAACGCAAAATACAGAACATTCTGATGTAAAGTGGGATAGCTCTACAGGTCAATGCTCATTTTATTTACTGGGGGTTAAAGATAAAGTAGCCGTAATTCCTTCCAGAAGTGATATCTTGGCGAATGCAGTAAATGCAGAAACAGGATTGTCTACCTTACCGCAGGCTATTGCATTAGCTGGTGATAATCAATATGTTTTAGCACATCAGGAAATACTTCCAGGTACAATTTATAAAATGAGTATGAACACATTATTTGTTGACAGTGATAAGAATTATGTTGGAACTGTTGCGGATGGTTTAGCTGAAAATCCACTGTTAGGGTCCACAGACTATACATATACTCCAATTAGATTTCAATTGACAAAGGATACATTTGATACTGTGTACGTACGCATATACCGCATTAACCAGGGTGGTGTAAATATGCCTAAATTGTACTATGAGGTTCAGACAAGTAATGTACCTTCATCACAGGACACAAGCTGGACAAGAAAAAAGAAGCTAGATGATTCATATTTTGATGGAGAATATGAAATAACAGGTGTAGATGGAATTAATTCAAAAAATACCTTATATTATAGAGTTGTTGTAAAGTCAGATAGTGTATCAGATAGAATACAGTCATTAAACCTTGCATATAAAATGGAGGATGATACTGCAAGACCTCCTGTTCCGAAGAATATAGATGTAATAGGTGTAGATTTGGCATTGCCAACTGCTGCTAGTGGTATTACTGATAATTCTTCTGACGTTATAATATCATGGGACAAACCAAGTAATTGGGATCAAATAAAAGGAAATCTTACAAATGACATATATTTTCACTTTTTATTAAATATAGATGCTGAGGAACTTAACTTAGAACCAACTCCTTATTTGGAGGCAAACGGTAAAAGTTATGGAATGTTTCCTGTTAAATACAGACTTGTGAAATATATAAGTGCTAATTCTCCAAATATTGATGATTCGGGTGATAAGCTGGTTTATAAATTTAATGGATTTGATCTATTTAAAGGGGAAGATGAGAATGGTAATCCATTAACTATAACTAATGATGAAAGCTATCCTACATATTTTCTTCCAAATAAAACATATTATTTGCAGATGTATACAACAAAGGCTGCTAATAGAGGAGCAACTTACGATAGCACTATAATGTCTGAAAAGTCATTGGTTTCCAGCTTTACAACACTAACATCCTCAGGTAGGGATGTTCCAAATCCCAATAATCTTGAATTGGTTGAAACTATTGTAAAACCTAGCAGTGTAACAGATCCTGCGGAGGCAACAGTAAAAATCAGGTTTAATAACCTGGATATAGATTGGAGCAATTATACTACTAAGCACAGCGAAAAAGATGAGATTATTTATGATTTATACATGAGTAATAGAACTGAAAAAAGTTCATTTAAACTAATTGGTACAACAGACACAACAAGTGTACTGGAAGATGTTGCGTTTACTAAGCAAACCTTGGGCACAACTACTTGGGTATATGCTACAATTAATAAGTTTACTGCAAGTAATAGTGTGGCTTCTTTTGGATATTCTCTGTCACCTAATGCTACTTACTATTTCATGGTTAAAGTAAGGCTAAGAATGGTAAATGAACAGGATGAAAAGCAGTCAATAGAAACTGTACTATTGCCTGTTACTACTCCTAGAGCCGGAGAACTTCTACCGGATGAAACAGCCCAAAGACCGCTGGCTCCAATAGATTTCTCTATTGCAACAGATGTAGATGGCAATCCAATGATTTCAGGACAGACTGTTACATTTGAGTGGACTGTTAATGAGAATGCAGCACAGTACAATCTAATCTCAACTACAGATAAGGTTGAAGCAGATACCGCAGACACTGAAATTTTACCTGACGGTATTTATCAGAGCTTTATTAGGTCATTTGGAAATAAGGATAATAATATTGATAATAATGAAACAAAATTAACATTAAATCCTAGTGTTAATCCATTGCCAGGGAATTTTGAGTACAACAGTGTAACAAAAAAATGCAGGTATACAATAGATACATGGTTATATCCGAACAAAATTTATTATTTTAGCATTAGAGCTGAGATTGTAAATGCTTCAGGTTCTAAAACAAGTGTCTGGGTTTCAATACCTGTAACTACATCATTGATAGAGAGCCCTTCAAATTTCCAGGTTGTGAATGACTGTGAATTAGCTTTCTATTGGTTTGATACAACTCCGGGTATGACAACAGATAATTATTCAATATTGCTTAAAAAATCAACTGAAAGCAAATATGTTACACTTCCTAAAGCAGACTATAAAATAGTAAAAGATGAAAGTGTATATTATGGGCGATTGTTTGAACTTAAAGCAGATACAACCTATGACATTAAGGTTATAAGGATGACAAACAATGAAAACTTGAGTAATCTTCGAATGACTACTAGAAACGATTATTATGAAATAGACTTAAAATGGCAAGGCAACGCTATTGATGAATATTCTGGTTTTGAGATTGCTGTTAAAACAGCAGAAGACAGCAATTATGCTGTGCTGAATAACGATTCTGATTTAGAAAAATTTGTTGATATATCAACGCATACTTACCCATATTATATTGAAAAGCAGAATAGCCAATTAAATACTAACTATTATACATATAATGCCAGAATAAAACTAGTACCAACAATATTACCAGATGGGTCTGTGGAGCATCGTCCTTTAAAACCAAATACAAAGTACTTTATAAAGGTGAGAGCGGTTAAAAAGGATTCTTCTAACTTAACAGCAGTTACTCCTTCAAAATATGTGGGTCCTGTAGATACTAGAACTGAATTCAATCAAGAAGACTATGATAAAGAGGACAATAATACAAATATTTCCGCTAAATTCCTAGACTTAATTGAAAAGCTTGAACAGGAGCCATATTGGGAAATCGGTTCAGGCAATGGTTCAGTAAATAAAATATATGTAAGAGATGATAAAGTTAAGGATCTACTTGAACAAGCAGGAAAGTTCTCGTGCACAATAGATGTATCTAATAGTGCAAGCTATATATATATGGATGAGGTTTACTTAGCAAAGGATATTTTAGATGCTATAAAGAGCAATGATAAAAGTGTGATAATCAAATGTAAGAATGTTGAATACACAATACGACCAGGTACCTTTGATACAAATAATATGAAGGAGTTTAAGAGTGCACTAGAAGGTGCTAAAGATACTAAAGATGACGATGCTGCAGATGTATTCTTGAAACTCAATAATACTCAGAGTACAAGTGCCCAGCCGAGTATACCTGCAAATACTACAATCGCATCAAAA
The DNA here is from genome assembly GCA_023444055.1 of Bacillota bacterium. GTDB lineage: Bacteria > Bacillota > Clostridia > Acetivibrionales > DSM-1351 > Ruminiclostridium. The sequence goes on from JAEZRV010000021.1 coordinate 17,773, forward strand.
ATGAATGTCTTTTCTGCGCAGGCTGTTGCAAGTACAAAGACAAATGATGCAATAAATGAACTGATAAAAAATCAACTATATAATGAAAAGACAGGTCTTGTGCAAAAAAAGGTAGCAGTTATTAAGAATCCAAATAATACAAAAACTCAAGGAGATGTTAAAGAAACCGAAGTTCTTAAATATCTAAATAAACTTTATGATGAAGTTAAGAGTGAACTGTCATATTATTTAGAGGATACATTAGAAGGTGCAGGGTATAAAGAGGGTGTGCTTACTGATACTTATAGTATTTCAAAATTCAGCTCTCCATTAGGTGTAAGGATGCCATATAAATCTGATACAATTTCAAATCCATATGTAGTATATGGGAATTCTGCAAGCTGGCAGAAGCTGACTAATAATTTGAAATATAATAATGGATATTTGAACTACTTTGTAACTAGTACCGGGAAATATGTAATTCTTTCATCAAAGGATGTTTCAGCTACGGTTAGTGACGATAGTGCCGCAAAGCCTTATATAGCAAAGCTTGCATCAAATTATGACTTGACTGCTGTATTTCCTGGAATAGATGCTTCATTTAATTCAGATTTAAACGTAACTGTAAAAGAAAGCATTTTATTATATGAATTAATCTCAGAGTCAACAGTTGATGGACAAACTGATATTAAGACAAAAGCAAAAGCATATGGAATTGATAAAGTCATAAACATTACGAATGTTAATAGAAACATTACAAGACAAGAGGCGGCTGCAGTTATAATTAAGCTATATTGTCAAAGGACAGGCACAGATTATAATAAATTAAAGGTTACCTTTAATAAAACAATAAATGATGACAAAGAAATAACGGGAAAATATGCAATGCCAGTGTACCTTAGTTTGAAAATGGAGCTAATGATACTCGATTCAAGCAGTAAATTTTATCCGACACAAGCAATAACTAGAGCACAATTCATAACAGTGCTTCAAAAAATGCTGGATGCATAAATGTACTATTATAATAAAAATATTAATTTAAAGATGTATAAGGCTTAATTGTAATAGGCTGTTTGCATAAATAATTAGATTATTATGATTTATACATAAGATACCAGAATAATAAATAAAATTTGTCCAAGTAATTACAAAATGTTATCTACTAAGGAGAGTATGTAGAATGAAAACAAACAGAATACTAGCAACAATAATGTTAGTAACATTTTTTATAACATCATATGGTGCAAATTTAGCTTTAGGGGCTGGGATTCCTGATCAACCTGCACCGAGCGCACTAGGGATAACAGCGTTGTATCCTAATGTTGAAAAACCTATTGGGTATAGCTCGGCAGATGGAGGTGCATCTGGATTCTATGCTGACATTGGTTGGAATGCTGTTGATAATCCTCAAGGGATATCTACTACAGGAAAATATGTAAATATATATTTGCAGGAGTCTCCGAAGGGTTATAGGACTGCTAAGCCTGTATTTTTAAAAGAGAAGGATTTACCCGCAGGCACCACTCCTGTACGAATGAGGAACCTAAATTCAGGTACAGTTTATACTGCAAATGCAAAAGCATATTACGAATATACTGATGCACTTGGTACGAATACATACAAGTCAAATGAATCGGTTAGTTCTAATACAGTTAAATTTCTTACAGATATCAATGTCCAATGTGAAACAACAGGTACTAATAAATTCAAAATAACATGGGACGATGTATGGAATGATGGCAAGAGAATTAATTACAAGCTGTATGTTTCAGAGAATGCTGATTTTACAAATACTCTCCCAATTCATATATCTAAGAATGAAATTGGACTAAATGGTCCGGTCTTTGTAAATGAGGAAAAAGGAACTCTTACATACGAACATAATGTTAATGATGCAGGAAGAGTATTTTATGTCAAAGTTGTACCAGATCTTACTGATTCTGAAATAGTAAGAACAGAAGAACCTACAACAATTTTAGTCAGCACATATATTTTAGCGAAAACGACAAAAATGGCTATAACTGATGCTGGCATAATATGGAAACTGGATTGGAGCCCTGTTGTTACAGGTATTTCTTCTTCAGATGTAAAGGTTTCCTATCAGATTGACAAATATATAGGTAATGTTCCTATTCCTATGCTTATTGAAGAAAGTACTACAACCTTTATAACAGTTCCTCTAGGTGAGGAAGTCAGTTATTATTTGATTCGAGCATCTGTCACTAGAGATGGTCATAATGTATATCCTGATAGTGTTAGCATAGTATCAGACAAAATTACTCTTCAGGATGAAAAAGTTTCATCGACACCAACTATACCTGAGATTGTTTCGGAATTCCAAGATTCAGCAGGTAATGTGATAATTACATATTCAGATATACTCAATGTAGATAATACTGTTAAAACAAAAGGAGAGCTAGGAACAAATACAGCGACAGTACTTTGGAGAGTACCTAAAAAAGCAGATGGCACTATTGACAAGGATGTTCTTTATGATATTTGGTTAATAGAAGACCCTAATACAATAGATGAACCAGCAACTGATACTCTTATTCAGTCATCCTTTGCACCTAACGAAACAAATTATGTAGTAGATTCTGCAGATAATAACAAGGTTATCGGTTATAAGTATAAACTTGATGGACTTACTCCAAACCATACCTACTACTTTAAAATAGTTGCAAAAAAATATTTTGCAGAAAAAATTGATGATGTTATTCAGAATGTAGAGCATGCATCAGCTCCTGCTTTAAAGGTAATTATTACTCTGTCAGGCGGAGCAATTGATACTCCTTTAATTCCAGACAATCCTCCTCTTCAGATTAGGAAGAAGAATGATGGAGTCAGTAATATGATTACTGACACTAGCGTAACCATTCAATTAAAAAATAGATGGTATGAGATATTTGATCAAGTAAAAGGTGAATGGTCATATGATGATAATAAATCAAGAGCGGATAAAACATCATTAAATGATACACCACCATATAATCCTGTTACAACACCACCTGATGATATTGCATATAGAAAGGTTACATATGGTGATGGAATTACATTATCAGTAGGTTGTCAGGAATATTATGAAGGAATAGACATTACAACAATAGATGACTATGTGCTTAAAGGGGTTTCTACAGATGCAAATGATGAAAGAGAGGATGCAACATTAAATGCACCTGAAAATATTCCTACTGATACGGTTGCAGCGATATATGCCAAGCATAATGTAGTAATCCCTGTAAACGAACTTAAACCAAATACAACATATATACTTTGGGTGAGAGCTGTCAGAGATTCTGCAAACCCAGAAGAATCCTTGGTTTCAGATGTGTCTAACCCAATTGTATTTACTACTTTGCCATCACCTACACAGATTGTAGAGAAACCAATAGTGCCATCCTTTAACTATACTTATGCTGCTGACACTTATATTGATTTGGGCTGGGAGTTAGTAGATGGAAACACTTACTACATTAAATATGGCACAGTGGATGATCCGAATAGGGCAGGTGCCCCAATAACTGTTACTACCAGCCAGATAAAGGATTCTGGTGTGGATTATATCCGAATTCCTGGACTAAAACCTAAAACACAGTATTATTTCTGGATTCAGGCAGAAGCCTTTAGCCAAGACCTTACAGAGAGTAAAAAATCAGAATGGAGTGATTCGTTACTAGTAGAAACTCTGAAAGAGGTGCCGCCTACGACACCAAGAGGCTTCGGTACAAAAGAGAAAACAAAAAATAGTATTACATTTGAATGGGTACAAGAGGCTAATCTTGAATACATTCTAGAGGTTGCAGGTGGAATAGACTACAAAGATGTTAAACAGTACAAGGTTGGAGCTGTATCTGAATTCAAGGTAGAGGGACTTACATCAAACTTCAGGTATTTTGCAAGATTGTATGCATATGACCCTGCAAAAGATTTAACTTCTGTGCCTACTCAGAGTATTAGCGTCAGAACCTTGAGAAGTAGTGATGACTACGATTCTGATCAGGATGTAGATAATGTTATAAGTGGTGAGTTTATTGATAAGGCAGACAAGGTTGTAGGTGGAACATGGACTGTTAAAATAGTAGGTGTTAATGCAGATAGATTGATTTATGCAATGAGTACAGATAACAAGCTGGATTATACCGTTGATGTGTCTGAGCCTCCTTCAAAAGCAGATTTTATATCTATCTATGTATCGAAAAAGGTGTTTGATAAGCTTGAGCAGTTAAAAGAGAATATCTCATTCAAAACATCAACAGTTACCTATGACTTAAAGGCAGGGATACTTGCAAATGTTATAACTGAGGATACGCTGGCAGAGCAGGTTTATATGTTCAGTATAACATTATCGCCTGTAAAGCCAACAGCAAAGGCAAATGATTTGCTCATCAGAAAGCAATTAGCACAAATGGATGTAACACTTGATACAGGAAATGGTGTCATTGAAATATTGGAGTTTAACACACCGTTAGTGGTAAATTATCCATATACTATTATTAATGATTATGTAGAAGGTAAGACAGCTGGATATGCGTATAATTCAAAGACACTTAATTGGGAAAAGCAGAATTCTTGGAATAAATATGATGTTGATAACAACTCAGGTATTATTAGTTTTAAATCTCAGACATCAGGAATTTTTGCAGTAGCTGATAAGACAACCAGTATTTTTGATGACATTTATGGACACAAATATGAAGATTCAATAATAAATGTAGCTTATATACATAAGCTTGATAGTGTCTCTAGCAGAATGTTCGAACCTGATGAAAATGCAACTTTGGGTGATGCAGTTAAACTGATTTTTGATACACTTGAATACGATTACGGCAGTGAGTTTATGGAATCGGCTACCAAGGCTGGCTTTATAAAAGGTGGCAAATATTCAGGTACGGCATGCTCAAGGCAAGAGGCTGCAACGATGGTAACTGTTCTCTATGAGATGAAAACGGGTACAAAGGTTCAAGCTGAGGATGATATAACTTCAAGCTATAGCGACTACAGCAAAATTGACAGAGATTTGCTTGGCAAGGTTACTTTTGCTGTAGAAAACGGTTTTATACCGAATTCATCATCAAGCAAACTTAACCCAACTGGTGCTATAACAAGAGGAGAACTCATGTATATGATAGAAAAAGCATTAGTACTAGCTGGTGAGATTGAGTAGATATGCAAGATGAAATAAACTGAGTTTTGAGTATAACATACAAGATGTAATAAATGGGTTTTGATGTACAAGATACAAGTTGAAATAAGTTGAGTTTTGAGTATAAAGACTCAGAACTCAACTTTTATCAAAATGGAGGAACAAATGAAAAAACACACAAAGAAATACATTGGAATTTTAATAATTTCACTGCTACTTTCCATTTTCTCAATACAAGGTGCTTGGGCTAATGGTGTGAAAGTTACGATAAAATATAGTAATGCGAAATATAAAATCACTCTCACCAGCCAGGAAGCAGGGATAGGAATAAAAATAGTTGCATTTAGCACTTCTAATGGTAAAACTGTAAATGTTACTTATGCTTTTGACAAAAAAGCAACTACCTCGTCTTCTGTCGAGATAGATGAAGCAATGGTGATTGCACCTTTTAGTGTTATAACTACAAATACTAATGATTTAAACTATAGGCCCTTTAAAGATATATTAAATACTGAGGCTGATAATTATATCCGCCATCTTCATGATATAGGAGTAACAAATGGGTTTTCAGATGGAACCTTTAAGCCAGAAAATACTCTTACAAGAGCAGAAGCAGCGGTAATGCTTTCTACAGCATTAAATTTGCAATTAGACAGTAATATAGATTTGAGCTATAAATATAAAGATATCAGTAAGCATTGGGCAAAAAAATATATAGCTGCTGTAATTAATAAAGGTATAATGACGGGTTTTAGTGATAAAACTTTTAGACCAAATAATAAAATAACTGTCGCAGAGGTATGCACAATTATAAGCAAGTCGTTTGAATTTAAAACAACATCACAAGGTGTTTATACTAAACTCAAAAAGAATCAGTGGTATTCGTCATATGTACAAAATATATTTAATTTGAAAATTTTAACACCACAGGATAAGGTTTATAAAACTTTTAATGAAACTAGCAATATTTCCCGGGGTAATTTTGCTATAATGCTTAGCAGGGCGCTTTCAACATACTAAATTATAGAAAATTGGTTACTATTCAGCCCATTGACAATACGATATTTAGCTCAAAAAATGCTTTCCCAGATTCATAAGCTATATATTTATAGGTGTTCATACTTATCAACGTGAAGTTGGATTAGAAATAATTGCTTGAATTAGTTAATAATTTATATTATATGGCTGAATAGTAACGAAAATTGTGGAACGACAAGTGGAACGCCAATAAGTAAAAACTATAATAGGTGATATAAAATACAATAAGAGGCTGTTGCAAATCATTTATTAACAGAATTATATAGTTTGGATAAAAAAATCTAGACAAAATATATATCTGTTAAGATGTACTTTGTGCAGTCTCTTTTTTATTTAAATTTTCTTGCATGTAAATTTTGGTTCATTTCTAGTATTATTACGAAATATGCTTTACAAGCTTTTTTATAAATTTTAACCATGTATACTACTTTTTTAATAAGGCAATAATCATAATATCAAAGAAAAAATCTTAGTATTTAAGAAAAATATATTAGCATGACAAATGTATGAACTGAAAATGGTTTTGGAGGATATTATGAAAAAGATTAATTTTATGCTTATTGCAGTTTTACTTATTGCTGTTATTTCTGGAAGCGCTTATTACATAAGAATACAGGAAAAAGCGAATGAGCAGGAAGTATCAATTGTTGATGTATTTAATTCATCTGGTGCGAAGATGATTATAAATGAGATGTATTTTTTTGTGAGGACAACCGATTATTGTGAGGATATAAATAGTTTATCAAACTTATGTGAAGAGGTATTTAATACCTTGGAAATTACTAATTATTCAAAGAATTCAGCTAGCACCGACAATTTATTTAAAAAAGAAATATTAGGTGCAACTAAAGATGGCGTAAAAGTATCTGCTATTGCAAGCCTTGTTAAGGATAAATATGGTGAAGGAGATAAATATATAACTATAGATGCAGTTGGAGCAGAGGATGGATTAGCTCTAACGCTAAGGGATAAAGTAGAAAATGTATTTAAGAAGCACGGTTTGAAGGTAGTTACTAATTCGAGTATTACCGGAACCTATGAAGGTAATGTGGAGGATACGCAATTAGAGAAAATTTGCAGAAATATATTAGATGAAAGTGATGCAAAAAAAGTAGATAGTCTGAGACGTGAAAATGTAATCAGTGTATCAGCCTTTTCGCCTATGATTAAAGATAAGTTAAATATTAATGGAAAGAATGTAAACTTGAGTATAGCTATCAGATACAATAAACAGGAAGACAAGACTTATCTTTGGGTAGCTACGCCCATAGTGAATACCGAGTATTAATGCTATTTCGCATTTAAAATATATAAAGCACATTTAAATACAAAGTAGTATAATGCAATAAAAATATAAAAACGAAAGGAAGAGCTCATTTGGCTAAATATATTATCAGCGAAGGTGTACCTTTAAGTGGTAGGATTAAGGTAGATGGTGCAAAAAATTCAGTTCTTCCGATAATGGCGGCATCTCTACTAGGCGATTCAAAAAGCATTATTGAAGAGGTTCCAGATCTTGATGATGTGAAAATTATGTGTGATTTATTAAAATCTATTGGTGCAGAGGTTGAACATCAGAAAAATAAATCATCTATAACTTTTCATCTTAGAGACATAACTAATTCAACAGCTCCGTATGAGCTAGTGAGTAAATTAAGAGCATCATTTCTTGTGATGGGTCCAATGCTAGCAAAAACAGGTTTTGTTAGAGTTGCGTTGCCAGGTGGATGTGCTATAGGCTCAAGACCTGTTGATTTACATTTAAAAGGTTTTGCTGCACTTGGTGCAGAAATCACCCAAGGTCATGGATATGTTGAGGCTCGAAGGATAAAAAAGCTCACTGGAAATAAAATCTATTTGGATTTTCCAAGTGTAGGGGCTACCGAAAATATAATGATGGCAGCAGTTTTGGCTGATGGTCAGACAAGCATTGAAAACGCGGCAATTGAGCCTGAAATAGTTGATTTGGCTAGTTATTTAAATGAGATGGGAGCATGTGTCAGAGGTGCTGGTACAGATACAATTCGCATTGAGGGAGTAGATAGACTAAGCGGATGTATCCATACGGTAATACCTGATAGAATAGAAGCGGGTACGTATATGGTGGCTGCTGCAATTACGCATGGAAATATAAGAATAGACAATGTAGTACCAGACCATTTAAAGCCTATTATGGCAAAGCTAAAGGAAATAGGTACAGAGATTGAGGAACAAGCATCCTCCATTACTATAAAAGGTACTTGTGATTTAAAACCGATAGATCTTAAAACTCTTCCATATCCAGGTTTTCCAACAGATATGCAGGCTCAGATGACAGCATTACTTAGCTGTACTATAGGTACAAGTATTGTAACCGAAACAATTTTTGAAAATAGATTTATGCATGTTAGTGAATTAAAAAGAATGGGTGCAAACATAAAGATAGATGGTAGAACTGCTGTGATTGAAGGTAAAAAGTGTTTGACAGGAGCTAGTGTTAAAGCAACGGATTTACGTGCTGGAGCGGCTCTGGTACTTGCAGGATTAGCTGCTGAAGGAGCAACAGAGATTGGTGAAATACAGCATATTGATAGAGGCTATTGCGGACTGGAGAAGAAGCTAAAAGCATTGGGTGCTAAAATAGAACGTATAGAAGATAATTAATGAGTTATAGAGACATATAGGTTATCCCTGTAATTGACTCATAAAAAGATCCCTAATGAATATATATTAAAATAGATATTTATTAGGGATTTTTTTGTTCAAAAAAAGGGAGGTAAGAATGAAGAAGGTTGTCGGCTATGCTATTTTGATGCTTATAATTGTTGTAGTGATACCTATGATTATAGTACATAACATTGATATAGTAACAGCGCCTGAGAAGTCTATAACGGAAAAAGATAGTATTACAATTAATGTTTATATAACAGAACAGAAAAAAACAGTTAAAATGAAACTAGATGAATATTTACTGGGAGTAGTGGCCGCCGAAATGCCAGCATCATATGAAATGGAAGCTTTAAGAGCTCAAGCTATTGCAGCTAGAACCTATGCATTAGGACGAGCGACAAAACTTTATGTATCTAACACAGATAATACTCACAATGGTGCGGATGTGTGTACCAATCCTGGACATTGTCAGGCATGGATAAGCAAAAATACTGCAATGAAGCGGTGGGGATTACTTTCTTCAATTGGAAACTGGAAAAAGATTTGTAATGCGGTTAGTGAAACATCGGGGCAAGTTTTAGAATATAAGGACGTCCTTATAAATCCTTTATTTCATTCTAATAGCGGCGGGCACACTGAGAATGTAGAAGATGTCTGGAATGAAGCTCAGGTACCTTATCTTAGAGGGGTAGAGAGCTTTGGAGAGGATACCTCAAAGGAATATAAAAATGAAGTAATATTAGAGCAAAAAGATATGGTTAATGCACTTGAAAAATATAATCCCAAAATAGAATTTAAACATACAAATATTATGTCAGATATAGAAATTAAGAAGTATTCCCAAGGGGGTAGAGTAATAGATATGCAGATTGGAAATATTATTATGAAGGGTACGGAATTTAGGAAAATATTTCAACTAAAATCCACCAATATGAAGATAGTTGAGCAGCCGGATGGTAAAATTTCCATAACAACTTTAGGATATGGGCATGGAGTAGGTATGAGCCAGTGCGGAGCTAATTATCTGGCACAAAAAGGATATAGCTACGAGGATATTCTTATGTACTATTATAAAGATGTTGAGATAAAACAAATTTCATAGGTGCCGCTTTGTCTACACGACAACTATAAGGTTAACTCAAGTGGAGATTTAACAAATTTCATATAGTAGATAAAAGAACAAAAGTATTCCACCTTACTATGTATATTGTTGGGAATAAAGGAAACAATATTTAATGGAGGTGGAATATATACTATGAAGAAACTTATTCCAAACGAAAATAATTGGAAAAACAAGCTGTCTAAATTCTTTAATAATAAAGGATTTTATGTAATTTTAGCAGTTTGTATATTGATTGTGGCGGGAACAGCTATATATGTGGCAACACAAAGCATTAATTCTCCTGATACCAGTATGAATGACTCTGATAAGATTGTTCCTGGTGAAGTAGTAAACGAAGCAAACGAAGTAAATGAAGCGGATGAGCCGGAAGAGCAGGCTAAAGCCGTAACAGGGAATTTAAGTAAGTCTGAAATGGCTAGTCAATCAGCAGTTGCAAATCAATCGGCAACTGCAAATGTAACTGTAACTGCAAAGGATGGTACAGAGGCATTAAATAAGGCTAAGTCCAATACTACTAGTAAAAATAGTAAAGTAGCGGCTATAACAAAATTCAATCGTCCTGTTGATGGTCAGATAACAAAGGATTTTACTAGGGACATAAGTACCTTCTCTGAATCAAAAACATTAGGAGATATCAGAGCTCATAATGGACTAGATTTCAAAGTAGAAAAACTCACTAAGGTAAGAGCAGTTGCAGACGGTACAGTATGTTTGGTAGAGGATAATGCAAATGGCATAACTGTTGAAATATCACATGGGAGTGATGGCTTAGTAACGAAGTATTCTGGCCTTTCAAAGCAGGGACTCGAAGACATATGCTGTGGCTTAAAGGTTAAAGCAAATGAAATAATCGGACTTGTAGGAGATCCTATTCAGAGTGAATGTGAAGATGGTGCTCATCTACATTTTGAAGTTTTGAAAAACGGTAAATCAGTTGACCCTGTGCCATATTTAAGATCAAATCAGGCAACAGCAGAGAAGGAAAATGATTAGAAATTGTATTTATGACTGTTAAAGTTGATGGTTTAATAAAATCTACGATAATAATATATTTATGAGGATACCAGAGCATTTAGATTACTAAATACTCTGGTATTCTTGTATAATTGGTACTGAAATAGTAAAATGTAAAATATAATTTAATGGAATTTGAATTCCATAATTTTGTGCCCAATCGGGCGTGGAGGTTATTATATGTCAAAGAAAAGAGTAGCTGTTCTATTTGGAGGTCAATCTTCTGAACATGAAGTATCAAGGGTATCAGCTCAATCAGTTATAGAGAATATAGATAAGCAAAAGTATGATGTTGTTATGATTGGAATTACTAAAGAGGGACAGTGGCTTACATATGAAGGGTCAACAGAGAAAATAGGCACTGGAGAATGGCAGGCAATTGCACAACAACAGCTTTTGGAACGAAAGAAAGTTCAACTAGAAGCTCCTTCTGCTACAGAAATTACGTTAAATAACTCTGCCAAAAGCATTTTAGGTGAGAACGCAAATGCACCAATTGATGTTGTATTTCCAGTATTACATGGCTGCAACGGTGAAGATGGTACAATACAGGGACTTTTTGAACTTGCTCAAATCCCCTACGTAGGTTGTGGGGTATTGGGCTCAGCTTTAGGAATGGATAAGGCATATACGAAAGTAATGTTTGAAAAGGAAGGTCTTCCTCAAGGAGACTATCTTGTATTCAGTAGAAAGCAGATTTACAATGAGCAGGAGGACGTAATCAGTAAGGTAGAAAGCAAGCTGACTTATCCTTGCTTTGTAAAACCATCTAATGCAGGTTCCTCTGTTGGTGTAAATAAAGCTGGAAACAGGGATGAGCTAATAAATGCCATTAATATTGCAGCTAAAAATGATATAAGAATTCTTGTTGAAGAATTCATTGATGGCAGAGAAATTGAGTGTGCAGTACTCGGAAATGACAACCCAATTGCATCTACAGTTGGAGAGGTTGTACCCTGCAAGGATTTTTATGATTATGAGGCAAAATATCAGGCAGGAGATAGTTCAAAAGTAATGATACCTGCAGAAAATCTGGACATTGAGACAGTGGAGAAAATAAGAGAGTATGCAGTAAGAGCTTTTAAGTGCCTTGATTGTGCCGGACTTTCTAGAGTTGACTTTTTTGTACACAAGACAACAGGCCAGATTTTTATTAACGAAATAAATACCTTACCAGGATTTACAAAAATTAGTATGTATCCAAAGCTATGGGATAAAAGCGGAATATCCTATTCAGAATTAATAGATAAGCTAATAAAACTGGCTTTTGAAAGGTTCGATGATTGCCAAAGAGAGTATACAAACTAGTTATATTTAACTGAAACGGCTTTTCCAAAATAAAATATCTATTTAAAAAAATAGCATCAAATGTTATTATAGTACTAATTCACTGTGCAATAATACTATCTTGCATTTTAAATATTATAAAGACATTTTAAATTGCCGCCTATGCGGTTGATTAAATGTGGTTACACATTTTAATGCAAAAGTATAAGCAATTAAAATACACAGATTATAGGAGGAACCCGATGAGCAAAGCTGTCATAATTAATGTAAAGGGTACTCAGAGTGACTATAGTAATGATACTAATACGCTTGAACTAGTAACAGAGGGTAAGTATTATCAGAAAGGAAGTAATTACTATATAACCTACAAAGAGAGTGAAGTAACAGGGATGCTTGGAACTACTACTACTTTAAAGGTAGGTGAAGGTGTAGTTACACTAATGAGATTTGGGAAGGTTAATAACCAATTTGTTTTCCAAAAGGGACAAAAGCATATATCTTCTTACGAAACAGAGTACGGAGTTTTCACTATAGGAGTTTATGCTGAAAATGTAAATATAGATATTAATGATGCAGGTGGAGAAATAAGCGTTGGTTATCAAATCGAAATAGATAACCGGAGTGCTGGGAAAAATACTTTTTATATGCATATAAGAGAGGCAGGAGCGGTAAATGAAAAACATGTCAGAGAAAATTCGCCAACAAATTAAAGATGTTGTGCTGAATTCAATTAACAAAGCTATAAAAAATGAAGAATTACCATCATTAGAGATTAATGATATTTTAATTGAGGTACCAAGAGAAAAAGGATATGGTGATTTTTCAACTAATGTTGCAATGCAGATTACTAAAATTGCAAGAAAATCGCCTAGACAAATAGCTGAAATAATTATTAAAAATATTGATGCAAAAGATACGTACATTGAGAAAGTTGATTGCGCAGGACCTGGTTTTATTAATTTTACATTAAGCAACAAATATTTGTACGATACAATAGAAATTATTACTGAAGAAAAAGAAGATTATGGACACATAAATATAGGAAATGGCAAAAAAGTAATGGTTGAGTATGTAAGTGCTAACCCAACAGGGCCTCTACATATGGGTAATGCTCGTGGAGGAGCCCTTGGAGACTGTATTGCCAGTGTTCTTGATGCTGCAGGTTACGATGTTACAAGAGAATATTTAATTAATGATGCTGGAAATCAAATAGAAAAATTCGGTAAATCTCTTGAGGCTAGATATATTCAGCTGATCAAGGGTGAAGATGCAATTGTATTCCCTGAGGATGGATATCAAGGTGAAGATATAACTGAACATATGAGGGAATTTGTTAAAATCAATGGAGACAAATATATTGAGGTTGACTCAGAGGAAAGAAAAAAGGTATTTGTTGACTTTGCACTTCCTAGGAACTTATCAGCAATCAGAGAGGGACTTGCAAGCTATGGTGTAGAGTTTGATGTATGGTTTTCAGAGCAGACATTGCATAAAAGCAATGAGGTAACTGAAACACTGCAGATACTTAAGGATAGAGGCTGTACAGTAGAACATGATGGAGCATTATGGTTGAAAGGCTCTGTAATAGGCAGTGATAAGGATGAGGTTTTAGTTAGAAATAACGGAATACCTACTTATTTTGCAGCAGATATAGCCTACCACAGAAATAAATTTGAAACTAGAGGCTTTGATTGGGTAATCAATCTTTGGGGAGCCGATCATCATGGACATGTAGCGCGAATGAAAGCATCAATGGCTGCTCTTGGAATAAATCCAGATAAGCTTGATGTAGTGCTATTCCAATTAGTTCGTCTATATAGAAATGGTGAGGTTGCAAGAATGTCTAAAAGAACAGGCAAATCAATTTCACTGATGGACTTAGTTGATGAGGTGGGCCGTGATGCAGTAAGATTTTTCTTTAATGCAAAGGCATCAGGAAGTCATTTGGATTTTGACCTTGATTTGGCTACTAAACAATCCAATGAAAATCCTGTTTACTATGTGCAATATGCTCATGCGAGAATTTGTAGCATGCTAAAGCTTATAGCAAGTGAGGGTGTATCTGTTCCGGAAATAGGCGATGTAAATCTTGAGTCGCTTCAGGCTGACGAGGAGCTTACACTTATTAAAAAGCTGTCTGAGTATCCTGATGAGGTTAGAATATCAGCTGAAACCCTTGAACCAAGCAGATTGACAAGATATGTACAGGATGTTGCTGCTTGCTTCCATAGCTTCTATAATGCATGCAAGGTTAGAGGTGAAGAAGAAGGGCTAATGAAGGCTAGACTTATACTTGTTGACTCTACAAGAACTGTTATCAAAAATGTATTAGACTTATTGAGTATCAGCGCTCCTGAGAGAATGGAGTAAGAAGAATAGATTGAAATATTAAATTAACGACACGATATCGGGTTAGCACACTGTTAAATGAATAGTGACTGTGTGCGTAGGCTAAAATTCTGAGAATGAACAAATTCTATTCCCTAGAATATACCAGTTCCAGCAATAGAATAGTATAAAATATAAAACTCCTTTTTGGTAAAATACCAGAAGCAAGATGCAGCTAATTGCTTGCATAATCTGGTTTTGTTTACCCTAAAGGAGTTTTTATTATATAAAAAGATGATTAATATAATAATATTTCGTTTAAAAGCTTTTTAACGTTTAAGTTTATAAATCTTAAGATAATACAAATGATTGTGAAAATAGTTTATTAATACAGAAGCCGAGAACAATATAATATCTATATTTTAAAGTTCGAAACAAAATTTTTAAGATTATCTGATGATTTCTTTGTACATTCAGATAGATTAAGTACCTTAGAACTTTCATCAATTATTTCTGAAGAACGTGTAGCTATGTTTGATGCGCCTTCAGCACTTTCAGTTGTTGAAATAGTAACTTCATTTATTGCTTTGACCATATTGCTTATGGATACCAAGAGTTCCTCAGAGGTGGAACTGAAATCCATAACCAAATTATCTATGTGAACTGCATCATTACTGAATTGCTCACTTGAATCCACCTGATTATTGTAGTCAGCAATTACCGTGTTTTCAATAAAAGTTAATATATTTTGTGAACTTAATACTAGATTTTCAACTGCATCCAATACAGTTTTAGTTACTCCTTGTATTTCACTAACAGTCTTCTTTGAATCTTCAGCCAGCTTTCTTATTTCATCAGCAACTACAGCAAAGCCTCGACCGGTTTCTCCAGCTCTGGAAGCCTCAATAGCCGCATTTAATGCCAATAAGTTAGTTTGTGAAGTGATTTGCATAATAGCATCAGATAGCTGTTTGATCTGCTCAATAGATTTTGCCTGATCAATAGCAGTTGTTAGTTCTAGGTTAGTTGACTTATACAAATTATAAGCATGGTTTTTTGATTCCTTAGCAGCTGTTTTTAATGTTAATGCTCTTGTACTGATATCCTTGGCAGAAAAGGAGGTCTCTTGTGCTTTTTTTGCTATATTTACTATCGCTGTTTCTATTTCTGTTGATGTTGCATTCATCTCCTGCATAGCTGACGCTGTTTGTTGCATGCTAGCAGATAACTGTTGGGTAGTGGCAGAAACATCTTCAATATTACCATTCAAGTTTGAAATGCTTTTGTTAGTCTGCTCTAGAGAATTATCAATATCAGTTGACTCTTTGATAATAGTCATAATAATGTTTCTTATAGACTCTTGTACAGTATTTGTTGATCTGGAAATTTGACCTATCTCACTTGTTTGAGCTTGTGCATCTTTAGAAATCTTATTAGTAAAATCACCCTCAGAATACTTATTTAAATTGTTATTTATTTCTATAATGTACTTTGAAAGCCTATTACCAATATAGTATGCAACAAGTGCACCAATAAGCAGTCCTAAAATTATTACAAAACTAATTATAACCAAAATATTTCGGATTTGTTTGTCAACGGTAGTTTTTTCAATACCAGCAAACCACATGCCTACTATTTCACCGTTACTATTTTTTAACGGAGTGTAAAATGTATACGTATTCTTATCGGCAACTAATGCTTGACCATAAAAGTTTTTGCCTTCGTTAAGTACAGTATTAATAACTTCATCAGATGCTTTTGTACCTATTGCTCTCTTCCCATTATTTAAAAGAACGCTTGTTGCAACACGGGTATCCTTCATAAATATTGTAGCTAAATATCCACTGTTTTGAGTAATAGAATCAACGAAATCTGTAGAATCATTGATCCTTTCATTTCCCTTATAGAGAGTGTTATCCTTAATATTCCATTCCCCAGGCAAAATTTTATCGTAAAATGCAAGAGAAAGTTTTGCATTTGATTGTATACTACTTAGATAATTATCTGTAATGGCTTTTGGCACATTAATGTATACAATGAGAAAAATAGCAAGTGCAAAAAGAAGCAAAACAACAGTGTAAGATAGAGCTAGCTTTGACCTGATTTTCATAGAACTCCTCCAGTTTTAGTAATTATAAAGTATATATTTAAATATACCCATATATTAAAGTAGAAACCAAATATTTAGTATTGTATTACAAATACTACCAAAATTCAATTGAATGGAATAGAATTGTTGTAATTATTTATCGGAAGATTGGATAAATTAATGAATAACTATAAAATTAGCAAATAACCCATAAATTAGTTGAATGAATGAAGAGCTAGTAAACTATTAATAATGTGATCCCACATTTTAAAAACAAATTAGTATAAGCTGCTAATTTTGTAATGAAACTTTAATACAATATAATAAAAAAAAAGCCGATAATATAAACATGAAAAACAAGATTTCCATTACATAAAAATTAGGGGTCAAATATATGAATTTATTAAAATTATTTAAACAAAAAAGTAATAATTCTAATCAAATCAAAACTTACAAGAAATTTCATCAAAGAGCAGCAAAAACTATTGCAGTAGCACTTAGTGCGGCGATAATTTCTCAAACGGGTTTTGTTAATGCTGCGATACCAGATGAGCAAGTTTCAAATGCTTATACTGCTACAAAAAATGGACAAGCAGCAATAAATAATTTGAAATACACAGACATTACAAAGTCTGGTTATGACTTAAAAGATGCTATTTATCAAAATGGTGCGCTCGGTATATTTCCATCGTTAGGAAGTACAAAATTTAATCCTAACGTCTCTATTTCAAAAGAAATGGCATTATACCTGGCATATATGGCTGCAAACAGAGCACAGGATATAGCTACACAAGGACAGACGCTAAATGATGCCAGAATTGCTGCTCAGAAAAAGACAAGTCTCCAAGCAGTTCTATATGATGGAAGTCTCCAGCTAGCTGCAAATGAGGGCTTGATTACTAACCAAGAGCTTGCCGATGCATTGCAGACTGATAAGACAGTCTTAGATGCTTCCTCTTTCAACAGAAGTGCTACTGTAACTAGACAGGAGTTTGCTACATGGCTTGCAAAGGCATTGATGCTGCCGCCGGTATATAATCAACAGGAACTGTTCAACAGCTTTTCAGATTGGAAAAGTGCCAAGGCAGAAAACGTACCTTACATAGAAGCTATACTTGAAAATAATATTATGAGCGGTGATGGTAAAGGAAACTTTAATCCGAACCAGGCTGTTACACGTTCACAGGCTGCTAGAATATTAAAAAATGCTGAGAATATTATTTTACCTCTTCGCACTATGGAAAAGAGAACGGCAACAATAGAACAAAAATATTCCACAAAAGACACTTCAAAGGGATATCGTATAGATTACAATACTTATTATGTTCGAAATTCAGATGGTCTTCTTGATACAATAACAGTAGAAGCCCAGTATCAGAAACCTACAACTACCTCAAATGAACTCACACAAAAAGTTCAGGTGGCATCTCGTACAGAAATACCAGTGTACAAAAATGGTAATATAACTAATTCTAATAGTTTGGCTGTAGGAGATAGGATTGAATATATTGCAGGTATAGAAGATAGAGTAGTACAGTATGCACGTATACTTTCCAGCAATAAAGAGATTAGCTATAAGGCTGCTATCGTAAATAGCGTAAATAGTACTGCAAGAACAATTAATATTACTCCTTTGAAACAAAAAATTGAATATCCAAATCAGGATGTATCAAACCCAAAACCACAGACATATTCTGATGGAAGCACTGTTTACGAAAACAAGTCTTATTCAAATGGTGTTATAAATGCTTTGACAAAGGCGAAAGTTGATGTTTCTACTATTAAACCTGCAAGCATTGTTATAATAGGAGTAAAACAGGACATGATTGTTGAAATAACTCCTATAACTGTTAAAAAGCAAAGGGAGCAGGGATTGGTTGCAGGTATAGTTGAGGAAAATAATCCACAGTTGGGATATATAACACTTTATAATGAGGATGGAACAGGTAAGACACCGTTAGAGACATCCACACTAAGAACCTTTAACTATGCTGACCCAAATGCTGTAGAGGTTTTTAAAAATCATGTGCCTGCAGAATTAAATGATATTGAGCCAGGAGACACAGTGTTTGTAAGGATAGGTGATGATGGCGCAATTTCTTCCATAAGTGGAGTTCCAAATTATTCAATATACTATGGTAAAATTATTAATAAGAAAATAAGCACTGTAACTGTTGAAACTGAAAAGGGGAAACAGCTTATTTATAGTACAAATGGTGTAAACGTAATAAAAGACGGTAAGCTTTCAAAACTAAGTCAATTAAAAAATGGTGATAAGGTAAAGCTTTTAGTAAATAGCGCTCCAAATATTACTGTATTAAAAGAGATAGTTATTGAAGGTGGAGACAGGCTCGTTGCAAATGTTTATAAGGGAGCATTTGAAAGTTATGACGACTTGTCAAATAAGATTATGCTGAGTAATCCATGGACTCTTCAAAATGGGCAGTGGATAAAAGGTACAACAGATCCTTTCATGACAATAAATGTAGGAAATGATTTTAGGGCTTATTTTGATGGAAGCCAAAAAGTTATTTCAACTTTAAATACATATATGAATGGAACAACAGTTTATATAGTCAGTGAAAAGGATTATGGCAATGGTGAGAATGGCGTGGTAGCGAGTTTTGTTGATGATTCAGACAAAGAAGTTATATACAATGACAAGGTTTACAATACTACAGGTTCAAATAATTTCACGCTTGGAAAATCTTTGGATAGTATTTCGCTAGACAACGGAACAATTGTTGTAAAAGATGGTAGACTAGTACAGGGAAGCAGTGTAACACCTGATGACTATGCTTATGTTATGGCCAACAGGGATGCCGATACAGGAAAGCTTGTAGCTGGAGTTGTGTCAATAGAAAATAGACCAGGAACTACAGCTATTCAATTGTATAGAGGAAGAATAAGTAGCATTGATGAATACAAGAGTGTTACTCTTCAATCATATGCTAAACTTGATGGTGTGAATTGGAATTTTGCAAATACGCCAATTACATTTAATTTGTCCTCAAATACGAGAATTACCGATACTGATGGAATTGTAGGTCAGGGTGATTTTAATACCACTAGTGGAACAGATACTTTCTATGATAGAACAATATACATTTTAAGTGATGGCACTAATGCAGTTGAAATAAGCACAGCACCATATGGAAATTACAATTTATCCGGTGTGGTAATAGCTGCATCAGGAGGGTCTATAGGTGAGGATGGAAGTATTCTAGCACAACCAAATGCTTTAGCACTTCGTAATTGCAAATATTATGACACAACAAAGCATTTATGGGTTAGCATGAAGGACTGTAATTTTAATCTTCTGACAAATTCTTTAATTATAAAGAATAATGATAGAATTAATGCTCAAGAACTTAAAAAAGGTGATAAAGTAAGAATATTAAAGAAAGATAATACTACAACTGGAGATGCTTATATAGTTATAGTTGAAGAATAGCCAGTTTTAAGGTGTAGAATAAAATTTAATCATTATTTATTGGAGGTTGACTATTTTGCAAAATTTATTAGAGAGGTTTAAGGCTAAAAAACACATATGCTTAGGTTTGGCTTTTACGATAATTTTAACTCTTGCAGCACCGAATATGACATCTGCAAGACAGGGTGATAGTGGATATGATGGCGGTATATCATCTGGAGAGGTACCAACTACAACTACATCATCAACCACCACAAGTAAATATACATATAATTATCAAGAACCATGTTTTTTGAGTGGTATTCCGATAATTCTTAGTGGAACAGTTAATATATCAAAAAAATTCAAGGATGATACTAAGACAAATACTCAGACATTGACAACAACGTATACATATTCTCTTGCTAATGCAGACAATAAGCTGATTCGTACCCTTGTTTTAACAACAGCTATTACACCAAAGTCAAATGGACAAAAAACAGAATCAACTACAGTATCTAAGGCTACAGAGACAGTTACATTAGGCAGTACTAAATATATAATATCTGGTACAAATGACTATGTGCTTTCAAAATCAGACCTAATTGATATGAAACCTGCAGTTAATTATTACAATGGAACATTGAGGACTAAAAAAACATATCACGTTGGTACTGCAAGAAGTACTGATACTGTCGTTGTTGAGTCTTCAGGGAATTATTCAGGGTATGATGAATATTGGAGTTCAGCAGAGGCACAAAAAATAGAGCAAACTATTTCTCAACGTAAGCCAGGTAAGACAGTTGGAAACATTGGAAAGGTTAGTATAGATATTTCCTCTACTACAAAAAAAGAATTGAAATACGATGAAAGTATTTCAGAACAAACAAGTGTAGAAGGCGGGTATATACAAACACAGAAAAACGAGAACATTTTGAAATATACTGCTAAATTGAGTGAATTGGATAAAAAAGGAGTGCCAACTACTAAAGTAAATACTTATACTAACAGTTTGAAACTTGAAAGCTTTCCAACTCAAATAAGCTTGATTTCTCCAAATTTAAAGGCAATAAAGGGACATCCATTAGAAGATAGTATTACCCTTATGTTTGGGCTAGAGGCTTTTAAAAATGAGGAGGCAGTAACTTTTGATCCACAGGAGTATATGAGCAGAGCTGAATTTGCAGATGCTTTTATAAATATTGCTAAAGCAGTTCCTGTTGACTCGATTTTTGTTCCTAAACAGAAAACAAGAAATAATAAGAATGTGGAAGAAGTTAAGTCTTTGTTTACAGATGTTTCAACTAATCATGCTTTTTTTACAGCTATAAATGAGTCAGCAACTAGAGGTATCGTTTATGGGAATGGGAAAAGCCAGTTCAGACCAAGTGCTTTAATAACTATGCAGGAAGCAGTTACAATGATGATAAACTCATTGGGGTTAAATGGTCTTGCACCAAACCCTGCACCGATAACTAGTTTTGTTGACAATGACAGCATTTCATCATTCGCTAGACCTTCGATGTATGTTGCAGAAAAAATAGGTTTGATAGAGGAAGATTTTAAAGGTTATATCTATCCAAGAGCTAAAGTAACAAAGGCAAAAGCTGCTGACATGATGAAAGCATATATAGAATATATGAACAGTGGGATTAGAAGTGAGTATATGGATAAAATTATAAGCTACTAGTCCCGGAAATAAGCTATTGAATTTTTTACATAGTCTGAGTTACAATACATACAGGCTATAAATGTTGAAAAATAATGAATTAAGTTTATGCAGACCAATTATATGTGGTTTGTGGAAAATCTAGGCATGGAAACAACGGAGCATGTTTTTTTGAATAATTTTAATGAAGAGGACATTATAATGATAATATTAAAGAAGTTCGCAGCGTTAGTGCTGTCGATAGCATTAGCTTCTACAATGTTGTGTTCAACTGCATTTGCTGAGCAGGTACAAACACAAAAGCAGGAAAGCAAATTTAGTGATGATTATTTGGAAAGTGTTAGGAAACTTATAAAGCAGAAATATAGTGGAAGTGTAAACGATTCTGATTTAAACAAACCTACTATCAATGAGATGTTTAAGGCTCTTGATAAATATTCTGTTTTTTATAGTCTAGAAGAGTATGAATCGTTTTCAAATTCTATTGGCGGTGAAGTTAATGGTATAGGAGTAGTTCTTGAACCAATTGGTGATTATATAACAATTTTAAAGGTCTATGACCGTTCACCTGCACAAAAGGCAGGACTGCTCAAAGGAGATAGAATAACCAAAGTTAATGGGGTATCCGTTGTTAAAAGTGAGATTGATGATGTAGTTTCAAAAATAAAAGGTATTACTGATACTGAGGTAGAAATTGGAATACAAAGAGTAGGTGTAAAAAATGAGCTTACTTTTGAGATAGTAAGGTCATCTGTTGATATTCCAAATATTAGTTACGAAGTACGAGGAGATATAGGCTATATTTTGATGGATATGTTTTCTGCAAATGCCTTTGATGGAGTGAAAGATGCGCTTAAAGAGTTTGATAATAAAAAAGTTACTAAGCTAGTAATAGATTTAAGAAACAATCCTGGCGGTCTTTTAGACCAAGCAGTTTTTATTGCACAGCTTTTTGTACCCAAAGGATTAATTACAAGTGTTGAGTATAAAGATGAAGAATACCAGGACGAAAGTTATTATTCATCTTTGTTAAATAAAAAATATAAACTAGCAGTTTTGGTTAATGAGAATTCTGCAAGTGCGTCTGAAATCTTTACAGGAGCTATAAAAGACTCTGGCGCAGGGGTTATAATTGGAAACAAGACTTTTGGAAAGGCAAAAGTGCAGAGCTTTGTTCCGGTATTAACACAAAAAGCGTATGAAAGGTTTAACAAGGATACTAAGGATAAAACAGTAAATGCATTTAAGTTTGGTTCGGCTACAAAAACTGATTTGTTAGGCTGGGCAAAAATGACTATAGGGATGTATTATACTCCAAATGGGGATTGCATTGATCTTAAAGGGATTGAGCCTAATGTGAAAGTTGAGGAAGGTAGTACAAATCCTGATGGTATAAAGGTAAATGAAATACCTCCTCTTAATGTTGCAGTTAAGCCAACATTGGGAACAAAGTGCAATGATGTATACAATGCAGAACGTATTTTGAGGTTATTGAAATATGATGTAGGTAAGCCGGATACGACACTAGATAAAAAGACATTTTTAGCTATTGCTAAATTTCAAAAGGATAACAAGGTGCATGGATATGGAGTGCTGGACTTTTGCACACAGAAGCTTCTAAATCAAAAGCTGGATGTACTTTTGGAAAAACAAGATCCAGTGTATCTCAAAGCAGTTAGTTTGCTTAAGTAAGAAAACAAATATTATTGCAGGATTATCCAATTGATGCATATATGCTGCATTCTATTTTGTGAAAAACTAAAAAATTACAATAAAAAGGAGCAAGATTCAAGCAATTTACAAGGGTTGCTTGAATCTTGCTCCTTTTCCGCGTGCGCCGCTAAGGTAGTGCACACTCAATACTAACACTATTTCCTGTTTAAAATATAGAAAAGACATATTTCAAATACAAATTAGCATAACTAAGAATTACATTACATGTTAAAATGCGCTTTGTTACCCACCTGTATCTATTTCCATTAGAATCCTATAAATATTTGTAAGGCACTTAATTTCTTTTTACTAAATAACAACAGTTATCTTCTGAATTTATAAAACCTTTTTAAGGAAATAGAAAAGTAAATGTTGAAGAACTGTTTAATTGTTTGGGAAATGATGAAAGCATTAAATTTACAAATAAAACATTCAGAGTATAATTTCTTATTACAGGAACTGGATTTCATTCTTTAAAACCGATTGTTGGGGTACAACATGAACACTAAATATAACCAAAGATGGTATGCACTATTTGTTGTCACTGGGGAAGAGGACAGGGTTAAGGAAAGGATTTGTTTTATAATTAAGGGTGAACTTAAGGCACTTGTTCCAAAGAGAAGAATGAGGGAACGAAAAGCAGGTAAATGGCAGGAGAGAATAAGACTTCTCTTCCCTGGATATGTTCTTTTAAAAGTACATATGAATATGAGGATATATAACCTGATTAGTGCAATCCCCGGAGTAATCAGATTTCTTAAAAACAGTGACGGTCCACAAGATATTGATGAAGAAGAGATTTTTGTTATTCAAAAGCTGACATCATATAACGAAATTATTGAACCCTCAAGAGTGTATATGAGAGGCGATAAAATAGAAGTTATTGATGGACCATTACTTGGTATGGAGGGTTTTATTCAATCTATTGATAAAAGGAAGGGCAGGGTCAAAGTATTGCTAAATCTAATGGGCAAGCCTAAAACAGTGGAACTTTGTGTGACGATGGTACAATCGGCATGAGCAGAACAAAAAAATTTATATATAATTCGACGTCTAATGCTCTTATGCAGATCATAAATATAATAATAGGTTTTGTAATTCCACGGGTTATGCTTCGTTCATATGGCTCTGAAATTAATGGATTAGTATCGTCCATTACCCAATTTATTTCATACTTTAGCCTTGTTGAAGCAGGCCTTGCAGAATCAGCTATATATTCTCTATATAAGCCTTTAGCAGACAATGACTACAGTGCTGTTAGTGCAGTGGTTTCAGCTGCAAGAAGGTTTTACATAAAGTCTGGATATATATTTATTGCATTAACTGTAGGACTTGCTGCTATATATCCTATGTTTGTTATAACTAGTAAATTATCACCTGCTATGGTCTTATTACTAGTAATTGTTGTAGGAGTATCTGGCGCATTAGATTTTTTTACTATGGCAAAATATAGAGTGCTTTTAACTGCTGATCAGAAAACATATGTTATTACGATGATTTCATCTATAACTTTTATTATCAATGCTTTAATTATAGTTATATTGGCTAATTATAAAGTTAATATTGTTGCTTTGAGAACCATAGCACTAATTTCTATATTAATTCGTTCAATTATGTTAGCAACATATGTAAAAATGAAATATAAATATATTAACTATAAGGAGACACCTAATAATGCTGCATTGAGTAAACGCTGGGATGCTCTATTTCTTCAAGTTTTATATGTTGTACATGTAGGAACACCTGTTGTGATTGCCACAATTTTTACTTCTTTAAGAATGGTTAGTGTTTATACTATTTTTAATATGGTTATAACAGGCTTAAGTGCGGTAATGGGAATTTTCAACAGTGGGCTGCCAGCTTCATTTGGGGAAATTATTGTAAGGGAAGAGAAAACAACACTCCAAAGAGTATACCAAGAATTTGAGTTTTCCTTTTATTCTATTATAACTGTTGTTTTTTCAATTGCTTTTGTTATTATTATGCCATTTATTCGCATTTATACAAAAGGTATTAACGATGCCAATTATGATTTACCTATTTTAGGTATTTTATTTGTTGTAAATGGGTTGCTATTCAATATAAAAACGCCTCAAGGTATGTTGGTAATTTCAGCAGGCATGTATAAAGAAACCAAATGGCAAACCATTATTCAGGGGGGGATTGCAATAGTAGCAGGTGCTATATTAGCTAAATTTATGGGCCTTCCAGGTATGTTAATAGGGTACATTATGTCCAATTTATATAGGGAAATAGATTTATTGTTTTTCGTACCCAAAAATGTAACGAAATTGAAAGTAACGGATACGATGTATAGACAAATACGAGTTTTTACTGCTATATTTATTATTTACATTCCGTTTGTTTTTATAAAAGTGACTACTCAAACCTATGTTGAATTGTTTATATTTGCTGCAATAGTAGGTATATATGCAAGTATAGTAGTTATAATTTTTGGAGTGATTTTTGATAGGCAACAACTGATAAAAACTCTTAACAGAGTATTGGCGATGATACCAACTAAAGCAAAAAAAGTATTTAAAAGTTAACAAATAAATCATAAATACATTATTCTTATTTCTTAATTCATTGTTTCGGCATGATATAAAGAATAAGAGGCCATATAGCAAATTGGATCGTTCAAAGAACAATTCAAAAATCAAAGGAATGGGAATATTTCCAATATATAAATTTCCATATGGCGGAGCCCGCCTTTTTATATTAAATTCCAATTTAACAACAATTTTATAGAAACAAAGGGGGAAATATATATGCAAACTAAGCTTTTTTCTCAAGGTATTATAAAAAATATAGAGATACAAAAAGCATATTCTACGTTAATTACGAATATCTATTTAAAAAGCAAGGAGAAAAAGATAAGTACAATATTAATTACCAGTTGTAAACCTAAAGAAGGTAAAACAGTACTGGCTACAGATTTAGCAATTAGTATGGCTATGATGGGAAAAAAAATATTACTAGTTGATTTAAATATAACAAAAATAGATTCCGCTAAAGACAAAAGAAATACCTCAAATATATATGGAATGTATCAGTACTTGACAGGGAAAGTGGAGCTAGACGAGGTGCTATGTAAGACAAATATAGGCAATCTGTATTTCATTAATTCAGGTAGAAGTAGTGGTAACCTATTGTCAATTTTTAGCTCTGATAGACTAAATGAATTTATCGAAATGTTAAGAGATGAGTATGATTATATTATTTTTGATACTCCATCACTTGAAAGTAGTGTGGATGCTGTAATTTTTGGCCACCAGGTAGATGCTACTATCTTGGTTGCTAAGAAAGGATATACAAGTATTATTGACATAAAAAAGATACAAGACCAGTTAAATAGAGTAAATGCCAACATTATTGGTATTATTCTGAATAGAGACGGAAGAATTAAAAATAAAAGTGTTAACATCAATGACTATCATTTACAAGTCCAAAGTAACACAAATCCGTCTGTTAACATAACGTAAACTAGGATGATTATGTGTGGGGTGAAAAAGTTGTATATAGGAATAGTCGTTATTGGTGTTATTGTAATTGTTATATTGGCGAGTTTTTTTATTTACCAAAACAAAAGCAGCAGACATAATATAATTGGTACTGTTTATTATGTCAGTAATAGTGGTAATGATAGCAATGATGGAATGACCAAGAACTCTTCTTGGGAAACTTTAGACAAAGTTAATAGCTTTAATTTTAATCCTGGTGACATCATTTGCTTTAAAAAAGGGGATGAATGGAGAGGGCAGCTAATTCCCAAAGGAGGAGACACCTATGCAAGTATTGTTTATACGAGCTATGGTAATTACTTTAATAATAAGCCGCAGATACTGGGCTCAATTAGTAAAAGCTTAGAGGCTGATTGGACAAAAGTTTCTGATAATATTTGGAGTACAAAGGTATCAATACCTGATGTTGGAAATATAATTTTAAATGGGAACAAATGTGGTAAAAAAGCTTGGAGTGCTGAAGAATTATTGGAACAAAACCAATTTTATTTTAAAACGAGTACAGAAGAACTTTTGATTTATTCAACGGATAATCCAGCAAAAATTTACCAAAGCATAGAATGTGCCCTTTCAAGGTACATAATCGATCAGGCTAATAAACGTTGGATAGTCTATGATGGACTTTCACTCAAGTATGGTGCAGCACATGGCATTGGAGGAGTAAATACCAGTAATATTACTATAAGAAACTGTGATATAAGCTATATTGGAGGAGCTGATTTTTATAAAGATGGTGTAAGACACGTCAGATATGGCAATGGCATTGAATTCTGGGGAAGTGCTGATAACAATCTTGTTGAGTACTGTAAAATTTGGGAGATATATGATGCTGCTTTAACTAATCAAAATTCAGGTCAAGTTGTTACTCAGAATAATATAACTTATAGAAGAAATAGAATATGGAATAGTGAATATAGCTTTGAGTATTGGAATGAACCAAGTGAGTCGTCAACAAATAATATTAAATTTATAAATAACTATTGCTATAACGCAGGAATGGGCTGGGGGCATGAGCAAAGACCTGACAAATGCGGAAGACACATTTGCTTCTTTTCAAATTCTTCTTCGATAAATAACTTTAAGGTATCAGGTAATACTTTCAAATACGCAGAGGAGTTTATGGTATACATTAATTTTAGTTTCAATAATATTCGTGCAGTTGATATATCTAAAAACACGTATTATCAATCTATAGATAAAGAATTTGCTATATGTTTTAACAGGAGTTATGGTTGCAATGATTTTAAAACATATCTTGCAAATGAAAAAATAGATCAAGGTTCCCAGCTTATGACACTTCAGTAAACAAATAATTAGAATTATTAATAAATACTAAATGAAAAAAGAGGAAAGGTGGAAAATTGGGAAATCGTTTAAACTTACCAATGGAAAGTTGAGTTGTATGTCAAATAAACTTTAATTTAAGAGGAGAGAAAGGTTGAAAGAAATTAAAAAATAAAAAAAGGAGGTGCCGAGTCCATGTCATTTCTTTCAGGGAAATGTACATTTCCCTTGTGGTTCTTGTGTAGAATGCGGGACATGGACATAATAATGGGGATAAGGAGACTAGTTAGTGCTATTTATCGAAAACTATGGTTAATAATTTTATTAGGAATCATAGGTGGTGGGGCTTCATTTTACTTAGGCAGTAATAATTCTGCTCTAGTATATGAAGCTTCAACAACAATATTTACAGTTGTAAAAAACACAAATACTCAGCAGCTTTTAAAAGACAATTGCGGTATTAGCTACGATAACATAATACTTGGCAGGCAGTTTGAGCAAGATTTTTATGACATAATGTTAAGTGACAGAGTATTATCTAAATCGGTTGATAAAATTAAAGATAAGAATATTAATGCATCAAATTTGAAAAGTATGATAAGTCTTAGAGCAAAAAAAGATTCAAACATAATTAGAATAATAGCTAATAGTGGAAGTCCAGAAAAAGCAGTATCAATTACTAAAGCAGTTTCAGAGTCTCTAGTGGACAGAATTAATGAAATAACAAATACTAATATAATAGGAATAATGGAAGAGGCAAAGAAACCACTGCAACCAATAGAAACTAACAATATAAAAGGAATTTTAATAGGAATATTGGGCGGAGTAATTATAGCGCTTGTATTTATATATATTATGGAATTATTTGATTCGACTATAAGATCGGTAAATGACATTGAGTACAATTTGGATCTTCAAGTGTTAGCGCAAGTACCCATATACAGAGGAAGTAAATAATACTATTCGTTTTTAAAATATAAGATACAATATTTTAAATGCAAATTAGAATAACAGCTATTAGGAGAAATATATGAAAAAACAAGTATCTGTTATTGATATTACAATGCTAATTGCAATTTTCATATCACCCTTTAAAGATATTTTTATTCTAAAGGTAGGCTTAGTTGATTTTAAGTTACCACAAGTCATATGGTCAGTAGTATTTTTATTAATGATAATCAAGAGGTTGGAAAAGAAATATACATGCTCATCCATCAATTTTGAAGAAATAAATAATAATTTAATTTTCTCTATCTATTTAGGTATGCTTGCAATTTCATGGCTGTTCTCGGTAGATATGAATCAATCAACGAAAGAGATTATTCAATATATATATTTCTTTGCTGCGATGTATGCAGTATATTTTAAATCAAAAAATAAGGATTTTATGGAATTAGTTATAAAAACCTTTATTTTTTCAAATATAGTTATGATTTCAGTTGCAATTATAAGTATTATAGTAGGGAAATCAATAGTACCAACTATTACAGCCTTGTCTAATGGACAAATATTTCTTGACTTTGAATTATTTAGTTCCCAGCAGCTAATGGAAACAGGAGATACTATTAATAGAATTACTATAATGGGGTTAGGTCCAATTGGTATTTCATTTTACATAATACTTCAATCGCTATTGATTAATTACAAAATAAGAGTAACAGAAGGAAAAACGAAAAAGTTATTCATACTTTTGCTATTAGCAAATTCAATAATAATTGTAATGGGATACTCGAGAATTGGAATTTTGATATTCTTTTTACTTAACGTATTCACTTTGTTTAGTAAAGACCATGTAAAAAATATAGGAATATTTTTTCTTACAATTGCGGGGGCAGTCTTATTCCTATTGCTAGTCCCAGAAGTATTTCTGCGAATACTGGAAACCTTTAATACTGAAGAGCAGTCATCAAGATATCACTTCGTATTTTGGATCATAGCATTAAAAACAGGTTATAACAATATACTTTCAGGAATAGGCCTGGGGAATATGCTATATTCAGCAGGTAACAATAAAGAGTTATTTGATAGCTTTGGCTTGTACGAGACGACTATAGTTCCAACGCACAACTTTGTTCTTCAAATATGGTCAGAGCAAGGAATATTCGGAATATTAATAAATATGGTATTGCTGTTTGTACCTGTAATTTACTATGTAAATGCAAGGTTTTTAAGGAAAACAATAGAAGCAAAATCAGTTTACTTTTTTATAGTTCTCGCCTTTATTGGCATGGTTACTTATAATCTCACAAACAATAGCTATTATATTGAAATTTTTTGGGAATATATAGGTTTGATGTATGCGATGAAATATCATCTCACGAAGGATGGAAACTTGCTTTTGAAAAAATATATTCCATTACATAGTCAGCAAAAAATCATATCGTAGCCTTATGCGGCAGAGGAGGTAAAAATGCCATTAATAAGCATAATTGTTCCTGTTTATAATGTGGAGAAATATCTCCCCAAATGTTTAGAAAGTATAATTGCTCAAACCTTTTCAGACTTTGAAGCGATACTGGTAAACGATGGGTCAACTGATAATAGTGGAAACATTTGTGACAGCTATGCTAAAAAGGATAAACGGTTTGTGGTCATTCATAAGGAAAATGGAGGACAATCTTCTGCAAGAAATGCTGCACTAAGAGTAGTAAAGGGTAAGTATATAGGCTTTGTAGATTCTGATGATTATATAGCTCCAGATATGTACTCCTTCCTATATAAAAGTATTGTAGAGTACAATTCGGATATTTCAGTTTGTTCGTTTTACAAAGTGGATAAAAATGGACAGATTCAAAAGAATAAACCAGCAGGAACTATTAAGCATATGGATAAGGAAGAAGCTACACGAACTCTTTTTGGTAGAGAACATTTTGAAAACTATATTTGGGACAAATTGTATAAAAGTACACTTTTTGATGATATTTTATTCCCTGAAAATCAGTTGTATGAAGATATTGCAATTATGTATAGATTGTTTGATAAATGTAAGAGTATTGTGTATCTAAGTGAACCTAAATATTACTATGTACATAGGCAAGGAAGTAGTGTTAACTGCAAGTTCAATCTAAGTAAACTTAAATTTGTTGAGGAGAGCCAAAAGATAATCGAGTTTTCTAGAAGTAAGGGTGGGATTTATGATAAAGAAGCAGAATCTTGTTTTATATTATCAAATCTATGGTGCTTATATGAGGCGGTAATAGAAAATGAAAATTACAGTTCTACTATAGAAGTATTTTGTGCGAATCTTCATAACTACTATAGGTCTGCTATGAAAAATAACTATATAAGAAAAACTGATAAATTATCAATTTTTCTTTTAGAGCATGGATTAAGGCCTAATGTTGTAGGTAGAATCCATTCATTTGCCAAGCATCTAAAAATTACATGTAATGCAGTAAAGAAATATATACCAAGTACTTAAAGTTAATGTTTGGAGGGATCGCTATGAGAGCGGGAATTCTAACGTATCATTGGGCGCATAAGGTTGAAAGAAATTAAAAAAATAAAAAAAGGAAGTGCCGAGTCCATGTCATTTCTTTCAGGGAAATGTACATTTCCCTTGTGGTTCTTGTGTAGAATGCGGGACATGGACATAATTATGGAGCAATGCTTCAAGCTAACGTTTTGAAAGAGATAATATCACAAATGGGCTGAATGTAAAATAGTAAATTTTAAGACAAAACAAAGGGGTGAGTCACTTTGAAGAATATATTATTAGTAGCATTTGATTGTAATCCAGATTCCGGTTCTGAAGCAAAGTCCGCATATTCATGGTGGAAAATACTTCAGAAATACTATAATGTTTTTGTTATTACTGATATAAAACACAAAAAGTGTATAGAAAGGAGAGGGAATTCTTCCAACTTTACTTATTGCTCATATGTATCTGATAAAACAAGGGCGTTATTATTAAATATTCGTGCATATAATGTTTTGTATGGATTATTTGTTCGAAAGGTAAACAAAATATTAAGGGATAAAGGCATAGAAAATATTGATTTAATACATTGTCTTACTCCAGCAGGAATATTTGCTTATAATAATTTATATAAATTTGGTAAACCCATAATTCTCGGACCGGTTGGTGGAGGGTTAAGGATTCCTGAGAATTTTGAACAATATGAAACTACAAGATATAGACTTAGACAGATTTATTATAAAATATTGAAAAAGAATCCTAAGTGGATAAACTATTACAAGAACTCTTCAAAAATACTTATAGGTACTAGAAATGTATTATCAAATCTCCCAGAATGTACACATATTAAAACTATAGAATTATTTGATACTGTTGTTGATACAAATAAGTTTAAACCAACAACAAAGATAAAAGATTCTGAATGCATAAACATAATATATTCTGGACTAATGGATGCAACTAAAGGCTGCCTACTATTAGTTGAGGCTTTTAATATGCTTATAAAAGATGGATATTCAAATATTCAATTAAACATGCTTGGAGATGGTGATGAGTTAAATAATATTAAAAAAATAATAAAAAATGAGAAACTAGAAGAACATATCCATTTGTTGGGAAACGTCACTTCTCATGAAGTAAGCAGACACCTAAAAAATGCTGATATTTTCTGCTTGCCAGCTATAAAAGAAAATGGAGGAACAGCTATACTTGAGGCGATGGCTTGCGCGTTACCAATAGTCACCTCAGATTATGGCGGCCCTGCTGTTAGTGTAACAAATGAATGTGGTATCAAAATAAAACCATCTGACTACAATAGTTATATTTCGGATTTGAAAGATGCTTTGGCATATTTGATTGACAACAAGGATATTAGAATACGAATGGGGATAAATGCCAGAAAAAGAGCTGTTAGTGAATATTCATTTGAAAGTCTAGAGTCTCGAATTATAGAACTATATGAGAGCTTTTTTGTAGAAGACAAAGTGCTGGCCTAATTTAAATTTTAAATATACTAATCCATAAGGAAGGGCAGGAACAAATATATATGGAAAAGAAATTAAAGATATTATTTGTTAATAAGTTCCTTTATCCAAAAGGCGGCAGTGAAACATACATTTTCAATCTCGCAAGCTATTTAGAGAGGAAAGGACATAACGTTGAATACTTTGGGATGGAACATAGAGAAAACATTGTAACAAATAGCCTTAATTTAAGTGTAAATAACATGGAGTTCAGAGGGAAATCAATAAAAAAGTTTTTATATCCATTTAAAATCATTTATTCCGTTGAGGCTAAAAATAAAATAAGAGAAATAATTCTTGCTACAAAACCGGATATTATTCATCTAAATAATTTTAATTTCCAAATCACGCCGTCAATTTTATATGAAATAAAAAAATATAACATACCAGTTGTAATGACTTTACATGACTATCAACTAGTATGTCCCAATCACATGTTGTGCCTTGAAAATAAAAAAAAGATATGTGAGGAGTGTTTAGGTAGAAAATACACTAATTGCATAAAAAATAAATGTATTCATAACTCAAGGATAAAAAGTGTGTTGGCGGCTGCGGAAGGCACTATTTACTATAAGTTAGGTACTTATGAAAAATATATTGATTATTTTATTTCTCCAAGTGCGTTTTTAAAAAATAAAATTGTGGAGTTTGGAGAAAAAGAAAATAAGATAATGACTATATATAACTTTGTTTCTGATACTACTCCAAACAAAGTTAATGATAAAAAAGAAAAGTTTATTCTTTATTTTGGGAGACTTTCAATTCAAAAAGGAATAGCGACATTAATTGAAGCAAGTAAAAGGTTACCTGAAATAAATTTCGTTATTGCAGGAGGCGGAGAATTAGAAAATCAAATCAAAGGTATTAAGAATATAAATTATGTAGGCTATAAAAGTGGAGAAGAGCTTAAAGCACTGATAAGTAATGCACTGTTTACTATTTGCCCATCACAGTGGTATGAGAACTGCCCTATGTCAGTGCTTGAATCACAAATGTATGGAACACCAGTAATAGGTGCAAACATTGGTGGAATACCTGAATTAATTGAAGATGGTAAAGATGGTTTATTATTTAAATCAGGTAATGTAGAGGATTTAGTCTCTAAAATCAAATATTTATATAGTGATACAGCTTTACTAAAGAGTTTCTCGGATAGTTGCGCGAAAAGAGTTCAACAAAGATTTTCAATTGATAGCTATTATGAAGAATTAATAAATGTTTATAATTTGGCAATTAAGAAACATGAAAGTAGAGGGTTAGCAATATGAAAAGAAGAACATTATACGGCTCAATAATAATAACGTACCGTTGCAATGCAAAATGCAACATGTGTGATTGCTTTCGAGATCCCAGCAAACCAAATGAGGAGATGTCGATAGATTTAATTAAAAAGCTCCCTGAGATGGCTTTCACTAACATAACAGGTGGCGAGCCTTTTATACGTACCGATATAAACGAAATTGTAAGGGAGCTGTACAAAAAGACAAATCGCATCGTAATATCTACTAATGGCTATTTTACAGATAGAATTCTAGCCTTGTGTGAAGAATTCCCAGAGGTAGGAATAAGAATTAGTATTGAAGGACTGCAGGAAGCCAATGACAAAATAAGAGGAATTCCTGATGGCTTCAATAGAGGCTACAATACCTTAAGGAAGCTAGTGGCGGCAGGGCATAAGGATGTGGGATTTGGTTGTACGGTTCAAGAAATGAATTCTCAAGATTTGATTCCTCTTTACAAGCTTTCTGATGAGTTAAACATGGAATTTGCTACTGCAACCCTTCATAACTCATTTTACTTTAGAAAAACTACAAATAAAATTACCGACAAGCTGATGGTTTCAAAGGCTTTTGAGGAGCTTATTAATGAACTGCTTAAGTCTAAATCCCCTAAAAAGTGGTTCAGAGCATACTTCAATCATGGGCTGATTAACTATTTATATGGCAATAAAAGGTACTTGCCATGTGGTATGGGCAGTAACGGCTTTTTCGTTGACCCATTTGGAGACGTTTTACCTTGCAATGGCAGTTCATCAAAAATGTCTATGGGGAACCTCAACGATAATAACTGGGATGAGATTTGGAAATCAAAAAAAGCTGATGAAGTGAGAAAAAAGGTAAAAGCGTGTACAAAAAATTGCTGGATGATTGGAAGTGTGGCTCCCGCAATGAAGCAACGAATATGGGTCCCGATGTTATGGGTTGCTAAACATAAGATAAAAGGAGGATATAGCCTATGTGAAAATAAATTCATAGACAGTAAGGAGTATAAGAAATATGAAAATTGCAATGATAGGGCAAAAAGGTATTCCGTCTAGAGCCGGAGGAGTAGAAATCCATGTTGAGGAAATCTCAAAAAGGCTTGTTTATCTTGGGTATGAGGTAGAAGTTTTCTGCAGAAAGAATTACTGTGACAAAGAATTCACTGATGGCAAGTATAACGGTATTTCAATTAAGTATACACCATTTATCAATTCAAAACATTTAGATTCAATAACTCACACCTTTACATCCACAATAAGCGCACTCATTTCTCACTGTGATATATTTCATTATCATGCATTAGGCCCATCTACATTAGCTTTTATTCCAAGAATTTTTGGAAAAAAGGTAGTGTGTACGGTTCATGGACTTGACTGGCAGCGTGGTAAATGGGGTAGATTCGCATCTCTGTATCTCAAGTTTGGTGAATATGCGACAGCAAAGTTTTCACACAAAACAATTAATGTTTCTAAAAACCTAGTTAATTATTATAGGGACAAATACAAGCTTGAAACCAGATATATTCCCAATGGAGTTGAAAGACCGGACTTAATGAAACCATTATTAATAAAAGAGAAATACAATTTGGATAAAGATGACTATATATTATTTTTGGCAAGACTCGTACCTGAAAAGGGAGTTCACTACTTGATTGATGCATTTAGCAGAATCAGAACTGAAAAGAAGCTAGTAATAGCAGGAGGGTCAAGTCATAGTATAGACTATGAAAATGAATTACGGCAGAGGGCAAAGGATAACAAAAATATTATTTTCACTGGATTTGTAAAAGATTTAGAATTAGCGGAGCTATACAGCAACGCTTATTTTTATGTCCTTCCTTCAGACATTGAAGGTCTTCCAATTAGCTTGTTGGAAGCCATGAGCTATGGAAACTGCTGCTTGGTGAGTGATATAGCTGAAAACACGAATGTAATTGGAAGTATAGGATATACGTTCAAAAAATCAGATGTATTTGATTTGAGGCATAAGCTAGATATGCTGCTTAGAAATAAATGTATGGTTTCAAATGTCAGAGAGCTTGCAAGTCAATATGTCCTAAATAAATACAATTGGGATCAAATAGCCATTAATACTAAATGCATATATAGAGAGCTTACAGACTCTAATATGAAAAAATCTAGGAAATGGAGGTCGGAAAATGACGGGAAAAGACATACTCTTAACTGAGATGTTATGTGCGGCAATTTATAATAGAGAGTTCGATATAAGCAAATATAAAACAGAAACTATAAACTGGGAAGAGATCTATAAAGAAGCACGCGCCCATCAAGTTCATACAGTAATTTATCCCATAATAAAAGAGATAGATCCGAAGATAGGACCTGATGAAAAGTTAATGTCTTTGTGGAGTATATCAGCAATATCCTGTGGGATTCAGATGATATCTGGTGAGGTATGGCTAGGGCAGGTTATTGAAGCATTTGACGCAGTTGGTATTAAGACAATAGTACTAAAAGGAATGGCAATAAATAAGTGTTACCCACATCCTGAATTACGAACTATGGGGGATGCAGACATATTAGTGCAAGAAGACAATATTGAAAAAGCTACTAAAGTATTGGAAAGTATGGGCTATATTTCTGGAAAAGATAAAAAAACTAAGCATATTGAATTCTACAAAAAAAATGCTATATCAATTGAATTACACAGGCTATTAATAGATTTTAACTTCATGCACCTTAATCAGAGCTTCCATGATGAAATATGGGAAAAGACTATTTTGGTGAACTTAGGTTTAGTCAAAATAAATATTTTGTCATGGGAGATGCAAATTTTGCATATATGTATTCATATGGGTGCGCATATTAACAATGGAGGTATTGGTCTTAGACAACTATGTGATTTGGTTACAGTAGTTGAAGCTAAAAGAAATGAAATTAATTGGAATATTGTACAAGATAGAGTAATAAAATATGGCATTGGTAATTTAATTTATTCATTATTTTTAGTTTGCAATCGTTTGTTTAATATGGAAATTCCATTGCAGATTGTAAATGAAGATGTTAATAACAATGAAAAACTAGATAAGTTTATTGATGATATTTATGCAGGGGGAAATCTAGGTAATAGGGATATTTATAGGACATCAGCGAATATACTTATGGCAAATTCAAATAAGTATGATGAGCTAAAATACAAAAATAAATTTTTTAGAGCAATACAGATTCTCTTTCCTAATCGAACGATAATGGTGAAAAGGAAAAGATATATATATGTAAATAAGAGTCCTTTATTATTACCCTTTGGGTGGATACATAGAATAATCTATGGAATGAAAAGAAAAGATTTTAGTTTCCAAGATAAAAAGGCTCTTTTTAACGATAACAACTTAAATTTAATGGCTAGTAATCGAAATAATCTTCTTGAGTGGTTGGGACTAAGATGACATTCTTTAATACATATAAGAATGAGGTATAAAAATAAAATTTCAGGAGGTGCATATGAGAAATTATGTGAAGCCAAGTATAGATTTTGTTAGTCTTCGCCAAGAGGAAGGAATTGCAGGTGTTGGATCTCATAATAGTGATGAAAAAAATACTGAATGGGTAATTCTTGGCGATGGAGATAATGGTGGCGGAAACAAAAAACACTCTTTTTGGCCAAACTGTTAGTTATTGATGTAAATGGCTGGGTATTAATTTTTTAGCCTGGCCATTACATACAAAAAGTTGAAAATTAATTAGAAGATACTTTTGCGGAGGAATAAGTATGAAAATTAAAAGCGGATTTATGCTGCGTGAAATAGCGGGGCAGTCAGTAGTGGTTCCTTTAGGAGCAAGGGTTATAGAATTCAATGGGATAATGACTTTAAGCGAAAGTGGTGCATTATTGTGGAGAGAGCTTGAAAAGGACTCCACAGTGGATGAAATGGTTGAAATACTCTTGTCCGAGTATGACATAGATAGAGAAACTGCTCAAAATGATGTGGAGCAATTTGTAAAAAGCATGGTAGAAACTAGCATTATCGAATAATGAAATATCAAGAGAAAAAAACACATTAGTAATAACAGCGAATATTTTGATAGAGGTGTAGCGATGAGCCTAGATTGGAAGGTATTTAATAAAAGGTTAGCTGCAAATGCTGTAGAGAATGGAGTGCCGATTTCTGGTGCATTTGAGTTAACTTCTAGATGTAATTATAAATGCAAGATGTGCTACGTGGCATGTTCTGCAAATGATACAAAGGCTTTATCGGCGGAACTTACAGCAGATGAATGGATTGATATGGGAAAGCAGGCACGTGATGCAGGTCTGTTTTATTTGATTTTAACTGGTGGGGAGGTGTTTATAAGGAAGGATTTTCAAAAAATATATGAAGCTTTGTGTGAGATGGGATTGAACTTAACTATCTATACAAATGCGAGTTTGATAACTGCCGAAAAAGCTCACTGGCTTGGGAAAATTCCGCCTTCAAAGGTAAGTGTAACAGTCTATGGAGCTTCTCCAGAAACATATGAATGTGTAACAGGCTGCAGAGATGGTTATATGAAAACAATGCAAGCATTAGATTATTTGAAGGCTGAAAAGATTAATCTTGAAATTAAAACAACTGTAGTTCAAGGAAATTATAGAGACTACGAAAAGATATACGAAATTGCACATACATATTCTAATAACTTAGGTATCGTCAATTATATCTCTCCTAGAAGAGAAGGCTGTGGCTCTGATCCAATGGGAAACAGACTTTCTCCAACTGAGATAGTGAATTATGAGAAATACATAAATGAATACGGAGCAAGGATGTATTCTAAAGATCAAAACTTGGACATAAAAATTGGTGAAGATTTAATGGAAGAACAAACTATGTTTTCGGAGCGAACTACAAAGATGTTAGAAAACTCAGCCTTTAGGTGTCAGTCAGGGAAAACTGGTTTTTGGATTGCATGGGACGGTAGAATGATACCTTGTGGACTTTTGGAAAAGCCTGTTTCTATGCCATTCCAAATAGGATTTAAAAATGCTTGGGAACAATTAAAAGAAGGCTGTATAAAGGTGCCAAAATGTAAGGACTGTGTTGAATGTGATATGCGGAATGAATGTATGGCATGTCCCGGAAGACTAATGACTGAAACAGGATGTTTTACTAAACCTGCACAATATCTATGTGAAATGACTAGGTATAGAACATCCTTAAAGCAACATGAAAATTCAGGGACTACTCAAATAGCTACTTAAGTTTTATACCAGTATGCATTTAAAAATATTGTTTTTTATATTCTAAAAACAAAATAGTATTATAAGGGTCGAACAGCAGCTGGACTGCTGATATTATATTAAGAATTTACCTTGGAGGTGAAAGGCATGAAAAAGTACGTTGCCCCAAAGATAGAGTTGGTTAACTTAAGAGTTGAGGAAAGAATGGCAGGCAGTAACTGTGATGGTGCGTGTACTAATGATGTTACTTACAATGGGCAATTATTCAAAGCTGGTATAAATGTGGGTTAATTAAATTTTACAATTTATCTAAAAAAGAGGTGAAGACGTATGAGGGAATATGTAAAACCAGATATTAAAGTTATTAATTTAAGAGTAGAAGAGAGAATATCAGGTTCCTGTATAATTGTCGGTTCATGCTTAGACCCTGGTGGACAAATGATAGTAACAAATAATATTTAATTTTGATTAACAGGAATGGGGCTTTTTCATAATAGAGTAACCACTAAATATGTTTTTTCAGCAATGACAAGTTGTATTTTTCTAATTAAAAAAATATTATGTAACAGCCTCATATATTTACTTATTTTACACCAAGCTATAGTAGCTAAAGGTTTACAACACTAATATGAGGGGTGAGAAAATGTTTGCATATAATGTAGCAGGCACAAATATACATGTTGAAACGCGTAACAACTATTTAACCAATAGAATGAAAGCTTTTGAATGCAATCAGCATGAAAACCCTGATATTTCGGTAGAAATAGCTCAGTGTTCGCAAATTATAAAGCCTCAAGGACGTATGCTGATTTCAGATAAAATAAAATGGTTACAAAAAGAAAATAATAATGATGGTTTTCACATTTATATCACTGGTAGCGAAGAAAATGAGATTTTGTCCCATGTTGACACTAACATTGAGTGGAGCAATGTAAATATTAAATGTATATCTCAAGAAATTGATGATACTGCACCTGATATAGTAAAAATGTGGCCGGATGTTCATACATTTATGCTTATGGGAATAGTATTCAGAAATAACCTTTTAAATAAGGGTGGAATAGTAATACATGCGTCATCTATAGCTTGGAATGGAAAAGGAATTCTGTTTACTGCTCCTTCAGGAACCGGTAAGTCAACCCATGTAAGGCTTTGGGAGAAATACTTTGGAGATGCTGTGGAGGTTGTTAATGATGACACTCCAGCTATTAGATTTATAGATGAAGAGCCAATGCTTTGCGGTACACCTTGGAGCGGCTCTTCTGATAAATTTAAAAATATTAATGTACCAATAAAGGCTATAGTTGTATTAAATCAAGCTCCGCAGAATAGTATAAGAAGGCTGGAAATTTATGAGGCAATTCCAATGGTTATGCCAAGATGCTTTTTGCCATATTTTGATGGGGAATTAATGAAAAAAGCTTATGATGTATTAGGAAGAATAATAAACAAAATACCTGTTTATTACCTTAGTTGTACGCCTGACAAAGAAGCAATGGAGTTGGTGTATGAATGTGTGAAGTAAAGAGAATTAAGTCGGCTGAATTATTTCCAGTAATAAAAGAAGTTTTAGAAGGTGGTAGCAGAGTATGGATAACTGTAACCGGTATGAGTATGTATCCGTTTCTGCGTGAAGATACGGATTGTGTAGAACTTTCTCAAGTAAGCATTAACACAATAAAAAAAGGAGATATTGTTCTTATTCAAAGGGTTACAGGTGAATACATACTTCACAGAGTTCTTAGAAAGGAAAAAGAAAAGTTTTTCATTGTAGGTGATGCGCAGCAGTGGATTGAGGGGCCATTAAAGTCTGAACAACTGATTGCAGTTGTAACAGCAGTAAAGAGGAAAAAACACCAAATTAGTTGTCAAAGCATGTTATGGAGAATATTAGTCGGATTATGGATAAATATTATTCCACTAAGGCATATAATTCTTAAAGGTGTCAGAGTCTTAACGAAAGTAAAAAATTTCAAAAATGTCATAAGACATGGCCAATAGATATGAGTCTATACGCAACTTATATTGATTGGTGTCAAAAAACAATCTTTCTTTAAAATTTCCAAGAGACAAAATCTTAAGAGCTAATACAATTATTGTAACCATAGCTCAACTCTCATAATAAGTTAAATACGATTTGAGATATAGATGAAATTACAGGTGTATTGCGTCTATTTAATTTTATTTCTCCATCGCCGCAAATGGGGCTATTTAAAATGTAATTAAACATTTTACATGCAAATCTGAAATAGTAATACGGCTTGATATAAGCAGGAGGAAAAATGAAAATCGTAACAGAGTTCAAAAAGGTGCTTGAATATTCTAAATGGATTTTAGATAATGCCAGAGGCTTTAAGAAAAATATAGCTGTAATAATAATACTTGACGCTGTTACAGCATTAATTGGTGTTTCAATCGCAATTCTTTCAAAAAATCTTATTGATAGTGCTGTTGATAAAATAATCAGCAAAGCTATAATATTTGCTGGGATATTTGGTGCTCTTGTACTTGCAAATTTAGGAATAAAGGCGTTTTCATCAGTGTTATCAGTAAGAACCTTTGAATTGATGGCTAATAGTATTAGAAAACGTATGTTTTCACGTATTAGTATGTCAGAATGGCTACCTGTAACTAAATATCATAGCGGGGATATATTAACCAGGCTGACCAGTGATGTGGGAAATGTCACAACAGCTGCTGTTAATACGTTGCCT
Source organism: Bacillota bacterium (assembly GCA_023444055.1). Taxonomy (GTDB): domain Bacteria; phylum Bacillota; class Clostridia; order Acetivibrionales; family DSM-1351; genus Ruminiclostridium. The sequence continues at coordinate 60,117 of JAEZRV010000021.1, forward strand.
AGCATCATCTATTTGTGTGTTCAATTGTTAGCAGCGTTTGGGACTCTTCTTTACTATGAGCCTATGCTTGCAGTTTTAGCATTCATACTGGGACCTTTTACTGTTTTATTAAGCAGAATATGGGGGAGAAAGCTCAAAAAGTTGAATGTTAAAGTTCAAGAATCTGAAAGTGCTTATAGATCTTTTATTCAAGAATCCATAGAAAATATGCTTATTGTTAAGACATACCAGATGGAGAAGAAAAATGTTGATACGATATCACAGCTTCATGGCATCAGACTAAAGTGGGTGATGAAGAAGAATATTACTGGCGTAGTAGCTAGCACTACTCTAGGATTAGGCTATTGGGTAGGATATTTGCTGGCATTTTGCTGGGGCGCTTTAAAATTGAGTAGAGGAAATACCTCATTTGGTACACTTACAGCGTTTTTACAGCTTGTATCTCAAGTACAGGTGCCATTTATCGGTCTTGCAAGCACTATACCACAGTTAATTGCTGCAATAGCTTCATCAGGTAGGCTAAAGGAAATAGAAGCATTACCATTAGAATGTTTATCAAAAGAACTGCCCACAGAAGTAATGACTGGAATAGATTTGCAGAATATAAATTTTTCTTACAATAACAATAGACCAATATTAGAGAGGCTGACAGTTAATATTCAGCCAGGAGAGATAGTAGGACTCATTGGTTCATCTGGGGAGGGTAAAACTACTTTAATTAGACTATTATTAGCACTATTAAAGCCTGATAACGGTAGAGTATCATTTGTTGCACAGGGTGGAAATGAATATCCAGCATCAGCCGATACAAGAGACTGGATATCCTATGTACCCCAAGGAAATACTCTTTTTAGTGGGACAATCGAAGAAAATATCAGAGCAGGTTATCCAGAAGCATCGGATGAAGAAGTTGAGGCAGCGGCAAGAGCTGCATGTGCTATGGACTTTATAGAGGAATTAGCCGAGGGTATAAAATCTAAAATTGGAGAACGTGGAATTGGTCTATCAGAAGGTCAGGCACAGCGAATATCAATCGCTAGAGCTTTGTTAAGGAAAGCGCCAGTTCTTATTTTGGATGAAGCAACATCATCGCTGGATATAGATTCAGAAATGTATGTTTTGAATAGTATAAATGAGCTAAAACCAGCCAGAACCTGTATTGTAATCACACATAGACCAACAGCACTAAAAATATGTTCTCGTATATTGAGACTAAAAAATGGAAGCTTGATTGAACAATGTATTGATGAGGTTGAAGATAATGGAGAACCCTATAAAGGCTGTAGCGTAAGTGCATAAACCTAAATTATCGTTCGATATTATCGGATATTTAGCCGATAGTAATTTACTTAAGAAATAAATATTGATAAAAGCGATTATATATAGAGAGGAAGCGGTAACTTTGATTGATATACACAGCCATGTTATTTTTGGAGTTGATGATGGCCCTTCTAATTTAACCCAGTCACTAAAAATGATTAAAGAAGCAGAACGATTAGGAATAGGTCTAATAGTTGCTTCTCCGCATTATCAGGAAACAGTCTATGATGCAGAACTTGTAGAAGAAAATTATAAGGAGTTATTATATAAGGCAAGTGATTATAATGTAAAAATAAATATGGGATATGAGGTTTTTGCAAATCCCGCTAATCAAGCTCTAATTAAAAATCGCAAAAAACTCAGCCTTAGTAAGTCGGGGATAATATTATTTGAGTTTCCGTATAATGCCAGCCCTCAAAATTGTATAGAGCTGGTTTGCAAATTCAGGCTGCAAAATATCATACCTGTAATAGCTCATATAGAAAGAAACAGGGTCTTTATAGATAAATTGGAGTACTTTGTCGCATTTATAAAGGCAGGCTGCTATATACAGCTTGATGCAGCCAGTATAGTAGGTATATATGGTTCGAAAATAAAAGATTTTTCAAAGAAATTGTTACAAATGAAATTTATTGATATGGTAGCATCAAATGCACATTGTGCAGATGATTATGTAAACTGGTATGCTCAGGCTTATAAAAATGTATCAAACTGGATTGGCACGGAAGAAGCAAGTGTGCTTTTCCATGACAATGCCAAAAATATTATAGAAAGTGGAAATAGTGATGATTTAACATACAGAAATATATTGAGATGGGAGAGGCTAGTATGAAAGACATAGAAATTACTGCTGGTTATGTTGTTGAGCAGAGGGCAATGTTTGGAAATGTGTCTCTATTATATTCATTTGGCAAAAGGATTTTTGACATATTAGTTTCATTAGCAGCACTAATACTTTTATTGCCTTTATTTTTAGTAGTAATTATTCTTGTAAAGATTGACTCCCTGGGGCCTGTATTCTTTAGTCAAAAAAGGAATGGGTTTAAAGGTGAATATTTTAATATGTATAAGTTCAGGTCTATGGTAGCTGATGCAGAGGATAGGTTCAAGGCTTTAGAAGATAAAAATGAAGTAAGCGGAAATATGTTTAAAATTAAAAACGATCCTAGAATTACAAGGGTTGGAAAAGTATTAAGAAAAACCAGTATTGACGAATTACCTCAACTATTAAATGTATTAAAAGGTGACATGAGTATTGTAGGGCCAAGACCGCCTATAGGCAGAGAAGTTCAGAAATATGATGCATGGCATAATTTGAGGTTGTCTGTGAAGCCTGGTATTACAGGGCTATGGCAAATTAGCGGCAGAAATGATATAGGTTTTGAAGACATGTGCAGGCTAGACCTCAAGTATATACGTGAAAGAGGATTTTTATATGATTTAAAAATAATATTAAAAACAATTCCTGTTCTTTTCGGGGATAGCAGGGCGTCGTAAGGGGGAAGGCAGGGGCGTGACAAGCTAAAAATCCAGTTGGCTAAATCTAATTTGCTGTGCGGAAACTGAATAATTAATGCATCAACTTTTGCATATAAAATGATTATCAGTGCGGGAGAATCATCGATGGTTTGTTGTCAAAATAATTGCACCCAACTTTCTATTGACAATTCTCCCGTGCTTACAATTTCCAACTGCGAAAGTTGTATTAATACTTTAAAGGTTCGCTCAAAGTGGCAAAATTGAGTAACAAGTGACTATTCATAAATAAAGGTATGGAGGAAATGCAATTTTCATGATTTTCTCTTGCAATAATTTTTGTTTATTACAAGAATCTTTATCTTTTATCAAATCTTTAAGAATATCTAAATAATTATCATAAGTTTGAACAATTGAATATAATACTTCAGATATGGTGCTTTCTGGGGAACGCATTATATGATAGATAATTGTGCCCAAAACACAATTTACATATTTCTGTAATTTGTTTGTATACAATTCAATATCCGGTTTATTTCCAACACCAGAATGAACTAATTTATTTCTTAATCTATAAATAGAATTTAAATCATGCTGAATGCGGGAGAATGTATATTCAATTAAATTTTTTAATTGTTGAGGATTATTTAGTATACAGTTCAACTCTGCTATTTTTCTTTGAATTATTATATTTGAACCAAAAAAATCATGTAGTTTTTGTTCTGACTTTTCATTCTGCTCTGATTTTACTTTTTGTTCTAATAGTTTTTTTAAGCTCTGTATATCACTGGTTATATGGGGATGCCTTGATATTGGATTTTCACTACAATAAAATATTATTGAATTAAGTAGGTTATCTAAACTCTTTTGATACTTACCCTTATCTCCTGTACAACTATTTATTTCAGCATATAATTCAAAATAATCTAAAAGAAGTGCTCTGAAACTACCAATAGTCCTGCTTTCGAGTTGGTCATAATCTGATTTTAAATACTCTTGCATGTTATAAATAAAATATCTATATACATTTTTCTTTTTGTTATTTGACATACTGACCTCCTGAAAGATAGAATCCAACTGCGTTAATAATTTATATTGACAGTTTTGTTTACTCCTAGTAAACTATAAGTATAAAAAGCGAATCTGAAGCGTATACTATTAAAGCAAAAGATGGGTACAATTTAGTGAAATGGGCTGCATGCGTAGTTCCCTCACTAAGTATGTACCCTTTAGTAATTTCATACATTTTTATTATGACACAGAGAAAAATTGTTACAACTGCTTATTTTTTCTTTGTGCTATAATAAAGTCAACTTACTATTTCATTTATAATTGGCTGTATGATTTCAACTTCTTTCTTTTGAAGTGAATCATTCTTATATAAATACGGTATAAACTTATTAAGTCCAACTTCAGATAATTTTTCTGAGTAGATATTACTTTCACCAAATTTAATTTTAAGTAGCTTATCCAGATTTTCTTGATTTATTAAATCCTTATATTCAGAAATTTGTTTTTATTTGATTAAAGTTATAAGTAAATTTTTAAAGGCAAGCCTAAAGTTACATAACAAAGACCTTGTGGACTCTTAAATTTTTAATATTAAACTATCTTTCAATCATAACCCACAACATACAAAAAAATATTAAATATCCCATATTTCAATTGAAGTTTCCATTATTTTATGTTAAAGTTACGATTGATATAGTTATAAAATATATGGTTAATATAGCAACAGTTTCTTGATCTCACCTTAAGTCGGACATAATCAGATGGAGGCAAAACTTCACATAAGAAAAGAACTCTGTTAGGTTACATGTAAAATAAACTAGGGTTAAGTTGGAATTAGTAGATAATAGTTATTGTAGTAGGTGTATGGGGTGGAATTTTAATGGAAGTCATGGATAAAAAGAAAGTGGAGTTAGTTCTAACTCATGATAAAAATGATAGTCGAGATATTAATGTAAGTATAGAACATATTATGGAAACATTACTAGAAGGCAAATTTATTATAGCTATAACAGTTGTTATAAGTTTATTATTAGCATCCATAGGCGGTCTGTTTATGGAGCAAAGATTACAAACGTTCAAAGGTTCTGCCAGTATGATTATATCCTTTAATTTTGAGGGTATTGAAAAGGGTCTAGATCCCTTTGGAAATGGTTTTGACATAACCAAGATAAAAGCACCAGCTGTTTTAGATAAAGTAGTTAAAAATTTGGAACTAGCAAGTAAAGGCATTAATGCAGATATACTAAGAACGAATATTAAATTAATCCCAGTTATTCCAGGAAACATAACAGAACAGATAAAGGCTCAAGAGGAAGCAAAACAGCAAAACATAAAAGAACCAACTGTAAACGAATACTATCCAAATGTTTACATAGTTAAATTAAATATACCTAAAACATTTTATATTGATGATGTTCAAGCTAGAGAAGTACTTGATGAAATTTTCGTACGATATCAGGATTACTTCTATTACACATATAATAATGGCTCTACTCTTGCGAGTGCATTAGGGCCTATTGACTATGATCGATATGACTATTTTCAGTCAGTTGAAGTAATCTCAAACCAAATAAGTATAATTAAAAACTATCTTTCCGCAAAAAGTAAAGAGAAGGGCGCCAAGGACTTTAAGTCTAAAAAAACTGGCTTTACTTTCAATGATATTTTAAATTCGTTTGAAATTATAGAAAAAGTTGATTTGCAAAGGTTAGATGCTTTAATTGGAGCATATAATCTCACAAAAAACAAGGGAGAACTAATTAAACTTTACGAGTACCGATTAGAAAAATCTGAGCTTACATCAAATAAAAAAGCAGACGAAGCTAAGATATATACAGATACTATAAACAAGTATAAAAAGGATGAAAATATTTATGTTATATCTGGAACTCAAGGTGAAGCCGAGAGCTCAATAGATACAAATAAAACAAGTAAATATTATGACGAACTTATAGACAAATCTACTTCTGCTGGAGTAACTGCCCAAGATGCAAAACATGATGCTAATTACTATAAAGAGCAGATAAATAAATTGAAAAATGATACTGTTGAGCAACCTAAAAAGCAGCTTGCTGAAAAAGAAGTGAAAACTGCGTTGCCAGATATTAAAACAAAACTTATAAAATATATAGAAATTACTAACGACACCGTACAGGAGTTTTATAAGTCTGAGCTATTTGACAGGGCAATAACGAAAATATCACCAGCGGAGTATACAAAAACTCGCACTAAATATAACTTATATATGGCATTAAGTTTAGTAGCAGGATTAGTGCTAGGAGTTCTAATTACATTCATAAGGAAGTTTTTAAGAAATATTAGAAAGCAGCCACAACCAAATGAACAGTTATCGGAATAGCGGTTAACAGGGTGAAAAGATTATGTAAAATCAGTATTATTAAGTTATTCAACTCTCCTTGTTGAAAATTGCAGGTGTCAAACTCTTTTGTGGGAAAGTTGAGTAGTTAGAATTATTTTAAAATGTAATTGTGGAGTGAATAAATGACTATAAAACATATATCAGGATATGATGAATCAATAAGAGTATTGCAGATAGTTGGTCAGATGAACAACGCTGGAGTAGAAACTGTAGTTATGAATTACTATAGGAATATTGACAGAAGTAAAATTCAGTTTGACTTTATTATAGGCAGTGACTCAAAATATGCTCCAATAGAAGAAATAGAAACATTAGGCGGGAAAGTATATATAGTTGCTCCATATAAAAAAATATTACCATATTTAAAAGATGTGTACAGAATAATCAAAAAAAATAATTATAAAATTGTACATTCACATTTAAATACATTAAGTGTATTCCCATTATTTGTAGCGTTTTTAGCAGGTTCAAAGGTTAGAATAGCTCATAATCACAGCACGGCTGTTAAGAGTGAGCCTAAAACTAAACTAAAGAAAATACTAAAACCTTTTGCAAAGATATTTGCTACACATTATTGTGCTTGCTCGGAATATGCAGCTAGATGGTTGTTTGGAGACTCGTGTTATGAAAATGGTAACGTTACAGTTATAAATAATGCAATAGATTTTAGTAAATATGAATTTAATGAAAACGTAAGAAATGAAACAAGGCATGAACTAGATATTGAGGGAAAGTTTGTTTTCGGGCATATAGGAAGATTTCAATATCAAAAAAACCATGATTTTCTGATTGATATATTTGAGCAAATTCATCTTAAGGATAAGAATACAGTTTTACTTTTAGCCGGAGATGGAGATTTAAAAAATGATGTGTTAAAAAAGATTAGTTCTCTCAATCTTGATAATGCAGTAAAATTTTTGGGACCAGTAGAGGATACAAATCCAGTATATCAAGCAATGGATGCTTTTATTTTACCTTCATTATATGAGGGCTTTGGTATGGTTGGAATTGAAGCACAGGTTGCCGGAATTAAATTTCTCTGCTCTACTGCTATACCACAAGAGGTTAAGGCTACTGACCTAGTTGAATTTATTCCACTTGATAAGTCAGCTGCATACTGGGCTGAAAGAATTCTTAGAAGTACTAAAAAAGATGATGAAAGGCCTAATTGCAGTGAGCAAGTGAGAAAATCAGGCTTTGATATTAAAATAGAAGCAGGAAAGCTTTTGGAATACTATAAGAAAATAATTAAATAATTTAAGAAAATAGTTTAGGAATATTAAATAATTTTATAATAATATGAAAATAATTTGTATGAATTTATGAAAACAATAGATTAATACTCGTTTGAGGATGTGATAAAAGAATGAAACCTTTAATAAGTGTTATAATTCCAGTATACAATGTAGAAAAATATATACATACCTGTATTGATAGTACTATAGAACAAACATATAAAAACCTTGAAATTATTTTGGTAGATGATGGCTCGAAGGATAATAGCGGACACATTTGTGATGAATATGCAAGAAAAGATAGCAGAATAACAGTTATACATAAAGAAAATGGCGGCCTTTCTGATGCTCGAAATGCTGCTATTGACATTGCTAAAGGTGATTTTATTACATTTATTGATAGTGATGATTTTGTAAAACCTGATTATGTTGAATATTTGTACGATCTTATTTCAAGATACTCTGCAGATTTATCTATATGTGATATTTATAAAATATTTGAAGGAAAATCTAACAAAGAGCCCTTAAAAACTAATGAATTTGAGACACAATATAATTCTCAAGAAGCGCTTGAGGAGATGTTGTATCAAAATAAGTTTGACACATCTGCATGTGCAAAATTATATAAGGTAGAGTTATTTAATGACATAAGATATCCAAAGGGCAAGTATTATGAGGATTTAGCAACAGAGTATAAATTATTTTCTAAATGTAATAAAATTGTTCATGGAAACTCAATAAAGTACTACTATTTAATAAGGAAAAACAGTATAACCACTTCTCAATTTTCAATAAAGAGGATGGAGTTAATTGATATAGCTGAAGAAATGCTAGATTTTATATTAGATAAATATCCTGGTATTAAAAAAGCAGCTATATCTAGGTATGTTAGCGCAAATTTTCAGATTCTCTTACAAGCGCCTAATGAGAAAAATCAATTTAAAGAAGAGAAAACGAGGATTATAAATAACATAAAAAAATATAGGACAATGGTTTTATTTGACAAAAATACTAGGGCAAAAAATAAAATTGCTATAATTTGCTCGTATATTAGCATACCTTTTACTCGGTTTATCTATAATCATAAATGATTAGCTTGAAAGGAACCTTTATGAGATTTTTTTATAATAAATGGGTTTTAATGCTTTGTGTTTTACCATTTATAAAACCAGTTATATTTACATATATACCTTTGTTTGATAGGATTTTTGATGTTTTGAGAATTGTTTCAGCTGCTGTTATAATCATTTTATATCTGAAAAATGCGAGAATATCTAAATTGGTGGTGCTATTTTTTTTATATTTCAGCGTATTATTTATATCGACGTATATACATAAAGGGCAAGTTTTTTTGTCTTTTATTAATCTAGTTACAGTTGTTTGCTTATGTATGCTTATAGAATTAGGAATAAGGAATTCTCCATTTGTAATGATGCAGTCTCTGTGCTATCTATTAAGTACATTTTGCTATATTAATTTTATATTTATGATAATCGAACCAGATGGAATATGCAGGTATGTTTTATCGACAGCATGGAATATGCACTTCATTGCTGGAAAGAACCAATTAGGGCTGTTCCTTGTTGGAAGCATTATAATTTCTTTGTTGTATTCGTTTGTTAAGTATCAAAAAGTCAAATTGTTTAGTGTTATTCTTATTATTATAAATATAATATCACTTATAATTGGCAAGACAGGCACTGGTCAGGTCGGGATTTCATTAGCAGTAATATTGGTTTTTATTAGTATAAAATATAAATCTAAAACTATCATCAACTATAAAAACCTATTGAGTATAGCAGTAATTACTTTTTTATCAATTGTAATAATTAGAGTACAAAGTATATTTTCAATAGTTATAGAGCAGATACTGAATAAAAGTATGACATTTACAGGGAGAACAGAACTTTGGGATTTAGCTATTGAATTATTCAAAAAGTCACCCATATTGGGATATGGCTTTCAAAATGGTGAGTTTATACATGTAAACAATGATGTTTACTCAGCTCATAATGAGTTTTTGCAAAAAGCATGTGAAGGTGGGTTAGTATCGGTATTTATATTTATGATGATACTTATTGTAGGTGGAAGTACTCTGGGTAAATATAAGGAGCATATTCTTTCCCATATTATTTCGATAGGGATATTTTCATCCCTAATAATGATGATGACTGAAAGCACAGGAAATACTAATATGATTTATATTCTCCTTCCAATAGGGTATTTTTGTGATGAATTAATATATTGTAGTAAAAACTTTTCAGGTATGGAAGTATCTGTAGTATCTGAAGTATTGAGAAGGAAATAGAAAGATGCTTTATACTAATTTACATTTAAAAATAGTTCCTCTATTTTTAAATACGAAATAGTATTATTATAAATGTTTAGAATAAACGAATGAGTATAGTGTAAATAAATTCGCTGGCACAATACTTATGAATTATACAAGAAAGTAGGGGACAAAATGAACAAAATACCAAAGGTAATTCATTATTGCTGGTTTGGGAGAAATCCATTACCACCGCTTGCTAAACGGTGTATAGAAAGCTGGAAAAAATATTGTCCAGATTATAAAATTATTGAATGGAACGAAGATAACTTTGATTTAAAGAGTAATCAATATGTACGTGAAGCATATCAAGCAAAGAAATGGGCATTTGTTTCTGATTATGCTAGACTTTATGTACTAAAAGAGTACGGTGGAATATACATGGATACGGATGTTGAACTGCTAAATGGAATAGACATCTTTTTAGAACATGCTGCTTTTTCAGGATTTGAAAATCACAATTCTATTCCAACTGGTATAATGGGAGCTGCGAAGGATAATAGTTGGATAAAAATGCTATTAGAATACTATACAGATAGGAACTTTATAAGCGAGGATGGCAGTTATGATTTAACTACAAATTTAGTTACAATTACAAAATTAACAATAAAAGTCTATGATATTGACTTAAATAATACATTGCAAACCACATATGATGGTATAGCATTTTATCCTAATGAGTATTTTTGCCCTAAAGATTATGAGACTGGAAAAATTACAGTCACTAAAAATACTTACTGCATTCATCATTATGATGCATCTTGGGTACCAAAGAGAACGAAATTGAGACACTTTTTTACTAGTAAGTTGAAATTGCTTTTAGGGAAAGAACGAATACAAAAATTGAAAAAGCTATTACATATATAGGAGGTGCTGAGTCCATGTCTTTTTATTTGTGTTATCTTGAGTAGAAATGTGGGACATGGACATAAGGCTGTAAAGAAATAACTAATAAGTATATAGGAGGTGCTGAGTCCATGTCTTTTTATTTGTGTTATCTTGAGTAGAAATGTGAGACATGGACATAGTAATGAAAAATATAGCGTTGATGACATGGTACCACTACAATAATTATGGAACGGTATTACAGGTGTATGCATTAAGTGAAATAGTAAAGGAACTTGGATATGATCCAAGCGTTATCAATTACATACCAAATGACAAGCATATTTGGACAATAGAGGATATGCTTAAAAACCCTGCATTTTTTACCAATAAGATAATAATGAAAATTAAAAGAACTCTCAGAATATATAATAATCTTGAGCTTGAAAAGGATAAATTATTTGATTTGTTTAGAGAGCAGAATATTAAACTTACATGCAGTTGTCAAACTTCATCAGAGCTATATGCATTAAATGACCAATTTGACGCATTTATTTGCGGAAGTGATCAAATATGGGCTCCAACAGTATACAATCCTAAGTATTTTTTGGATTTTGTGAATGAGGATTCTAAAATTATTGCGTATGCACCTAGCATTGGAATGTCTTCCATTAGTAATGAGTATGTCAAAGAAAATATGAAACAGCATATACAGCGTTTTAAATACTTGTCAGTAAGAGAAGATGAAGGGAGTAAAATTATTTACAATCTTACTGGTCAACAGGCAAAAGTTGTATTAGACCCTACTTTGCTGATAAGTAAGGAGAAGTGGAACAGCCTAATATCTTCAAAAGTAGAAATAAAAGCATACAATAAGCCATATTTGTTATGCTATTTTTTAGGTCAATCAAAAAAGAATTGGGAAAGTGCATGTAGCATAGCTAGGATACTAAATTTAGAAATATTAGTAATACCTGTTCATGAAAAAGACTATAAGAGTAAGTTTAAAACTATTGAGGGAGTTGGGCCTAATGAGTTCTTAACTCTGTTCTCAAAGGCTGAGTTTATTTGTACAGACTCTTTTCATGGAACTATATTTTCAATAATTAATGAAAAAGCATTTGTAACGTATAAGAGATTTTCTGACACAAATAAAACATCTCAGAATTCACGTATATACAATATTCTAAGCCTTTTAGAATTAGAAAGCCAACTGTATTCTGGAAGTGATAAAGATTCAATAGAAAATGCAAAAAGGATAGACTATAAAGCTGTAAACAAGTTACTTACAGAAAAACGCGAAGAATCAATAGAATATCTTAAGAAATCTTTAATCGATAGTGTAAATTCTAAGTTGCCTTCAGAGTATCAGATTACAAATACATGTTGCGGTTGTAGCACCTGCAAGGCTATTTGTCCTAAAGATGCAATATCTATTACGCTTGATGAAACTGGTTTTTTACAAGCTAAAATAGATAAAAATAATTGTATTAAGTGTGGAAAGTGCGAGTCTGTGTGTCCTTTTAACGGAAAGGCAGCATCAATAATTAAAAAGGAAAATGACAAGTTGTTTATGGGTCGTTCAAAATCCACAGAAGTATTATGTAAATCTTCATCAGGCGGTATAGCCTTTGAAATTTCAAAGTATTGTTGTGAAAATGGATACGATATAATAGGGTGTACATATGACAATGAAAACAGGATAGCAAAACATAAGAGGATTATAGCTGGGGATTTATCTCAAATATATATTTTCCAAGGATCTAAGTATTTACAGAGCCATTTTGAGGAAATCATCAATGACGTAGCAGCTTCGCGAAAAACAGTAATATTTGGAACTCCATGCCAAATTGCTGGAATTGACAACTTGTTAAGAGTAAAAGAAAATAGATATAATTATGTACTTGTTGACCTTATTTGTCATGGAGTACCTTCACATAATTTGTGGCAGAAATACTTAGATGAGATAAATAAAGAATACCATTGTGAATCTAAGCCTAATGTGGAGTTTAGGTATAAACAAATGGGATGGAGAAAGATGCACATTAAAGTATCTAGCAATGACAATATTTATATAAATAGTGATACAAAAGATGCGTTCTTTAGATTTTTCAAGTCAGGTAACTGCTATGCAAATTCATGCTATGAATGTAATTATCGAACAGCAAGCTGTGCAGATATCAGGCTAGGTGATTATTGGGGAGAAAAATATAAAAAGGACAATAAAGGTGTTTCTATGGTATTAACATTAAGCCAAAAGGGTGAAATGTTGCTAGAAAGTTTACATAAAAATAATGCTATAGATTTAGAGCAAAATAATATTGATGATTATTGGAATATTCAACTTCCGTATAATCCTAAAAAGCCGTTGTTTTACGAACATTTACTGTCGAATTTAAAGAATAATGATAGTACATTAAAGGTTCTGGCTAATAAGTATTGTAAACAATATGAACAATCTCAAGTAATATATAAAATAGCTGGAAAATGCAAACTAGCAGTTAAAAAGCTTATCGGATAAGGGGATAAAGGTTGAATCAAATTACTTAAATTTTCAAAGGGGGTGCCGAGTCCATGTCATTTCTTTCATGTGATTTTGTGTAGAATGCGGGACATGGACATAATATGAGTAGTGCAAATAGAATGGTAAAAACAACTGCGATATATTTTGTTGGTAATTTTGCGTCAAAACTGTTAACTTTCTTTTTATTGCCCATATATGCGGCTTTTTTAAACCCTGATTCTTTTGGAACAGTAGATTTGGTAATAAGCACTTTGCCTCTGATTGCACCTATTTTCACTTTACAATCAACTGAGAGTGTATTTAGATTTATTTGTGGTGTAGAGTCTGATAAGAAAGTAAAAATGAGCATTTCTAATGCATTAGGGATTTTCGGTTTTGGAATGACTGTATTTACAATTCTATTTATTCCTATATCAATAATAAGTAAATATAGTAACTCGGTTTTATTATATTTATATTTTATATCCTCTTACGTTCTTGTATTTTCGCAGCAAGTTACTAGAGGTGTTAAAAAAAATAAGGAGTATGCTGTAGCTGGAGTTCTTACGACTATAATTCAAGCTACATTAAATATAATTTTGATTATCAGCTTTAAAATGCAGGCAGAATCGCTTTTGATCTCTGCAACTGTGGCTTCAATAGTAATCTCAATTTTCCTTATCTACAAATCAAATATGTGGAGCTACATAAATTTTAAGCTGATAAATAAGGCTGAAATAAAAAGTCAACTAAAATATGGTATACCTTTAATTCCTAATCAAATTTGCTGGTGGGCAAATAGTGCATTTTGCAAATATGTATTGCTGTATTTCTGGGGAACAAATGATACTGGTATTTTCGCTTTTTCCAGCAAATTTCCTAGCCTAATATTAACAATAAACTCAATTTTTCTACTTGCATTTGTAGAAAATCTCATAATCGAATACAAATCTCCAGATGTTAGTAGCTTTTTTTCAAAATGGTTCAAATTATTTTTGGCTTTTCAAATAATACTAGTGGCATTGCTTTTACCTATAACAAAAATATATTATATTTTCACAATTTCATCAAACTACAAAACATCTATATTATATGTGCCAATTTTATATTTAAGCTCACTATTTAGTGCGCTTTCCTCAATGATTGGCAGCATTTACACTGCCTCAATGAAAACAGTACATGCATTTACAACAACACTGGTTTCTGCTTGTACAAATGTTATCTTAGGAGTATTGCTGATTCCTAAGCTTGGGATTTGGGGTGTCTGCATAGCAAATTTAATTTCCGCGATAGTATTTCTAGCAGTTAGAGTTGTTACAATTAAAAAAATAATGGTAATCAAATATAATGTACTTGAGCTACTGCCAGCAATAATTATTCTTATATTATCATTTGTATGGTACTACATATTTGGAATGTATTCGCAAATAATACCTGTGTCGTTAGTAGCAATATTTGTATTTTTTAGATACAGAAAAGAATTGAATTTAGTATTAGATTTATTTAGGAATAAGATAAAAAATTTATCAGGTAATGGATAAAGTTAAGCCCTATACTAAATTAAACAATATTTTATACTTTTTATCAACTTATGACAATTGTATTTAAAGTAATATAATTGTATACTTGTAGATGCATTAAAATAATACAAGATTTTATAAAATTATTTAATATTTTTAAAGTTAAATTTGGGTGGGGGCTTTTTTGAGTAGTAGTAGGTTTAATTTTGATAGAAAAGTAATGATATTTATTGATATCTTACTAACCATAAGTGCTTTTTTTATAGCATATTTTGTAAGAAATACATTCTTTGGAAGGATATTCGGATATTTATCCCCATTTAGTGCATACACATGGATAATAGTAATGGCAGCAATCATTTTTCCGGTTTGTATGTCGATATTTAAAATGTATGAGGGATTACTTGAAGATAAAATAAAAACAACAATTATTAAAGCGCCGATTTCTATTTTTGTAAGTATAATATGCATGTCTGCAATTTTATTTCTAACAAAAGACAAATCCCTGAGCAGATTGCTTTTAGGCATATTCGGATGCACAGAAGTGGCTATTATAGTTTTAGAGAGAATAGTATTAAAAGGGATTCAGCATTTATATTTAAAAAAAAGTGTACATAAAGCAAATGTTATAATAGTTGGTTGCGGGAATATTGGAAAATTATATTATGAAAGATCTCAGGAATGTAACCAAGCAGATATTAATATTATAGGTTTTATAGCTCTTGATGAGTCTCAAAACAATGTAGTAGATAATAAACATATTGTTGGCACAATAAATGATTTGGGAAGAATAGCAAAACAAAATGATGTAAGTGAAGTAATAATTGCTCTTACTATAGAAGAGTATCACAATATGGAAAATGTACTTTCCGCATGTGATAGGGAAGGGTTAAGGGTAAGCATTTTACCGGCTTATTTCGAATTTCTAAAAGTAAATATGCGAGTAGAGAATGTATTTGGTATTCCTATTATAAATTTACGAGAGGTGCCGTTAGATTCTATTAAAAATAGATTTTTAAAAAGAGCTTTTGATATTGTAGTATCTTTTTTTGCAATAATACTGTTATCACCTGTATATATAACAATAGCATTGGGGGTAAAGCTGACGTCACCTGGACCTATTCTTTTTAAACAGGAGCGTGTTGGCATAGGAAATAAGCCGTTTATGATGCTAAAGTTCCGTTCTATGTGTGTTCAGAAGGAAGAAGAAGAAAAGACAAAGTGGACTACACCAAATGATTTAAGAGTTACTAGGTTTGGTACATTTATCAGAAAGACAAGCTTGGATGAGTTACCCCAGTTTTTTAATGTATTAAAAGGTGATATGAGCATTATAGGCCCTAGACCAGAAAGGCCTTACTGGGTGGAAAAGTTTAAAGAAGAAGTCCCGAACTATATGCTTAGACACTACATAAAAACCGGAATTACAGGCTGGGCGCAGGTAAATGGGTTCCGTGGCGATACATCTATAGAGGAAAGAATTAATTGTGATAACTTCTATATACATAATTGGAGTATATGGATGGATATCAAAATAATATTTATGACAGTCATTGAAACTCTTTTTAGAAGAAATGCATATTAAAAACTTTTTTATTTATCAATAAATATATTGACCTTTATCATATCAAAATATAAAATATTAAAAGTATGAGTTAAACGGAAAGAGTTTTCATATAATTAAAATTTTTTATAAATACATTTCTATATATTGTATTCTAGTAGGAATATGTCGAGAGGAGCAGAACAATGTCAGTAAAGTATATCTTCGTAACTGGTGGTGTGGTATCCGGATTAGGAAAAGGAATTACAGCAGCATCATTGGGAAGACTTTTAAAAGCAAGAGGAGTACATGTAACTATTCAAAAATTTGATCCATATATAAATGTAGACCCAGGTACTATGAGTCCATATCAGCATGGAGAGGTTTATGTAACGGAGGATGGAGCAGAGACAGACCTTGATTTAGGACACTATGAGAGGTTTATTGATGAGAACCTTAGTAAGAATAGCAATATTACAACAGGCAAAATCTACTGGTCTATTATTAATAAAGAGAGAAAAGGTGATTTTCTCGGAGGTACTGTTCAGGTAATACCACATATTACTAATGAAATAAAAGACAGAGTATATAGGGTGGGAAAAGCTGAAAGAACTGATGTTGTTATTACAGAAATAGGCGGAACTGTTGGAGACATAGAGAGTCTTCCATTTCTTGAAGCTATAAGACAAGTATCTACAGATGTTGGAAGAGAAAATGTTATGTATATACATGTAACACTTGTTCCATATCTTGGTAAATCAGAAGAGCTTAAAACAAAGCCAACGCAGCATAGTGTTAAGGAACTGAGAAGTATAGGAATCCAGCCTGATGTTATAGTTTGCAGAACTGAAAAGTTCATATCACAGGATATGAAGGACAAGATAAGTCTTTTTTGTAATGTACCAGAAGGTGCGGTAGTTCAGAACCTTGATGCGGAAGTTCTTTATGAGGTTCCTCTAATGCTTGAACAGGAAGGACTTGCAAAAATAGTATGCAAGAGATTAGGCATAGAATGCAAAGAACCAGATTTGACTGAATGGGAAGAAATGGTCAGAAGGCAGAAAGACCCAAAGAGCTCTGTTACAATTGCTTTAGTTGGTAAATATGTTGAATTGCATGATGCTTACTTGAGTGTTGCTGAATCATTACGCCATGGTGGAATAGGCAATGATGTTGAGGTTGATATAAAATGGGTAAATTCTGAAGAGGTTGAAAGTGCTGATATTAGCGAATACCTAAAAGACGTAGATGGAATTATCGTTCCAGGTGGCTTTGGCGATAGAGGAATAGAGGGTAAAATATCTGCCATTACCTATGCTAGAGAGAATAAAATACCATTGTTCGGAATATGCCTTGGTATGCAGATGGCTGTTGTTGAGTTTGCAAGAAATGTTGCAGGACTTCACGATGCAAACAGCTCTGAGTTCGGAGAAACTCCATATCCAGTAATTGATTTAATGCCAGACCAGCGTGATATTGATGAGATGGGCGGTACAATGAGATTGGGCGTTTATCCTTGTAAACTTAATGAAAATACAAAAATAAGTGAGATTTATAAGGATGAGCTTATTTATGAGAGACATAGGCATAGGTATGAATTCAACAATGAATATCGTGACATTCTTATGAAGAGTGGAATGATTCTATCAGGCCTTTCACCAAGCGGAAAGCTTGTTGAGACTGTTGAGTTACCTGATCACCCATGGTTTATTGGTGTTCAGTTCCACCCAGAATTCAAATCAAGACCTAATAAGCCACATCCTTTATTCAAAGATTTTATTAGGGCTGCTTATGATAAAAAACAAAATTCATAGTTCAGTTTAAGTATTTATAGAAATATAAAATAATTAGAATAATAACAAATGCAAAAACAAGTGATGATAATGTCACTTGTTTTTTTTATACTAATTTGCATTTAAAAATGTGGTATCACATTTTTAAATACGAAATAGTATTATTACCCTTTTAAAATTTTCATGATTTGTATAATTGTTTGAATATTTGACAATAATTATTTGTGAAACCTTATAGCTTCAGATGTATAAAAACTATTGAAGCTAATAAAGCTTAAATATTATAAAAATGGGGAATTTGGGAGGGGAAGATTATGAATAGGGGAGTATTATTTTTAAAGTCAAATACAGTTAGTAAAAAGAAAGAAAATATAATAAAGCTTGTAATTATAGCATTAATTTTATCGGTGCTTGCGGCATGGATGGTGTCAAATACTTATGCTAAAGATGTGAATGCAGGACTTTCACAGAACCTAGTAAGGCTCCATGTTATTGCAAATAGCGATTCCAAAGCAGATCAAGAACTTAAACTGAAAGTTCGTGACGAAATAATTGAATATATGAAGGTACAGCTTGCGAATTCAAAAGATATTAATGAAACTAGGAATATAATAAATAATAATTTGAAAAATATAGAAAAAGTATCTCATGAAGTAATAGTTAAGAATAACAGCAGCTATAGTGTTAAGGCTACTTTGGGCAATTATGATTTTCCTACAAAGGTTTATGGAGATGTGGCATTACCAGCTGGTGAGTATGAAGCTCTTAGGGTTGTTATAGGAGATGGAGCAGGTGCTAATTGGTGGTGTGTACTTTTCCCACCGCTATGCTTCTGTGATGCAACTCATGGTACAATACCTGATTCAGTAAAGAAGGATTTAAAAACTTCACTTTCTAATGAGGAATATAGGCTAATAACTTCTGTAGATAACGATGAAGATATACCAATTAAAATAAGATTTAAAGTTGTTGAGTTCCTACAGGGCTCTAAAATAAAGGTTACTGGTGCGATTAATAGAATGTTCAAGTAAATGCAAGTATTTTTCTATAGTCAATAATTGGCTTAGAATCATATAACGAGGCAAGAAAATGTCCCCCTCTTCTATAAGTGGGCGGGTACTGCAT
This sequence comes from Bacillota bacterium, assembly GCA_023444055.1. Lineage (GTDB taxonomy): Bacteria > Bacillota > Clostridia > Acetivibrionales > DSM-1351 > Ruminiclostridium. Next base: position 79,177 of record JAEZRV010000021.1, read on the forward strand.
TTGGTTTTCAGGCGGTGAGTATATCTCCTGCCTCGTTGAAACGTCGCTGATGTAATGAAATTTTTCTACAATCGAAAAATTTCATTTTGAATCTAGGCGTTATAAAAATCTCTTTCTAGAACAAAGGGCTATATAGTATAACATACTATACAGTCCTTTGTTCTGCATGTAGTAAAATTGAGTAAATAAAAAAATAATAGTATCCGATATATTAGTCATAAATGTAATGCTTTAGTATAAGTGTTGATATAATAATATAAAAAGCTGGAAGCGCCAATTAATGTCGGCTAAAAATTCGGCGCTATCGAGCAACGGCTTTAAACCGTAATTGGCTTTAGCAAATTTTTACCCAAAATGTGCATGGAGGATTTTTAATGGGGCTGATAAATGCATTTGGCAGTCAAATTGAATTCTATTTTTCAATTATTATTAGGCTTCTTGAAGCTTGCCTGCTAGGGGGAATTATTGGGTTTGAGAGAGAACATTTACATAGACCGGCAGGATTTAGGACACATATACTTGTATGTGTTGGTTCGGCATTAGTTATGATTACATCAGAATTTATATATAATAAGTTTTCAGTGAATGTTAATGTTGACCCTGCAAGACTGGGGGCACAGGTAATAAGTGGAATAGGTTTTCTAGGCGCAGGTACTATTATTAAAGAAGGTATTAATGTAAAGGGGTTAACAACAGCAGCTAGTCTATGGGCTGTTTCATGTGTGGGAATAGCAGTGGGTATTGGTTTCTACTCTGGAGCATTAATAGCAACTATTATTATATTTCTTACTTTGGTAGTAATTAGGAAGGTTCAAAGAAAAAGAGCTTCTCGGAAGAATATCAGTTTGTGTATTCATACTTTAATAAAAAAAGGAGAAGTACGAGAACTGTCAAATATTATTGAGGAATTTGGAGTAACAGTATTAAATACCGAATTTGTAAGCAGCGACAGAGATGGCGAAATGATTTTGCGATATATAATTCAATTACCTAATAGTGTTCCATTAGTAGAGCTTATTGAGGCAGTTTTGTGTCATGATTCAGTCAGCCATGTATATGAAGAATAATTTGTTTCGCTAGAGGTATCTGTGAAGTGGAGGTTAGCTAATAAAATAAAATTATATAAAGTAGTAAATTTAATACAATAATCTTGTACTATTTCTGTATTCTGGTGAATAAAAATATTTTTAGAATACACGAAAGGTAAGAGTCTTTTTGAAGTCTAATAAGATTTTTATAGGTGACAAGATGAGCGTGGCTGAATCAAAATTGAATATTGGAAATCCAGAAAATATACTAACAAACGGACTTACAGATAATGAGGCAAAGAAAAAGCTTCAAAAGTATGGCCCCAATATTCTTGCTGAAAGAAAAAGATTATCACCACTTAAAATTCTGTTTCAACAATTTACAGATGTAATGATTATTATTCTGATAATAGCAACGATCATATCTGGATTTATGGGTGATATGACAGAAGCAATCACAATAATTGCAATAGTAATAGTAAATGCTATTTTAGGATTTGTTCAGGAATTTAAAACTGAGAAAACAATGGAAGCCTTAAAGTCTTTGGCAGCACCATATGCAAAGGTTATAAGGAATGGACAGCAGGCTAACATACCAGCAGAGGAAATTGTTCCGGGAGATGTTCTTGTAATTGAAACAGGAGATAGAATTGCTGCAGATAGTGCCATTCTTGAATGTAATAGCTTATGCGTTGATGAATCACTTCTTACTGGAGAATCGGTTCCAGTAGAAAAAAATGCATTAAAAATTAAAGATTCCTTAATTAATTCCTATGATAAAAAAAACTCTGTCTACATGGGTACAGTTGCAACAGGTGGAAGGGCAAAGGCTATAGTTTATGCAACTGGAATGAAAACTGAAATGGGAAACATCGCTGATATGATTCAAAATATTGAGGATGAAGAAACCCCACTTCAAAGAAGATTAGCTCATTTGGGAAAATTCATTGCAGTTGGCTGTTTAGGCATTTGTACTATTGTTTCGATAACCGGAATTTTACGCGGTGAAAATCTTTTAACTATGCTATTGGCAGGAATAAGCTTAGCTGTTGCGGCTATACCTGAAGGACTACCTGCCATTGTTACTATTTCTCTTGCATTAGGTGTACAGAGAATGTTAAAGAGAAATGCGCTGATACGTAAGCTGCCCGCGGTTGAAACATTAGGTTGTGCTAGTATAATATGCTCTGATAAGACTGGAACTTTAACAGAAAACAAGATGACCGTCCGGAAAGTATATGCTGTCGGTTACCAACTGGATGTAACAGGAAATGGTTATGATACTGAGGGCAGCTTTATGGCTGATAACAAGTCAACTGACCCACTTAGAGTAGAGGGACTAAAATTAGCTCTTGAAATAGGAGCTTTGTGCAATAATTCAGTTTATTCAACTCCACAAAACGGTAATTTAGCAATGGGAAAAATAAAAGCTTTGTTTTCAAAACAAGAAAATTTTAAAATTGTAGGGGATCCAACTGAGGTGGCATTGACAATTGCAGCAGTAAAGGCTGGTATAACTCAAAATTACTTGAAAAAATGTTATCATAGAATAGATGAAATTCCATTTGATGCTGATAGAAAGTGTATGTCTGTAGTTTGTAAAAATTCTATAGGCGAGACCTTCGTTTTTACTAAAGGTGCTCCTGATATGATTATTGATAAATGTAGCAGGATAATGACATCAAAAGGAATTATTAAGCTAGACGAAATGTCCAAGAAAACTATTACAAAAATAAATGATGGAATGGCAAATAATGCACTCAGGGTAATGGGGTTGGCATATAGAAAGCTAGAGTCAGGAACATATAAGACGGAAAGCAAAAACTTAGAAAAGGATCTTGTATTTGTAGGTCTGATGGGCATGATTGATCCACCAAGAAAAGAGGCTATTGTAGCTGTACAGAAGTGCAAGTTAGCAGGCATTAAGCCAGTAATGATTACGGGAGACCACAAGCTGACAGCTACTGCTATTGCTAAGGAACTAAGTATTTATTGTGACGGTGACAAGGTCTTGACAGGAGCGGAGCTAGATAAGATGAGCGAAGAGCAATTGTCAAAAGTAGCAGAATCCGTTTCAGTTTACGCCAGAGTTTCACCAAAGCATAAGCTTATGATTGTTCGGGTACTTAAAGAGCTGGGGCACATTGTAGCAATGACAGGGGATGGAGTAAATGATGCACCTGCAGTAAAAGAAGCTGATATAGGGGTGTCGATGGGGGTTACTGGTACTGATGTCACAAAGGAAGCATCTTCAATGGTATTGCTGGATGATAACTTTGCAACATTAGTCTCAGCGGTTGAAGAAGGACGTGTAATATACAATAACATTAGGAAATTTATAAGATATATGCTTGCATGTAATTTAGGAGAGGTTCTAACAATGTTTTTAGGTATATTGATGATGCTCCCTATACCGCTTTTACCTATTCAAATTCTTTGGGTGAATCTTGCGACAGATGGTTTGCCGGCAATTGCTCTTGGATTAGATCCTCCAGAAAAAGACATAATGATGAGACCACCTAGAGGGTCAAATGACAATATTTTTTCTCATGGTTTGCTTAAGCTGATTGTTACAAGAGGAGTCTTAATTGGCATAAGCACATTAGGTGTATTTGTGAGTATATTATATTTTTTAAATGATGTAGAATTGGCGCGTACAAGTGCCTTTATGACATTAGTTATAACTCAGCTAATTCATGTATTTGAATGTAAATCAGAAACTAGAAATATATTTGAAATATCTTTATTTGACAACATACCATTAGTATTAGCTGTGTTGTGTTCAATAGTAATGATATTAGCGGTTGTTTATGTCCCAGCATTACAAGGTGTATTTGAGACTAAGGCATTAGGCATGAGTGAGTGGTTTTTAATTATAGGATTTTCTCTAATAGTGCCTATATTGTCAAGTATATTTGGAACTAGTGGGAAGTTAAGGGAAGAGAGAGGTTGATTAGATACTACTAGTATTAAACATTTACCCCTATTTATTTTTCCAAAAGCAATATTGGCTTTTACTTGTAAATAAATAAAAAAGAATATATAATCATTAAATGGCTAAACTATAAACTTAAATGTTTAATTAGCCATTTTTTATTGATTTAAATAAAACATTTAAATCGATAAAAAACTTTACATTCCGTTCATAGTTTATTAAAAAAAATTATGGATAATAAGTATTGTGTATTAGTAGAAGAAATATTTTTAAAATGCACGGAACAATTTAGGGGGGAAAATAATGATCGAGATTCAGAATTTGACCAAAAGTTACGGTCAGATAAAGGCTGTAGACGATATAAGTTTTACGGTTGAAAAAGGTGAAGTGCTTGGTTTCCTAGGTCCAAACGGTGCAGGAAAATCAACTACTATGAATATTATTACCGGCTTTATTCCTTCTACCGAAGGTACGGTAAAGGTATGCGGATATGATATTATGGAAAGTCCAGAAGAAGTAAAAAAAAGGATTGGATATCTACCAGAATTACCACCATTATACATGGACATGACTATCAATGAGTATCTGAACTTTGTAGCTGATTTGAAGCTTGTTAACAAGAAACAGAAAAAGGGACAAATCTCAGACGTTATGGAGCTTGTTAAATTAGGTGATGTACGTGGCAGATTGATAAAAAATCTGTCAAAAGGTTACAAACAAAGAGTTGGACTAGCTCAGTCTCTTCTAGGAGCACCAGAGGTTTTAATTCTTGATGAGCCTACAGTAGGTCTTGACCCAATGCAAATAATTGAAATTCGTAAATTAATCAAGGCTCTTGGTAAACAACACACTATTATTCTCAGCTCACATATACTACCTGAGGTAAGTGCTGTTTGTGAAAGAGTTGTAATTATTAATAAAGGTAAGATTGCTGCTATTGATACACCTGAGAATTTATCAAAGGGAATGGGAACAGTTAGTAAACTATCAGCAACAATTGTTGGACCAAAGAGCTCAATTGTTAGCGGTATTGAAGAAATTAGTGGAATCAAATATGTAGAACCTCATATTGAAAAAGATACTGATGCAATTGAATATATAATTGAATCTGACAAAGAGATAGATATTAGACAACCTCTATTTTTTGCTATGGCAAAAGCCGGATATCCTATAATTGAATTGAAATCATTAGATCTTTCACTTGAAGAGATATTCTTACAATTAACCACGAAGGAAAAGGAGGTTATATAATTATGCTAGCTGTATTTAAAAAAGAATTTAAATCTTACTTTACTTCACCAATAGCATATGTGCTAATTGGATTGTTTATACTACTTTCTTCAATTGTTTTTTATATCAATTTAGCTTCACCAACTGCAGAGTATAATTACTTAAATCTAAATTACATGTCACTTTTTCTAATACTTATAATTCCTATCTTGACAATGAAAATACTTGCTGATGAAAGAAAAAGTGGTACTGAGGTGCTCTTAAGAACATCTCCAACAAGCATAACAAAAGTAGTTGTTGGAAAGTATTTAGCTGCTTTTGCAGTATTTATGGTTATGACTGCTATTACATTAGTTTATCCTATATTACTTAAAGTATTTGGAAATCCTTCTGTTTCTGAGATAATCGGAGGTTATGTTGCTTATATACTTCTTGGAGCTTCTTTTATAGCATTTGGAGTTTTTGCATCATCCTTGACAGAAAGCCAAATAGTAGCGGCAATAGTTGGCATAGTAGGTCTTCTGATTATGTGGTTATTGCAAGGAATAGCTCCTAGTCTTGGTGGAATATGGGCAGTTATTCTTAAGTGGTTCTCATTATATTCAAGAACAGAGGATTTATTTGCAGGGATACTATCATTAAAGTCAATTGTCTACTATGTGAGTTTTTCAGCAGTATTTGTATTCTTAGCAATTAGAGTAATAGAAAAAAGACGTTGGAGCAAGGGGTGATTAAAGTGGGAAAATTTAAAATAAATAAAAAATCTCTTAAGTATGGTTCAAATTCCATAATTTTAATAGTTGCTGTGGTAGTTATTGCAGTAATAATTAACCTGCTTGTTGGTTTGGGTGATTTTAAATGGGATTTAACTAAAGACAGTTTATATAGTCTTAGTGATGACAGCAAAAAAATATTAGATGCCGTTAATAAAGATGTTACTATTTATGGCCTTTTTGACGATGGAGAGATACCAGGAGGAAGCCAATATAAAGAATTAATAAATCTTTTAGATGAGTATAAGCAACAAGGAATAAAAGTTACTTATGTTGACCCTGATAAAGATCCGGGTACACTTACATTTCTTGACAAGGATAAATCAAGAGGTATAGCAAAGGGAGATTTTGTTGTTAAGAGCGGCAACAAGGTGAAAAAACTCGGTGCAGTAGAACTCTACGGTGAAAACACACAATTCGGAAGATTATATAAGGCTGAGCCTCTTATAACAGGTGCTATAAAATTTGTAACAGCCGATGTTACACCTATTGCTTATTTTGTAGAGGGTCACAATGAATATTCTCTAAAAACTGACTTGACTCAGATGAGAGGGGAATTGGAAAATAATAATTTTGAAGTTAAAGCACTTTCATTGATGACAGTAGAAACAATTCCAGATGATTGTAAGTTGCTAGTGTTTGCTTCACCTAAAGTGGACTTATCTGAATCAGAGAAGATTGCTTTAAAAACTTACCTAGAGAATGGTGGAAGGGCAATATTTATGTTCGACCCTGTTGAATCAGGTAGCAAATTAGCAAACTTTGAAGAAATACTAGCTACATTTAATATTGGTATAAATTATGATAAAGTTAAAGATAAAAGTAATTGCTTACCAAACGATGAATATTCACTTATAGCATCACTTGAACCAAATGAAATAAATGCTAAATTGTTAAACGCTTATGGTCAATACCAAGTACTTATGCCGGATTCAAGGAGCTTGAGTGTATTACAAGTAGCTAAGGAATGGCTAACTACTTCGTCTTTGATTAAAACTAGTGACACTGCTGAATCAGTTAAAATTGCTGATCAGGGCGCAGTTGAGCAAGGTTCATTTGATTTAGCCATAGCTTCTGAAATATCTGGCGGCAGTAAGGTTTTAGTATTTGGTAATGGAACATTTTTAACAGATGCTGCTTTATCAAGCCAATACGCAACTTATTTCTCTAATGGTAAAATTTACTTCACCAGTACAGTAGTTAACTGGATGTCAGATAAGTCAGATGAAATTGCTATATCACCTAAATTAATATCTACAAAAAGTCTGTCTACAACAGAAACCCAAGCAAAAGTTATTTCTGTTATTTTAATCGGTGTTGTTCCATGTGTGATTATGATTATAGGTTTGATTGTCTGGTCTAGAAGGAGGCATTTGTAAAATATGAAGTTATATAAAAATGCTATTATTCTTGTTGTGGTCTTAGGACTGTTAGCTGGTGTATACTTTTTTATCAGTAATAAGCAAAAAGCAAATCCAGAAGTGGCTGAAGAAAGCGCATTTGAAGAGATAACTGTCATGAAATCTGACCGAGATAAGATTATATCTTTGACGTTTAATAATTCAAATGGGTCTTTTGAATTAAAAAAGAAAGATAATGCTTGGACGATAGAACCTGTGTATGAATTTGAAGTAGACAGCTTGAATGCAGATGGAGCAGCTACAGATATGTCGGCCATCGTCGCTACTAAGGTTATTGAGGAAAATGCTACAGACTTAGCTAAGTATGGATTAGACAAGCCAATAACTATAAAAGTTGGTTTGGAAGATGGAACTTCTAAAGAGCTTCAAGTGGGTTCGGATACTTTAACTGGGGATGGCAGGTATTGCAAAATGGCCAATGAATCAAAGGTTTATCTGGTTGGTACTTATTATACCAGCAAGTTTGAGCCTACTTATGGGTATTTTGTGAAAAAAGATATTTTATCTGTTGACCCTGCAACTATTAAAACATTCTCTTATGAGAAAGATGGACAAATGCAATATGCAGTTGACATTGTTTCCGATAAAGAAATGAATATTGTAGAGCCTGTTAAGGAAGTTGCAGAGATATCTAGTGTAACTAAAATGATTCAGTCAGTTACACAGCTAGCTATTAGTGACGTTGCTGATAATAATCCAACTGATCTTGCTAAATATGGATTAGATAAACCTAAATATGTCATTAAATATGGAGATGCTACTACAACAAAAATAATATTGTTTGGCAGTTTCGTAGATAAGGGAACTATCAGATATGCAAAATATGCTGATGGAAAGAGTATCTTCACTATAGATACTGCTCCATTGACATTCCTTGATACTAAGCTTGATGATGTTATATACTCATTCATATATTTACCAAATATCAAAGATGTAAGCAGAGTTGAGCTACTTCTTGATGGTAAGAAGACAGTATGTGATATTACAGCTTCAGAAAAATCAGAAGATGACAAGTTTAAGGTTAATGGAACAGATGCAAACATGAAGAATGATAATGGAAGTTCATTGTTCAGAAATTTGTATCAGTCTATGATTGGTATTACTATGCAGAAATACGAAACAGGTGTTAAACCATCAGGTACACCTGAGATTTCCATTAAATATTATATGAAAGATTCAAAAGTTGTCATAGTAGATTTAATATCAAAAGATAGCAACTACTATTACGCTATGATGGATGGCGTGTATACAAATAAAGTTGTTCAAAAATCCAAGTTAAAAGAAAAGGATGGACTTAGAACAGCCTATAAAGAGTTGATGGAAGCTGTAAACAAGGCTGAAAAGCAATAATACACACCAAAAAACTAAATAAAATGTAATTTGATAAGTAACTCCCACATAGAATTATAATAAAGGACAACTAAGTAATTGCTTAGTTAGCTTTAATTAATAATCTATGTTGGGAGTTGCTTTTTTTGATAAAAGGAGAATTAAGAAATATATTTAAAGTTGCTTTTCTTTATATGGCAACAGTAATAGGTGCAGGATTTGCATCAGGGCAGGAAATAATCCAGTTCTTCTCAAAATATTATAACGGAGGTTTCTTCGGTGTAATATTAGCAGGAATACTGTTTTCAATCATTGGGTATGTAGTTCTTGATAGGGTTTATTGTGAAAGAATTAGAACATATGATGAATTTCTATTTCCAATGATGGGGTATTTTTTAGGAAGAGTAATGGAATTTATAGTAATGCTTTTTATGTCATGTGTAATGAGTGTTATGGTGGCTGGTCTTGGAAATATATTAATGGAGTTAACGGGGTTAGAATTCAGATATTGCATCGTTATAAGTGCTATTGCTTGCCTATTGGCTATAATGACAAATATAAGGGGGGTAGTAACACTTAGTTCCATTCTCTCTCCATTTTTAGTAGTAGGTATTTTGTTTGTTGGAGTATATATTTTAATAACAAAGGATACTTCAGTATTCAGTCTATCAAATAAAGTAGTTAGAGTGACAGACAATTGGGTGTTTTCGTCAATTCTATATGTCAGCTATAACACAATACTATCAACTGTTATGCTAACGGGGGTTTTACCATACTTAAAGACAAAGAGAGTAAGTACATGGAGTGGAATAATTGGCGGTGGTATGCTTTGCTTAACAGTGTTAATTATAAATCTAGTGTTATACTTTTTTTATCCACACTCAATTACAACTGAGATGCCTATCCTAAGCGTAATCAAAAATAATAGCCAGATTTTGGGTGGTATTTATAGCATAATTCTTATTTTGGCAATGTATACTTCAGCTATAACATCAGGATATTGTTTGACTGAACGCATAAAGACGAAAATGAATTTGAATTATAATGCTGTTGCAGTTGTATTATGCGCTCTTATTATTCCAATGTCTTCATTGGGCTTCTCTAGCTTGATATCAACCCTTTATCCCGTATTTGGGTATTTAGGTCTGTTTTTAATGTTTGTAATAATACTGCAATTTATAAAAAGCAAGGTATCGAGGAAGGCTTAGCTTGATGCCTATCATTATGCGAAGGCAGAAGGTTAGAATAAATTAATATATAATGGAAATATATTATTATGCTATAAGAATAAAAATAAATATAAAGCAGGTGGTTAGTCCATGCCAACACATTAGGTGCTCTTGTGCATAATGTAAAGCATGGACATAATTATCTGCATGTGCTAAAATTTAATACACAAAAGAAAAAAGAGGTGTATTAAAATGGACTCAGATTCAAAATTTAATACTTCTGATATAGAGAAATCAAATACAGAAAAATCAAGTTCTATAGGAGGGGTAATAATATCCCTACTTCTTATTCTTGCGATTTCACTTGTGGCATTTACTGTTTACTTAAAGAATTTAGGCTATGATTTTTCTTCGCTAAAAATAGGTGATGCGATTACTTTTATAGAAAATAACAAAGCTAAAAGCAGTGTAGCCTTAGAAATACCTTTTGTCCAAGATGGAAGTTTTAATTGTGGAATATATAAAAATTATACAATTTTACTATCAAAAGATGGGGTTAAATGGTACTCCAAAAGTGGGGAATTACTTCAGGAGAATGCTTATACGTTTACTAGACCTGCTATAAGGTGTTCGAATAAATACATGGCTGTTGCAGACATTTCGGGAAGGGATATTTATTTTTATAAAGACAAAAATCTTTTATGGTCAAGAAAGTTAGACAATAAAATCATAAATGCCAGCGTAAATAATGATGGGGATTGCACAGTTGTTACACAATCTGCAGAATATAAATCCTCTGTTCAGGTTATTGATATAAATGGTGTAGATAAATACACTAAGCTGTATGCAGAGGATATCGTTATTGACGCTAAAACCATTCATAATGGTCAAAACGTTCTAACAAATAAGGTTATAACAGATAATGTTAAGTCGGGAACTCAATTAGAATTTAACAATATATATGAGGAAAAGCCATTTTCGACTATCAATGTACCTGATAATATTCTTCCTATACTAATATCAAATGGCAAGAATGAAATAGCTGCTGGACAAAATCTTGTTATATATATGGACAAGCAAGGTAAGGAGATTTGGCGGAAGAGTGCTGAATCAATATTTTGTATTGCTCCAAACAGTGACAAATATGTGATAATAGCAGGAAAGTTCAATAATACATCTAAAATAACAGAGCAACAGGTCTTGGTTCTGAACACAGATGGTGAGATAGTCTATAGCTTTGAACAGCCTGAGAATGTTGCAGGAATACAACAATATGGTGATAGAATAGCATTAAGAACCAAAAAAAGTGTTTATCTGTATACATTAAAAGGAAAAAAGCTTGGACAATATTCAGCTCGCAATGAAATAAAAGATGCATATCTTATTAGTGATAATCAGGCTATTATCATATCAGGAGGAACTATTTCCTTAGTAAATATTACTGAATGATTAGAAAGGGATTAGGATGAACTGGACAGATATAACTGTTTTTATTATTATAGCGGTTTTCATGGTTGTTGGTTTAAAAAATGGGTTTTTATACTCTGTTTTTAGTCTGGTTTCATACGTAGTATCAGTTGTTTTTGCTATTAAGTTCTATCCTGTAATAGCTAATGTTCTTAAAGAAACAGTTTTATATACTAACATAAAAACCGCTGTAATTAATGGCATTATAAAACGTCAATCTGCTAATGTCTCTGCAATTATGGAAGGTTCTTCACTAACAGTAATTGATGGATTGAAGATTCCGGGATTTATTAAGGACTCTATTGGTGAGAAAGTAGGTAATCAAGATATTTTTGGACTCAATAAAATATTAGATACTATAGGTTCAGAAATAGCTATGGTAGTAATAAATATTTTAAGTGTTATCTTGATTTATATAATAATACGAGTTGCCTTAAAATTTATTCGAGTAATAATTAAAACTATATCAAAGCTTCCTGTGTTTAAACAGCTTGATAAAACAGGGGGAATTATTCTAGGAGCAATAGAAGGACTACTTGTAATATATATATTATGTGCTGTTCTTGTACTCTTCAGTGCGTTTCCAAAATTTGAATCTACAATAGAAAGTATAGAAGATTCAAAATTCGCAAATTACTTTTATCAGAATAATTTTATAGTGAGTTGGATAGCTCCGGAAGATGAGCTAAATTCCGAGAAGAAGTCTGCATTTTGCATCGATTTCTAGGAAGAGCGGTGCTCTCGAATATGAACTGAAGTCCTAGAAGCTTAGCAAACAGTGAGCGCTGCGGAGCTTGATATTAATTTTATCTTCTAACTTAATGTTTTTTATTTAGAACATTTTTCTTATGAATGTTTTTTATCCATTTCTCCTTTCTTTGTAGACATAAATTTAACTAAATAGTACAATATTCTTAATTAATCTGGGAATGTTTCCAATTGTCGGTTATAAGATGCACCGCATATTAAAAAGTGATTCCACACTATAAATACAAATTATTATAAGAGCAAATTAATGTGTTTAATTATTAACTAAGAAAGTAAACATAAAAGGTTTCGTTAAAACTTGCTCAAGGAGGAAAAGTTATATGAAAAGTGATATCGTAAAAAAAGGCATTGAAAAGGCTCCGCATAGATCACTGTTTAAAGCAATGGGGTATACAGACGAAGAGCTTGAGAGACCACTTATAGGTGTGGCAAATTCGAAAAATGAGATTATACCAGGTCATATCAACTTAGATAAAATTACTGAGGCTGTTAAAGCAGGTATCAGGATGGCAGGCGGAACACCAATAGAGTTTGGCGCTATAGGTGTTTGTGACGGAATAGCAATGGGGCATATGGGAATGAAGTATTCATTGGCCACAAGAGAACTTATTGCAGACTCATGTGAAGCTATGGGAAGGGCACATAGCTTTGATGGAATGGTATTTATTCCAAACTGTGATAAGATTGTACCTGGTATGCTTATGGCAGCAGCGAGAATAAATGTACCAGCAATAGTTATCAGCGGTGGACCAATGCTCTCGCTGAATAAAGATGGAAAACAATTGGACTTGAATAGTGTTTTCGAGGCTGTAGGTGCATTTAAAGCAGGGAAAATTACTGAAGATGAGGTGTGTGATTTAGAAAATAATGCATGTCCTGGCTGTGGTTCCTGTTCAGGAATGTTTACTGCAAATTCTATGAATTGCCTTACGGAGGTACTCGGAATGGGGCTTACAGGCAATGGAACTATTCCAGCTGTTTATGCTGAAAGGATTAGGCTAGCAAAGCATGCAGGTATGAAAATAATGGAGCTGGTTGAAAAAGACATTAAACCTTCAGATATATTAACGATAAAAGCTTTTGAAAATGCACTAACAGTAGATATGGCTCTAGGTTGTTCTACAAACTCAGTACTGCATCTGCCTGCAATTGCAAATGAAGCAGGTATACAAATCAATTTAGACATCATAAATGAAATTAGTTCAAGAACACCGAACTTATGTAAATTAGCACCTGCTGGAAAATATCATATTCAGGATTTATATGCAGCAGGAGGAGTGCAGGCCGTTATGAAGGAACTTTCCTCAAAAGGACTACTGCATACAGACCTAATTACAGCTACAGGAAGAACCGTAATGGAAAACATCCAGAATGCTAACGTAAAAGACTACAATGTTATAAAAAGTATTGATGCCCCATACAGCACTACTGGCGGTATTGCTGTGCTAAAAGGAAACATAGCTCCAGATGGAGCGGTAGTAAAAAGATCTGCTGTGGCAGAATCTATGCTAGTGCATAAAGGACCTGCTCGAGTATTTGATAGCGAAGATGAAGCTATTAAAGCTATTTATAATAGTGAGATAGTTAAAGGTGATGTCGTTATAATTCGCTATGAAGGACCAAAGGGAGGTCCAGGTATGAGAGAAATGCTGGGACCTACTTCTGCAATAGCAGGTATGGGATTGGATTGTGATGTGGCTCTTATTACAGATGGTAGGTTTTCTGGGGCATCAAGAGGTGCTTCAATCGGGCATGTATCACCTGAAGCAATGGAAGGTGGGCCAATAGCTTTGATAAAAGAAGGGGATATTGTAAATATAGATATCCCAGCAGGACGCTTAAATATTGAAGTGTCAGATGAAGAATTAAATAAGCGAAAAGCAAGCTGGGTAGCACCTGCACCAAGGATTACTTCCGGTTATCTTGGAAGATATGCAAGACTTGTTACATCTGCAAGTACAGGCGCAGTGCTTAGGTAAAGTTGAAGCTAGCAACGAAATTTTAGTGGAACCTAAATAAAGTTTTGTACATTAAGCTAAAGAACAACTAGAAGTAATACTATTTCGCATAAAAAATATTAGTTAATATTTTTATCATTACTAACGTGATGTTGTAGTAGAGCTACAAGCTCTTAGTATTGATGATTTAAATAATGAGGAGATGATGAGCGTATGAAGATATCAGGTGCTGATGTTATTATAGAATGTTTAAAAGAGCAAGGCGTTGATACTGTATTTGGCTATCCAGGAGGTCAGGCCATAATTATTTATGATGCTTTGTATAGGGCGAGAAATGAGATTACTCATATACTTACATCTCATGAGCAAGGTGCTTCACATGCAGCGGATGGGTATGCACGTGCAACTGGTAAGGTTGGCGTTTGTATTGCTACATCAGGGCCAGGTGCAACAAATCTTGTAACAGGAATTGCCACTGCCTATATGGATTCTGTTCCTATGGTTGCAATAACAGGCCAGGTTCCAAATAACTTGCTTGGAAAGGATTCATTTCAAGAGGTTGATATCACGGGTATAACCATGCCTATAACAAAACATAATTATATAGTTAAGGATGTTGCAAAGTTAGCAGATACTATGCGAAAGGCCTTTGCTATTGCTAGAGAAGGCAGACCAGGGCCAGTCTTGGTAGATGTATGTAAGGATGTTACTGCAGCATTAGTGGAATATACACCTAAGAAACCAGATAAGAATGACTATATTTCAAATAAATACAATGACATTAGTGGTCAAGCAATTAATGAAGCAATTAATGCAATTAATAATGCTTGTAGACCTGTTATTTTATCAGGGGCTGGTGTTGGCATTGCTGGAGTAGAAGAGGAAGTACTGGCTTTAGCAGAAACAGCTGAAATCCCCGTAAGTACGTCATTAATGGGAATGGGAACTTTCCCAGGAACACACGATCTTTTTATGGGGATGGTAGGTATGCATGGTACTAAGACATCAAACTATGCATTTCACAACTGTGACTTGGTTATTGCAATTGGAAATCGCTTTAGTGACAGAATTATTAGCAAAGTTAGCAGCTTTGCACCAGAGTCAAAAATAATGCATATTGATGTTGATAGTGCTGAAGTAGGGAAAAATGTAAATGTAGAGTTCCCTTTAGTAGGAGATGTTAAGAAAATACTTAAATCCCTACTTGCAGGAGTTATCAAAAAGCAAAATCCTGAATGGATAAGTAGGATTAACAAATGGAAGGAAGAATATCCATTAAAGTATACTCCTTCAAAAGAAACTATCAAACCACAGTTCATAGTTGAGAGAATATATGAATTGACCAAAGGAGAGGCTATTATTACCACAGAGGTTGGGCAACACCAAATGTGGGCAGCTCAATATTATAAATATAGCAAGTTTAGGCAGTTTATATCTTCTGGTGGCCTTGGAACAATGGGTTATGGATTGGGAGCGTGTATAGGTGCTCAAATGGCAAGACGTGATAAAAAGGTTATTAATATAGCAGGTGATGGAAGCTTCAGGATGAATTTAAATGAGCTTGCTACTGCAGTTGAATATAAGCTACCTATAATAATTGCACTTTTTAACAATAGAACGCTAGGTATGGTTAGGCAATGGCAGGAGCTGTTTTTTGACAGCCGCTTTAGTCAAACATCTATTGACCGTGGAACTGATTTTGTCGCATTGGCAAATGCTTTCGGCGCAAAAGGAATAAATGTAACGCACCCGGATGAAGTGGATGATGCAATAATTCGTGCATTAGCAGAGACAGATACACCTGTTCTAATAAACTTTGCAATTGATAAAGATAATAAAGTTTCTCCAATAGTGCCACCAGGTGCAGCGCTCAATGAGGTTATTGATTGCTAGTTAACATATCTGGAAATCTTTCTGCACAAGCCTATTCTGAGGGTGTTGATGTGGGGAAGACATTGACCACCACAATGTGGCTGCCTTTCTGAACATTTAATAGCTGTTTTGTGGTGTTGGTTATTTGTATATAAGTAAATTTTTGTAATACAAGGAAACTCCTTTTTGGTTAACTAACTATTAGCCCAAAAAGGAGTTTTTTATGCTTCATAAAAGGTAACTTTAAAAAAACTCCAAAGTATTTATTTGTAAAAAATTTGTTATGTAGTTAATGTGTTTCGTAAATTATAGAGTTTAGGAAATGGTTTTCCTAAACAAAAGTAACTACAATTTGAAATTTTCAAGATAAAGTCTAAAAATATTAGCGAAAATTAAAAATATATAACAAAAATTGTTGACATCTATCGAAATATATAGATAATGTATTCAAGAAATGCGTTTAAGAAAAATGTTTCCCTAGTCAGGAGGTCTTTGATGAATATAAAGGAAATAGCAAAACTTGTGGGTGTTTCAGTATCGACTGTCTCAAAAGTTATAAATGAAAAAGATAGCAATATTAGTAAAGAGACAAGAGAACGTGTCATGAAAGTCGTAAAAGAATGTAACTACACCCCTTATGCTGGTATCCATACTAATAAAAAAACAAAATCTTTGCTTCTTGGAGTTATGATAAGCAAACAGCCAGGGCATGAGATAATACTTTCAGGTATTGTTGAGACAGCAAAAAGAAACGGATATACTGCTGTCCTTTTTTCAGCAGATACACCTGAGGAAGAATATAAAGGTATTACAATGCTATGCTCACATAATGTGGATGGAATATTATGGGACAAATTAAAAGATTCATATAGCAAATGTGAAAGCCTTTTGGTGCAACAACAGACACCATACTTCATTATTGACTGTTTCAATGTTCCAACTTCAGAAAGAGGAGCGTTTGACTACTTAAGACTTGCCTACAATGCAACTCAGTCGCTGATAAAACATAAGCACCAAAAGATTGGATGCTTGATACAAAACAATGATATACGAGAACGAAGGTTTCAAAAAGGCTTTGAACAATGTCTTTTTGATAATAAGCTACCTTTTGATGCAAATATGCTTTGCATTGATCAAGGAAACACATTCGATATTTCAACTCTTATACATAATTATACTGGTATTATATGCTTTGATGCTAGCTTAGCTGTGAAAATTTATGAGCATGCTTCATACAATAATATAAAAATCCCCAGAGATCTTTCATTAGTAAGTTTAGTAAAGGATCCGAAAGAAATTTATCTGCTCCCAAAACTTTCTTCAATCCATTTGCCATTTTATGAACTTGGTGAATATGCTTGTAAAAGATTGGTAGCTAAGGTCGAAAAAACACGAGTTACTGAAGTGCCTTTCAAGAGCGACAAAAAAGTCGAAGATGAAAGCAGCATAGATGTTCCGATAACAGTGCGTAATAAAAAAATAGTTGTTGTCGGTGCTATAAATATGGATACGCTATTGAACCTTGGACAGGTACCACAAATAGGTGAAACGATTACTACAAAGAAACGAGCTACTATTCCAGGCGGAAAAGGTGTTAACCAAGCAATTGGTGCTGCTAAGCTAGGGGCAGAGGTATACTTAATTGGAAAATTAGGTAAGGACTATGAAGCGAGTATACTATATGACTTTTTGAAGAGTAATAATGTAAATATTGAAGGAGTTTCTACTAGCGCTGAAGTGGCTACTGGTCATGCGTATGTATATGTAAAAGATAATGGTGAGAGTGGAATAGTTGTTTATGAAGGTGCAAACAATAAGCTATCTCCTAAGGATATTGAAATACATAGGAATATGTTTGAGAATGCAAGCTTTTGTTTACTACAGACAGAGATAAATCTTGAGACCGTGGAGTGTGCTGCAAAGACAGCACATAAATGTGGAGCAAAGGTAATTCTAAAGCCGTGTGCAGTTTCAGAAATTAGCGATGGACTAATCAAAAATGTTGATATATTTATGCCAAATCGTAATGAGATAGAAGAACTTTGTCCACAAAAAAAATCTTTGGAAGAAAAAGCACAATATTTTTTGGATCGTGGCACAAAACATGTCATAGTTACCTTAGATCGTGATGGGTGTTATTTAAAAAATAGTGAGCAGTCAATATATTTTGAAGCTGCAGATTTTGAAGCTGTTGATACAACTGGAGCTGCAGATGCATTTGCTTCAACATTGGCAGTCTATCTTGCCAAAAATTATGATATTTGTACTGCAATTAAGTATGCTACATATGCAGCAGGCTTTTCAATTACAACACAGGGAGTACCTCCTGCGTTAGTAGATAAAAGCACTTTAGATTTGTTAGACGTATAAATGATTAAAAAGGAGGCAAGGAGTTATGTTTGTTGATAATAAGAGGATGATGGAGCGATTACAAAAACCCAAAGAAAGAGTTGACGTTGTTTTCGATACAGATACATATAACGAAATAGACGATCAGTATGCATTGGCATATCTAATTAAGAATCCTGAAAGGCTCAACATTAAGGCTATTTATGCAGCACCGTTTTTTAATGATAAAAGTTCAGGTCCAGCGGAGGGCATGGAAAAAAGCTATCAAGAGATAATGAATATTCTGTCCTTGATGGAACGTAGTGAGCTTAAAAATTTAGTACATAAAGGCGCTGAAAGATTTTTGGCTGATGAAAATATACCTGTACTTTCTGATGCCACAAGCGATCTTGTTAATCGTGCAATGGAGTACAGTGAAGAAAAACCCCTTTACGTTATTGCAGTAGGAGCTATCACTAACGTGGCATCTGCATTACTTATAAAACCTGAAATAAAAGATAGAATAGTGCTGATATGGCTTGGTGGAAATGCCCATCACTGGAACGATAATAAAGAGTTTAACTTATACCAAGATATTGCAGGTGCAAGAATTGTTTTTGGATGTGGTGTTCCGTTAGTGCAGTTACCATGTATGGGAGTTGTTTCTGCTTTCACTACAGGAGGACCAGAACTTGAATTCTGGCTGCGTGGGAAAAACAAGCTATGTGATTATCTTGTAGATGCAACGGCAGCCGAAGCAAAAAGGTGTAATGGAGGAGAATTTTGGACAAGGCCTATCTGGGATGTTACAGCAGTAGCTTGGCTCTTAGAGGGCGATTATATGCTTGAAAGTTTTGTGCCTAGTCCTATTCCGGAATATGATCATACATACTCTTTTAACAAAGACAGACACCTTATTAAATATGTATATCATATAAAAAGAGATGCTTTGTTTGAAGACCTATTCACAAAACTCTCAGAGTGACACAAATTAACTGTATATAGCAGCTATGCTGTTAAATAAAAAATAAAGGAGATAAATCATGAAAAAGGTATACGCAATTATTCTTGTACTTACTTTGGTAACAACTATGTTCGGTTGTACAAAGGGAACAGAGGATTCTCAAACATCTTCTTCTTCATCATCACAAGTATCCTCACAAACAAGCACAGAAAAGTCACAGGCTAAAAAAATTGTATGGTTGACAGAAACAGTAAAAGAAAATCAGGAAATACTTGATGATTTCGAAAAGACTACAGGCATCAAGGTTGTAGGAGAATATGTATCATTTAATGACCTTTTTGAAACTATTGAGGTAAAAATTGCATCAGGCTCTAAGGAATATGACGTAATCAGCGTAGATGGCCCAATGGTAGCAGCCTATGCTACTCGTGGTTATATAACTCCATTGGATAAATATTTTACAGATGATGATAAAAAACAGTTTATTAAGTCAAGTCTTAATGCAGGAACCTGGGATGGTAAATTCTATGCACCACCAATGGCAACATCAGCACAGCTCCTTTGGTATAACACAGATTTACTAAAACAAGCAGGTATCACTATACCTGAAGGAGATCCAAATAAACGTCTCACATGGGAAGAAATCGAGAAAATAGCAAAAGACACATTAGCTGTTGTTGATCCAGACAAGTCGAAAGGTATATCTGGAATACAGTTCCAACAAGTAAGCCGTACATATCAGATGTGTGCTCTTGCAAACAGTATGGGTGGTAAGAACATCGGGGACGATGGACTTACAGTTGAAGGTGTTATCAATAATAAACCATGGATAGATGCAATGACATGGATGCAGGGACTTTATAATAACGGGCTTTCTGCAAAGGGTGTTACAGCGGACGAGATTCCCAACTATTTTAATTCTGGAAAAATTGTCTTTATGGCAGGAGGTACATGGACAGCAGCAGCTTGTGATGCAGCAGGAATGAAATCTTATGGTTGGACTTACGCGCCAGCATTTAAGGGCTATGAAAATAGTGTAGGAACAGGAACAGGAAGTTGGCACTTTGGTGTTAATGCAGCTTCTGAAAATGTTGATGCGGCAGGTGAGTTTATAAAATATATGAGTCTTGGCAAAGGTAGTGACAAGTATCTCGAGTGGATCGGTGATATGCCTGCAAGAGAAAGTAAAATCAAAGAAATTCTCGATAATCCTAATGCACCAGGATACCTTAAAGTTGGCGCTTACGAAGCAGCTAATACAGCAGTTCCAAGAGCGCTAACACCTGGCTACTCAGAGTACAGCACAATTATGGATGCGACTTTTGAAAATATCCGTAACGGCTCAGAAGTTAAGGGAGCTCTTGATAGTGCAGTAGAACAAATCAATTCAGCTATGGGAAAATATAAAAAATAAGACGGCTTTAGAGATTGGCGGTAATGATATTGCTGCCAATCCTCTAAGCATTATATACCGAGCATGTACGCGGTTACTGTAATACTGGTTCTTTGTAAAAAAACACATGTTTGTGCTGTGAGAGATTTTGAATTATCTACTAATTCAATTAGTGTAGCAATTATATTGGACTTACTGAGGTGAAAAATGGATAACATGTTTGGGAAGGTCAAGGCTATACCATATATTTTAATATTACCTGCTTTTATTCTCATTGTTGTTTTTAAGATTTATCCGATAATTTCAACATTGATGGAAAGCCTGATTGTTAAGGGTACATTTACGATAGGCACTTATGAAACACTCTTTAAAGATATAACATTTTGGAAATCACTATGGGTCACAATAAAAATTAATATTATTATGATTCCATTACAGATATTTTTAGCATTTTGTCTTGCTCTGTTGGTTAACACAACAGTTACTGGAATAGGTGCATTCCGTACTGTATTTTATTTGCCTGTAACTGTTTCACTTACTGTTGCAACTATTGTTTGGAACTTGATGCTAAGTCCTAACAATGGTGTTATAAATAGCATTCTTGTTGGTTTCGGAGTTCCACAACAGGACTTCTTAGTTAGTAAAACTCAGGCGATTTGGTGCATTGTATTAATTGCTACCTGGAAAGGTGTTGGCTATTGGATGATGTTTATTCTGGCTGGGTTAAAGAATGTGGATGCCAGTATTTATGAATCTGCGAAGATAGATGGAGCCAATTGGCTGAAAACTGTGGTTAAAATTACGATACCTTTAGTTAAGAAAGTATTGCTCTTTGTATTTGTTGCGAATACTTCCATAAATCTTTTGCTTTTTG
Organism: Bacillota bacterium; assembly: GCA_023444055.1. GTDB lineage: Bacteria > Bacillota > Clostridia > Acetivibrionales > DSM-1351 > Ruminiclostridium. Next base: position 100,686 of record JAEZRV010000021.1, read on the forward strand.
TACCTATGCAGATTGTCACACAGGGTGGCCCGGAAGGTAGCACAAATGTTTTAATGTATGAAGCGTATAAATCTGCATTTAAGTTTGCTGACCGCCCGAGATCAGCAGCTATTGTTACTGTATTGCTTGTGCTTATTTCGATAATATGCGCTATTCAGTTCAAGCTTATGTCAGATAAAAAGGAGGCGTAAGAGATGAATAATCATAAATATATAAAGAATTTTTTTATTTATATAGGTCTAATAATTATCACTATTTTAACTGTTTTTCCACTACTTTGGTGTCTTTCGGCCTCATTGAGAAGCGATACTGAATTTTTTAAATATATGACACCATTTTCAATTAATACTCTTATCCCTATAGATTTTACGTTAGATTCATATATTATGTTATTTACGAAGTTTAATTTTGCACGTCCTATTGTTAATACTATTTTTGTTTCTATAGTAACAATAATTACAGGTTGTCTTATGAACAGTATAGCAGCTTTTGCATTTGCATGCTTTAAGTTTAAATTTAAATCAGCTCTGTTTGCTATCTTTCTAGTGTCATTTATGGTTCCCTTCGAAGCGATATCACTTCCTCTTTATAAAGTCGTCAGCGGTTTGGGATGGATGAATACATACACAGGCATGATAGTTCCTACTATTGCAAGTGGATTAGTATTGTTTTTATTTACACAGTTTTTTAAAGATATCCCACCGAGCATTATAGAAGCAGCAAGAGTAGATGGTGCAAATTTGCCTCAGATATTTATAAAGATAGTTCTACCATCTTCGATCACTGTGTTTGTAACAGCTGCATTGATAATATTTATGGATCAGTGGAACGCTTACCTATGGCCATTACTCGTTGCACGCTCAAAAGAAATACAAACTATTCAAATAGCATTGTCATCATTTAAAATGGAAAGGGTAACACTCTGGTCGTGTCTATATGCTGGATCAATGATATCCGCACTTGTACCGCTAGGATTATTCCTACCTACACAAAAGTACTTTGTACAAGGTATTACAAGTAGCGGTATCAAAGGATAATTAATTAAAGAAAAGCAGGTATATAAATGGGAAAAATATTAGTCGTTGGAAGTTTAAATATGGACTTCGTTGTTAACGTAAAATATATGCCGCAGCAAGGAGAAACGCTGCTTGCGGATAATTTAGAGCTTATACCAGGTGGTAAAGGAGCTAATCAGGCATTTGCTCTGGGGAAATTAGGGGCAAATGTAACTATGCTAGGTGCAGTGGGAAATGATTCCTACGGAGATATTCAAATAGAAGGACTTAAAGCTGTGGGTGTGGATACAACACGCATTGCACAGATAGACGGAGTAAGCACAGGTATAGCACTTATAACTGTTAATGAGCAAGGAGACAATAGCATTATAGTTATCCAAGGTGCCAATAAGTGTGTCAGCAAAGAATATATTGATATAAACCTTAAGGCAATTGAAGAGTGTGATATCGTTATTTTTCAGTTGGAGATACCTCTTGATACTGTAATCTATGCAGCTCAAAAGGCGAAGGAACTTGGAAAAATAGTTATACTAGATCCTGCCCCAGCACCCAGAAGTTTGCCGAAAGAACTTTTATCAAATGTTGATATTATTAAGCCAAATGAAACGGAACTGGCTAAACTGACTGGAATTGAAGATGTTGAAAGCTTTATGAAAACGGCAATTGATTACATAAAGAAACAAGGTGTTAAAACTGTTATAGTCACTCTTGGGGGAAACGGTGCCTTTGTTTCCATGCAAAATGGTACACTAATACATATTAAATGTGACAATGTCAAGGTAACAGATACTACTGCAGCAGGAGACAGTTTTATTGCTGCTATGGCACTAGATATTTCTGAAGGAAAAGAGATAATCCCTGCAGTTGAATTCGCAAATCATGTTGCTTCGATTGTTGTAACCAAAAAAGGTGCTCAGTCATCAATACCATCAATGGAGGAAGTACAGAAGTATATTGCTGATAGTAAATAAAAGACATGTAATCTGGGTGCCTTAATTGCATATAGCAAAACAGATTATCGTTTTGAACTTGAGTATCCTGTGCCGGAATGTGAACCAGGTGAAAGAAATTAATAAAATTTGAAGGAGGTGACGAGTCCATGCCATTTGCTTTAAGGTGATTTATGCAAAAGGTAGGGCATGGACATAATAATGAATAAAATTCCAAGGACAATGAAAGCATTAGTTGCATACAGCGAAACGGATTATCGTTTTGAACCAGAATATCCTGTGCCAGAATGTGGACCAGATGATATATTGATTAAAACAGAGGGCTGTGGTATCTGTGCTGGTGATTTGAAATGTGAGCATGGAGCAGCGATGTTCTGGGGTGATGATACTCAGCCGCCTTGGGTTGAGTCGCCTTTTATTCCTGGTCATGAATTCCTAGGGATTGTAGAATTTGTCGGAGAAAATGTAAATGGCTATGCTGTGGGAGACAGAATTACAGTTGATCAGATTGCGCCTTGCGGAGAGTGCAGATTTTGTAAGGATGGACATTATTGGATGTGCCAACCGCACAAGATATATGGTTTCTTTAAAGATTATTGCGGAGGAATGGCAGAATATGTTCGTATTCCAGTAAAGCATTCTGTTATACACAAGGTACCCAAAGAAATGCCGTTGTCGGATGCTCTTTTAATTGAACCGTACAGCTGCTCTAAACACTGCGTTGACCGTGCACAGATAGGATGTGAGGATATAGTTGTACTATCTGGTGCAGGTACCCTAGGCTTGGGAATGATTACATATGCAAAGATGAAAAATCCAAAGAAATTGATTGTACTAGACATGATAGATGCAAGGCTTGATAAAGCATTGGAATTTGGTGCGGACATTGTGTGGAATCCGTCTAAAGTGGATGTTGTTGCTGAGATTATGAAGCTAACAGATGGTTACGGATGTGATATTTACATAGAAGCTACAGGACATCCTTCTTCTGTTACACAGGGTATGCAAATGATTAGAAAGCTTGGCAGGTTTGTTGAGTTTTCGGTATTTGGCGCACCAACTCTGCTGGATTGGTCAATTATTGGAGACCGAAAAGAACTGGATGTATTGGGAGCCCACCTTAGCCCATACTGCTTTACGTTTGTAATCGAAAACATTGCTGAAGGAAAACTTAAAACCAATGGTGTTGTCAGCAGATTTTTTAGGTTGGAAGATTGGGAAAAAGCTTTTGATTATTCTTCAGGAAAATACGGAGATTTTAAAGTTGCATTTAAATTCTAACAAATATGTGGTAACAACGTAGAGTATTACCATTGTGATAGGATTGAGGTTCTTTTCTTGTCTTTTCGTTTACTAATGCGTTTAAAATTTTACATTCTAGTAAGGAGAACGGTTCGATTTCACGACTGCTGGTTAACTTGTACCAATACTGGTTTGAGGTAGCCACTAGCACGTGTTATCGAGCGATTTTCCTAAATATCTTTTATTTTTCAGTAGCATTTTAATTAACCTGTTATTTCATTAAACGTATTTATGGACTCATGTAAATACGTATTTTAATTCTAATAGGGATTGCTAAATAAACAGTAAACATGAATGAATACAGCCCTCGATGAAATTTTCAAATGCAGTTCATAAATATTTTATCCATTATGCAAGCCATAATCAATTTTACTATTTTATTTTAGGTACTACATAACAGGATAAACTCATTTCCAAAGGCTTCTACCTGTAAACGTTTGGTAATAGCATACTTGAATTTAAAAGTGTCATAATCAGTAGCCCCATGGCATCTATTTTAATAATAGATAAAAATAAACAAAACTTGTTTACAAAGGATATATGTCTATGGGACACTTGGCTTTTAATATATATTATTGCTATTGAGCCACTTAATATGTTTACTTGAAATGATTGCATACAACCTATATAATCTATACAGTATATCATAAAAACATATGCTTGACTTTTTATAGCATATATGATAAATTAATTATTGCTCGTGTGTAAGTCTTTTTTTTTATGTCTTAAAATTAATGTCAGACTTACATAGTAAATAGAAATGCAGCACTTGGAGGTGTTATAAATGAGAGTAAAGATTACACTCGCATGCTCTGATTGTAAACAGAGAAATTATTCTAATATGAAGAATAAGAAAAATGACCCAGATAGACTAGAAATGAAGAAGTATTGTAAATTCTGTCACAAGCACACTGTTCATAAGGAAACTAAATAATTTAGTGAATATTTTGTGGCAATGATTAATAATACGTATTGTGTCAACAATTTATGTATGATTGCCAAATGATATTTAAAAATATTGTATTGGGGTGTGATTAAAATGGCTGAAAATGAGACAAAAAAAGTGTCTAGGTTCAAAAAGAGTGGACAAGGTATAGTTAGACTATACAAAGAGGTTAAGGTTGAATTAAAGAAAGTTATTTGGCCTAACAAAACTCAGCTTATCAACAATACCGGAACAGTACTTCTGTTTTGCATTATTATAGGTTGTATAATATGGGTATCTGATTTTGGTTTTGGACAATTATCTAAAGTAGTATTTACAAAATAAAGTAGTGATAGAACTATAGGGAGGACATGGGGCTTTAAGTTGGTGGGCCTGTTTTTGGTATGTCTGAAGAAGAGAGTAAGTGGTATGTTGTTCATACTTATTCGGGGTATGAAAACAAAGTAAAAGCAAATCTTGAGAAAATAGTTGAAAATAGAAGTATGCAGGATTATATTATTGACATCGTTGTTCCTATGGAAGAACAGATTGAGATTAAAGACGGTAAAAAGAAGGCAACACTTAAAAAGGTGTTTCCTGGCTATGTGCTTGTTAAAATGATTATGTCAGATGAATCCTGGTATATTGTCAGAAACACAAGAGGTGTTACAGGCTTTGTTGGACCTGGATCAAAACCAGTGCCTTTATCAGAAGATGAAGTTAAGGCAATGGGAGTGGAGGAGTTTGCTCCAGAGGTTGATTATGAAGTTTATGATAACGTCAGGGTTATTTCTGGTCCATTGGAAAACTTTATCGGGATTGTTGAAGAAATCAATCTTGAGAAGAGAAAGGTTAGAGTTTCAGTTTCGATGTTTGGCAGAGAAACCCCTGTTGAGCTTGAACTAGTTCAGATTCAAAAGATTTAGGCCACAAGGCAGATAGGATATCAGTAATTTGCTATTTTATCTTTTAATAAATAAAATTTTAGTAATTGGTAAGAAAATTGGGAGGTGGAATTAATGGCAAAGAAAATCACAGGTTATGTAAAACTTCAGATTCCTGCGGGGAAAGCAACTCCGGCTCCACCGGTTGGACCAGCTTTAGGACAGCACGGCGTAAATATCATGGGATTTTGTAAGGAATTTAACGAAAGAACAGCAAAAGATGCGGGACTTATCATCCCAGTTGTAATAACTATCTATGCTGATAGATCGTTCTCATTTATTACAAAGACTCCTCCAGCAGCTGTTCTTCTGAAAAAAGCGTGCAAGATTGAAAGCGGCTCTGGTAAGCCAAATAGAGACAAAGTTGCAAAGATAACAAAGGAAGAAGTTCGTAAGATAGCAGAGCAGAAGATGCCTGATTTAAATGCAGCAAGTGTTGATGCGGCAGCAAGTATGATTGCTGGTACAGCTCGCAGCATGGGTATTGTAGTAATTGATTAGTATTATATGATTGCATAGTTATGCAAAAATGAACAATGTTTCATGTCACTTAAATGTGACGGTACAGTTTGTGGGAGGAGACGAAAGTTTCCGACAATAATTAACCACTTAAGGAGTGTGACGTATGTTTAGAGGAAAGAAATATCAAGAGAGTGTAAAGCTTGTTGATAGACAAAAGCTTTATGAGCCTTCAGAAGCTCTTGAATTAGCTCAGAAAACTTCAAAAGCAAAGTTTGATGAGACAATTGAAGTTCATATAAGACTTGGTGTTGACTCCAGACATGCAGACCAACAGGTTAGAGGTGCGGTAGTACTTCCTCATGGAACTGGTAAAACAGTTAGAGTGTTGGTATTTGCAAAGGGAGACAAAGCAAAAGAAGCAGAGCAAGCTGGTGCTGATTTTGTTGGTGCTGAAGAATTGGTAACAAAAATTCAGAGCGAAAACTGGTTTGATTATGATGTGGTTGTTGCAACACCAGATATGATGGGTGTTGTTGGTAGACTTGGTAAGGTATTAGGACCTAAAGGACTTATGCCAAACCCAAAAGCAGGTACTGTATCAATGGACGTAGCTAAGGCTATTGCAGATATTAAAGCTGGTAAAATTGAGTACAGACTTGATAAGACAAATATTATTCACTGTCCTATAGGAAAATCTTCCTTCAGTGGAGATAAGCTATTGGATAATTTCCATACATTACTTGGAGCAGTTGTAAAAGCTAAACCTTCAGCTGCAAAAGGTCAATATTTGAAGAGTGTTGTTGTAACATCAACAATGGGACCTGGAATAAAGATTAATCCAGTAAAGGTTATTGAATAATATTTAATAATACAAAACTTTTACTTTACAAATTTATTGTTTAGTATTATTATAGTGTATGTCAATTTAATAGTATGCCATAGACAGTAGGTGCAAGGTATTTTATATACTGATGCATAATTAGATGAGAATCATCCTACCGAGGTTGAATTAATAATGGTTAATCGCCCTTTGTCTGTCTATGTGCATATAAAGGGTTTTATTTTTGCAACAATTGAAAAGGAGGTGGATGTTTTGCCTAGTAACAAGATACTTGAACAAAAGAAAGAAGTAGTTAAAGGGTTATCTGAAAAAGTTAAAGCTGCACAATCATTTGTATTGGCTGACTATAGAGGATTAACTGTTGAGCAGGATACTGAGATGAGAAATGCTTTAAGGGCTGCTGGAGTTGAATACAAGGTAGTTAAAAATACACTAACTAGTATTGCAATGAAAGAGAATGGTTATGAAGGCCTAGAGAGCTTCTTAAATGGACCAACTGCTATGGCTATTAGTTCAACAGATGTTGTAGCACCTGCAAAGGTTCTATCAGAATTTGCTAAAAAGTTTGAAAAACTCGAACTAAAAGTTGGTGTAGTTGAAGGCAATATTATTGACGTTAATGGTATTAAGGCACTTGCTGAATTGCCATCACGTGAGGTTCTTATCGCAAAGGTATTGGGAGGATTCAATGCTCCTATATCTGGTTTCGCAAATGTTTTAAATGCAAATTTAAAAGGTTTGGTTGTAGCATTAAATGCTGTAGCTGAGCAAAAAGCAAATGCATAATTAAATTGAAAAGAATAAAATATTAAAAATTAAAAAATTATTTGGAGGTATTATACAATGGCTAGCGAAAAAGTTACAAAATTAATTGAGGATGTAAAGAATTTAACAGTATTAGAATTATCAGAATTAGTAAAGGCTCTTGAAGAAGAATTTGGAGTATCAGCAGCAGCTCCAGTAGCAGTTGCAGCAGCACCAGCAGCAGGAGCAGCAGCAGCAGTTGAAGAAAAGACTGAATTCAATGTAATATTGAAGGACGTTGGAGCAGAAAAGATCAAGGTTATCAAAGTTGTTAGAGAAGCAACTGGACTTGGTTTAAAAGAAGCTAAGGAACTCGTTGATGGAGCACCAAGCACTCTTAAAGAAAATGTATCAAAGGACGAAGCTGCTTCAATCGAAGCTAAGTTCAAAGAAGTTGGAGCAACAGTTGAAATTAAATAATATTTAGAATATACCGAAATATAAAAACCCTTATTTAATGGGGAAAGATTTTCTGACAAGGAAAAATGAGGAAAGTATAATAATTGTTTATTGTGCCGATTCTAACAGAATTTTGTTGGAGAAAATAGCCCTTTTAAATCAAAAGTTATTATTATTTGGTGAATAAAAGAGGTTACTCGGAATAATGAGTAGCCTCTTTTATTGAGATTATGGTTCTTTGCCAAAATGAAAGATATTAGTCATAAGCAATATCTTAATCGAAATTTTAATCTTAGTATTATAAATATCAATATATATTTTATATAAAAATACTATGAGCTATATATGGTACTTGTTCAATGCTGAATTGTAGCTAGAAAATAAAAAAATAAACATCACATAATTGACGCGTTTTGTTGACAAGTAGTTTGAACTATGGTATCATTATAAACTGCATTAAAATTCTGTTGTCATGTCCAAAAAAGGGAAATTTAATTGATTAGAATACATAAATTATAGCATATGAGAATAATCAAGACAATAATTGTTAATAATATTTTAATGTGTGTCTGTGTAGCTTTATTATATGTTTTTTTACAAAATATATACTTGGTTTGATTTACAATTTTACATAATACAATTCTAATTATGTGAGATTTTTAAATATTCCTAATAAAAGTCATAAGTTTATGAGGTGATATAAATATGGTACAACCCGTAAAACTGGGTAGAAACACAAGAATGAGTTTTTCTAAAATACGTGACGTACTAGAAATGCCAAACTTGATTGAAGTTCAGAAGAATTCATATCAATGGTTTTTGGATGATGGACTAAGAGAAGTTTTCAGAGATATTTCCCCTATAACAGATTATACTGGAAACTTGATTTTGGATTTTGTGGATTACTCTCTTGATGATGAACCAAAGTATAGTGTCGAAGAGTGTAAGGAGAGAGATACTACATACTCTGCTCCACTGAAAGCAAAAGTAAGATTAATTAACAAGGAATCTGGAGAAGTAAAGGAGCAGGAAATCTTTATGGGAGATTTTCCTCTAATGACAGACACTGGTACCTTTATAATTAATGGTGCAGAACGTGTAATTGTAAGCCAGCTAGTAAGATCTCCAGGTATTTACTATTCAATGAAGTTTGATAAAATTGGTAAGAAATTGTATTCTAACACTGTTATTCCTAATAGGGGTGCATGGCTTGAATATGAAACTGATTCTAATGACATATTGTCGGTAAGAATTGATAGGACTAGAAAACTACCTCTTACAGTACTTTTAAGAGCATTAGGATATGGTACTGACTATGAAATAACACAGTTATTAGGTGAAGATGAAAGAATATTAGCTACTATCCAGAAGGATAATGCTAAAACATATGAAGAAGGTTTAATTGAAATATATAAGAGGTTAAGGCCAGGTGAGCCTCCTACTGTTGATAGTGCAAAAAATCTTATCAATAGTTTGTTTTTTGATGCAAAAAGATATGACCTAGCAAAATTCGGTAGATTCAAGTTTAATAAAAAATTAGCCATATCAAATTTGATAAATGGCCATGTTGCTGCAGAAAATATTATTTCAGTTGAAACTGGTGAAATTTTAGTTGCTGAAGGCGAGTTAATAGATAGGAAAAAGGCAGAAGAAGTACAAAATTCAGGAGTTAATATAGTATATTTATTAGTTGAGGGCAAACCTATTAAGGTAATAGGAAATAATACAGTTGATATTCGTGAGTATATCGATTTTGATGTTTCGGATATTGGAATTACTGAAAAGGTACAGTATGCAGTATTGAAAGAAATATTGGATAATAACGTTGAAAAGGATCAGCTTAAGAAAATTCTTAAGGAGAAAATAAACGATTTAATTCCAAAGCATATCACTACTAATGACATTATTTCATCAATTAATTATATTATTAATCTTGATTATGGAATAGGTACAACTGATGATATTGACCATTTAGGAAACAGAAGATTGCGTTCTGTGGGTGAGTTGCTACAGAATCAGTTTAGAATAGGTTTATCTAGAATGGAAAGAGTTGTAAGAGAAAGAATGACTATTCAAGATATTGATGTAGTTACTCCACAAGCTCTTATAAATATTAGGCCAGTTGCTGCTGCAATAAAAGAATTCTTTGGAAGCAGTCAGTTGTCACAATTCATGGATCAAACTAATCCTCTTGCTGAGTTGACTCATAAGAGAAGACTTAGTGCGTTGGGACCTGGTGGATTAAGTAGAGAGAGAGCTGGATTTGAAGTCCGTGATGTTCACCACTCTCACTATGGACGTATGTGCCCAATTGAGACTCCTGAAGGTCCGAATATCGGCTTGATTGGTTCTCTTAGTACTTATGCCAGAGTTAATGAATATGGATTTATTGAATCACCTTATAGAGTAGTTGACAAAGCAAATGGAAAAGTTACAGATGAGATAGTATATTTGACAGCAGATATAGAAGATCCGTTTATCGTTGCTCAGGCTACTGAACCATTGGACGAAAACGGAAAGTTTATTTCTAAAAAAATCATTGCAAGATTTATGGATGAAATTTTGGAGGTAGAAAACACTAAAATTGACTATATGGATGTATCTCCAAAACAAATGGTATCAGTTGCAACTGCAATGATTCCGTTCCTTGAAAATGATGATGCTAACCGTGCTCTAATGGGTTCTAACATGCAGCGTCAGGCTGTACCACTTATAAAGGCTGATTCTCCAATTGTTGGTACTGGTATAGAGTTCAAGGCAGCAAGAGATTCTGGTGTATGTGTAATTGCCAAGAATGCCGGAATTGTTGACAAAGTATCTGCAAAAGAAATTGTAATAAAAACAAATAGCGGTCAAAAAGATGTTTATAAACTTATTAAATATATGCGTTCTAACCAAGGTACTTGTATAAATCAAAGACCTATAGTTAGAAAGGGTGAGATTATAGGGAAGGGCGATATTATCGCAGATGGTCCATCTACAGATAACGGTGAGATAGCATTAGGTAGAAATATTCTTATTGGCTTTATGACTTGGGAAGGTTATAACTATGAGGATGCTATTCTTATAAATGAAAAGCTTGTAAAAGAAGATGTTTATACATCTATTCATATTGAAGAATATGAAGCTGAAGCAAGAGATACAAAGCTTGGACCTGAAGAAATAACTAGAGATATTCCAAATGTAGGAGAGGAAGCACTAAAGGATCTCGATGACAGAGGAATAATTAGAATAGGTGCTGAGGTTCGTTCTGGGGATATTTTGGTTGGTAAGGTTACTCCTAAGGGAGAAACAGAACTTACTGCTGAGGAAAGATTATTGAGAGCTATCTTTGGTGAAAAAGCTAGAGAAGTTCGTGATACTTCACTTAGAGTTCCTCATGGAGAATCAGGTATTATTGTAGATGTTAAGGTGTTTACTCGTGAGAATGGAGACGAGTTGCCACCAGGAGTTAATCAACTTGTTAGAGCATATATTGCTCAGAAGAGAAAGATATCTGTTGGAGATAAAATGGCAGGAAGACATGGTAATAAGGGTGTTATTTCCAGAATATTGCCAGAAGAGGATATGCCTTTCTTACCTGATGGTACTCCTTTGGAGATAGTACTGAATCCTCTAGGCGTTCCTTCTCGTATGAATATCGGGCAGGTACTTGAAGTGCATTTAGGTTTTGCCGCAAAAGCTTTGGGATGGAAGATTGCTACACCTGTTTTTGACGGTGCAACAGAGGAAGACATAAGAAATACATTAGTACAGGCAGGAAAAGATGCTGATGGTAAGACCATTCTTTATGATGGTAGAACTGGTATGCCATTTGATAGTAGAGTAACAGTTGGGTATATGTATTACTTGAAACTAGCCCATCTTGTTGATGATAAGATTCATGCTAGGTCTACAGGTCCTTACTCATTAGTAACGCAGCAGCCTTTGGGTGGTAAAGCTCAATTTGGTGGGCAGAGATTTGGAGAGATGGAAGTTTGGGCTTTGGAAGCATATGGTGCTGCTTATACACTGCAAGAAATTCTGACAGTTAAATCAGATGATGTTGTTGGTAGAGTTAAGACTTATGAGTCTATTGTTAAGGGCGAAAACATACCTGAACCTGGAATCCCTGAATCATTCAAAGTTCTAATAAAAGAACTTCAGAGCTTGGCACTTGATGTTAAGGTTTATTCAGAAGAAGAAGGCGAAATAACAATTAAAGAGTATGTTGAAGAAGATATTGAAGAACTGAATGTTAACATTGAGGGTAGGGAAGATGAAGCAGTTTTGTCAAATGATTTAGATGATGAGCTAAAAGATGATATTCTAATTGACGACGATTTAGACATTGATGATATTGATGATATTGGAAGCATCAGTACAGGAGACAATCTTGAAGAAGAGCTTACAGATGAATTATTTGCAGATGAAGATCTTAGCGATGATTTTGATGATGAGGATTTTTAGGGAGGGAGAAAAGCTATGTTTGAACTAAACAATTTTGATTCTATAAAAATAGGATTGGCTTCTCCGGAAAAGATTAGAGAATGGTCAAAAGGCGAAGTAAAAAAGCCTGAAACAATAAATTATAGAACTTTAAAGCCTGAAAGAGATGGTTTGTTCTGTGAAAGAATATTTGGACCTCAAAAGGACTGGGAGTGCCATTGCGGAAAGTATAAAAGAATCAGATATAAGGGTATTGTTTGTGATAGATGTGGTGTTGAAGTTACCCGTTCAAAGGTAAGAAGAGAGAGAATGGGTCATATTGAGCTTGCTGCACCTGTTTCTCATATTTGGTATTTTAAAGGCATACCAAGTAGAATGGGTTTGCTTTTAGATATGTCACCTAGGTTGCTTGAAAAGATTTTATATTTCGCATCCTATGTTGTAATTGACCCAGGCCAAACCCCACTATCCAAAAAGCAAGTTTTAACTGAAAAAGAATATAGGGATAGTGTTGAAAAGTTTGGAATGAGCTTTAAAGCTGGTATGGGAGCTGAGGCTATAAAAGAGCTCCTTTTGGAAATAGACTTAGAAGCTCTATCAAAAGATTTGAGAAATGATTTAGTTGATTCAACAGGTCAGAAGAGAATCAGAGCTGTAAAGAGACTTGAGGTTGTAGAGGCTTTCAGACTTTCAGGAAATTGTCCTGATTGGATGATTCTAGATGTTGTTCCTGTTATTCCACCTGAACTAAGACCTATGGTACAGCTCGATGGAGGAAGATTTGCGACTTCTGACTTAAATGACCTTTATAGAAGAGTTATTAATAGAAATAACAGATTAAAGAGACTCCTAGATTTAGGAGCTCCAGATATAATTGTTAGAAACGAAAAACGTATGCTTCAGGAAGCAGTTGATGCTTTAATTGATAATGGAAGAAGAGGACGTCCTGTAACTGGACCTGGTAATAGACCTCTAAAATCATTGTCTGATATGCTCAAGGGTAAGCAGGGACGTTTCCGTCAGAACTTATTAGGTAAACGTGTTGACTATTCTGGACGTTCAGTTATCGTTGTTGGACCAGACCTCAAGATATTCCAATGTGGCTTGCCTAAAGAAATGGCACTTGAATTATTTAAACCATTTGTTATGAAAAAACTTGTAAATGATGGTTTAGCACACAATATCAAGAGTGCTAAGAGAATGGTTGAAAGAGTTAGAAATGAAGTTTGGGATGTATTGGAAGATGTAATTAAGGATCATCCAGTTTTACTAAACCGTGCGCCAACACTTCATAGACTTGGTATACAGGCATTTGAACCTATTTTAGTTGAAGGTAGAGCGTTAAAGCTCCATCCTCTTGTATGTTCAGCTTATAATGCTGACTTTGATGGTGACCAAATGGCTGTTCACGTTCCTCTATCAGCTGAGGCACAATCAGAAGCAAGATTTTTGATGCTATCAGCAAATAACTTGCTAGCACCGAAAGATGGAAAGCCAATTACTGTTCCTACACAGGATATGGTATTAGGTAGCTATTACTTGACAATTGAGAAGCCAAACGAGCCTGGAGAGGGCAAGATATTCGGTGACATGGATGAAGTTCTGATGGCTTATGATGCAGGTGAATTAGGGCTTCATGCACAAATGAAAGTTCGAATTGAAAGAGAAATTGATGGAGTTAAGCAAAAGAGGTTGATTTCTTGTACAGCAGGAAGACTTATATTTAATGAGGCCATTCCTCAAGACTTAGGATTTGTTGATAGGTCTGATAAGAGTAAAGCTTTTGACCTTGAGGTTGACTTTATAGTTGGTAAAAAAGAGCTTGGTAAAATAATTGATAAATGTATAAGAGTTCATGGTACAACAACAACTGCTATTATACTTGATAGAATAAAGGCGTTGGGCTTTAAGTTCTCAACTAGGGGTGCTATTACAATCAGTGTTTCAGATATGGTTGTACCTGCGATAAAGAAGCAGTACCTCGAAGAGACTGAAGCAACAATTGATAATATAGTTAAACAGTTTAAGAGAGGACTTATATCAGACGAAGAAAGATATAATTCTGTAATTGCAACTTGGACTGAAACAGGTGAAAATATCACAAAAGCTCTTATTGATAACTTGGATAGATTTAATCCTGTGTTCATGATGTCACAGTCTGGAGCAAGAGGTAACATTAATCAGATTAAGCAATTAGCAGGTATGAGAGGTTTGATGGCAGATACATCAGGTAAGACAATAGAAATACCTATTAAGTCAAACTTCCGTGAAGGACTAAATGTATTGGAATTCTTTATATCTACTCATGGAGCCAGAAAAGGTTTAGCCGATACAGCACTTAGAACAGCTGACTCTGGTTACTTAACAAGACGTTTGGTTGATGTAAGTCAAGAGGTTATTATCCGAGAATTGGATTGTGGTACTAGTAAGGGTATTGAGATAACTGATGTTAAGAGTGGTAGTGAAGTAATCGAGCCATTGGCTGAAAGACTTATTGGTAGATATGCTACTGAAGATATTTATAATCCGAATACAAAAGAATTAATTGTATCTAAAGATGATCCTATGGATGAGCATATTGCTGATAAGATAGTAAAAGCTGGATATAAGAAAATGAGAATTAGATCAGTGCTTACATGTGAATCTAAAGTTGGTGTTTGTGCTAAATGTTATGGTGCAAATCTTGCTACAGGTGATGCAGTTAATGTGGGTGAAGCTGTTGGTATTATTGCAGCTCAGTCAATCGGTGAGCCTGGTACACAGTTAACAATGAGAACCTTCCACACAGGTGGTGTTGCCGGTGATGATATTACTCAAGGTCTACCTCGTGTAGAGGAATTGTTTGAAGCAAGAAAGCCAAAAGGACTTGCTATTATTACTGAAATAGCCGGTACAGTTAAATTGGCTGACTCTAAGAAAAAGAGAGAAGTTATTATAACTGCTGAGGATGGAGAAACTAAGTCATATCTTATACCTTATGGTTCAAGAATTAAGGTTTTTGATGACGATGTTGTTGAAGCTGGTGACGAGTTAACTGAAGGTTCAGTAAATCCTCATGACATTCTGAAAATTAAAGGACTTAAGGGCGTTCAGGAATATCTGTTGCAGGAAGTTCAGAGAGTTTATAGAATGCAGGGTGTTGATATCAATGATAAGCATATAGAAGTAATTGTAAGACAGATGATGAGAAAAGTTAAGATTGAAGATTCTGGAGATACTAGTTTGTTACCAGGTGGTTTGGTTGATATGCTTGAGTTTGATAGCGAGAATCAAAAAGCTATCGAAGCTGGTTTAACACCTGCTACTGGTGAACGTACATTGTTGGGTATTACTAAGGCTTCACTTGCTACAGATTCATTCTTATCTGCTGCTTCCTTCCAGGAGACAACAAGAGTTCTTACTGAAGCTGCTATTAAGGGTAAGGTTGATCCTCTTGTTGGTTTAAAAGAAAATGTTATTATTGGTAAACTTATACCAGCAGGAACAGGTATGAGTAGATACAAAGACATTAGTATTAGCCAAGTGATTGAATAGTTAACTACTATATTTGAAATATAAATAAGAGGGGGCTGTTGTAAAACAACTCTTAACCAAATTATATTGTATAGGTTTAAAAACCAATACTAGAAATAATTGTTAAGAGTTATATTACAACGGCCCCTTAAAAAATCTATTGTTTGATAGCATTGGATTTTCAGCCTATGCTATTGACTTTATTACATAAAAAGAGATTTGAAACAATACGCAAAATAATTGCTCAACTAAGCTGTAATCAATTCAGTATGCTTGACAAATGCTGTAATTGAGTGATAAAATATTTTAGTGCGCTGAAATTATGCTTTTTTTGTGTGTTCATATTTTAGTAACATAGGTTTAGTTTAGATTAAGTTTTCTTAAGTACATTTATATTGAGGATTGACAGCATTAGTTTAATTATATATTTTGGTTGAATATGTTGGAAATCTGAATTGGAGGAAGCAAATTGTTGGATGATCTTAAACACTATAAGAAGTTAGTTGGTGTAAAACAGTCAACAAAGGCTATAGAAAATGGTATTGTAGCAAGCGTTTTAATTGCAAAGGATTGCGAGCAAAGAGTAGTAAGAGGTATTATTGAGCTTTGTGAGAAACAGTCTTTACCTATAAAATATGTTGACTCCATGAAACAGCTAGGAAAGGCTTGTGGTATTGAAGTTGAAGCTGCTGTTGCATGTATTCTAAAATAAACCACATACTATATTAATAGCTTATATTTATTTATTTCTGATACATTTATTGCATTAGAGTAAATACTATATATATAATATTTACCTTGGAAGGAGGTGTACTAATGCCAACATTTAATCAGCTGGTTAGAAAGGGCAGAGAAGTTATCGGAAAGAAATCAACTGCTCCAGCTCTCCAGAAGGGATTTAACTCAAAGAAGAAAAAGGTAACAGATACTAGCAGTCCTCAGAAAAGAGGTGTTTGTACTGTTGTTAAGACTTCAACACCTAAGAAGCCAAACTCAGCGTTACGTAAAGTAGCAAGGGTTCGTCTTACAAATGGATTAGAAGTAACTGCATATATTCCTGGAATAGGTCATAACCTACAGGAGCATAGCGTTGTTCTTATCAGAGGTGGAAGAGTTAAAGACTTACCTGGTGTAAGATACCATATTGTTAGAGGTACTCTTGACACTGCAGGAGTTGCCAAGAGAATGCAATCACGTTCCAAATACGGAGCTAAGCGTCCTAAGGCAGGTGCAGCAAGTAAGTAAAAACACAGCGTGCTGACAATTTAAAATGTTAGGTGCTTAGTACGTGATTATATATATTTTGTATAAGAGAAAATAGGTTTTAAATGATTGAT
This sequence comes from Bacillota bacterium, assembly GCA_023444055.1. Taxonomy (GTDB): domain Bacteria; phylum Bacillota; class Clostridia; order Acetivibrionales; family DSM-1351; genus Ruminiclostridium. Next base: position 117,607 of record JAEZRV010000021.1, read on the forward strand.
CTATAGTCTGTTAAACTAGTAAGGTATATTAATGTACTTGCGCTGACGACGGTTTAAACCACGAGTACCTGTGATACGTTGAGTGGGTTTACCCATGAAAAATGTTATCATAAAAGGAGGGAAGTAAAGTGCCAAGAAAAGGTCATATTTCGAAAAGAGATGTTTTGCCTGATCCAATGTACGGAAGCAAAACAGTTACAAAATTAGTTAATAACATTATGTATGATGGTAAGAAAGGTGTATCACAGCAGATATGCTATGATGCATTTGACATCATAAAAGAGAAGACTGGTAGAGATCCTCTAGAAGTGTTTGAAGAGGCAATGGCAAACATTATGCCAGTACTTGAAGTTAAAGCTAGAAGAGTTGGTGGAGCGACATACCAAGTACCTATGGAGGTTAGACCTGATAGAAGACAAGCTCTAGGTTTGAGATGGCTTGTTGATTACTCTCGCAAAAGAGGCGAGCGTACTATGAAGGAAAGACTTGCAGGTGAATTGTTAGATGCCGTTAACAGTACTGGTGGAGCTTTCAAGAAGAAAGAAGATACTCATAAGATGGCTGAAGCTAACAGAGCATTTGCTCACTATCGTTGGTAATCAATAGTGTATTATAGATGATAGCTCGAAAGAATGCGGAAAAGTTTATGCAATCTCATGTTATTGATAATTTAAAATTTAAATAGATAGATTGATTATGAATCAATTTGGACTATCGTGAAAGGAGGGTACTCATGCCCAGGCAATTTGACTTACAACACACAAGAAATATCGGTATAATGGCTCATATTGATGCTGGTAAGACAACAACAACTGAGCGTATACTGTTCTATACAGGTAAGACTCATAAAATCGGCGAAGTTCATGAAGGTGCTGCTACTATGGACTGGATGGAGCAGGAGCAGGAAAGAGGTATAACAATCACTTCTGCTGCGACTACTGCACAATGGAAAGGTAACAGAATAAATATTATTGACACGCCGGGGCACGTTGACTTCACTGTTGAGGTTGAAAGATCTCTTCGTGTACTCGATGGTTCAGTAACAGTTTTCTGTGCTAAAGGTGGAGTTGAACCCCAGTCAGAAACAGTTTGGAGACAAGCTGATAAGTATGGAGTTCCACGTATGGCATATGTAAATAAAATGGATATTATGGGAGCTGATTTTTACAATGTAGTTGGAATGATGAAAGACAGATTACAGTGTAATGCAGTACCGATACAATTACCAATAGGCAGTGAAGATACTTTTACAGGTATTGTTGATTTAGTTAACATGACTGCACTTATATTCAAGGATGACTTAGGAAAAGTAGTTGAAGAGCAAGCTATTCCTGAAGATATGAAGGATGTTGTAAAAAAATATCATGATTTATTATTAGAATCAGTTGCTGAACAAGATGAAGAAATAATGATGAAATACCTTGAAGGTGAGGAAATCACTGTTGAGGAAATTAAAAAATGCATCAGAATTGCAACTATTAACTTAAAGATGATTCCTGTTGTTTGTGGTTCATCATATAAAAATAAAGGTGTACAGCAGATGCTAGATGCTGTTGTTGATTTCATGCCTTCACCACTTGATATCCCAGCAATAAAGGGTATATCAATGGATGGAGAAACTGAGATGGAAAGACCAGCGGATGATAGTGCACCATTCTCCGCTCTTGCATTTAAGATTATGACTGACCCATATGTTGGTAAGCTTTGTTTCTTTAGAGTATACTCAGGAACATTGAATTCAGGTTCTTATGTTTTGAATTCTACAAAGAATAAGAGAGAGAGAATCGGAAGAATTCTTCAAATGCATGCAAACCATAGAGAAGAAATAGATATTGTTTACTCAGGAGATATTGCAGCTGCTGTTGGTTTGAAAGACACAACAACAGGTGATACTCTATGTGAAGAAAACAATCCTGTTATTCTTGAATCAATGGAATTCCCAGAGCCTGTTATAGAGGTTGCTATTGAACCTAAGACAAAGGCGGATCAGGAGAAAATGGGTGTCGCATTGCAGAAGCTGGCGGAAGAGGATCCTACATTTAAAGTTCATACGGATTCAGAGACAGGCCAAACTATTATCGGTGGTATGGGTGAGCTTCACTTGGATATTATCGTTGACAGAATGAAGAGAGAATTCAAGGTTGAAGCAAATGTCGGTAATCCTCAGGTATCTTATAAAGAAACCATCAGGAAGGCTGTTAAGTCTGAAATGAAGTACGCAAGACAGTCAGGCGGTAAGGGTCAGTACGGACACTGTGTAATCGAAATCGAACCAAGAGAGCCGGGAGAAGGTTACGAATTTGTAAACAAGATCACCGGTGGTGCTATTCCTAAGGAATACATCGCACCAATCGATGCGGGAATACAGGAAGCAATGAAAGCTGGTGTACTTGGCGGATATAATGTAGTTGATGTAAAAATAACTCTTGTTGATGGTTCATACCATGAAGTTGACTCCTCTGAAATGGCATTTAAGATTGCCGGCTCAATGGCGTTCAAGGATGGATGCAGAAAAGCAAGCCCTGTTCTCCTTGAACCAATAATGAAGGTTGACGTTAACGTCCCTGAGGAATACATGGGAGACGTTATTGGTGGAATTAACTCAAGAAGAGGACGTATTGAAGGTATGGATGCACGTTCTGGAGCTCAGAACATCAGAGCTTTGGTACCACTATCTGAGATGTTCGGATATGCAACTGCGCTTCGTTCTTCAACACAAGGTAGAGGTGTTTTCTCAATGGAAATTAGTCACTTTGAAGAAGTGCCTAAGGGCATTCAAGAAAAGATTCTATCTGGTAGAAATGCTAATAATGACTAAACTAAGTTTTATTTGTTAAGTGTTAATTACAAGAGTGTATGCTCTTGTTAAGGACAAAATATAAAAAAAATCTACTAAATGGCGCAATGCGCTTTAATGAAAGGATGGATTTTACAAATGGCAAAGGCTAAATTCGAAAGATCAAAACCACACGTTAATATTGGAACAATTGGTCACGTTGACCATGGTAAGACTTCTTTAACTGCAGCTATAACTAAAGTTTTAGGAATGTTGGGAAGAGCAGAAGTTAAAGATTACGGTTCAATAGACTCTGCTCCAGAAGAAAGAGAAAGAGGAATCACTATCAATACTGCTCACGTTGAGTATGAAACTGAAACTAGACACTATGCTCACGTTGACTGCCCAGGCCATGCCGATTATGTTAAGAACATGATCACTGGAGCTGCTCAGATGGATGGAGCTATATTAGTTGTTTCTGCTGCTGATGGTCCAATGCCACAGACAAGAGAGCACATTCTTCTTTCTGGACAGGTTGGTGTTCCTTATATAGTAGTATTCTTAAACAAATGCGATATGGTTGATGATGAAGAACTTATCGAGTTAGTTGAAATGGAAGTTAGAGAATTATTAAGCTCATATGACTTCCCAGGCGATGATACTCCAATAGTAAGAGGATCAGCTCTTGTAGCTCTTGAATGTACTTCAAAGGATGCGAATGCTCCTGAATATGCTCCAATTCATGCTCTTATGGCTGAAGTTGATAAATATATCCCAACTCCTGAGAGAGCAACTGATAAGCCATTCTTAATGCCTGTCGAGGATGTATTCTCAATCACAGGTCGTGGTACTGTTGCTACTGGTAGAGTTGAAAGTGGTGTTGTTAAGGTTGGAGATGAAGTTGAAATCGTTGGTTTGATGGATGCTCCAAGAAAAACAGTTGTAACTGGTGTTGAAATGTTCAGAAAGCTTCTTGATCAAGCTCAAGCTGGTGATAACATCGGAGCTCTCTTAAGAGGTATTCAGAGAACTGATATCGAAAGAGGACAGGTTCTTGCAAAAGTAGGATCAATTAAGCCTCACACATATTATGAAGGTCAGGTATACGTTTTAACTCAAGCAGAAGGTGGAAGACATAAGCCATTCTTCAATGGTTACAGACCACAGTTCTATTTCAGAACTACTGACGTTACAGGTGTTATCGAGATTCCGGAAGGAACTGAGATGGTTATGCCTGGAGACCACATCACAATGAAGGTTAAGTTAATCACTCCTATCGCTATGACAGAAGGACTTAAGTTTGCTATTCGTGAAGGTGGAAGAACAGTTGGTGCTGGTAACGTATCAAAAGTTATTGAATAATTAATAATAATTATTATAGAAAAGGAACCGATGAAAATCGGTTCCTTTTTGAATTCTGTAGAAAATAAAGTATATACTAAATAGTAGTTCAGTCAATATATTAAATAGCCATATCTGGGTCGGTGGAGGAAGCTCGCCATTGTTTGGTTGCTCAAATACACAAAAAGCTGCTCGTAGCTTTTTGATATGCGAAGAGAATGATGAATGCACGAATATACAAAAGCTACAAACGGCCTATTTATAAAGACTTCAGATGTATGTTATACAAAACTCGGGAATGTAGGTTATTACAATTGAATGTTTAGACAAACGAATAATGCTAAGCAATACGTAGGAGGATGGCTACTGTATGCTTAGCATTATTCGTTAAGTTAGTTTAGTTATAATATCATTGAAGTGGAAAAGTTATATCTTAAATATGGATATAGCTTTTTCTAAATCATCGGACATTGATTGAAGAGTATTAGCGTACTCAGCTAATTCCTTTGAAGCATCTATCTGAGTTAAAGTACTTTCAAATATTTCACCGCTTGTAACAGCAGATTGCTGTGCAACAGCCGATATACTTTGCATTGAGTCAAATACATTTTCTTTTGACCTCATAATACTAGATACTGATTGTGACATTCTATCCATATTCTCAATAATCTTATCCATAGAAGCGAATATGGTTTTGAATGTATGATCTGCATCATTGACTGTGGTTAACTGCTCCTGAATTAATTGGCTTGAACTTGTTGCTTCAGCTACAGCTTGTTCAGTCTTTATCTGTGCTTTCGATATGATATCGCTAATATTTACAGAAGCAGCTTTTGAATGGTCTGCTAGTTTCTTTACTTCAGATGCAACTATTGCAAAGCCTTTACCAGCTTCACCAGCACGAGCAGCTTCTATAGAAGCATTCAATGAAAGCAAATTAGTCTGTTCAGATATGCCAACAATAACTTTTACTATTTTTTGTATTTCCTTCATACTATTACTAAGTTCAGAAATATTTTTTACGATTCTATCTGAAGCAGAGCTGGTTTGGTGGGATTTAATATTTAATTCATTAACTACTTCGGTTGCACCCTCACTTAATGCCTTTGTATATCCTACAACTTGTGAAACATCCTTCATATTATCGCCTACAATATTAATCTCATTAGATAGCAAACTCATTGTTTCAACACCATTGTTAATGTCATTAGCTTGCTCATTTGCACCCTCAGCAATTTGTTTGATAGTAATGGAAACCTGCTGTGATAGTTGGTTGCTATTACTTGATGAAATTGATATCTTATTAGAAAAATCAAGTATCTTGTTCGCTGATTGTTTGACTTTTTCAACTAAAGCATTTATATTAACCAGCATGGAATTGAAGTTCCTACTAATATCAGATAGTTCATCATTCCCTTTGTCATCAATAGAAATAGTTAAGTCACCATCTTTAGCTTTTTTCATGTATTCAACAAGCTTAACTGAAGGATTGGATATACTCTTTGAAATTAGGATAGATATCAATACAGAAATCAATATACATATTAATCCGAAAATTATAATATTTTTTCTTAAATCATTGGCAGTACTATTTAAATGATAGTATGGAATCACCGATACTATATACCAATCATTTAACTTTAGAGAGGAAAAAGTAATTAAAGATTTTTCTCCATTACTGACAGCATCGAAATTGCCAGTTTGAGCTTTTAAATTTATGATTTTTTGTGCAATATTCTTAGAGATTTCATTAGCTTTAAAAATAGGGAAATTATCTCCTCTTGACGAAATAATAGTACCATCTTTAGCAACAATAAATATATCAAAAGGTTTGTCAGTATCTTTATCAGCACCAATATTTAAAGTCTCATAACTGCCAGTAAAAAGTTTATCATCAGGAATTTGAGTGATAACACCAAAATAATCGCCGGTAATTCCAGAGATAATGGATTTGCTTATTCCTACTACCTTTTGATTGCCTATAGAATATTGAACCCATTTTATTGAGTTTTCAGATTCATCTAAAATATTCTTATTACTTTCCAAAATAGATGAATTACCTAATATAGTCTCATAATCTTTTGTAGCATATAAACCGAAGGTTTTTATAGCATCATTATTAGAAATATTTGACTGAAATGCACTTCCTATTTTTTGCTTCTCATCAAAACGAACATTTTCATCACCACTAACATATTTCTCTAAAGAGCTTTGTAAGATGTTATTAATAGATAAATCAGATGCAAAGCTTTCAAAACTCTTAATATTGTTTCTTAAAATAGTGCTAGTTTGATTCAGAACCTGCTGAGAATAGCTCTTAACATTTTCATTAATTGCATTAGAGGATTTGTTATATGTATACACACATGTAAATACAAGTAAAAGAAGAATAATAATTACAAAAGATAAAATTAGCCTCGTTTGAATTCTTATCTTTCTAAGAAAATTGAACAAAGGTGAAATAGTAGCATTAGAGGCTAATGCATTTAAATCCTTTTGTTTTAATGATTTACGGAAATCACCTTTATTATTAGCTGATTTCTTACTAAATGGTTTTTGAATTGTTTTTTTAATATGTTGTATAAAAGCCATAAAGATTCTCCTCCTAATAAACCCAATAATATTTAATATATAAAACAAACACGCGCAATTTAAATAAACTCACAATTATAATAAAATGAAGTAAAATCTGTTTTATTAACTTAGCATAAATACAGTAGATTAGACAATAAAATACACGATGTATTTTTGAAGGAATACTCAAATTATACTATTCATTTATATTATAATATAAATATTCTTCTAAATCCTTTTTAGATTTAAATTACGCATAAATGTATCATAAAAGACAATAAAATACACAATGTTTTCTACAATAAAAACTTAGCTTATAATTATAGTTTAAATAAGTTATAATAAACTAAAATACAATATTAAATAATGTTTATTATACAAATAAAAAGGGTATAAAACAAATACAATTATTGTAATTAATATGATTACTGAGAGGATGATAATAAAATGCATGAAATTAAAAAGAATATATTTTGGTGTGGTATTAGAGACTGGGGATTAGGCGTTTTTCATGGGCATGAGCTTTCAACACATAGAGGTTCTTCTTACAACTCATATTTAATTAAGGATAAAAAAACCGTACTTATTGATACAGTTTGGGATCCATATAAGGAGAAATTTGTTGAGGATTTAGAAAAGAATGTTGGGTTAAATAATATAGATGCAATCGTAATTAACCACATTGAGCCTGATCATGGTGGAAGTTTAGGACTTCTAATGGAGAGAATACCAAATACACCTATATACTGTACAAAAAATGGTGCAGATATAATAAAGAAATACTTCGGTAAGGAATGGAATTTTAATATTGTCAAAACTGGTGATACTCTCGATTTGGGGGAATATAAACTAAATTTTGTTGAAATGCAAATGATTCACTGGCCAGACAGCATGTTGGAATATGTAGATGGTGCAAAACTTGTAATCTCAAATGATGCATTTGGTCAGCATTATTGCGGTAAAAGCTTGTATAATGATGAGAACGATCAGTGTGAACTTTATCAAGAAGCAATCAAATATTTTGCAAACATATTACCACCTTTCAGGCCACTAATTACAAAGAAAATAGAACAAATCTTGGCAATGAATTTGGACATTGATATGATTGCACCTAGCCATGGTGTTATATGGAGAACAAATCCTGCTCAAATAATTGAAAAATACCTTGAATGGTCTAGCTTAGATTATAATGAAGGTTATGCTGTAATTATATATGATACAATGTATCATTCAACAAGGGAAATGGCTGAAGCAATTGCAAGGGGCTTAGAAGCTGAAGGCGTTAAGTACAAAATATTTAATGCGTCCACAAAAGATAGAAGTGATCTAAATGTTGAAATATTTAAAGCAAATGCAGTTTTATTAGGTAGCTGTACTGTAAATAACTCAGTTTTAAGGCCGATAGCTTCTTTGCTTGATGAGATAAAGGGCTTAAAGGTTAAGAACAAGCTTGCATTTGGTTTTGGAGCTTATGGTTGGAGCGGTGAAGCTCATAAGATAATAAGTCAAAAACTTGGTGAAGCAGGGTTGACTATATGTGAAGAACCACTTGGCATAAGATATAAGGCATCTCCTGAAGAAATTGAAAAGTGTATTGAAGTGGGAAGAAATATCGCTAGAAAGTTAAAGGCTTAATGTAGATTAATGTAGTGAAGTAAATAAGAATGTAAAAAATTTCACTCATAACTGACTTTACGAAAGACTTTATAAAATGCTTTATGAAAGGATAGTATATTTTTTAACAAAATACTTCTTACAATAAAATAATTATGATATAATAAATGCTGGTATTTTAAGATAGATTATCTTAAAATATCAGCATTATGTTTTACATTTGTTAGAACATAAGCTCATAGAGGGAAATCCTCAACTTAGTGACATTATTGCTCGACTTTTAGTTGAGCTAAGGGTTACAAAGTTGAATATATTTTAAAATAGCTATTGAAGGAGGAAGTTAAAATGAATTACTCACATGAAGTTGAAAATATGTGTGTTGTAACAAAAGGTCCAAATCATGGTCCTGCTCCAATACCTGAAGAAGGTAAATGGGTAAAAGTAAAAGAAGTTAAAGATATTTCAGGTTTGTCACATGGTATAGGCTGGTGTGCACCACAGCAGGGAACTTGTAAACTCACTCTGAATATTAAAGAAGGTATTATAGAGGAATCTTTGGTTGAGACTTTAGGTTGTTCTGGTATGACTCACTCAGCTGCAATGGCTGCAGAAATATTACCAGGCAAGACTTTACTTGAAGCTTTAAATACAGACTTAGTATGTGATGCTATAAATGTTGCAATGAGAGAGATTTTCCTACAGTTAGTATACGGTAGAACACAGTCTGCTTTCTCAGAAGATGGTCTTATTATAGGTGCTGGACTTGAAGATTTAGGTAAGGGATTACGCTCACAGGTTGGAACAATGTTCTCAACAAAGGCAAAAGGTGTTAGATATTTGGAAATGGCTGAAGGCTATGTTCTCAGTATCGGACTTGATGCAGATGGAGAAGTAATTGGATATAAGTTTATACACCTTGGTAAGATGATGGAAGCAATCAAAAAGGGTGTTGATCCAAAAGAAGCTTATGAAAAGAACGTTGGTACATATGGAAGATATGCAGATGCAGTAAAAACAATAGATCCAAGAAAAGAATAATAAAGAGAGAGGTGATACTAGTGGTTAATTTCGAAGGTTATGGAAGAAGAATAGATACAATAAATAAATGTTTAGCTGAGTATGGCTTTAAGAGCTTGGAGGAAGTTAAGGAACTATGTACATCAAAAGGCATAGACGTTGACGGTATCGTTAGAGGAGTACAGCCAATCGCATTTGAAAATGCAGTATGGGCTTACACATTAGGGTGCGGTATTGCACTTAAAAAGGGATTGAAAAACGCAGCAGAAGCGGCAGAAGCTATCGGACTTGGCTTACAAGCTTTCTGTATACCTGGTTCAGTTGCTGATACAAGAAAAGTTGGTCTAGGACATGGAAATCTTGCTGCAATGCTATTAAAAGAAGAAACAAAATGTTTTGCTTTCCTTGCAGGACATGAATCATTTGCTGCTGCTGAAGGTGCTATTGGTATAGCAAAAACAGCTAATAAGGTTAGAAAAGAACCACTCCAGGTTATATTAAATGGACTTGGAAAGGATGCAGCTTTCATTATTTCAAGAATTAATGGTTTTACATATGTTGAAACTGATTATGATTTCTCAACTGATACATTAAATATTGTTAGATCAAAAGCATACTCAGACGGCGAAAAAGCTAAAGTTAAATGCTACGGAGCTAACGATGTTCTTGAAGGCGTTGCAATCATGAAAGAAGAAAAAGTTGACGTTTCTATCACAGGTAACTCAACAAACCCAACTAGATTCCAGCATCCAGTTGCAGGAACTTATAAGAAATGGGCTATAGAAAATGGAAAGAAATATTTCTCAGTTGCTTCAGGTGGAGGAACAGGTAGAACCTTGCACCCAGATAACGTAGCTGCAGGTCCTGCTTCATATGGTTTGACAGATACAATGGGTAGAATGCACGGAGATGCTCAGTTCGCTGGTTCATCTTCAGTTCCTGCTCACGTTGAAATGATGGGTCTAATCGGTATGGGTAACAACCCAATGGTTGGAGCTACTGTTGCAATTGCAGTTGCTGTTGAAGAGAACTCAAAGTAATTGGTATTTCAGAATTTTTATAAGAAATAAATATTTAATTGGCAATGCACGTTATTTAAGTGGTTTTTAAGATGACGTGCATTGTTTTTTTGTGTACCTTTTTTGGGAATAGGATAATGTGATATTAAGAAAAAATAAAAGCTTATTGTATAGGACGGAATTGACATTTAGCCACACAAAAACAATTGAGTTAAAAACGAATGGAGTAAGAATCACTTAAATATATTTTATTGATAATACTAATAAAAAGCAGCCTCGCCGCAGATTTAACTGCAATGACTGAAGCTGCAAATAACTAAAGTTGCAAAGGTTTAAACAGGATTATGAAAACAAACCATGATTACTTTTCTAACTCAACTATTTTATTGAATACTGCTTCAAAGAAATTAGCTACTTGAGCACCAGTTGAAGTACTGGGGAATAATTCTACATTATTTTCAAGAACAGCAACGGTTATTTCTTTAGCATATTCCAAAGCTTTTGAATTATCACTCATATAATATTATCTCCTTTATATGTATTAGAACCAAATTAATACTAAGATTATATCATAAAAACTTACAAAGAAGTGAAGGCATACATATTTTGTATTTACTAATGTATTTAAAGGAAATTATAGGATATAAGGACGGTTTATCGGAATTTGTATAAAGCCGAGAGTAAAAGGGTTTTTAACTACCTACAATAATAGACATTCATATAATTGAGCATTAAACTGAGATATAATGTTTACACAAAACAATTATTATGATATACACATTAAGGACGCAACTTTCAAAGTTAGAACACCGATGGGTTCTTTATGTGGGAAAGTTGAATAAAAGAGTATTAATTAAATTAGCGTTATAAATTGTTCTACAGCGAAAGGCAAAAACATGTTCAAAACAAATGAGAATAAAATTGAGAGCTATTTTACAAATAGAAAAGTTATTATATTATCAGCAATATTTTGTTGCTTTCTATGGGGGAGTGCGTTCCCAGCAGTGAAAAACGGTTATATACTTTTTAATATTCCGCAGAATGATATACCTTCTAAAATGTTGTTTGCTGGCTATAGGTTCTTCTTAGCTGGAGTTATAGTACTTTTTATATCTAAATGTTTTGGAAGGAAACTGCTTGAATTAAACAGAAATAATATAGGCCAGATAGTACTTTTAGGAGTAACTCAAACCTCTTGTCAGTATATATTTTTCTACATTGGATTGGCGTATACTACTGGTGTGAAAGGGGCTATCATTAGTTCTACTTCCACTTTTTTTAGCATGATAATTGCGCATTTTCTATATAAAAATGATAGGTTAAGTATAATCAAAGTCCTTGGGTGCTTATTAGGGTTTATAGGTGTTGTAATTGTTAATATTAATACAAGCTTGTTGGATTTTAACTTTTCATTTAAGGGTGAAGGATTTGTACTAATATCAGCATTTGTAGCATCAATAGCTGCTATTTATGGAAAAAGAATCACACAAACTCTTGATTCAATGGTGGTTACAGGCTATCAGCTTACCATTGGAGGGGGGGCATTAATACTTATAGCATGCCTAAATCATAGTACGGTTTTAGAATTTAGTATAAAATCCACATTGCTGCTTCTTTACTTAGCTATTCTTTCTGCCATTGCCTTTTTGCTTTGGACAATATTATTAAAATATAACAAAGTCGGGGAAATAACGATATTTAGTTTTTTCATACCAGTGTTTGGAGCGATTTTGTCGGCTGTTTTTCTTAATGAGAATGTTTTTAAGCTAAAGAATATTTTCGCTTTGATCTTAGTTAGCTTTGGGGTTTGGATGATTAATGTTAGGCGAGATAAAGAGTTGTAGTATGACACATTCATTTTAAGAAGACTTAATTCAGTAATTCTCAAACGCACCTGTATATGATACAATAGCCGAGAAAGCAATTTTTATTAACATTACAGTGCATATACCAGACAACATCTGAAAGGTGATATACATGAGCAATCATAAATATACAGAGGTCGCAAATACACTTCGTGAAGCCATAAAAAAAGGTATTTACACTGAAGGTCAAAAGTTACCTAGTGAGAACGAATTGGCTTTACAAACAGGCTATAGCAGGCAGACGGTTCGTCAGGCAATCAGTGTTTTGGAGAATGAAGGACTCACAAGCCGTATACAAGGCAGTGGCACATATGTAAGGGGCGTATTGCCGCAAAGAGCACTGACGCATAACATTGCTGTTGTAACTACATATATTGGCGAATACATTTTTCCTGCAATTTTAAAGGGCATTGATCATGTGCTTGCTGAAAATGGATATACATCAATGCTTTCAGCTACTCGGAACCGTGTAGACAACGAACGTAAGGTGCTACTGGATTTACTCAATAAGCCAATAGATGGTTTGATTGTTGAAGGAACCAAAACTGCTCTGCCGAATCCCAATATTGACTTGTATGAACAATTTGGCAAGCTTGGCATACCTGTTGTATTTATAAATGGTTTTTATCCTGAGCTCAAAAATCCCATATATGTTGTGGCTGATGACAGATGTGGTGGAAATATGGCATGTGAAATTCTTTTGAAGAAAGGCCATAAGCGTATTGCAGGAATATTTAAGAGTGATGACATACAGGGACATAAGAGATATGCTGGTTATGCTGAAGCATTACGTAAAGCAGGGCTTTCAGTCGATGATGACATTGTGGTTTGGTATACTACTGAAAATCGGGATAAACTTATTGCAAGTTCTGTCAAACAATTACTTGAAGGTTGTACTGCTGTAGTATGCTATAATGACGAGGTAGCACTTCTGGTTTCTCAGCAACTTAAGGAATTAAGCTCAGAAATTTCACAGGATATTGAAATAGTTAGTTTTGATAACAGCACTATTGCAAAGTTATCAGCAACACCATTTATTTCATTATCAAATCCAAAAGAGAAGATTGGGCATTTTTCTGCAAACAAAATAATAAATTTGTTAAAAAGCAAAAAGGAAAAGCCTGCTGTTTTGCCGTGGAGTATCGAATGATATTGTTGCATATGACGAAATATCATAGTAATTTTTGGAGATGTTTATTATTGTACCGTTCATATTAATGCGGTATTATTTTATTAATACAAGTTGTACGTACAACTTGTATTAATATGTAAATATGGTATTTAAATCGAATGGCGCATTTGAGTGGTATGCAAGTAAGTATGTAAGTGGTATCTAATAAATGCGGTTATAATTTAATTGTTTTAAATACATTATAATTAATTTATTGTTGCTTATCAAAGTTTATGCCTAATTAGGCATGGAGGTTGGTATGAAAGGGGCGGAGACTAGATTGAATAGAGATGAAGTTATTCTAAAGATCAATGAAGGACATACAGTTTTAGGAATTGAACTAGGTTCTACACGTATAAAGGCAGTATTAACAGATGACAAACATATTCCTATAGCATCTGGCAGTTATGAGTGGGAAAATCAATATGAGAATAATATTTGGACATATCATTTAGATGATGTTTGGACAGGGATACAAAAAAGCTATCAAAATTTAGCTGAAGAAATAAAAAGCAAATTCGGTGTACCGCTAGTGAAACTTAATGCCATTGGTTTTTCAGCCATGATGCACGGGTATCTTGTGTTTGATACGAATGAACAGCAATTAGTGCCTTTCCGCACTTGGCGAAACACAATTACTGAAAAGGCAGCTGAAGTATTGTCAGAACTATTCAGCTTTAATATTCCACAGCGCTGGAGTATTGCACACCTTTATCAGGCTATTTTAAATGAAGAGGAGCATGTCAGCGAAATTCACTTTATTACTACTCTAGCTGGATACGTTCATTGGAAATTAACAGGAAAGAAAGTTCTAGGCGTAGGAGATGCATCAGGTGTGTTCCCTATCGACAGTTCTTCCAGCAATTACAATGAAAATATGATTAAGCAATTTGATGAACTTATTGCCGACAAAAATATACCGTGGAAACTTAATGATATTTTGCCAAGTGTTCTAATGGCAGGTGATGCTGCAGGAGTTCTAACCGAAGAGGGTGCAAAACTTCTAGATGTATCAGGACAATTGATGCCAGGTATTCCATTGTGTCCGCCAGAGGGAGATGCAGGTACTGGAATGGCAGCTACTAATAGTGTTAGTGTACGTACAGGAAATGTATCTGCCGGCACTTCTATTTTTGCTATGTTAGTTTTGGAAAATGAGCTATCACAGGTTTATCCTGAGATTGATATGGTAACGACACCAAGCGGTAAACCTGTGGCTATGGTTCACTGCAACAATTGTACTTCAGATGTTGATGCATGGGTAGGGCTTTTCAAGGAATTTGCTACTGTTCTGGGTAACGATATAAGCAAGGGACCTTTATATGATAGCCTTTATTATAAAGCCCTAGAGGGTGATGCAGATTGCGGAGGTTTACTCGTATATAATTATTATTCAGGAGAGCCTATAACGAATATGGATGAAGGACGTCCACTATTTGTGCGTACACCAAATAGCAATTTTACTCTTGCCAATTTTATGCGTGCGAATCTTTATGCTACTCTTGCCACATTAAGGCTTGGTATGGATATTCTTTTTGAAAAGGAACATGTTTGCATTGAACAGCTAATGGGACATGGTGGATTATTCAAAACAAAGGGTGTAGGACAAAAGCTGATGGCAGATGCGATAAATGTTCCTGTTACTGTAATGGAAACAGCAGGCGAAGGTGGAGCGTGGGGAATTGCACTTCTGGCAGCATATATGAAGAATAAAACACAGGATGAAACACTGGAAGATTATCTGAATAATAAGGTGTTTGCAGGAAAGTCTGGTGAAGATATTAAACCTACATTAGCAGATGTAGAAGGGTTCAACAAATTTATGGAACAATATTCAAAAGGGCTTACCGTAGAACGTGCAGCTATAGATTCAATAAAATAAAAGGAGTGTATCTGATATGGCAATGAAAGATTATGAATTTTGGTTTGTAGTAGGAAGTCAGTTTTTATATGGGCAGGAGGTTCTGGATACAGTAGCTTCCCGTGCTGCAGAAATGGCTGAAAAGATGAATGAAACAGGAGTATTGCCTTGTAAAATAGTATATAAAACTACTGCAAAAACTCCTGAAGAAATATCTAATATAGTAAAAGATGCGAACTATCATGATGAATGTGCCGGAATTATTACATGGATGCATACATTCAGTCCATCTAAAATGTGGATTAATGGCTTGAAGGATTTGCAAAAACCTTACTGCCATTTTGCAACTCAATATAATAGAGAAATTCCTGCTGATACTATTGACATGGATTTTATGAATCTTAACCAGGCTGCTCATGGTGATCGTGAACACGGCTTTATTGGCGCGCGCCTTCGTTTGAAACGTAAGGTTATTGCTGGCTACTGGATGGATATTGATATACAGGAAAGGATAGGCGATTGGATGCGTGTTGCTGTAGGTGCTGCATTCAGTAAGAAGCTTAAGGTGATGCGCTTTGGTGACAACATGCGTAATGTTGCTGTAACTGAGGGTGATAAGGTTGAAGTGCAGACTAAGCTTGGATGGCAGGTAAATACTTGGCCTGTAGGTACTCTTGTAGAGTATATCAACAATGTTACCGAAGAAGAAGTAGCTACACTGATGGCTGAGTATACAGATAAGTATGAAATTAACACAGACAATCTTCAAAGTGTTCGATACCAGGCTAAAGAAGAAATTGCTATGAAGAAACTGTTAGACAGCGAAGGGTGCAAAGCATTCAGCAATACATTCGAAGATTTGTATGGCATGGAACAGCTCCCAGGACTAGCTAGTCAACGCTTGATGGAGCTAGGTTATGGATATGGCGGTGAGGGCGACTGGAAGGTTTCTGCAATGACTGCTGTAGTAAAAGCAATGGCTGAAGGAAAAACTGGCGGAACTTCATTTATGGAGGATTATACATATGATTTGACAAAGGGAAACGAATTCAGTTTGGGTGCTCATATGTTGGAGGTTTGCCCTACTATTGCAACTAATAAGCCCAAAATTGAAGTACATCCCCTTGGCATAGGAGGAAAAGCTGACCCTGCTCGTCTTGTTTTTGAAGGAAAAGCGGGTAAAGCTATTGTATTAAGCCTTATAGATATGGGCGGAAGGTTGCGCTTGATTTGTCAGGATATAGAATGTGTTAAAGCTCAATATGATATGCCAAAGCTACCAGTTGCTCGCGTTATGTGGCAAGCTATGCCTGATTTGCTTACAGGAGCAGAGGCATGGATTACTGCAGGAGGTGCACACCATACAGTGCTAACATATGATATAACTGCTGAGCAAATGAGAGACTGGGCACGTATAATGGATATTGAGTTTGTGCATATTTCTAAGGATACTAATATTGAAAAACTTGAGCAAGAATTGCTTCTTGCGGATATTGCATGGAAGTTGAAATAATACTATTTCTTATTTAGAATAGAAGCCAATATTTTACTTGCAATTAGTACAACTTAGTATTTGAAATAGAAGCCAATATTTTACTTGCAATTAGTACAACAATGATGATGGTAATTTATACCTAGTTCAGAGAGGATGAAATTTATGCTTGAAGCATTAAAAAATGAGGTTTTTGAAGCCAATTTACTTCTGCCTAAACATGGACTTATTACTTTTACATGGGGAAATGTATCAGGTATAGACCGGGAAAATGGGCTTGTTGTGATAAAACCTTCAGGTGTAGAGTATGAAAAGATGAAAGCGGAGGATATGGTTGTCATTGATTTAAAAACTGGTGAAAAGGTGGAGGGTGCATTGAAACCATCTTCTGATACACCTACACATCTGGCATTGTATCGTGCATTTCCTGAAATCGGAGGCATAGTACACACGCACAGCAGATGGGCAACTATTTATGCGCAAGCAGGTATGGGAATTCCAGCTCTAGGGACTACACATGGAGATTATTTCTATGGTGAGATTCCTTGTACACGAAAGATGACGGCAGAGGAGATAGGTGGAGAACCTGGACACTATGAATATGAGACTGGAAATGTAATTGTAGAAACCTTTGTAGGTAAAAGTGAAAATGATATTCCAGCAGTTTTAGTACATAGCCACGGCCCATTTACATGGGGAACAAATGCTGAAAATGCTGTCCACAATGCTGTTGTGCTTGAGGAATTAGCTTTTATGGCATGGCATAACCAGATGATGAATCCAAACATAAAACCTATGCAGCAGGAGTTACTGAATAAACACTACCTTCGCAAGCATGGTAAAAATTCCTATTACGGGCAGTAAAAATAGTTAGAAGTTGTTTAATCTATATAGAAATAATATGCAAATAAGTATATAATATTTTAGTATTGTATACTTATTTGTTATTATACATAATTATAAATGTAATAATTTCTGTAGATATTAAACTAACCCGATGTACGACTTTATGATTAATCAATATAGTACATCGTTCAAATGGAGGTTAAAATGGACTTCAAAAGAGAACATTTAAATGATGCACAGAGGATAGTAATTAAGGTAGGAACATCAACATTGACCTATGACACCGGTAAAATAAACTTTACCCGTATAGATAAGCTGTCTAGGATTATTTCTGATTTATCCAATCAGGGCAAAGAGGTTATACTTGTAACTTCTGGAGCTGTTGGGGTGGGTGTAGATAAGCTTAAAATGACTGAAAGACCAAAGACTATACGAGAGAAGCAGGCAGTGGCTGCTGTTGGACAGTGCGAGCTTATGCATATGTACAGCAAATTCTTTTCTGAATATGGGCATATTGTTGCACAGATTTTGCTGACTAGAGACATAATGAGTGATGAGAATTGTCGTGAAAATGTTGTAAATACATTTGAAACATTACTAAAAAAAGGTATAGTTCCAATCGTAAATGAAAATGATTCTGTATCCATCGTTGAATTGAAGGCTGGTCAAAAAGATACTTTCAGTGAAAACGATACTTTATCTGCACTTGTTGCTAAACTTATAAAATCTGATTTGTTAATTATATTATCTGATATTGATGGCTTTTTTGACTCTGACCCAAAAAAGAATCCAGAATCTAAGATGCTGTCTATTATTAATGAAATTACACCAGACATAGAACTTTGTGCTGAAGGTGCGGGCACAAAGAGGGGAACAGGTGGAATGGTCACAAAACTTAAAGCAGCTAAAATTGCTACAAAAGCAGGTGTAGATGTAGTCTTAACAAATGGCAGCAATCCAGAAATTATTATGGACATAATTAATGGAGAAGATATTGGTACAGTTTTTGTAGGAAACCATAAATAGATTTCTTTTTAATAGATATCTTTTTAATAGATATCTTTAGTATAAATAAAAGTGCATCGACAATGTTAGTGTGTTATCTGACATTGTCGGTGCACTTTATTATATAATCTAAAAATCATTGCTTTCTTATGGAATAACATCTAATCCCTCATCACTCTCTATGGGTAGCAACGGACTGTCAAATATTCCCTGATTTGATTGCTGATTAGTATTTGCATTTGCATTTGCAGGTCCTGGATTAGGAGGGCCTGCAACATTAGATGCACTGTGCTTAGTACAATATTCACCTTGCGGCAATTCATACATCCAATCCTTAATCTTTGACACTAAAGATGAATCTTTAGGAAGATAAGGAACAGGTCTTTGAATAAATACTCTTTCCTGGACTACTGATGCAGGACAGTATTGGTTAGCAAGTAAAGGTCTACCGTATATATCTTTGGATGTAGTATCTACCTTTGCTAATATATGAACATCGCAGGTATCTTTAGGCTCTGTACCTTTAGCGAAATATTCTGTCCTAATTGCATTACCTCTAGGGTCATGGCTACAATGCTCTCCAGGTAATTTACCTGAATAGATACATATGGATTTTTTTACTATCCCACTAGGCTGCTCAAAGTCCTTGACCTGTGAATCAGAATGTATTCTATTCATTACTTTATTCCAGAGCTTAAGAGACTGATTATACTCAGAAGATTTTAATGTTTTTGGGTTATTGTAGCCGTACCAAGTTGCTCCAACATAATAAGGTGAAAAGCCAACAAACCATTTGTCGTAGTTATCGTTTGTTGTACCAGTTTTACCGGCTGTTGGAATGACCTTGCCAGCAGAATTTTTAACAGTTCCTAATCCACCTGTAGCTGCTGTACCATTGGTTACAACATCTCTCATCATATTTGTCATAAGGAAGGCTGTAGTTTCCTTATATACAATATTCTTTTTTTGTGCTTGTGTTTTATCAAGTATTACATTACCACTTTCATCAGTTACCTTTGTATATGAAATTGGCTCAAGATAAACACCCTCATGTACAAATGGAACATATGCTGATGCCATAATTAAAGGATTTACACCTACATTTAATCCACCAAGAGCCATTGATACATACCCTTCTTTTGACCTATCAATGTTAGACTTTTTTAAATAAGCAATTGATTTTTCTGCTCCTAAGTAATCCATAAAAACTTTTGCAGCTACTACATTTATGGAACTTTTAATACCAGTTCTTATTGTAGAAAGACCTCTAAAGCTTGATTCTGAATTTTTAGGATATGGTTTGGTAGGATTCTGAGGGTCAAGATAAATAGGAACATCATCTACAACAGTTGCTGGCGTTATTAAGCCTAAGTCTATAGCTGGACCATATACAGCAATTGGCTTAAAGCTTGAACCAGGCTGTCTATTCATGGATGTAGCTCTGTTAAGTGTAAAATTACCCTTTTTAGAGCCATAAGCACCATACATACCACGAATTTGTCCTGAAGCAGGATCTAGAACAAGCATCGCAGCTTGAGCTTGCATATCAGGGTTACTAATCTTTTTATTAACTGGAAAGTTCTCTATATTTGTAAATTCTTCATTCATTACTTTCTGAATTTTAGTATCCTGAGTTGTATATATTTTTAATCCGCTATTGTAGATCTTTATATTAGCGGCATCACTGGAAATATTGTACTTTTCCATTAAGTCTTTCTGTACTTGAGTCAAAACATAGTCTACAAAAAAACTTTGAACATTGTTAGAAGAAACACTCTCGGCATTTTCATTCTTATAGATTTTAAGTTCTTCTGCAATTGCTTCATTGTACTCGTTATGAGTTATTTTTCCTTGATCAAGCATTGCCTTTAAAATAATTTCCTGACGTTCTTTATTTCTTTTTTTGTTATTTTCACCTAAGGTTGGGTCATAATATCCAGGGGATTTGGTAACACCTGCAATACTAGAACATTCGGCAAGAGATAAATCTTTTACATCTTTATTAAAAAACTTTTTCGCAGCAGCTTGAACACCGTAGCAACCTGAACCTGTAGTAATACGATTCATATAATTATCAAGTATCTGATCTTTTGACAGGTCTCTTTCAAGCTGCATTGCCTGCCAAGCTTCCTGAACTTTTCGCTTTATTGTGGAATCTTGATTGCCTGTAATGTTTTTAACCAATTGCTGAGTAATGGTACTACCACCAAAGGAAGCATCACCAAAATGAATTATATAGCTAATGGCAGCCTTTGCAAATCTTTTGATATCAACACCGCCATGATTATAGAAATTCTTATCTTCTATTGCTATAAATGCATTCCTCATATTATCTGGTATTTCTGAATGTACAACAACAACTCTATTTTCACTTCCTTTAATTTGTGCCATTTCAGCTCCATCTTTATCGTATATAAAGGATGTCAGTTTAGTTAACTCAAGCTGGTCAGGTGTTATAGCATCGGCATTTTTTATATAACTAAGACAGGCACCACCTAATATACCAGCAAAAGTACATCCTATAGATAAAAAGATAACAACTACTGTTTTAATAACAGCAAGAGCAAACTGTGAGTAAACACTTTTTTTCTTCTTTTTTTTATTTTGCTCGCTCCTGCCTGAAGCAGTACTCTCATTAGATTTCATACATACATAACCTCCATAAAACAAAATAACCAAATAAGTAAGTTTACTTAATTCATAATATTGTTAAAAATAGGAAATAAGTAATATATTTGCTCAAAACATTATATCATAAAAAGATTATAAGTACATAATTTTTAGTGAAGTCAATTATACCTCAAGTTTTTTACGTATAAAAAACTCCATTTCAGCTAATTTATGAAATGGAGTTTCTTAAAATAGACATAATAAACGAAATTACATTTCAGGCTGTCCTTCGTCAATAGCAGGGTTTTTTTTGAAATCCTTCTTTTTGTTGAACGATGATGCTTTGGAAGCCTGATTTTCAAGCATTTTGCAATTTCCATCAAAAACACTACCTTCATCCAATGTTAAGGTCTTTACTTGAATATTACCAATTAACTTTGCTGTAGATAGAAGTTTGAGAACACCAACTGAGGAAATATCGCCTTCAATGTTGCCCGCAACGTTAATATTTGATGCGCTAACATTACCTTTTATATAAGCTTCCGCACCAACAAAAAGGTCACCTTGAACAGAAATATTTCCTGTAACCTTGCCGTCTATTCTTATAATTCCTTTAGAATTAATATCGCCTATTAATTCTGTATTTGATCCTATTAAGGTATCAAAGTTTGCTTTTTCAAAATCTGTTTGCTTATTAAACAATGGTTTTCCTCCCTTTTATTGAATATCTGAACAATAATATTTATTAAAGTTTATTTAATCTAAACCAACAAAGTTATAATTACGAACCATATATTAATTTGAGGAGCTAAAATTAACATACTCAATTGGATTAACAGGAATATTGTCTATTCTTATTTCAAAATGCAGATGAGGACCTGTACTTAATCCAGTACTACCAACCAATGCGATTTTTTGACTCTTATCTACTTTATCACCGCTCTTTACTAATAATTCCGAAGCATGCGCATATATAGTACTATATCCATTTTTATGATCGATTATAACATATTTGCCATATCCGCTGGAATATCCTGAGTATACTACTATACCTGAAGCAGATGCATGTATTGGGTCACCTTTTGATGAGGATATATCAACACCTTCATGGGTTTTGTATACTTTTTTGATAGGATGCATTCTCATACCAAATGGTGAAGTAACTTTTCCTAAAGCTGGAACTGATGTAGGGAGAGCATTAACAATCCTTTCAAGCTTTGTTTCTGAGGTTTTAAGATCCTTAGCCAAATCTTCATCTGAATCTAAATTCTTGTTTATTTGCTGAATGAAACTGTTTAGCTTAAGCAAATCTAAACCAGTCTGGCTTTCGCTTTTGCTTTTAGCAGTGGTTCCTCTGTTGGATTTAGAAATATACTTGTTAGCTATCTCCATATACATCTTTGAAAATTCTTTAATTTTCTTTTTATTTTCGGTGTCAGTGGATTGTAATGATTTAATCTGATTATTACTTTCTGCTAATGCTTTATTTTGTTCAACAATTGATAGTGACAAGGTTTCTACTTGCTTTTGTAGAGCTTCTTTGCTAACTTCTTTGATATTGGCACTATCCCTTGATAAGTTAATGCAATATGCCGAAAGTGAAAGTGTAAAAATTATAAGCAATGCGGCCGATATTTTTACAAAAGGTGCCTTAAGGGAATATTTCTTAATTGAATCGTTACTATTTGGAATTATAACAATCGAGTAGGTCTTATTAAATTTTTTGATAAAACTTGCAATTCTCATTTCGTAAATACCACCATTCTTCATTTTAAAAATGTAAAATAATATAAATACAATATTTAGTATATCTATTTTTTTAAAATAGATAACATTAATAAACTGATAATTTTAATTATATCATATTATTGTTATTTATTTTTAATGGAATAGAATATTTGTAAGTGATGGGTAATAAATTATTAAGAAACCCACAAATTTCAGCTGAGAAAGTTGAGTAATTATCCAAGAATTTAATCTGCAAAAAATATTTGGAAAATAAAGGTTAAAGTATATATGTTTGTGGAATACTAATAGTAACGGCAAACTGATTCAAATTAACACACTGATTTGTCCCTTTCGGGGGACATTTTTTTTTGAAAAAATTAAGGAGTAGCAAAGAGCCACTCCTTATAGTTGAAATATTACTCTTAATTCAAAGTATTCACATTGCACGGCCTGGAATGATTGCATCTACAATACCGTAGACTACTGCACCAATTAAAGCACCTAGTATTGTTATATCATATCCAGGAACGAAAAACTTTATAGCATAGATGATAACAGCAGCTAATATGAAGCCAGATATTCCTCTTCCGAAAGGAGTAGCATTGATACCTGTAATCATATTAACAAGTACATCCAACACAGCTAGCACTACCGCAGCTATTGCCAACGAAATCCATGATGAAATTGTAAATCCAGGTGTAAAGTATGCAGTAATTGCTAAAACAACTGCTCCTACAACTAGGCGCAAAAAGAAATCTACAAAGCTGGATCTTTCCTTACGTTCAACTCTCTCCATAGTAAATAATCCTTTCTTGTTAAAGGTATTTTAACTAATGTATATTCTTTGGATTATTTATAGTATTATTCAGGTAAGTTTTTGAATAGATAATTTTATATTTATTTAAAAGATTTATCATGCATTAGGTTAATTAAAAATGTAAACACTATAATTAATCAAATTATAGAAAGGAGAATTACGCATAATTTAAAAATTTTAGGTTAGCGTAGTGAAATTACTATGAATGAAAATGAAATAGAAATAACGACGTATGATAGGTTACTTAGAGCATGGGAAAATTCAATGGAGCTTGTCCGAGATTATGAAATGTATGCAAAAAGAATAGAGGATGACCATGTTAAGGATGTCTTCAAAGAATTTGCTGAGGATGAGGGAATGCATGCATCAACATTAAGGAAGATGTTATTGGATTATAAAAAGCAGTAAGTAGTAAAATGTATTCTAAGTTTTTATATAAATATATGCAAACTAGTAAAAGAAAAAAATTGCTTGAGTCATGCTGGATTATTCGCTAATGATTCAAGCAATTTTTATAAATTAAATTATTATTCTTATAATTAACCTTCCCACATAAAAAGTTTTAATAATTTTTTGGAGTTTACTTTAATGTAAGAGTATCAATTTTTTTCAGTGTTTTATAATTATATGAAGACACTACTCCATCCTGAATATAGTAGAGTTTATCACCAATATATAAGGTTCGGCGACCGTAAGGTATATATGTTCCATAGACTTCAGGTTGTATATACTCTAAAATACCCTTAAGGTTAATTTTATTGCTATCAATGTTAAAGACAGCAGCTCCTTGACGTCTATCATTTGAAGTGTCTGTTATAGATGCATCAAATACTACATTGTTGTTAACATAATCAAACATAATAGCTTTATGATTATGAAATACTTCGGAATAACTGCCTGAGTCACCTAACACGTAGTTAGATATTTCCTTTGGCTTACCCATGTTTGATACATCAAATAACGATAGCTTGATTCCTCCTTGTCTTGTTCCAACTACAACGTCCTTACCGTCTGAATCCTTCTTATATATTTCATAAGTATCCTGCCCTATGCCTAAAATTAAGTTTTCTCCAATAGGGTGTAGATAATTACTGAACCCTGGTATTTTAAGTTCACCTGTTACTTTGGGGTTCTTTGGATCAGATAAATCAAACACAAACAAAGGATCCATTGTTCTATATGTAACTATATAGCCTTTATCTCCGATAAAACGAACTGAATATATCTGCTCACCTTTTGCTAAACCTGTTACTGAACCGCATATGTTTAGAGAATTGTCCAGTATAAATAGGTTATTCTCGTTATTTCCGGTAGAAGCTATTCTAAAATATCCATTGTATTCGTCCATAGAGAACTGATTTAGTACATAGCCATTTACTTTACCTGAGCCAGCGTAACCTATAT
Source organism: Bacillota bacterium (assembly GCA_023444055.1). Taxonomy (GTDB): domain Bacteria; phylum Bacillota; class Clostridia; order Acetivibrionales; family DSM-1351; genus Ruminiclostridium. The sequence goes on from JAEZRV010000021.1 coordinate 142,747, forward strand.
TCATACCATCAATATTAAACTTGGTTATGGTTGATTCTCCACTGTAGTTATTACCAACTAAATATAGAGATGAATTATTCATGTATGTAGTATAACCAGATGTAGTAATAGCCTCAACTTGAGTTTTTTCAGTGTTATTAATATTAAGGGCAGACACAACTAAATAACCAGATGCCTTACAATCGGGCATTACCATAATATCCTTTATAGGTATTGAAACAGACTCATTGTTAATCGTAGTATCTTTCATCAAAGGCAAAAATATATTGTCACGTACATACGTATTAGTTATAAGATATACAGTTTCTCCATTTTTTCTGCTGGATTGATAATTGCCTTCCATTTCATGACCTTTGATAAATTTAGGATTCTGGTAATCTGAAATATCATAAACATCTACGAAACTGTAGTTTTTATGGATGTTAGGCATATATAACTTGGAATCCATCGCAATATTTGACAATTCTTTTCCGGAAGTTTTAGTTAATTCGGATTTTTGTTCGGGTAGTTTTTGATTCTGAATGTCATATTTACTTCCCATCAAAACAAGTCGGTTTTTATCAATGTATATTTCAGTTAGAGTTTTATTTTGTGGCAGTCTGATAATTGCTATGTCTTTAAGAAGCCCATTAGTATCAGTGCTAACGATTCGAACTGCATTGTTGCCGGCTATAAAAATGTACTTACCGTCAGTTTTTACAATATCGGCCTCATCAATTCCTTGTACTTGAGTATTTGTGCTAGAATAGCCAACTGTAGCAGCAGGAGACTCTGATGGGGTGGTGCTGCTTACAGATGCATCTGCGGTTTTTAATGCACCATTAAAACTTTCTGTGAATGCTACATCATAGTCAAGACGATTTGTTGATTGAACCATTAAAGATTTTATCTGATCTAGTGACTGTGCCTTTAGTGCTGAGCCTATTTTTAATCTGACATTCGCTGTAAGCTCTTTGTTTTCTTTTAAGTTAATCGCATTATCACTTATAGCGATTATTTTATCATAGTATGTAACTTTACGTTTTAAAATATCTTCGCATATTACTCTTAAAGGAACCATAGTGCGTTGGTTTAAAATAGTAGCTTTGGTATCCATGGCTATTTCTTTTTTTGTTAAAACACCTTCAATAATATACTTTTTTTCACCAATTGGAAATATGTAACGCTTACCGTTATAAGTTAAAACTGCTTTTCGCTCATCTGCATTATAGCTTACATCAGCTTTAAAATATTCTGACAGCGCACGAAGAGGTACAAAAGTACGGTTATCAATTACTGTGGCTGCCACATCTAGATTTTTGGAATCAAGAGGAGAAATTTTATCCTGTGAAAGTAAAAGAGGACTTCCTAAGTAAAGGTATACTTCACTGTTTACAGGGTTTTGTGCAGTTTCACTTTCTTGGGTTGGTAAAGATGTTGACTGGCTTGAAGCAGGGAAGAGCATGCCAGATAACAATGAAATAGTTAGAGTTAAAATAATGCCGAAAACAAGTCTTTTTTTCATTTGGTTTCATCCTTTCTTATACTAATCTGCATTTAAAAATAGTATTATAATCTGATTTTAGCAAAATAATTCCATTGAATAGCACGCTACTAAGAACCACACATGGTTCATCTTAGCTATATAGCCGTAATACACATTCAACATACATGGTTTAAATTTCGCTATGTTAAATTTGCTAAAATAAATCGTATATACTTAGACGTTAAAAATCAGATAATGTTCCTAAAATTTTAGAAGGATAAAACGGTAATAATGAAAGCAGTAATTGGGATATAAAAAAGGACATTCAAAGAATACCATACAATCTCTCCATTGCACCTTTCGTTATTAGCCAAACCTTACCACTTTTTTTATAATCTAAGCCTTCTATTAATTTTTCACTTGTAACACGATGGCGGAGTGTGCTTGAATCAATATTCCAAAGCTCCGATGCTTCTGCAAAAGTGAACACTTGAGTGAGAATATGTGAATTATTGTAAAGTGGAGTGGCATTTATTTCAAAATGATGGATTGCAATATTATTTTCAGATGGCTCAATAAGAATAGCTTCCGCAGTTTCATCTTTAATATTAGTAACTTCTCCGCTTAAAACTTTACCGTCAAGAAACTTCATAGTGATTTTATCTGATTTTTTCAATACAACTTCTATATTTTTGGTCTTCTGCCTCATTTTTATACCTCTCTTCGCGCAAACGTGTAATTTTATTCTATTATACCACACAAACGTGAGAAAAGGGAAGAATAGGGACTGTTGAAAAACAACAATTTCTTTATACCAATGACTTATTGCTTGAATAGTACTTGTTCTGAACCACAACTATTTCAGCGTCAATTTCGTGAGCTAGCCATAGATATATACTGCGCGGGAGTACTATTTAAGCAGTTTACCTTTGATATATCATATTTTTTGTTTTGCAACAGCCCCTATTATATATACGTTTTAAATTTCAAAACTTTCTTCCTAATTGCAGCCGATGTATTTCATTAATGCCTCAAATGCTGCAAGACCTTCATCTGTCTGTTTAAAAACGCCTGAATGCTCAAGGCAAGTCTCAAACTTTTTGCCGATTTCAAGCTTTATAATGTCATCAGCATTCTGTAGTGCTAAATTCTTTCCATACTTTAAAACAAGCTCTTCAATCCAGTCCTTATGCTTATACAATATACTGTCCTCACAATATATTCCATCTTCTTCCAAACTTCCACACAGAATTTGCTTTATCTGCTCTATTTCATTCTTAAGTCTACCTGGCAGAATTGCAAGTCCCATAACCTCAATAAGTCCGATGTTTTCCTTCTTTATATGGTGTATTTCCTTGTGAGGGTGGAAGATACCATCAGGAAACTCATCAGTAGTCCTATTATTACGGAGTACCAAATCCACTTCATATTTTCCTTCTTCATTCCTTCTTGCTATAGGAGTAATGGTATTATGAGGAATACTGCTGTTTTCTTTTTTTGAATATGCCAGTATGTAAGCACTTTCGTAGCTATAGTCTCTCCATTTATTGAGAATAAAATCTGAAAACTCGACAAGTTCATTTATATCATCGCTGGCAGCACGTAAAACTGATAACGGCCATTTAACTATACCGATTTTGACATTCTTAAATTCTGCAAGCCTATAATTCTTGATAATAGGGGCTTTTTGCATTGGAAACAAGTAATTCCCTCCCTGAAAATGGTTATGGCTTAGTATTGATCCCCCAACTATGGGAAGATCGGCGTTTGAGCCACAAAGGTAATGGGGAAATTGTTTTACAAAGTCAAGAAGCCAACTGAATGTATTCTTTGAAATAGTCATCGGAACGTGCTTTTCGCTAAAAACAATGCAGTGTTCATTATAGTAAACGTAGGGTGAATACTGAAAATACCATTGTTCCCCGCACAGAGTTATAGGTATGATTCTATGTGTCTGTCTTGCTGGAAAGTTAATTCGCCCTGCATAGCCAATATTTTCAACACAAAGCATACATTTAGGATAATTTGCCTGTGGTTGAAGTCTCTCCATCTCAATTGTTTTTGGATCCTTTTCAGGCTTCGTAAGGTTTATAGTTATCTCAAGGTCTCCGTATTTAGAATTAGCATTCCATTTAATATTCTTTGCGATTTGTGCAGTTCTGATATAGTTGGATGCTGTACAAAGATTATAGAAATAACCTGTTGCAGCCTTTATAGATTCCGTTTGAGCCGATTCATTAAATTTCCTCACAACTTCTGACTCACGTGGCATAAGAAGCCCCATTATTCTCGTATCGAACAGTTCTCTTAAGGCATATACCTCCTTATCAAAGAGGCCTTCTTCACCAGCATATTTTACAAGTCTATCTAATATTTCAGTTGGATACTGAAGTTCCTCTTTTGCAACCTCTCCACAATATGGTTCTTTGAGTTTAAATAAGTCCAATAACTGATTTCTAGCAATTATAGTATCCAGTTTATCAATTAGACCATGCTTACTCCCAAACTGAAGCAATCTTTCAATTTCGTAAGCCGGATTAACCACTGTACATTCCACCCTTCAATTAATTTGTAATTACTTTAAGTCATAGTTGTCTACACTAAATGTTCATTTATCCAATTTAAAATATCTTTGCTTATGCTATCACGGTTTAATTCATTTAAAAGTTCATGTCTTGCATCCTTATAAAGTGTAAATTTCAAATCTGATATACCTAGTTTTTTATAAATAGTGTATAGTTTTTTGGTGTTTTTACCATATTTGCCTATAGGATCTTCTTGCCCTGCAATAATATAAATAGGTAAGTTTTTAGAAATATGCTCTAATTTATTCTTTTTATATAGTTTTGTTAGTCCATCGCAAAAATAATAGTAGAAACCAGCTGAACAAGTGAATCCACAATTAGGATCTGTATAATATTTAGTAACTTCTTCCAAATCGCGACTTAGCCAATTAGTCTTATCACTTGGGGCTATTCTGTTATTATAGCTCCTAAATGATAGTTTTTCTAGAAATTTTGCTTCCTTCTCTTCACCAAATATTTTGCTATAAATAGAAGCTATTACTTTTGCAGATATAAATTTTAATCCCTTCTGTGCAGATGAACCACAAAGTATAATTCCATTGATATCTTTACTATACTTTGTTATATATTCTTGTCCTACAAATGATCCAAAGCTATGTGCAAATATATAGATAGGGATATTAGGGTATTTCTTCTTAAGTATTTGTGTAATCATATATTCATCATCAACGATATTATTAAATCCATCTTTTCCGATTGACCCTAATTTGCCGTTAAGAGCTGCAGTTTTACCATGTCCTCTGTGATCATCTCCAAAAACAACAATCCTTGCTAAACGTCCTATTCATTTGCATTCTCTATATGGCAAAATTCCGCAACGGCCTGAGCGCTGCTGCCCAGAAGTGATTTCTGCTTCTCCGTCGCCTTTTTGTGCACCATAGCATCCGAAACCTGCATGATTACCGCCATTGAGTACTATCTCTTTAAGGCTATCAGGAAGATTGCTTTTATTGTTCTTATAAGAATCCTTGTTCATAACACCATCCTTACTTCCATATATACTCATAACACTTATACCTTTAGAGGAAATATCGGCTGTGGAGTATGATGCCATCAGAACCAGTCCTTCTAGCTTTACGTTGTTTTTAGAGGCATAGCTTGCGGCCATGCTTCCTCCTAGGGAGTGCCCTCCGATGTACCAATGCTTAATTTTTGGATATTCGGGAATATATGTGTCCGCCGAATCTATATCAAATACTGCTAAATTAAAGGGCATCTTGGGCAGGATGCAAAGGATGCCCTTCTGAGCAATTTTTATCAGCAAAGGCTCGTAGGCAGAATATTCAACTTTGCCTCCTGGATAAAAGATTAGTGCTGTGTCCGTATTACCAGGGTCAAATATGAGTGCTCCGTTTTCATTCGTAATGTCTATACCGCTATCAATTTTTGCAGCCTCTATTGTAACGGAGTCAGCATGGTAATAGTTTGAGACGTATATTAAAAATGCACTGATAATAATCAGTAGCAAGGAGATAAAACTTATAATTATTTTCTTTACTGTTCTCTTTTTCACTTTTGTATACATAACTTGACTTCCTCATTCAAACGTATTTTACCTATTTCACAAGTTGGAATCAGAGAGCATTGTCCTTGGGAAGAGGTTTGCTGTAAAAATACCCCTGATGGTATCACAACCATACTTTTTTAGTAATTCAACCTGACTCTCGTGTTCGATACATTCAGCCACAATATCTGTGCCCAGCTTGTGGGAAATACGTTTATCTTCTTCAGTTAAAATATTATTCTTTTCATCTTTTATAATATCATGTATGAATGACTTGTCAATTTTAACTGTGTCAATCGGAAGCGTTCTCAGATGGTTCAGTGAAAAAAAGAAACACTGCTAAGATAAAGCAGTCCATGTTATCAATCTATTTCATATCTTGACATCCTTTTCCATGTAAAATATAATTTATTAGGGTGCTAAATCGTTATAGCAAGCATTATGACATTGAAAATATCTTAAAAAATATAAGCTATAAATTATCAATAAATATAACTAAGCTTTCAAAAAATCAAACGCAATATCACCTATTTAAAATACAACGGTAGTTTAAGCCCTTACATAATTACTGCGATGCTTATAAAGCAGTATATCTTAAATTGTATAAACTTAAAATTAGTGACTTTAAGTCATTAAATAAAACGGCAGTAACATAAAAATAACTTAACGAGGAGATGTATTAAATGCAAAAAAGAAAACTTAAACTGTTTATTGCTACACTAAGCATTGTTTCTATGGTATTTACCGGTTTCTGCGGTTCATATTCAAATGTTTCAGCTGCTGCAAACGTTAAAAAGCCATCAGTAAATAAAAGTGGCTTTGACTCCAATGGCAGAATGGTTGCTAATTTTGGGACACCTGTAATTGACGGCAAAATAGATAAAGTATGGAACAAAGCAGTAGTAGTTAAACCTAAATACACAACAGAGAAATTAACTACATCAGCTGTTTTCAGAACCCTATGGGACGACAACGCGCTGTATGTCCTTGCAGAAGTGAAAGACAAAAATATGTCTGTAAAGTCTGAAACTCCATATATGCAAGATTCATTAGAAATCTTTTTGGATGAAAATAATGAGAAAACACAAGAATATGGTGTAGATGCTTTACACTTAAGGGTTAATTATGAAAACTCTCAATCTGTGGATACCGGAGATGCTGCAAGGTTTTATACAAGTTCAAAGAAGGTTAAGGGCGGCTATATAGTTGAGGCAAGAGTTGCACTGAACACTAAACCTGCAAATGGAAAGGTTTTTGCTATAGAGTTGCAAATTAATGATTCAAAAGATACTGAAAGAGCTGGTACTATAAATGTTTTTGATTCAACAGGCAGTGCATGGAACGATACAACAAAGTTCGGTGAAGTTTTGCTAACTGGTAAAGCAGCTGGTGCGAAAAGCGGATTAAATCCATACAATTTAATGAATTTAGTAAAGAGTGCGCAAAAACTGGATCAAACACGCTATAAAAATCCAGAAATAATAACTAATGCTATAAAATCTGCAGAAATAGTTCTAAAAAATAAAAAAGTTACTCAAAGTATACTTGATAAAGAATATGCTGCTTTAAAGTCTGCAATGGATAAACTAATACTAACAGATGAAGCAGCTGACGAGAAAGTTTTCAAAACTGTTCCAGGTGCATATAAAGCAGAAATTACAGAACAGGGAATAATTGAAAATTTAGAGTACAATGCAACAAATTTAAATAACGGTCAAGATGTTAAAAAGCTGAATGTTTATCTTCCATATGGATATAACCCATCAGATGCTACTAAGAAATATAATGTTTTATACTTGATGCACGGTGGCGGTGAAAATGAAAATACTATATTTGGCGGTCCTGGTCAAAGCAAAGAGTTAAAGAGAATAATAGATAACATGATTGCAAACGGTGATATTGAGCCTCTTATTGTTGTCACACCTACTTTTTATGGTGGAAAAAACGATACAGCGTATTTCCCTGAAGAATTGATTAGTACAGTTGTTCCATTAATTGAAACTAAATATCATACCTATGCTGCATCAGGAGATATAAAAGATCTAAAAGCCTCAAGAGAGCATAGGGCATTTGGCGGATTTTCTATGGGTTCAGTTACTACTTGGTATACATTTATAAATTGCCTTGACTATTTCAAATACTATATGCCATTGAGCGGTGACTGTTGGGTATTTGGTGAGAAGGCTGGAAGCGAAAAGTCAAAGGAAACTGCTGAATATCTCGCAAAAGCTGCAAGAGATGCAGGATATGGACCAAAGGATTACTACTTATTATGTGCGACAGGCAGCTTGGATATTGCTTATCCAAACTTAAAGCCTCAAATTGATGCGATGAAAGAGCTTAAGGATAGTTTTGTTTATTCGGGTAATTTGAACAAAGGAAACTTCTACTTTATTGTAAGTGATGGCGGCACTCATGCATGGAATTGGGTAAATCAGTACATTTTTGATATTCTACCTGATTTATTTAAATAATTGAATCTTAGAACTAGATGAGTACATGAATAAATATTATTGCTAGAATTAGTTGATGAGACGAACCATTACTTATTCTAGCAATTATTTTGGCAACAAACCATTGATAATGCTACCACACCAATAGATTTTTTATGTGCGAAGTTTGAGTTATTGAATTTAATATTGGGACTGTTGCAAAACAACAATTTTTGTATACCAATGACTTATTGCTTGAATAGTACGCGAGTGCAATATATATCTAATTACGAAGCTCGGTTAGAAATTGATGCTAGAAATAGTAGGCGAGGAACGAGCATTGTAGCCGACACAGCGAAAGTAAGTAGCTGTGAGTATTACCCCGAGACAGGATGTCGAGTGTAATACGGTCGGCGGAAGTGCTTGTTCTGAACCGCAACTATTTCAGCGTCAATTTCGTGAGCTAGCCATAGATATATACTGCACGGGAGTACTATTTAAGCAGTTTACGTTGATATATCATGTTTTTTGTTTTGTAACAGCCCCTTTCAATAATTAAACATCTATTAATTTCCAACTAACAAATATTATATTACAATATACTTATTGATTTTATTTCAAACTATACAAATTTATTTACAAATTTTATCTATTTTTAAATACGAAATAGTATTAATATTATAATGGCATGTAAATAAAGAAACTATGTAAAAAAGAAAAAGGAGCATAGTATGGCTACTTCAAATATAAAATTAATTGCACAAAAAACAAATCTCTCACAAGGTACTGTGTCCATTGTCTTAAACGGGCGTGGTAACGAACTGCGTATCTCTGAAAAAACTCAAAACAGGGTATGGGAAGAAGCGAAACTGCTTGGATATAAGCCAAACATATATGCAAGACGTTTGCGGAATAAGTCAGAAGGAGACTCGTCTGCTATTATAGGTATTCTTTGGCCATCCCTGTATTCTACAGAACTAATTGTGAGTTTTTTTGATGGTATTCAAAATAGTATTTTAAATGACAAACTAAATGTAGAGGTTGTTTTCAAGCCCTATATTTATTCTGAAATAAATAAAATAGATGATGTTTTTAAGAATAAGCTGTTTAATGGGGTAATAATAGTTGGTGCATCTGATAGTGATGTCGATTATTTGATGAAAATAGAGTCTACAATGCCTATTCTTTTATTTAATAGACAAAATTATAAATATAATACCGTCTGCATTGATAACTACAGCATTGGTGAAAAAGTTTCTTGTCTGCTTGCTGCAAGAGGACACAAAAGTGCGGGACTAATTAGCCCAAATCTATTGTCGCGGAATTTTAGTATGAGAAGAACCGGCTTTATGGATGGATGTCAAAAATATGGAATAACTGTACTTCCAGAACACACAATACTCGAAACTCTTGATTCAGAAGGCGGATGTCGAAGTGCAGAAAAGTTGTTGATGTCAGGAACTCTCCCTACTTCACTTTTTTTACTTGTTTCCAGCTATAGTCAGGAAGTTTACCCAATTCTTCAAAAGAATGGAGTACGAATTCCTGATGACGTAGAAATAATAGGTTTCTCAGATATGGTGACAAGCAGATTCTTAAAACCTACTCTGACGGTTATCGATCTGCCTGTTCAAAAAATGGTTAAAAGAAGCCTTCAACTTATTCTTGATATTATAAACGGACATATACAAGATACACATAACGTTTTTGAAGAGTCGAATTTTATATTCCGCGAAAGCTGTGGAGGATTTCCTGATGCTACGTAATAGAAAATATATGTAAATATTATAACCGCCGTACAACTGCTGTATGTGGTATCGTTAAACCTTTTTTGGTCATCATTTCATTAAGAATAATAAATTTTTAATTTCTACTGTAAACAAAAGTTATGTTTATAAGATTTCTATAGTAAAAATATAAGGGAGAAAAGAATAATGATGCCGATAAGACTTGTAGAGCCCTATCGGCAAATTAATTTAAAAAGCAATATTTGATTACAATAAATCTAACATATTATCAATCCATATCAGCTGGTTGCCACTCCTTATATGGCACATGTATATTACTGTAAATTTCACTTAGCTTGCCTGATGATTCGAGCTTTTCAATACATTCTGTTAGTGCTTTGTCTATCTTTTCACTCTTATCATTTTTTGCTAGACCTATTACGTCATCGAAATCATAGAAGTGGCACCACCAGTCTTATTTCATACATATGGTATTAATATGGGTTATGATATTGCTGATAGGTCATCTATACGACAAAAAAATATAAAACACCTTTTGGATTCGACAATTGTAAAAATTACTTTCCTATGTTTTAACTTTTTATGAAAAGCCCTCCATATATAAATATTATATTTATACTTGCCCATACAACAAATGCACCACTTAGGCAAGATTACTGTTAATAGTAAGTTTTCATACCTTTTAAGTTATAGTTAATCCTCCGTTTCATTACACAAAGCTAACGAATCAGGGTTCAAGAAATTAACTGATTATAATGTAAAAAAATACAAAATAAGCGTTTGAATTTTGTGATTGCCCGAAACGTTTTGCCTCTGATATTTCAGGGCTTTAAAGGATTTGGCTATATTGACATTTACACAAAAAAATGATAAAATATAAAGTATAATTACTAAATTTTGCTTATATGTCGAAAATATTCCTACAACAATAAAAAATTCAAGATAGATATTGATAAATTTGCAAAAACAAATTACAAATTGTCGCAATTAAAGACTAACAGAAAATTACAAATAAGTAACAAGTCACTGTAAATACAATAGTAATTTAATTATCAAGTACTGGATGTATGATATTAATCTTAATGAATGGTAAATAAGTTGAAAAGCTTCGATTTATATAAAAAATTTTACTATATGGAGGTTTTTTTAATGACTTTTATTGGTACGTGGATGTTGCGTTTTGCTTTTGCATGTGGTCTTATATCTATACTGCTCATTGCCTTTAAAAAAGGAAATGAGGAAAATAAAAAATTAGGTATCCTAACAGGTGTAGTTTCAAGTTTTGGTGTTCTAATCTCTTCACTTCTTTTGTTTTATTCACTTGTAAGTGGTGATTATTCTGTTGAATATGTATATCATAGTACCGATAAAGCGCTTCCGTTAATTTATAAGATTTCAGCTTTTTGGTCGGGCAGTGCAGGTTCAATGCTTTTATGGGTTGCTGTATTGTCAGTTCTTCTTATAATTATTTATTTTAGAAATAAAGACAAGAGTTCAACAAAAACCGTATTTGGTGTTTCATTATTTATTACGACACTCTTTATGTTTTTCATAACATTTATAAACAATCCATTTAAGCAGGTAACAGCTCAAAGTGATGGATTCGGTCTTAACCCCTCACTACAAAGTATAGGAATGGTCTTTCATCCACCCGTTATAATGATTGCGTTTTCTTTATTCATCATAGCCTTTGCATATCAATTATTTGACATCAGAAGAAATACTGAAGAAAGCGTAGATATTACGTGGAAGTTGGCAATGTGGGGATGGATTCTCCTTACATTCGGAATTGTTTCTGGTGGTGTATGGGCATATACTGAGCTTGGATGGGGCGGTTATTGGGCATGGGATGCAATAGAGAATTCGTCCTTGGTTAACTGGTTGTTTGCAACGATTTTCCTTCATAACTTGAAAAGAAAAGGTAATAACAACAAACGATTAAATTTTATTTTGATATTTTTAACTGTATTTACTATACTTGTTGGAACATATATTGCAAGGAGCGGTGTGTTAAAATCAGTACATGCTTATAGTAACCGTGGTATCACAGTGATCTTCGGTGTGGTATTATTGGTACTTGTACTGCTATTCATTATCTATTATTTCAAAATTAAAAAATTACATTCTGAAGGCACTATAAATAATAACGACGAAGCTACATTTAAAGATAAATTGCGTAAAATATTAAAACATAACAATATATTTTCTATTATAAGTGTTATAACAGCGGTTTTAATTTTCTGTGGCAATGCATTCCCCTTGTATGGAGGGCTCTTTGTCAAAGATGCATCAGAAACACCAATAAGCTTCTATGAGAATGTTTTTGCGATTTATGGAATACTGTTGCTTATAATCATAGCAATTAACCCCATGTTTTTCTCTAAAAAAGTTATGATTCCCGGTGCTGTATGTGGATTAGCAGTATTCGGTTTAATGCTATTTCTTTTTGATTACGGCTTACTTACAAAGATGTGTCTGTCTGTATGTGCAATGCTTGTAGTAAATTTGGTTTTAGAATTTACGGTAAATTTCAAAAAACTCATTTCAAATTCAAGACGTTTTTCAGCTCTATTACTACACATTCCACTGATAATACTGGCAGTTGGTTTTGCAGGATCAATGGGTATGCTTTTAAGTACGGATAAAACTTTAGAAAAAGAGAATACCATGATTGTCGGTGAATACGAAGTAAAATACAGAAACCTATACTGGAAAGAAGAGACTGGGAAAACTACAGCTGTTTCTGTAGTAGGCGTTAAAGGTCCTAAAGGGAATTTTCAATTAAAACCAGAGCTATCATATTATCAAAAAATGAAAACCTCCCACGCTAGAGCAGTAATAAAACCAGGATTAACTGAAGATTTGTATATTATTTTCGAAGGAATCGATGAGAACGACAATATAACACTAAAGGTTAAAGTAGTAAAATGGGCTAGTCTCGTTTGGATAGGAAGTATCTTATTGATCGTAGGTACAATTCTGTATTATGTTTTTGATAATAAAAAAGCAAAACCAGAATTAATGTAAACCTAAAAAAAAATATATTAGAACAGGAGGGAGTTTTAAAATGACGAAGGTATCAAAACTATCTAACAAGATTATTGCCGTTATGGTAATGACAGCAATTTTCATGGTTACTCAGATTTCTTCTGTATGGTCGGGAACTATTGATTTTAAAAAGCCGGAGTTTGACTTTGACAAAATCGTTTTCACCAAGCATCAGCCATATACAGGGGTTGAGAACCATATGATTGATGGGAACTTCGGATTTACAGCAGTAAAAGGCGGTGGATTGTATATTCTGAATAATGCACTTTCAGGCAGTCCAACTGTAACAGATGTATTGCAAAATTCTGTATGTAAAAATGGACGTTATGCTGGAAGAAAGCTAACAGGAGGGGCATTCTATTCCTTTGACCTGAGCTACGATGCTAAACAGATTGTTTTTGCCTATACAGATGCGCAAAATTCATACCAAGTTTGGAATCAAAACACTACTTACCACATTTTTAAGGTAAATGTTGATGGAACTGAGCTTACTCAGTTGACTGACGGAAGTGTTAATGATTTCGATCCCCGGTGGCTTCCAGATGGGAGAATTGTTTTCATTTCAGAGAGAAGAGGAGGATATGGACGATGTCATCAGCGTATAGTTCCGACCTTTAATCTACATACAATGAATGCAGACGGGAGCGATATCAGATGCATCAGTTATCATGAAACTAATGAGTGGAGTCCATGCGTGGATAACAACGGCATGATTGCCTACACACGTTGGGACTATGTGGACAGAGGTGCTACTCATCCTCATTCTGCATGGATAACTACTCCAGATGGACTTGATGCAAGATCTATTACATTGAATTATCCAAACTCAGGCGCCGAATGGTGGAAAAACGTTCCAATGATGCAAAACTCATTACGTGCAATACCAAACTCAAATAAATATGTTGCAACAGCTGCTCCACATCACGCTCAAAATTATGGACCACTAATTATTATTGATCCAGATGTTGAGGATGATGACAACCTTTCTACAATTACAAAAATCACACCAGATTGTAAATATCCAGAAACCGAAGTTGCTGCAACAACAGATCAAAAATATGGAACTCCATATCCATTAAGCGAAGACTATTTCTTGTGTGTATATGATCCAAATGCAAATACTAATGGCGCAAACAAACGCTATGGTATATATGCAATAGATACAAAAGGAAATAAGACAATGCTTTATAATGATCCTAATACCTCATGTTATAGTCCGATACCATTAAAGCCACGTGCTGTGCCAAATAGCATTCCAGGATCAAAAAAACCTACTGGACAGGCTCAAGATGGAGTTGTATCAGTAATGAACGTTTACGATTCACTTCTACCCTTCCCTACCGGGACAAAGATTAAAGAACTTAGAATATGGCAGGTATATCCAAAGACTACGCCATTAGCAACAGACCCTGTAGTTAGCTATGAAGGAACTGAAAGTTCATGGGCTGGAAGAAATACTAGGGGACTCTTAGGATCAGTACCTGTTGAAGCAGATGGTAGTGTTTCTTTCTATATGCCACCAGGAAAAGCTGTTTTCTTCCAAGTTGTTGATCAAGATGGTACAGCTGTTCAGACTATGAGATCTGATACTTTCCTTATTCCTGGACAAAACCGGTTGTTATGTCAGGGGTGCCACGAACCTGCTCGTGAGGCGGCAAAAAATCCGGAAAGTGTGCCACTTGCACTAAGAAGAACACCGTCAACAATTACACCTGATTCATCACAAGGATCAAGACCAGTGAGTTTCCCAAGGCTTATTCAGCCTATTTTGGATAAAAAGTGTATCTCATGTCATAATGGTTCTAAGGTGCCTGATCTTAGAAAAGGAAATACTGATGCATCAACTAAATGGTTTAGCTCCTATAAAAATTTAAAACCATATGTTGCACTATTTGATGTAATGTATGCAGGTGCTAACTGGGATCATGTCTACCCAAGAACTGAGCCAGGAAAATTTGGAGCTAGGGCATCAAAACTTTATCAAAGACTTAAGGGCGGACATGGAAGCCTTACTCCTAGTGAGCTTCACTCATTTGTAGTCTGGATGGATTCTGGAATCGCACCATTCTTCGGAGACTATAAGAATATAGATGCACAGTTAAGAGGAGAGCAGGTCGAACCATCTCTTGATTAAATTCATTGGTTTATAATGATGGAAAGGAGTGTTAAAAAAAATGAATAGGTATTCAAATAAAAAATTAATCCCTATGCTTCTTTGTGTAGCGATAGTTATTACAATATTAAGCTTCCTGTTCCCAGCAAGTAAAATTGGTTATTCAGCCGACAATACATATTTTTCACCATTTGATACTGCGTATTCTCCTGATGGCAGCATGGTTGCGGTATCAGATTCAACCAAAGCACAACTGGAAATATTGAAGGCATCTGATGGTACAATTCAAAAGGTTATACCATTGGATGGACAGCCAAAAGCTCTTGCATGGAACGGAAATGAAAATGTATATGTCTCTGAATATGGAGCTGGAACTGTTGCTGAAGTTAATCCAGTTTCAGGAGAGGTAACAAGAAGATTTTCGACAGGGTCAAAACCTCTCGGAGTTGCAATAGTAGACAGTAAACTTGTTGTATCCGATTATGGCCTCCAAAAAGTATCGGTTGTTGATTTATCCTCTGGTAACGTTGATAAAGATATATTAGTGAAAAACTATCCATACTTGATGGATGGCACTGTTGATGGTAAATATGCAATAGTTGGACATGCATTGCCATCAGGAAATGCTTTTGAACCTAAGTATGCTGCATCAGTTACATTTATCGATATGAGCACCTATAGTGAAGTTGCAAATATAGTGCTTCCACAGGGTTCATCAAATGTAAGGGGAGTTAAATGTTCACCTGACGGCAAGTGGGCGTATGTTCTTCACACTTTTGGAAAAACTTCGCTTCCTACTACCCAGATAACAAGAGGGTGGACGATGACGAATGCAGTTACAATAATTGATATTGCTAATAAAAATGCATATACCACATTCTTGTTAGACAGAATGATGGAAGGTGCAGCAGACCCATGGGGACTTGCAATATCAGCTGACAGTAAAACCATGTGGGTTAGTGTATCTGGAACTCATCAGGTGCTTAAAATTGATTTGAATGGTCTTCATCAGCTTTTATCCGGAAATTTGAATGGTGGTGACAGTTCTCAAATTGATTCAAACTCTTATTACAAGATGGTGAACAGGAAGAGTGGAAGAGCGCTAGATGTACCAGGCGGTAATTCTGCAAACGGTACTCAACTGGTACAATGGGATGATAATGGCAATAACAACCAACAGTTTAAGTTAGTGGTGGGTAGCGACGGTTATTATACCATCATTAACAGGGGAACGAACAAAGCACTGGACACTGCAGGTGCTACCGCAGAAAATTCTGCTGTAGTTGAATGGGATCAGAGTTCTTCTGATAATCAAAAATGGAAATTAATTGATATTGGGGACGGCTACTACAAGCTTCAGGTGAAATCCAGCCAGAAATATATGGACGTAAGTAGTGCTTCGACTGCTAATAATGCTGGTATAGTAACAAACAGCAGCAGCACAAGCTTGAGCCAGCAATGGAAAATATCAAAAGGTGGTACGACTGGTTCGACAAGCAATTATTCCTTATTATTCCGTTCAAAATCAGGTTTTGATAAACCATATTCAGATATATGGTTACAAATCAAAGCTGATCCTGCTAAAAAGAGTGATTTGAAATATGATCTAGGTGCATTATGGGGAGCAGGTTTACTAAAAGAGATTGAGTTGCCAGGTCAGGGACCTAGAGGTATTTCATTATCTCCAGATGGTAAAACTGTAGCAGTAGGCGCATATTTCGCAGGAGAAGTATACTTCATAGATGCCGTTGGAAGTACATTAAAAAGCACTGCTAAACTTGGTATTCAACCAGAAGAAAACCAGGTTAGAAGTGGTGAACGTACCTTCTATGATGCTTCAACTACCACACAAAAGTGGCTCAGCTGTGCTTCTTGCCATCCTGATGGTAGAGCAGACGGACTTGATTGGGATATGCCAAATGATGGTATAGGTAATACAAAAAATACAAAATCAATGTTAGATGTATTTGACACACCTCCTGCTATGTGGCGTGGAATAAGAGAAAGTGCCCATGTTGGTGTAACTGCAGGCTTCAAATACATAAAGTTTAAAGAACCAACCCAAAAGGAAATTGATGATGTATCTGCTTATATCAAGAGTTTGTCAGAAGAACCTAGTCCATACGCAAATAAGGATGGTACAATGACAGCTGATGCTGTTGCTGGTAAAGCGATTTTTGAAAGCAAAGAAACGAAATGTTCATATTGCCATTCAGGAGAGTTTTATACCAACTTAAAATCACATGATGTAGGTACAAAAGACATTCTTGATCCTGACGGATTGTATTATACACCAACACTTAAAGAACTGTGGAGGACTGCTCCATACCTGCATGATGGTTCAGCTGAAACAATTCGTGATGTGCTGACAACGAAGAATGTTGGTGACAAACATGGAGTAACATCACATCTTACTGATGAGCAAATCTCTCAGTTAGAAGCGTACATACTCCAGATAGATAGCGAGCCTACTCAACCTCAACCAATAATAAAAGGCGATGTAAATGGAGATGGCGCATTTGATGCAATTGATATTGCTCTTACTAAAAAGTACTTGTTGGATGAATCTACTTTTACAGAAGAACAGAAAAAAGTGGCTGATGTCGATGATAGTGGAGAAGTCAACGCAATTGATTTTGCCATTATGAAACAAGTTTTACTTGGAATTAAGTCAGAGTTTTAATGCATTAGTGTTTGATACATAGTTTTTAATATTAGTTTTGTAATACAGTATTGTACCGATTAAAAGCAGCCAGCTAAATGGATTTTGATTTAGCTGGCTGCTTTGTGATATCTTCCTATGTTACGGTTAAAGTTCGTTCTTAACAGTTAAACAAGTTTTGCATTGAACCTTTTAATGCTTCAGTTAATGTCCTTATTGTTCGATCTTAACAGTTAAACGATTTTTGCCCAATGATAAAACTCATTTTAAGTTTGTAGTGTTCGTCATATTATGGAGTATAAGGTAACTTTGTAATATCACCTAGCAAGTATTTCTTGAAAACGGCGAAATCAATAGCATCAATTGCGCCGTCACCATTGAGATCCGCTGCTGCAAGGTCATTTTGTGCTGGTAAATCAGTAATTGTTCCAAGCAGATACATTTTCATCATTGCATAGTCAGTTGCATCCACGGTGGAATCTCCGTTTAGATCTCCAGACATTGCACTTTTACCGATAAATTTGAACCAGTTTAAGTTAAACAAGTACCCACTTCCACCAGTAAATTTCAGGTATACGTCATGTTTTCCAGTAACATTGCTGATACTACATGATGTATCTACATAAGTCTGCCAGCCACCGGTTCCAGTAACAGGACATGTTCCTATCAATGTACCATCAATGCTATCAAGACGAATTTCAATATCTCCTCCACTGGAGTAACTAGCTACTCTAGCCTGGAATTCTGTTGCACCGATACCGAAATCAACATTACTGTAAACAGTATAATCTCCGTTTTCGATATACCCAACATTCTTTCCGCCTTCTGTACAGGTTTCAGTTTCAACTCCAGATTGGCTATTAAAGTTTTCTGCTTCAATCAATATAAATTTTAATGTCGGATCCGGATCAGTTATTACAGCTGCACCCTTAGTAGTTTCTGGTCTTTCGTTCCAAATAGAGCTTTCCCCATTTGCATTAACTGCTGTCACTGCAAAGTAATACTTTGTTCCACTGTCAAGTCCTGTAACTGTATATGGGCTTGAGGTAACGTCTTTGATTGTTTCGGTGTAGACGCCAGGTGCTGTTCCGTATTTGATATTGTATGAAGTTGCTCCTTTAGAGGATCTGAACCAAAGCTTCACACTGTTCGTATCTGGCTGGTGAGCATATAGCAATGGAGAGCATGGCTTGTTCTCTATTGTAAATGACCATACTCCGCTGGAAGATGCTGTAGTGTATTTGAGATCCTTTGTAAATGAAGAAACTCTCCAGTAATACTTTGTATTAGGATTCAGGAGGTTAGGCTCTACGGTATATTTGTTGTAAATCATTCTATCTCTTAGGATTATAGGGTTGGACATGTCTGCATTTGCAGATACCTCAAGCTTATAGAAGAATGCATTTTTTGAAGGTGTCCATGAAAGCACTGCTCTGTTTGAAACATCGGTTGCGCTGTTTGCTGGAGCGGTCAGACTGAAGCTTGTAGGCGCATTTCCTGCTGCCCTAGTAGTAAAATACTGTATTGGTCCATTCATTGGTCTTTCACCATTTGAATTGACAGCATATACTCTCCAATAGTATGTAGTATCGCTTTCAAGTGCTGTGGTTGGAGTAAAAGTCGATGCAGTATTTGGACCAAACTCATTTGTACCTGTTATAGTAGTGATTCCTGTCTTATTAATAACTGGTGATGAAAGATCGCTGTTCTTGGAAACCACCAAACGATAAGAGGTCGCGTTATATGCTCTTGACCACAGGAATCTTGGTGTAACTGATTGCATAGGTGCATTCCTTGATGGCAGGTAAGTTCCAAATTGTCCGGGCACACTTGCATTTGCAACAGCAATAAACGAATATACAGCATCGTTTGATATTGCTCTGCTTCCGCTAGAATTCTCGGCAGTAACTTTCCAGTAATATTTTTGGTCAACTGTCAAAGGAGTTTCAACCTTGTAGAGTGTGCCAGTAATTCCTGTTTGATTGATAACAGGGTTAGACATATCCTTGTTGACAGATACCTTCACCGTATAACTCTCGGCACCTTGAGCTGCTGACCAAGTAAGTGTCGGTGTTACTGTAGCAGCTTCACCGTCGTCAGGAGTCAATGGATGGAAGAAGTTTGGCTCAGAATCAACTTTTTTCAGAACTACTAGCCATGAGTCGTTAGCAGCCGCATTGTTTATTGAAAAGCTGATATTGGAAGTTGACGAAGGAGTAATGCTTGATTGGTATGTCAAACCGTTATTCTCGCTTCCAGTTATCTTGTACAGGTCAATTCTTACGTTCTTGCCGTTGTAAGGCTGATTGTTCAGGTTTACATTAATTGTACCTGCAGTTGCGCTCTTTGCAATGATAACCTTTGATTCATTGGTATCCATGCTAGCACAAGCAGTAAAATCATCCCCTGAACTTGTTGATACTCCCACATATTTTCCCGATAATTGAGAGAACATATAGTATACCCACCATATCGGAGTTCTTACAGCTCCATTTTGTTGACTGTTTCTAACAGTTGTCGTTAATATGTCGCTCATACCATTCCAATTGCCAGATTTAATACAGCCCTTAATATTTTGGGTAATTCCTGTTCGTACTACATTGGACATACTGCGGGTCCAATCAATTGTTGCATTGGACCAAGAGTTGTTTTCCTCCCATACAACGTACTTGCCATTTGTTTCAGGGTATTTGTTCTGAAGGTTTACGATAGTATCCTTCCATTTATTTGTCTGGTTATATGAAGCATATGTGCTGCCTTCCCAGTATTCATGCCAGCATGGCCCTTCTAAGTCCATCTGGTTTTGACTGGAATATGGAATGTAAAAGTCAGGTATGCCTGCGTAGCCTACTGCACCAGGGCCTACAATAGGTATATAGTCTGGATACACTTCTCTAACTGCTTCCCAGTTGCCTTTGAATGTTGGTTCTAGGCCTGTCCAATACTCATTTGTAAGGTCTGCAAAATCTGGCGTTGCTCCATTATCCTTGAAATACTGAAGCACATCTTTTGCATACTGTTTAAACCAAGCCTGATTGGTAGGTGCGCCACCACCTGGAACGCCTTTTGGAGCTGTCCACGATGGATTAAGTCCTAAAAGGAAGTACCACTCAAGACCGTTAGCTTTTGCCCTCTGATAAGCCTCCAAGCACCTTTGAAGTTGGCTGTCTTCGTTGTTAAAGCATGAGCCATCCAAATCGCCTACTCCCTGATAGGTCTGAACTGGAATTGTCTCTCGGTTAAGAAGCGGTCCAAGCAATGTCATTCTGCTATCTGGTATATCATAGTTTGGTGTAAGAATGTAGCCAAAATTACTATGATTTACTGGACGTAAAATGTTATTAAAGTCTACTGTCACCGTATCGGTTGCCGCTGCTTCAACAAATCCACTAGGCTGCAATAGCATACCAGATACCATCAAAATTACAAGTGTTCTATTAAACACACGTTTGATTTTTTTCATACATTAACCCCCATCTTTCTAATAATTAATTCATTCACCTAAAATTCTTTCATGAACATTTAGCACTACCTTCCTGAAACAATTCTCATTTTTATTCATTTTTTCTTCTGTATATTATTAAATATCTTTTAGTATTAGATAAATACCTAAACTTTCGCAGTTCAAAATTGTAGGTGGCCATACTTATCACGGAAAGTTGGATTAGGAATAATTGCTGAATTAGTTGGTATATAAGCTTGCTGAATTAAGAGAAGGATATTTAGTGTATATGAAATCAAAAAAGCAGTACCCATGCATGTTTACAAATGTTAGCAAGCTCTGAGTGTTATTGACTAAAACATGTATTCGTCTAAAAAGAAAATGCAAAACATGAACAAATCCTCAGAACTAGTGACTGCTAAATCCTTGCAATTATTTTAGCAGCAACAAACCAGGGATAAGACTTAGCACCGAAAGCTTTTTATGTGGGAAAGTTAAGTAATTATTATTGAAACCTGGTATCACCTCCCTTATATTAATGTAATTCTATATTTTTTTAACATTTCCTCTTTGCATTAAAACAAAAATTCCCAATATACTGTTTTATTCGAGTGAATAAAACAGGTGCTTTTATAAAATAAAAAGGCACCAGGATTTTTTTATCTGATACCTTTTTAAATTTCAATATTAAATTTTAACCTTGCTTCTGTTTCTTACCCTTCCTTGAACAAATTACACTCTGAAGTACAATAAAGAAGCAGAGCATCGCTGCACGTGTAATCTGTGGCCACCACGGATCTTGGCTACCTATTGCGGTAACAACCAGCAATACTATTCCGCTTGTTAATACACCGAACAGAGTACCGAAAATATTACCTACACCACCGGTAAGAAGCGTTCCGCCGATAATGGATGCAGCAATGGCATCCATTTCAAGACCAGTTGCCTGCTGAACAGACCCAGATCTTGTATGAAAAACATATAAGAATCCACCGATACCTGCAAGCAATCCACAAAGTAAATGTGCATAGAATTTGGTTTTCTTGACGTTTATACCAAGCATAAGGGCACTTTGAGAATTTCCGCCCACAGCGTAAAAGCTACGACCTAGTTTGGTCTTCTTTAGTAACCAGAACATAAAACATACTATAATAAGTGCTACTATTACGCCGTATTCCAGCTTTGATTGAATGAATACACCTTTTCTGTTTACATCACCTAAGAATGGAATCTGTATTCGTGCAGCTGACAACTTTTCAAATTCAACATTCTTAACCTGTATCTGATTTACTTCTATCAGAGCTACTAAACCTCGGCCTAAAAACATTCCTGCTAAGGTGACGATAAAAGGTTGCATATCCATGTACGCAACAAGGAACCCTTGAACTGCTCCAAAAGCAAGACCAATCGCCAAGGCCAAGATCAGTGAAGTAAAGAAGTTGAAACCATAATTGTTAAGGCAAACAATACAGGCTGTACAAATAAGCGCGGTAGAACCACCTACTGAAATATCAATACTGCCTGTTATCATAACAACTGAAAGTCCACAGGCAATTACAATCAACGCAGCGTTTTCGTTAAAGAGGTTAAAGAACATCTGAACCTTGTTGAAACCTTTATCTCCAAGAAATACAACAGCGAGTGCATATATTGCAATAAACAGCGAGATAGTAATTGTAAGCAAGAAAGCAGTATCAGTCAGAGACTCTTTTGGTTTCAGTTTCTTATTAATAACTTGAATATTATCTGTATTTTGAGTTTTCTTTAGCAACATTCTAACCACGCTCCTTTACATTGCTTACAGTCAATCTGGATAATGTGGTTTTTTTGCCAAATAAATCTTTTATCATCGGTGTTTGAATGGCTACGAGTACGACAATTATCACAGCTTTAAATACTGGAACGGCATTTGTGTTTACATTCAGCGTGGTCAACATAGAAGTTAGAGTCTGAATGGTATAAGCACCAATAATTGAACCCGTCATATTGAATTTACCGCCGCCCAATGAATTTCCACCAAGGGCAACTGCCAAAATAACATCCATTTCTATACTAGGAACTATTGTGTAAGGATTTACAGTTTGTACCCTACTTGACTGAATGAAACCAGCTATACCAACACAGACGCCTAAAATAACAAATGTTAAAAATTTAATCATCGTTGGGTTTAAACCATTCAGTCTTGAGGATTTATCATTGATACCTACAGCCTGGGTGTACAGTCCTAGGTTCGTTTTTTTCAACATAAGGAAAGTTACCGCAATAACAACAACAGTAATGATAATTGGCGTTGGAATTGAAAAACCTGGAATAAAGTTACCATAGTATCCAAAGGATGCTGCAGCTTTAGGCTTAAGCCCGTTCATTGCCATAGAGCCTATTGATCTACCAGCTGTAAACAGTATGAGCGTTGCTACCATTGGCTGTATATTAAATTTTGAAACAAGAATACCATTAAAGGCTCCGCAAGCCATACCAGCAAGGCATCCAAGTATAAGTGCAACAATTATCGGTGCCTGCAATTCGCTTGGTTGAGTTTCGTTCCCACATAGGACTCGCATGATTACTCCTCCAACTATTGCGACTGTAGCACCTACGCTGATGTCCTGGCCTCTAGAAGAGGCTGTAACGAATGTCATTCCTATAGAAAGAATAACAAGCTCAGTAGCGTTATTTATGATATTAATCAAATTTCCTATTAATACAGGATTACCAATACTGTCTCTTCCTAAGCTAATTCTCAGAAAACCTGGATTTATGAATACATTAATTAACAAAAGACATGCAAGAAATGCAATAGGAATAAACAATTTGTGCTTGATTAATGCTTTAAAAACTGATGTTGAACGGTCGGTATCAAGTTTGTTATTGATTTTTGTCATTTTGATTTACTCCTCCCGCTATTGTATACATTATTTTATCCTGTGTCATATCTTCTCCCTGTAACTCACCTACTACATACAGGTCACGCATAACAATTAATCTAGAGCAGGTACGTAGCATCTCTTCAATCTCAGAAGAAATAAATGTGATACTCATACCCTCAGAAGCAAGCTTTAGCACTAGCTTTTGAATTTCTACCTTTGTACCAATATCAATTCCACGCGTTGGCTCATCAAGAATAAGATAATCAGGATGAGTGAGTAACCAACGAGCAAGAATTACCTTTTGCTGATTTCCTCCAGACAACGAGTTGATAGGAGTATCTGCTGAAGCGGTTTTTATGCCAAGCAAACTAATATATTCATCCGCAAATGCCTGAGCTTGAGCTTTAGTAAAAGGCTTGAAGAAACCTCTCATAACCTGTAGCGCAAGTATGATATTATCTCGAACTGACAAGTCACCAATAATTCCGTCTCTCTTGCGATCCTCGGAAAGATATGCAATTCCTTTCCTCATGGCTTTTATTGGTGATGTAATATTTACATTCTCGCCCTTAATTTTTAACTGACCTTCTATGACCTTGTCTGCGCCGAAGATAGCACGCACACACTCACTTCGTCCAGAACCAAGTAGTCCTGCAAATCCGGTTACTTCACCCTTGTGTGCAGTGAATTTAAATGGCTTTATTCCTGAAGTACTTGAAAGCCCTTCAGTTTCTATTATTGCTTCTTTAGCGTCATTAGTACTTGATTCCTCGACCTTATGTATGTCAGCTAAATCACCAAGCTCCTTGCCCATCATTTTGGCAACGAGCTCTACCTTTGGTAAGTCTTTTATTTGATATTGTCCAACCAACTCGCCATTACGTAATACTGTAATTTTGTCGCATAACGCGTACACTTGATCAAGGAAATGGGTAACAAATATTATACCTACTCCTCTGCCCTTGAGTTCACGCATAAGTGTAAATAGCTTTGCAACCTCCTGTTCATCCAACGATGATGTAGGTTCATCAAGTATCAACACCTTACATTCCATATCAACAGCACGTGCTATTGCTACCATCTGCTGAACAGCTAAGGAGCAATTGGACAATTGCTGAGTTGGTTTTGCAGGTATCCCAAGATTTTTAAGAATGCTTTCTGCCAGTTTGTTGCTCTTTTTCCAATTGACTAAAATATCATTGGTTCTTCCTATAAATAGATTCTCGGCAACTGTTAGGTTTGGGCACAATGTAATTTCTTGATATACAGTACTTATACCAAACTTTTGGGCATCTTGAGGAGACTTGATATTAACTGGCTTATCTATTCCTTTAATACAGACTTCTCCTGCATCCTTAGAATAAACTCCCGTTAAAACCTTTATTAAAGTGGACTTTCCTGCACCATTTTCGCCCATTAAAGCATGGATTTCTCCTTCACACAAAGTAAAATCCACATTTTGTAACGCTCGTACACCAGGAAAGCTTTTATATATATTTCTCATTGTAAGTACGGTGTTCTGCATAGTAATAATACTCAAACCTCCGTTCAAATACGATATCAGACATTTTCAATGTCATTTTTCATGTTTTTGAGATTTCTAACCTAAAACTCAATCTATCGACCAATAGCTTATGAGTTTTTAAGCTGATATTAATTTATTTTAGAAATGCGCGGTGCCAAGTCCTGTAAACAACATTCACATACTCGGGGCCGCGCATTTCAATCAATATCATAGATTGTTCACTTGTTGATAATCGCTGATTATCAAACAGAAACGATTACCGAATTCAATTATTATCAATGCATAATATCAGTTTCTTAACCGATGTTAACTGAATTAATTAATAAACACGTTTGTCAACAATGTCTTGTGTGATAGTTGCACAGTCAAACATTTCTTCTGATACATAAGCGTTCTTTTCAACTTTCTCACCAGCTTCAAGCTTATTAATAAGCTCTACAATACGTGGACCGTGTAATGGATTACACTCTACATCAAGATTAAATTTACCTTCGAGAACCAACTTAAGCGCCCACTGATTTGCATCAAAAGCGATAACCTTTACATCACCATCTTTACCATATGTAATACCAGCAGCATCCATAGCGTCACAAGCACCACGAGCCATGTTGTCATTTTCAGCATAAACTACTGAGAATTTAGTACCACTAGCAATTAAATCAGCAACAGACTGCTTTGCAAGAGTTTCGTCCCAACCCTTCATATTTTGGTTGAATACGATATTCCAGCCATTTGCCTTTGCGCCATCTTCAATAGCTTTAGAACGACCTAATTGAGCGGAAGAACCAGTATCTCCACCAAGTACAACAATATTGTAATCTTTGAGTGATTGACTCTTTAACCAATCAACAGCCTTTATACCTTCTGCTTCAAAATCGGAACAAACCATTGCAGTGTAAAGATCTTCTGCTAAGTCAAGTTTACGGTCAGCCATGATAAATGGGATTCCAGCTTCCTTAGCTGATTTTGCTACATCTTCCCAACCTGCTGACTGAAGTCCTAAAACAACAAGATAGTCAACTTCTTCTTGGATAAGTTGCTGTGCCTGAGAAATTTGTTTTGCATGATCACCTTCACCAAAAACCATCTTTGTCTCAAAACCTGCTGCCTTAAAAGCTTCATTGAATGATTTGGTATTTGCTGTACGCCAGTCTGACTCATTGGCATTTGTTTGTACAACACCTACAGTTAGCTTTTCAGATGTGTCCCCAGATTTACTGCCACATGCTGCAAGGGTGAATACTAATGCCAATGCTAGAACTAAAGAAATTATTCTTTTCATGGGTATTTCCTCCATTCATTTTTTAACTCAATTTCTGAGTTTTCTTTTATTTATAAGTATATTAAACTTAATTACATAAAAATACGGAATTTTTTACTGTCTTTGTAGTTATTTTTACTGTGCTTCTTTTTCTAATATTCTTTGGTTAAGATTTTTACGATTTTTGTATGATTTCTTACGATGCAAAAAAATATATTAAGTTTTTATACCAAGAACTCAATATATTTTCCATTTAATATGTTTCTATGTATCTATATATTTCCCAGATTTTTTAATAGCTCCGTCCAATACGGTCTTTTTTTGAATTTTGAGCTTCAAATACCTTTCCATACACATATGATAACCGATGTACCTTTTTTCCACCTTCTAAGCGTTCAATTACATCTGCTATCATTGGACCTTGCAATGGATTACATTCAATATCAACATTAATCAGACCCGCTTCCATTTTATCAAATGCTTCTAAAACGCCATCAAAGGAAATGATGGTTATATCCCCATTTACTCCGCAGGTCAATCCTGCCTCCTGTATTGCCTCTATTGCACCAAATGTCATATCATCATTTTGTGAAACTAATACATCAATATCATCAAATCTCTGTAAAAGCTTCTTCATTACTTCCTTACCCTTTGCTTTTGTAAAATCACCATTTCCATGGGCAAGAATATTCCAATTCTTATGATATTTTGCTATATCCTCAAATCCTTTAGAACGTCCAATTTGAGCCGTTGAATTTAATGTACCCTCAAGGACAACAATATTTACGTTATCCGTATCTTGTTCATTCTTTTCCTTCGGCACTGCTTCTTCCTGCAATATTTCAATCTCCTTTGAAGCATTATTTTTGTTTTCTTGTTCCTTTAGATAATTTTCAAGCCATTGTCCTGCCTTCATACCTTCTGCATACTTATCAGTACCGACACATGCCACATAAAGACTTTCATCTTTTGTTTCAATCATACGGTCCACTATTATAACTGGAATACCCGCTTGTTTCGCTTCCTCCAAAACTGTATCCCAACCTGTTTCCTTCACTGGGGCAATTACAATATAATCCACCTCCTGGAATATGAAACTCCTAATTGCCTTTATCTGATTTTCCTGACTCTGTCTGCCATTTGAAAAAATTAACGAAAATCCATTCTTTTTTGTGAGAGCGTTCTGAATAGATTTGGTATTTGCAGTACGCCAGTCTGATTCAGAACCTAGCTGAGAAAAACCAACAATAATCAAATCAGAATCAATATTCTCTTTATTTACAGCTTCTTCACTTTGAAGTTTTTTTAATGGAATCAGACTGCAACTGGCAAGAACTATCAGCCCAATAAAGAATATACATACCATGATTTTAATATTTCTATTCATACGCTACCTCAAATCTTTCATACTCCACCATTTTTGCAGGAATTTTAATTGTGATATCTGTTCCTTCTCCTTTTTTACTTTTTATATCCAGCCCATATATATTACCATAGTTCAATTTAATCCGTTTATTAACATTTGCAAGCCCAAAGCCTGAGCTTTGCTTGCTGCCAGGCATTTCAATTTCTTTTATTAAAGCATTTAACTGTTGTTCATCCATTCCAACACCATTATCAATAACATGGAAGTAAACCACTTCGTCTATTATTTCACCTGTTACCGTTATTTTGCCTCTTGCCCTTAATAATTTAATTCCATGGTATAAAGAATTTTCAATGAGTGGCTGCATAGTCATTTTTAAAATTTGATATCCATATAGCTCTTCAGGAATATTAATCTCATAATCAAGAATATCTTTATAGCGCGACTGTTGTATCTGTAAATAACTTTTAATGTGAATTTCCTCTTCACGAATTGTAATGAAATCTTTTCCCTTGCTGACAACAATCCTAAAAAAATCAGAAAGGGACACAACCATATCAATTGCTTCTACATTTTTGTCTCCTTCTATTAGCCAGATAATTGTGTCTAATGTATTATATAGAAAATGAGGATTAATCTGATTCTGCAGAAGCTTTGATTCCATATGCCTCAAGTTTTCCTGTTCTAACTTGATGTCATTAACTTGCTGTTCCAGCTTTAAAGCCATATCGTTAAAGCTGTCAGATAATATTGCTAATTCATCGTGATTTTCACAGGTTGTCCTTGCTGTAAAATCTCCTTTTGCTACCATATCAGTCTTATCGCATAGTGTCTTGATCGGTTTCGTAATGCTGTCTGTTACAAGAATATTTACTAAAACAGATACAATAATAATAAAAGACAATGCCACAATCATTATAAATATTACATTGGCTACTTGCTCATTAAGATTCTGCCTTATTTCTTCAAAATTTTGGGTTTCATAATAAATATAATACTGAATTTCTTCCTGAAACAGATCTGTAAGAATATAGACATCAGATTCCAGCATTTTAATATTTTCTTCATAGTGACCTGTTTGATTCAAATTTTCACGTATTTCATTAATCCTAGCCTTAAGAGTATCAAGATTAAGTAGAATACGTTTAATCCAATCAAGACTATCTTTGTTTGATGTTATCTTCTGTAGATTAGTAAAATTCGCTCTTGCATCTTCTATCAGCTTGTAGGGATTCTTTAAATCGCTATTTTTATCAATGGATTCGAAAGTTTCTGCTTCAACGACAATCTTATACATGCTTTCGTCCATTTCCTCTTTAAAATTGAGATTATAATTATTAGCTGAGGTAATCCTTCGTACTATTGTGTCATACGCTGTACTAAAATTATGCAGAGCGGCAATTTGATAAACAGAAAGTATAATCATAGGTATGATAATTACAACTGCTACCATGAAAAGCTTCAGCCTTAAGGGATATTTGATTTGTTTCCCATTATTATAGTTTATCATTCTTCACCTTCACCTTTACCCTGTAGCCTGTATTCGGACGGTGTACAATTTTGAGTCTTTTTAAATATATAGCTGAAATAATGAGAATCTAAATATCCTACTAGATACCCAATCTCACTTATCTTTTTAGAAGAACATCTTAAATAATCTTTTGCCTTCTCCATGCGGATGTCCGTTAAGTATTCTATAAATGTCATACCAGTTTCCTGATTAAAAAGTGAACTAAAATAATTTGGACTAAGATTAACCGTAGATGCAACCTGGTCTAGTGTAAGATCACTCATAGCAAATTTGAGATGCATATATTCCTTTGCATGTTCAATAAGACCAGCATACCTTTGCTGACTGCTTTTATTGCGCAGTTCAATCGCTTCTTTGAGTATTGATTTATAAAATTTGCAGCAGTCCTCAAAGCTAGAAAGGTGATTAATGGCACTATTCATGCTCTTAAGGATATTGTCTATCTTCTCCTTTGGGTAATTTAAAGTCTTAAGAAATCTCATAATAGCAGAATATCCATCCATTATGATATAATGCCGAAAAATGGTTGACCTCATAGCATTTGTACCAGAACCTTCAAAATAGCTGTCTACAAATTCATCAACATCATTAATGGTACCCCTCTTTAAGAATTCTTCCAATAAATTTCTATCGAGATTCTCAAGATTCAACTCGCTGACATTTATCTTGTTACCTATCTGCCCCTTAATATTGTGCAAATCATTATATGACAAGAACTGGTCCTTGCTTTCAAAATAACGTAGCGAAAAAGCACTGTTAGCATCAAGGTAAGACTGCTGTAAGTCACGGACTCGATGAACAACCCTGCCAGTTCCTCCAAAATAATGAGCCTTGTCTTCACAGATACTAATTAATAAATCACACAGTTCCTGAGTTAATGTATCAATCTGCAATTCACTTTCGCCCATAAGTATAAAAGCCCATCCATCCATACCACGCTCAAATACTTTTATATCAGGATACCTGTTTAGAGCTTGAGTCATTTTAGTTTCACATTGTACTATATCATTTGAGTATTCGTACATATCCTGTTGTCCTTTGAATTGAAACAACAAAATACGAAACACTCTTGCCACCATATCAATTCCAAGTTCCTCTTCCTGTTCAATGATCTGTGAAAGAGACATCTTCCCGCTGACTAAAGCATTAAAAAAATCCTTTCTTTTTTCTCCCTGCTTCTGATAAACTAACTGCTGATACTGTTCAAGTATCTGTTTTTCTTTGCGTTCTTTTTCAATTACTGCTACCGCATTTTTTACTGCTGTAACCAGCTTACTAGATGTTATTGGTTTTAGTAGGTATTCGCTAACGCCAATATCAATTGCTTGTTGTGCATACCCAAAATCACTATATCCGCTGATAATAATGATTTTTAACTGGGGCATATCTTTCTTTAGCAACTTGCTCAATTCAAGACCGTCCATAAAAGGCATTTTTATATCTGTAATAAGAATATCTGGCTGTTCTCTTATAATCATCGGGTATGCCAGTTCACCATCACTCTCATCTCCCACGATCATGAAGCCTTCATCTTCCCAATGAATTTTGTTCTTGATACCTTCACGAATTACAATTTCATCTTCAACTAAAAAAACCTTATACATAAATTTCCCCCTAAAAATTTCATAAAGTTATTTTTAAAGTTTTATATAATTAATCTGCTGTCTAGAGGTAATACTAATTTTAGTCTTAAAATCCTTTTCATATTTTAAAATGCAAAACAGTATTACTTTACTTAGTAAGTTACATATTGTAACACTCTAATAATATCATAAATATTTGGAGGGCTTGCAAAATAATTTTTATTCTTCTAGCCTCTTCTTTAAAATCTAAAATATCATTGCCTTTTTTTAATAATAATTTTAGCGACACAAATTAAGCCCTGTTTACGCATTAAATATTAGGGAACTTTCGTAATAATGGTAAAAAATTGGGTTCTAAATATGATACTTTAATTCCTTCTGATGTGTAATCTGGCAAAAATAGCCATGAACACAGCATATGGCATCAGGCACCAATAGCATAGGCAGACCAGTATCTGCATAGGTACTATAATAATATAGATAGTGTTAACTAAGTTATGAAAAAATGATTTAAAAGTATTGTACATTGAAAAGTGAAGAATGTACCTAAAAATTGTAATTTGAAGTGGTAGTTTTCGCATTTATTCCACGGTTCTCTTGCCA
>JAEZRV010000055.1 GCA_023444055.1 Bacillota bacterium
GGGACATTTTCCAGCTTTTCTGGTAATTCTGCTGTGCTCTTTACCAAGCCATCCTCTGAAAGTACTGTGCTTTGTTGGCTATTTTCACCTGCACCCAGTGCTACACTTTCTGCTATACTTTCTGGAATCTCTAAATCCGCGACCGACGTAAGCTTCGTGTTTAGCGTATATTGTGAGGTTTTGCTACTGCCAAATATTGAATACGCTTTGATATAATATTTTCCTGTCTGGGTTATAATGAATTCCAGATTCTCTTGTGTAGCAGACATACTGTCTGATTTTGCAAGGCTGTGACCCTCCGCATCATAA
Source organism: Bacillota bacterium (assembly GCA_023444055.1). GTDB lineage: Bacteria > Bacillota > Clostridia > Acetivibrionales > DSM-1351 > Ruminiclostridium. The sequence goes on from JAEZRV010000055.1 coordinate 310, forward strand.
AGCATTAGCTTATAATTGAGTTTTCAGAAGTGTTCAGTTACAATTTATCTTTTTTGATTTGTCATATATTCTCTTTTTAAATTCTTGATTGGATTTTCTTCTTGTATCGACTTATCAGAACAGGGGTTTGTTAATTCACAAAGATTTGCAAGATAGATTAAATGCATAAAAAACCTGCTCTACATGTAATATGTTGTCACAGTAAAATTTCCTATCTCAAGCTTTTTATCATAGCTGTTTCTATAGTCCATTTTTTAAAGTTTAATTCTATAAAGTAGCTTGGTGTAAAACATTTCATCAAAAATATTTGTAACGAGCTTTTCAATATATTTATGTGTCATTATTTTTATAGTTTTATAAGCATGTGTATTAATGTTTTTCAGATACACAACTTTTATAAAAATAGAAGACGGTTATCATAAAGACAACCGCCAATACTATATACTATTTAGAAATTTCCAGCGATGATTTTCCAGTAACCATTTTCTTTTCGGTAGACTCCATTCCAGCCATTAATCATTGGAGAGTTTTCCTTTTTAGGAAATTTTATAAGAATATCTCCATCCTTGTACTCAAACCCAACAACATTTTTTACACCAACTGCTACTGGGTTCATCTGCGTTATTTCATCGTAGGTATAAACCTTTTCATCCTCTACATTAACTAACTCATCGAGCTCTAGCTTTTTACATGCCTTATAATTTTCACTTTTAAACCAATCTTCAAAATAGTTTTTACTAACATCAGCCTTATTGCCGTCTTTACTTCTAAACATATCCTTGTAATTTGGTGAAAAAGCATTAGCTATACCCTTAGCATCTTCATTCAAGAAGGTTTTGAGATTTTCCAAGTGAACAATAGTAACTTGTTCACTTGGGGAAAGTTTTTTAAATTTCTCAGAATCTTGTTCTGACTTAATTTCACTGTTTTTCATGCATCCTGTAAACACAAACACAATTAATCCTATTACTAATATGTATTTTAATACTTTATTCATTGATAGATTATCTCCTTAACCCTGTCTATAAAAGTGTAATATATATGCATTACTATCCACTTCAAAAATATATTGTTCCCAGGCAAATTCATATTGCTCAGCTTCTTTGGTAATTAACTTATAAACACTGACCTCTGCTTGCCCCAAAAATTTTTTTATATTTTTTAACAATCCTATAGCAATGTAATTATATTCAAACACTTGGTTTAATGGAATTTGTTCACCATCTTCATTTTCACTATACCCTATTTCTGATTCAGAAAAAGCTATATCACTAAAATACCATCTATTAACTGTGTCAAATAGTTCTTTCTCCCAGTTAGGGCATTTTTCAAGTCTTGGATTAGAAATATTATGCCTGCTGACCAGAAAATCTGGATTCGATAGATATTCTTTCATAGCTTCTTCTGCATTTAAATGACTTCTAAAGTTTATAAAATCAAATGAGTAAATATAGCTACTTTTGAAAAAACTTATAACATCAGCAAGAGCACTTAGATAACCTTTAACTTTAAATAACAAATCACTGTTCATAATTTAACTCCTTTAAACATTCACTGTTGTAAAAACTATACCTACCAATGCATATATGCATTGGTAGGTCACTTTATTTTGATAACTATCCCCAAATATGTTCATCGCTTAGCATAGGCCTTCCGGTTGAAGATTCTCCTAATTTCTTATGAAAATGTTTAGGATATACTGTATTTGAGCTACCCTTAACTGGCTGATTTTCATGAGTATACCCCCCAATTCCATCTGTTGACTTATTTTTACATTCTCTTATCTTCGTACCATCTCCTGATACTCGACTTCCAATTTGCTCAGACATATTATTATCATCTAAATGCTTTTGAAGCCCCTTCTTATTCCAATTTTTCCTTCCCGTCATATTTTTAACAGTTGGGGAACCACCGTTTCCGCTGCCAACTTTTGCAAATAATACATTTATATCATTCGCAAATGTCCCAGCTGCTACGGCAGTAACTGTACCACCATATGCAATTGTGGCTGCACCAGCGATATTAAGTTCTATTCCTCCCAGAATCGCCCCTATTCCTGTACAATCAAGTAGTACTCCCCCAGCTTCTTCTCCTACTCCTAAACATGCAGTTGCTGCACCTCCATACATAGATATTATATCTCCAAAAGCTCTTCCAGAGTAGTAAGCAATGTTATCATTATAATTATAATATCCATTAATAAATTCGACAATTTTTTGTGGTATACCGAAGAAGAAATCTTCCCCCATTGCATCAGCTACACCTTGAACAAAATCTTTCGGATTTGCTCTAATATCATTAATTACCACACCTGAATAATCCAATAGAGTTCTATTATACTCTAACGTAAGGTCAATATCATCTGCAATCAAATCATCAGCTGTTACACTATTACTTGTCCCCTGCACCACATAATCCTCAACACTTCCACTACTTGATACTACCTGAAAAGCATAGGTTTGTCCAGATATCAGGTCATCTACAACAAGTGTCGTATTACTCGCCGAAAGACTAATTGACCTTAACAGTGTACCGCTCTTGTAAACCTTTAGCGTTTTTCCGGCTGGATTTGATATATTTAATGTAACACTGTTTGTTCCTACATTTGCTACAGATATGCTACTCTTTTTTGCTATTGCTACAGTAATTGTTGTTTGTTTATTCCTTGTATATGTGCTTCCATTAGAATTCTTCTGTGCTGATGCTATTACTATGTATGTACCGCTTTCAAGCTTTGTTGATTTTGATATTGCTGCTCCTGTATTTTCAGCAGACCATACTGTCGTTCCTCCCTTTTGTATTTTCAGACCTATTTTGTCGGCACTGCCACAGCTTGCACTCATGCTGACTGTTCCATCCTTCGCTACCGATGTATTCAGCGATATATCCAGTTCCCAGTCTATGGCTCGTGATATTTGATTCTGCTGTTCTCTATAGAAGTAATCTCTCAATTGACTTTTTTGTGCTTCACTTTTTGAGCCAAACATGTCTATAAGGTCTATCAGCTTTGGCCATGTAGTGGGGCCGACCTTACTGCTGTTTTCTATGTACTGTATTTTCCAAACTTCATTTCCGAAGTATGCCATCAAGGCACGTGTCGCACATATAGTTTGCCAGCTGTCATATGTACCAAGTACAGCATTGTCAATTTTAAAGCCAAGTGCTCTATAAATATATTGTAATAGTTTAACCTTATCTCCTGTACTTCCAACTACTATTAAAGGCTGTTCGTTTAAAAGATTATTATAGCTATATCCATTAAGAGAATATGTAGGATCAAGTCCTATGTTTGCTACAAGTCCATCATTATTAAAGTTTACTGCTAAATTAGCTGTATGGCTGGCTGCATTATACGTCTTTGCATATATTCCAACATAGTAATATCTATTTCCAGCCTTATTTATTCTTATATTTGCAATCTTATTCTGATTTCCTGTTTGAGATGTTTCTCCTATCACATTACCTGCTGTATCTACAACAACTATTCTATAGTCATCTCCCGCCTTTATTCCTGTCAAGCTTATTTTGGCGTTATTCTGATTGTTTAAAAGCTTCGATGTATCTATCATGAACCAGTCAACATCATAGCGGTTGTCCATGCTTATTGCTCGTGTGCCTTGACTGCTTATGTCAGTCAGTGTTGTTCTTGTTCCATTTATCTTTAGATATTGATTGTTGGAATAAAGGAAATCCACATTTTTAAGGCTATAGCCGCTTGGATTTTTATTACACTCATAAGCATCATAACTTTCTTTTGGCGTAAAGGCTGCTGTTATTGTGTAATTGATTGTCGCAGGACTTGGCAGGTTTTTTCTAATTAGTGACATATTATATGTTCCTGCTGCCGAGGCATAGAATACATAGTCCGATTTTGAATTAATATATTCATATCTCTGCCCGCTGATGTCCTTTACAAAAAATGCGTAATTGCTGCTATATCCCTTTTTATCAAGATTTATTGTTACTTTACCCTCTGACGGTACTGTTAGCTTATAGCAATCAACATCATAAGGTGTATCTAGCTTACAGGAATAGGTCGTATTTATTGATATTGCAGTTGCATAATCACTGGATTCATTAAATTCACCCATAGAGGAGTTGTATTCTATAGCCTCATTGTTTTTTGTGCAGTAGAAATCTATTCGATATTTGTCAAACGCATTATAGTAACTGTTTTCATAACTGAATACAAACAGATAGTATGTACCTGTAGTCGGCACATTATATATAAGTTCAGTTACCACTGTGCCAGCTTGATCCCTTGTATTAAACAAACTGTGTTGTACTTGGTTATGTGAGCTATCAAGTAGTACATAGTAATATGTATCCTCACCTCCCGGACTTCTAAGTGTCGCAGTAAATTTATATCCACTATCAAGATCTATCTTGTATTTATCATAGTCATTTCTAAAGTCGATCGTTGCCTCTTGTGTTGTGTATGATATACTTTCGCTGCCATAAGACTTATTTATATACCTTTCTCCTGAAGACTTATCGTTATTATTCATTTCGCCTAAATCTTTTGAGTTTACAAAATCCTCTGGCATGAAGGTTATTTTTAGTCTGTAGGCTACATTACTGGCTGTAAAACTTGTGCCTTTAACCCGTACTACATAGTATTGCTCTGTAGCATCTGTTATTATTGAAGCTACATATGCATTATGATTTACATCAGCACTAGTATAGAATTTGTTACCCCAGTTTACTCCAGTAAAGAGTAATTCAAGGTTAGCTCCCGTTGGGGCATTATCTATCTCAACTATCGCTTTACCTTTTTGATTGATGCTAAACATGTAATAGTCAGTTATATCACTTGATTGAAG
>JAEZRV010000026.1 GCA_023444055.1 Bacillota bacterium
TATACTAATCCTTGATAACTTTGAAAAATCACCTATTCTTAACATTTATTACACCTCACATATATGTGGTTTTCTTGAGCTCATTTTTAGTATAAAGTGTACCATAATGTGAGAGTCAATAGAAAAATTATTTATCTTCCACCTGCCTTTCTAAATAATTTTTCTTTGTATGCCGGGGCATGGACTGCCAGATCATATCTTTCATTTCCGCATTTATTTGATCATCCTTTCATTGCAATAAAAAACAACCTCTCATATGGAAAGGTTGTTAGTTTTATTTAAAATTTCTTTAATTGTTAAATTTACATGTTGTCAATTTTTCCTCTAAAAAATCTAGTAAATTGAATTTTTCAGCTTTGTATCATTCTAATATTCTTGCTGAAATAGCCTCTGCCGCTTGCTTAGCAGATATTCTACTAACATCGATTTTCTCTGTATTTAGGCAATCATACATTTTAATTCTGTTTACACTTCTTTGAATCCCATCTTGCGTTCTTTTTCCGTTCTCAACATCTTTGTTCAATCTATCTTCCAATGCTTTACGATCTGCTGTCAAAGAAAAGAGTTTTACTGAGCAGCTGCCAGCTTCAAGTCGTGAAAGCAACTCATCAATAATCCATTGCTCGTGCATAACCCAGCAAAAAATTATATTTTTATATTCTGAACAGCGAATAAAATTGTTGAGTAAATAGCAGATGTTATCCATTACCATTGCTTTCGTTTCATCATTAACCGTAAACGGAGTCATGTCCCAACACCAGTCACCGTCAAGAAAAACATTTAGCGGTAGGATTTTTTGTAATTCTCGGCACGTAGTTGTTTTACCAACACCCATTGTGCCATTTATTATTACTAAATTCTTCACACCAATACCTCATAAATATAAATATTCTTCGTTTCTATCTACTCATATCAAGCATAAGCTGTCACATTGTCAGCTGTAGACCTTGCTGTTCCGCTGCCTGCTGCTCCTGCTTTAGCAATTATTTATCTCTTTGTTATCTAATACAATTTTCATATCTTCCACAGCAAGCTGTGGGTAAAGACATGAACCACAGTCATATAAAGGAGCAATCTCTGCTGTTTGGTTCTGTTCGTCTACTAGAATGCCCCAGTTGCCATCTGCACCTGCATACGGTCAAGGTTTGTGCTATCCTGCTGTAACAACTTTCGTATAACAGGATTTATTTCTTCTTCTATTCGTTTTTTTAATACTGCTTATTCTCATCAAAGTTTAATTAAGGCAAAGCATTTTCGGATAAAATCCAATATAATTTTTAAGATTTAGAATTATTTTAATCTGAACATAAATTTTCACTGCTCAAGCAAATTGTTATTTTAAAGATTACATATTAATAAATACTTCCCTTTAAGTAAATTATAACATTAGGTTCTTTGGAGGTGAAGTCCATGAAAAAAATACTCATCATTCTACAATTTATCGATGGGTGAAACAGTTTTCACCTGTTCTTTCTTCAAAATTAAGGAAACATCTCAACACAACATATGATTCCTAGCGTCTTGATGAAACTTACCTTAAACTACGTGGAAAGAATATGTACCTTTACCGTACAGTTGATTCTGCTGGAAACACTATTGATTTCTGGCTTTCTTTGGCTAGAGATAAACAAGCTGCTAAGAAATTCTTAAGAAAAGCTCTATGTTCTCCCCATAATCAAATGCCCAGAGTTATTACTACAGATAAATATGCTATAACAGAAATGGCAATATTATGGTTGTCTTCCTTGTAAAGTTGAACATCGAAAAACCAAATATCTCAAAAATATTATTGAACAAGATCATAGGCATATTAAACGAATTACTAACGCTATGCTTGGTTTTAAAAATTTTAACTCTGCTTGTTCTATTATCTCAGGTATCGAATCATTACCTATGCTTCATAAGAAGCAAGTTGGCACTTCAAATTCTTTGGAAGAGAAGAATTTGATCGACCAGCTTTTTGGTATTGCATAAATTTATTATAAGTTTGGGTGCTTTTACACTCCAACATGATTTACCCCATTGCAGGCATTACTCGCAACAGAATCTTTTTTCTCGAGCGATCTCTGTTTCCTCTTTTTGCAATAGGTATGCCAGTATTACAATAATGAGTGTAGCTAAATTAATAAATGGGGATGTCCCTCCCCCTATAAAGTCTCCTATCTCACCAATATTGAGAATGCTTTCTCCACTGAATCTAGAAAACTTTAAATAAAAAGAAAATACAATCCCCAAATCTACCATAATAATTGCAGAAATAAATAGAATATTATATGTTGCTTTATTAATTTGTCTTTTTTGAATCATAAGTAATCCTCTACTTTTTATGTTAATAATTATATGTCATAACATTTTATGACTATATTCTTTAAAAATGTTTGCCCCTATAGTTTTTTATTCAGTTTCTTTTCACTATGTTTATAGATATAGTATCTTGTTCTCCTATAACTACTGCTTCAAACAGGAATACATAAATGTAAAGGGTAAATTATGAAAAGTATAGCAGTCTGGTGTAATAAAAAAAACAAAGATCAGGAAGTTTCTGCTGATATACATTTTAACTTTTGGAAAACGGAAAAAAGAAAAAAACTCATACCTTATGATAGAAAATATCATTATTTACTAGACATAGGTGTACTTGTTTATAATATTAAAAATATTAATAGCATTAATTTATTTTTTCCGTTTGAAATTGAAAAGCGTGACTTCAATGATTTAGGAAAAGTTATTTGTAATAATATGGATTTAATAAACGGGATTTTTAATGAGGATTATAAAACCGTAGCATACCATTGGAGTAAAAAAACAAAAAATGATAATGAAAAAATCGATTCGTTTAACTCACTAATTAAAATTAAAACTTACAAATCAAGTTTAAAAACCATTTTAATATATTTATCTATACTCACTGTATTAACTATAGGTTTAAGCTTACTTTCTAATTTAATTCAAAAACAAATTGATTCGTCTTCATACGATATAAAAACAATTCAAATAAAGAGGTAATAGATAATTTATAAGGAGTGTGTACATAAATGAGTAACTATCTTCAGCACAAAAAGTTTAGCGAGATAAACCTTGATGATTCTTTCTTCGATTCATTAAAATCCGATTATAAAGAATTTCCAAGTTGGTTTAAACGTAAACGTAATAATTATGCTTACGTATTAGAACAAGACAATAAGATTCTAGGCTTTTTATATATAAAAATTGAACATGGAATAGTTAATGATATAGAACCTGAATTGAATGTCAAAAGCTCATTAAAAATTGGGACATTTAAAATAGATCCACACCAAACAAGATTAGGTGAAAGATTCATAAAAAAGGCATTAGACCATGCAATAAATGAAAATGTAGATGTATGTTATGTAACAGTTTTTTCAAAACATACTGCATTATTGAACTTATTTATTAAATATGGATTCAAAGAGCATGGAACAAAGTCAACACCTAATGGCGAAGAAAAAGTTTTGGTAAAATACTTTAAACAACTAGTCGGTAATATACTATCTGATTATCCTTTAATTTCTACTCAACATAAAAGAAAATTTTTACTTGCAATATATCCAGAATATCATTCTAAAATGTTTCCTGATTCAATATTGAATAATGAGACTTATGACATCTTAGAAGATGTATCATTTACAAATAGCATACATAAAATATATGTATGTGGGATGCCTGTAGGAAATCTAAAACGTGGTGATATCGTTGTAATTTACAGAACAGGTGATCAAGTAGCTCCTGCGGAATATAGGGCAGTGGCAACATCTATATGCATTATTGAAGAAGTAAAAAGTAAAGATGACTTTAATAATTTTGAAGAATTTTTTAACTATGCAAATTCATACAGTATTTTTGATAGACAAAAGCTTGAACAGAGGTATAATAGAAATAGATGTTATGCTATTAAGATGACATACAATGCAGCACTAAGGAAACGACTAACACGTCACATACTTGCCGATGAAGTCGGTATTTCCAGAGCCCCTAGATGGTCTTTCCTTACATTAAGTGATTCGCAGCTTGAGAAAATATTAGAAAAAGGTGATATAAATGAAGGCATTGTTATCGATTAAGCCTGAGTATGTTGAAAAAATAATAAGTGGTGAAAAAAAATTTGAATATAGAAAGAAAATATTCAAAGAAAATGTTGACTCAGTAGTTATTTACTCTACCATGCCAGTTGGGAAAATCATTGGAGAATTTTCACTTAATGAAATTATATGCGATACACCAGAAAACATATGGTCAAAGACAAAATTATTTTCTGGTGTAGAGGAAGAATTTTTTAATAAATATTTTGATAATGTAAAATCTGGATTTGCTTTAAAAATTGAAAATCTAAATATATATCAAACACCAATAAACCCCAAAGACTTATTTAAAGATTTTGTAGCACCACAATCATTTATGTATATAGAAAATAACCACTATGAACAATTGTCACTGATATAATAATAAAGGTCAAATTATTAATTTGGCCTTTATTTAATAAATCCTAATTAATAACTCACAATCTGTATATCAAAGCTGTACCTTTCCCATATAACATACAAATAGCCACCGCAAATTATATTTCATTCTGAATAGGCTAAATTGAGATAGCACCTAAACTATCCCTTAATCAGCCATTTATTACGCCCGTTAACCCTGTTAACGCTAATAGATGCACTAAGTTAACATAAAATATACACCGGTGTGCATTTTTGTAAATTTCTGTATATACTGTTGAAAATAAATATACTTTTTTACACAGATTTTTATCACGTTAATTGATGGACACAAAGATTCAAAACCTCAGAGCACCCTTGTACTAAGCACTTTCCACGTTTTCAGGACATAAGCAAAGTACCCATAGTTTGTATCAAAGTATGGGTACTTATGTGGTAGAGGCGAAGAGTCGTTTTCATTGTTTTCAACAAACAAATACGCAAAACTCCCATGATATTTGCGTAAAAGTACGCCCCCCTACACCAAAAACCATCAAAAAAGTGTGTCCACGTAAACATAAAACACAGTACAAAAAAGGGGCATATCGCCTCGAACCTTTGATATAAATTTAATTTTTAAGGAACACATCACTCCGCTACACTCCGTAATGCGGGCTTTCTCGCTAAGTTCAGACTTCGTAGCCTCGTCTTCACTAAGCGTTCAATGCCTCTATCAACACAACTGACTCAGCCGTAGCCCGTTTCCTGTTTAATATATTATTCAGTAAATATTGCTAAGGAATTCATAACTTTATTATAATCATAACCTCTGTCTACTGATATGTCTGTTTCAAATAATTCAAAATATATTACTGCATTTCGCTCTAGCTTCAGTGATATTGTCAACCTGTCATTTAGCGCCTTAAAATTGTTGCTGATAACTAATGGCTTAGCAGCGTCTCTTATTAATTCTAACTGATTTGCGTCTGGATTGCTCGGTTCTCCAAGATCATGCCATATCTTTAATGGATTACAATACTTTTCATCAACTATCTTTTGTAAAAGGCAATAATCCTTATCTGTTGCTGGCAGCTCACATTTAATTTGAAGAGTTTCCTCTGAATTTTCATAATTTAGATTCCACGCTACTCCACAATATTTTCCGTCTGATTTCTGGACAATTATTAATTCCTTTGTTTTACAAACACATTTGCCCTGCAATTCCTTGAAGAACTTGAACACCCAAAATGTTGGTTTTGGAATCAGACCATTTGCTACCAAGCCAAATCCTCCATGAAAAGGTGTATACGGAACGCCTTGCTCTTCAAAAACATCACCGAAAGTCCAATATGAATAAGACTCATTATCTTCTCCAAGTCTGGACAGAAGATACGCTATATAAGAAGCATTACGGTTGGTATCATGTAATGGGCAATCCGGTACATAAGATGTATTAAATTCTGTAATATGGATATTCATCCCATTAAATTCCGAAAAACTATCTACAATCTGGCGTGTACTATTAAGAGCACTCAAACCATAATCTGGATCTGACAATTGAGCATATTCATAATGTCCATCTCTATCAGGCAGCTCAGTTGTATAATGATGTCTTGTTATAAAATCAAGTGGAGTCTTGCAGTCTACGCAAAATTTCAAAAATTCATTCATCCATAGTTCATCAATAACACCACATATTGCAGGACCGCCAACTTTAAAATTCTTATTAACAGCCTTTATTGCATTAGCTGAAATGGAATACAGCTTAAAATACTCCTGCATATCAGCATCCTTCCAGAAGCCTTTTAAATTAGGTTCATTCCAAACTTCAATAGGCCATTTTGTCACTTCATCCATACCATATCTTTTAATCAAATGGTTTAGAGTTGCCTGAACAAGTGCAATCCATTTGTCGTAGTTTTTTGGCGGAGTTACATTTCCCTTCCAATAGAATACAGTTTGATTCCCACTTGCAAGCTTTTCAGGCATAAAACCCAGCTCCAGAAATGGTCGGATATTTAGACTCATATACATATCCATAACTCTATCCAAGTAGGTAAAGTTATATTCTGAAATAATATCACCTTTGGCATTTTCATATTCATGATAAATTGCCATATCATCGCAGAATAAGCCATGACCACGAATATGTGAAAAACCGATGGTATCTTGCACCATTTTCAGTTGATCATAATATTCCTTGTGTAATGCTAATCCCATCCGTCCAGTACCTATACAATAGGTTGCATTATTATGAAAATTCACTTCTGCATTTGACTCAACTTTATAAAACTTCTCCATAAATATGTCCATGTCCTACATTCTGCACAAGAACTACATAATAGAAATGACATGGACTCGGCACCTCCTTTAAATGTATTAGTAATTTCTTTCAGCCTTATGTCCATGTCCTACATTCTGCACAAGAACTTCATAATAGAAATGACATGGACTCGGCACCTCCTTTAAATGTATTAGTAATTTCTTTCACACTTTATTCCTCCTCAAAAATAAATTTTTCTCTTACATCATAAAGAGCCACTTCTGTTCTGCAGTTCTCAAAATGTACATTTTCCGCATGTCTGATATAGTAAGCAGAAGCAGGCAGTAAGCCAAAGCAGTTGGATTCAGGATACTGATTTGCAAATTCAGCAGGACTGCATGGTACCTCAGTAGCTCCTCCAAGAAATACTGCGTTTACATTTTTAAATTGGATGTTCTTAATGGGATAAACTAAGGCTTCTTTTTTAAAACCACCAAGGTATGTCCCATAGTTTCTATTGACTTTATTTACTTCAATATCATTAAAATAAATATTTTCAATTGTGCCAATTCGATGTTCTCCCCAGTCTGGATGACGTCCTTTGTCACCGATTAATATAAAGAATGCACTTTCAACATTGCTTATAATAATCCTTTCAAATAAAAGGTTATTAATTGTACCTCCATCAACACATTCTACACATATTCCACATGTTCTTGTGTCCTTTATAATACAGTCTATGGCGGAACAGTTTGTGAAGCCTCCGTAGCTGTAGGTTCCAAACTTAATTCCATTTGCCATTGTGCTGATAATCATACAGTTTCTTACAAGCACGTTGTCACAACCGCTCTCATTTCCACTCTTAAAGCAAACAGTTTCATCATCAGATTTTAAATTACAATTTTCTATAAGTACATCCAGACAATCACAAATGTCAATACCATCCCGGTTAGGATACCAGCAGGAATACTCATTGATATCTCTAATATACAAACTATCACACTCAACAACTGGAATCGTTCACATACCAGCATCTTTGACATATAAATCACATATTTTAGCATTATCACAGTCTACAAGTAAGATAGCACATGGTCTGTAGCTTTCAGTTCCATATGGTCCCTCAAAATCACCGCTGCCATCTATAGTACCTCCGCCAATTATTCTAATATTTCTCTTTCCATCAGCATAAACAAGTGATTTTTGAAGTCCTTTCACCAACATATTCCAATTAGGATTATTTTCACTAATCTGTGTGGGATATGCATTAATATCTAGTACCCCTTTAAGCACAGCATCTGTCTCTATATACAAAGTAACATTCTCTTTCAATTCCAGAGTACCGGATAAATATATACCATCCTGCAAATACACTACACCGCCGCCATTTTCTGCACACTCATCGACTAGCCTCTGAAGCGCCTCAGTTACAATAGTTTTCCCATCTGCAATTACTCCTTGCTTTTTTGCATTTAATATTACTCTATCTAATGCAGCATCATTAATAGATTGGATTGGGTTTTTGTATATATTAATTTTTTTACAGTATATTGTTCCGGCATGACTTCCTATAGAAAATGAAGAAATTGATTCTGCAGGACTTTTAAGCATTGCATTCCAGAGTTGTCTCTCGCCATCTATATAGAGACTGTAAGTATTTGTTTTTGTATCAATGGCTGCATATATTGAATACCAGTCATCACTATTATAATGGCATAATTTACACTTATTATTTCCATTATAGCCATAAAAATAAGCACCCTCTGTGTTTATTTCAAATACTATTTGTTCAGGCTACAATGCAGCTATATTCACGCCTCTTGTTGGATTGTCCATTTTTACTAAAATAGATAACGTAATTTTTCCAGTTAAGGGCTCAAATTTCCAATACTTTTTGTTTCCTTCTCCATAAATCTTGAAATATTTCTCTTCTTGTATAGTGTACCTAATATCTGAAAACAGTGTAACATCCCTATGCTCATCTGCAGAATTCCTGCATTTTTTATGTACCATATGTGCACCTACCTAATTTATTTTTTGAGATAAGCAGTAACTATATTCGAAGAAATTCATTAAACAATAAAACATTCCCATGCTTAAAAAGTTTTATTAATAACACTTTTTACTACCCACTTCCTTTACTACTACTACTTCACCACTACTTCCACTTAATTAGAATATTAGCATAAATTAGTGCAAGTGTCTTAACGCTATATGATGAATATATTGCTCAAAATGACTATTTGAAAAGGTGTAATATCCCGTTATTTAAACAGGCTTGTAATCTCTATTGTGATTTTATAGAATTAAGGATAAACAGATTAAAGTCTTAAATCATTAATATTATAATTATATAAAGCATCATCTAATGCTTTTATCCTAACACGAAAAGCTATTAAATTACTATCTTCTCTAATTTGATTTATGACATTAAACAAATCATTTTTGTGACTTGTTTCTTAGTTGGCTAAAATTGAAAACACTACAAATCGAGCAACATTATTTTGTGTGTTCGTTGGTAACTTCAGCTCCGCCTGTCCGATTATTGCTGGAGTTGAAACCACATGATACATAAAGGGCAAGCTGGCACATCAAATATAACAAAGTCAATTACTGAAAAATCAAGATGTAGGTCTAATTTTAACTGTAATTGACTTATGAAGTTATATTGATTAACCAGCTTTTTGGTATCGCATAAAATATTAATAAAATCAAAGTCTTTTTGCCTTATTATAAAAATCATTCCTGTTTAAGTATTATTCGCAACAGAACCGCTTGCCGCACCGCTATATAGGTTCGGGGTGTCTTACATTGGAAATGTAATAATTCCGAGAAGGTATTGTTTTAATAATGCAAAGTCTATTGAATTAATTTCCCCATCTCCATCCACATCTGCAGCCTTTAAACCGTTTTGGGAAGGGAACGCATTTTTGTTTCCAAGAAGGTAGCTCTTCAATAGCGCAAAGTCGATTGAGTCTATTTCACCATCATCATTTACGTCACCGTATTTAAATTCACCCATTGTTGATTCTAATAATTTTGGCGGCCGCAATCCTGCCGGTTCAGTACCCCATATTAATTCCCCGTTACGGTAAAGAGCCATTTTTTTGTAATCTGCTAAATTGGTTATGGATGGAGAAAAGGAATAGTCATTGGTTTGATCCATCTTGGATGTATCACCATAATACCATCGCACCTGGACTTCTCCAGAGTTTCCTCCTGCAGGAATGGTACCGGATGCGAAATGAATATCCATATAGCGGTATATATTAAAGAATCTTGAGGTCACTGATGAAATTGGTAGTTTCTCTGCCCAGTCGCAAGCGAAAGATTCCCAACCAAGCGGTCCTTCTCTGGTATACCAATAGCGGAGAACCAAGTCGTTTAATGGAACCTCCTTGTCCGTTGTATTGACAATATTAAAGCTGAAACGAGACGCTCCTGCTGAAGCACCTGTTTCACTGCACTTATATTGTACTTTGATTGACCCTTCAACAGATGGCGGATTTGAAACCACCAATGGTTCAGGGGATACTACAGCATGAGGAACAGGGGTTTTTCCTTCGGGTAATAGTTTCAGGAAAACCATGGAGCTTGCAGGAAGGTTTACTGTAAATGAACCGCCGGCTGATAAGATTGTCGGACTAACTTGTTCATCTATTTTCCGTGTATCAGGGTGAACTACACCATTGATTTTTACGTCATCCCATTCCTGGTTAACCGTGGAATTTGGAAGCTGACTATCCAATCCGGTATAAACAGGTTCGATCACCCACTTTTCACCCGAGGTGGCAGGCGTAAAGCCAGAGACTGCAACACTAGCTGTTGTGGTATCGGTAGGTGAATTATTCACGATGAACATTGTTAAATTCCCGGCACTGTCTTTGGCCGCATAGGAGCGGACCATTGAATTATTTGAAGTTGCACTTACCATCTGGTTACCAAATTTATTTTGAAGGAAGGGGTAAATGTAGTAAGTAGGTGTGACATACCCATTTCTGTACCAGACGTCATCCATCCAAGGATTTGCTAAGGTCCATTTGTTCTTGGCACATTCCATAAACATCTGCGAGTTAAACATCGCATCCACATATAAATGGTCTGCAGGCGTAGAACTGAATTCTGTCATTGCATATTCGATTTTTCCAACATATGCGGAACCCAAATATTTATTAACCATTGAATTAAGGTTGTCAGTAAATGTCTTGACGCTGTCGACTGATTTTAAACATGTAGCGTCATTTGCTGGAGTAACTGTCTGATTAATGGTGGGATAAAAATGGATTGTAAGAAAATCTGGTATAATTCCTTGCGCTTTAAATTCAGAAAGCATTGTTGGCGTCCAATTATTCCAGCCACCTTCAGTCTCGACGGCAACTGCTCCGCATTTTATGGTGGGATCAACCGCCTTCATAGCCCTGTAAAAATTGCAATATCGCTGAGCATATTCCTTACCGTTTGCTACATATCCTGCTTCCCAGGAGCCATACATCTCATTACCGATTTCCCAATATTTAATCCCCATTTTTCGGGTGATATTCATGTCTTTTACCCATGCTGCTGCTTTTGCAACTGCTTCTGCATTGGTATGTTGCACACCATTCCACACACCGCCGCAATTCACAATCGGTTGCATGGTTCCTCCAATTTTATCCAGATAATCGAGGCATTCCGCATAACTTATAACCCAGCTATTACCACCCACCTCCATATCATCCCATATGTAGGCATCTCCCCATGAACCTCCCGGCCATCGAAACAATTTGCGGTTTGTGGATTTCGTAAATTCATTTTTGAGTAAATCTTTTCCATCCTCATTCCCTGTCCATGCAGCAAGATTAGATCCGTAGAAAGTATCCGGGATCGTATAGCTAACGGTTCCGGCGTTAACGTTGATCGTAGCGGATGTATTCGCAGCATTCACCGGTGACACTGAAAAAGTAAACGGTAAAACAGCCATTATACTTATTATTGTACTAATGATTTTACACTTTTTCTTCATTTTTTTATCTCCTAATTTTTGAATTTGTATTTTGTATATATTCAAATGCCCCCAAAATGAAAAGAGGCTGAAAAAACTGTATACTTACTTCATAAAAACAATATACTCCCACAACGAAAGATAAGGTTTGGGCATATAATCCCCCCTCAAAAATACTATTTATGTAAATATATTCCTATGCAGGATAACGTCGATGCAACTCTTGCATCAAGGATATTAATACAGAGTTTATCTATCTTTATCCTGTCAAGTGGAATAATTCTTTTATAGACGACGACAGCTCCCAGCTAGCTACCATGAGGGAAATTCTATCGCCTACAAAGTTTTCAATTTTAAGGGATACTCCTGTAAGTTCAGTGATTTTTTTCCCGGGAAGATAAAACCATAAAATTATTATTTGCATATAATAATTCCTCAAAAAATAAAGCAATGTAAATACTCCTACATTTTAACACTTATATTTTTATAGAGATACCAGAAAAATCCTTAGACTTTATACTGTAAAAATCCGACTTTTTATAACTGTTTTCATACGCATTTACATCGACTCAATTTGAATTGTCACACTTATAGTATTACTGTTTCTTATTTGAGATTAATAGCTTGGATATATTTCACGTTGTTCTCATAATCTATATCAATATCCATTCTACCGTACTCCTTACCTTGATAAATAAATTTATCATCACCATATGCATTAAATACGAGAAGCAGTTTTACTCCAGAAGCATTGTAGGTTGTATACCTTTCAGGTGAGCCGTAGGCTTTTACAACCTCATCCAAAGTCGAGCCTATGCCGATATTAGATTCGCCCGGTTTTCTTTCGCCCATACTGATACTGCCTTTATTGTTATCGAAGTGACTAATCTTTCCCTGGTCATTAAAGCGGACTTTTAGACCATTGGAAAATTCCCAAGCATAATTTGTAATATAAATGGGATCACCTAAAGCATCCCTCATCTCCTGTCGTGTTACATTAAAATCCACAGTACTCGTCTGAGGCAGCTTTGGGCTGTCATCGAACATGAGAATATCATTATTCCCATTATATATTTCTGATACCTTGCCATTGTCATCAATAACTATTTTGGTTTTATCATACGCTAAAGTATAACTGTACAAGTATGAGGGAAAAACCATTTTTCTTGACAGGATGTTGGGAAGCCCCTTAAGACTTATTACCTTTTCCATTGAATCGCCCAATCTGATAGATTGCTTTTCTGTCGGCACAAAACTATTAGCAAGCTTTAATTCTCCGGAATTTACCCATCCTAAAACTGCCATTTCTCCATCATCTCCACGTCCGACCAAAAGCAGAGACTCTCCATACTTCATTTTATAGGAATAACTTTCTCCGTAGTCACCTATCCACCCCACATCTCCAAAGTCATCTGGAGCTCCCATGATTTTTAGTGCCTCCTCAAGCAGTGTGCCAAAGGTTATTTTACTATCAGAAGAAATACTTTTATCAAGGCATAGATTATTAGATTCATTTTTCCAGCTTGTTATGATTTTATTGCTATTTAAAACAACAAGTGATTTATCATACTTTAATTCAAACTGTCCGAATGAATTTTTATTATATGAATCAGGCGTCCCCATTGCATCTGTCAGCTGCTCCAATGTTGAATACATGTTAAAATAACTGTTTGGTCTGGCGTTTCCAAGGTTAATCCTCAGATTATTATCTATATTTGTGTAACCCACCAGCTTATTGTCAATAAAGCATACTTCAGAATTGCCATAATAGAGTCTTATCTCCTGAAAGTCCTCGTCCATTTTGTTCGGATCTCCCATAGAAGACAAAACCTCATCCAATGAAGTACCGATTGTGAATTCTTGATTTGTACTGTAGTCATTTGGAGATATCTTGATGTTTCTGTCTGTATTAATTATTTCGCTTAATTTACCGTTATTAAAAAAATTTAACGTGGAATTACCATACTTTATTGTACGAAAATATGGTGAGGCAAAATCAGGAGATCCGTATATGTCCATAACCTCTTGCTTAGTCATTCCAATTTTTACAGGCGTATTTTGGGATGCAACTTCCGGCAGCTTCAGATTTCCATTATTTAACCATCCGTCTACAAGAAAATCGGTACTAAAGTGTATCTTTGAATTTCCATAGGACCAGATTACCCCACCCCAACGCAATTCAGTGTCCTGATTTGATATGCTGTCAGGCATACCCATTGCTTTTATTACTTCTCCTCTAGTAGCTCCAAATGAAAAAGGAGGGGTATTTCCATCTTTTGACAGTGTACCGAGTTTTAATTCACCCTTATTTGTCCAGTGCTTTACTTTCATGTTTTCATAAAGGTACACAAAGGATTTGCCGTATTGCAGTACTATTTGATTATCATCCTTAAATAGCATCGGTGGCATTCCCATAGCTTTTACAACCTCATCAAAGGAGGAGTCATAATAAAAGCCTGGAGAGTTCGGATTTATGGTCCCACCACCCAAACGCAGTCCACCTTTAATACTTTCAACCCATGAAATAACCTTATTGTTCTCAAGTTCAACCAAACCCTCTTTAAAGGTTGCATAGACGTGATTTCTTACCATCAAAAGCTCTTTTGGCGTACCCATTGATTCGAACAATTCTTCCTTCGAGGAACCAAATTTGAACCTTATATTTGTTTGCGGTATACCCGTATTTACCTTCAAATTGCCAGCATTGACCCAGCCTATTACCTTTGCTCCAATGAGATAAACTTCCGATTCCCCAAAAGATACATCATTTATATAATATGGTGGTACAGTTGTAACCCGGGCTTTAATACCACCGTCTTCAATACTGGTTATTCTTATTTCAGTATTAACAAGAGACATTTCGTTTCCTGTATTTTTGCCCATAACTTTACCCAATTCCTGGTTGGAACTTCCAAGGGTGAAATAATCGCCTGTAGTGGGCTTGAGATTTCTCTTATACAGATACAGATTTTTATTAATCTGCTCCTTTGTTTCCAGGTATTTATACAGAACCACTGCAGCCTGTTCTTTTGTTGTATATCCCTTGGGATTAAAGATACCGATCGCTGTACCTTCCATCATCTTTGAAGCCATTAAAATTTCAACACCATTTTTAGCCCAATTGGAAACATAATTTTTATCTTTAAGTCCGTTTACAATACAGTGAATTGCATATATGCTCTGATTTTCAGGCGATACAATAGTCTGAGAAAGAATAGTGGCCATCTGCTCCCTAGTGATTTCTCCATCAGGATTGAATTTATCCTGTGACACACCACTTACCAGCTTATACTGCTGAGCAGCCAAAATGTATTTTTTTGCCCAATGCGTTTCTGGAACATCTATAAAATTATTGGTATACCCTTGTTCAAATTTACTGGCATCAATACCGAGCGTATTGACAAGCATTGTAACAAATTCCGCTCTCGTTACTTTTTTCTTTGGATTAAAATTACCAGCACTGTCTCCAGAAACTATTTTACTGTTGGACAAATATTGTACAGCGGTTTTGGAGTATGCCGAACACTTATTAAGATCATTTACACTTGCACTTATGTTAAAGTTTCCTATAATGAAAACAAATACAACTGTAAATAAGCAAACATACTTTTTCAATTATATGACCCCCGATATAGCTTTTTGAATGTTTATAAATTATTTGCAAACATTTAAAATACTATTAATTGTACTTAAATTAAAACATATCTATAGCTAGCTATTATATATTAGCAAAATAAATGCTGATAAAATAGCTGTAAATATTACCTCGGTTTATCTATTTAAGTTAATTTGCAAATTGTATAGTGATATATGTTTAAAACAATAACAGATGTGAGCGAGAGATATAGCAAAGCGACAAAAATATAGCTGATCAAAACCATAAAAATAGGCTTCTATGATTTTGTTTTGTCATAGAAAACCTATTTTACCGTATTTGTATCGATACTTTTACACTATTGATTTTTATATAATTTTATTCTTCATTATCATTAATTTAATCATTGAAAGTAAGAACTATCTTTGAATACTCACCCGAATCAATCACATTATCAAAGTCAACAAATGTTACAAGATATATTTTTTTAGAGGAAAATCTTCAAACGAATACTCAGTTAATTTATAATTGCTTGTATCACGAATTTCCATTCTATGTATCTGCCATTCACCATCGACTATATTATTTTTATCCTTTGAAAGTAATGTTACTCTACTATCATTACCATCACTATAATATAGATAATGGTTGAATTCATTATCAACAACCATAGCATCATATTGTCTACTAGCAGCCATACTTGTTCCTAGAGTAAAATATGAAACATCATCTGATTTTAGCCCACTTTTAGTTAGATTATAGTCTGATTGGTTATCTGTAATAGCATTTTTCCCTATGTCATCTATATTTTAGCCTATTTTTAAGGGGCAAAAAAGAGCATTTTTTCGCCCGATTCTCGCTCCAAAACCACAACATCTTGTGGTCAACCCTACTTTTTCTCCTCCTAACCACATCTTATTATCAGAATTGTCGCTTCAGCAGTAGCCCGTTTCCATTCAGCCTTCGCCTTCATCTCGGCTTCTTGGACGTGCCTTGCATGGGTGGTACAGCATCTTCTTCAGTCGTTTCTCTCCTTCACAAGCTGTGTTACCACCTCAACGTGTGTTGAGGCAGGGAAATGATAGAAATACGCAAAATGATTTTGATTTAAAAAGGGGGTCGCTTTAGGGGGTCGTGGGTAGTATTTGAAATTAAATGAGTCTTTTACGCAAAAAGGTAGTATACCCAATTAAAAATGCAGCCAATAATTTTTGGTTCTAAAACTCACAAACTTGCAAAATCATATTTATTATATTTTTTGTATATAATAACAAAAACTGTATCTTATATTTTTATTTATCTTAGAAATAAATACTGTTAATGCTCTTTCATAGATTCCCTTTTACATGCTTCTTAGTAGAGCTTACTAAACTTTATTCTTATTAGCAAAATTTTCAATATTATTCTTCCTTTGTAGAATTGCTATGAGCGCCCACTAATATCAATAATTTTAAGATATAAAGCTAAAGTACTGCTTTTTTATGCTATTAATCTTCTAACTATGAATTAGATCCTTCAAGTTGTCCGTTTTATAATCGTATCTTATAAGTTTCTTAAAAGGTTTTATACAGTAAAATGGAATAACTATTATAACTACTGTAATAAAGGAAACAGTAATAAGGATTCTTATTGAAATAAAACTAGCTAGTATGCCACCAAGTGCCATAGCAAAAGGAGTAAGTCCTTGAGTAATCATACTCATAAATGCCATTACCTTTCCCCTCATTTCCTGAGGTGTTGCAGATTGTACTGTAGTTAATAGAGTAACATTAACTACTGAGTTAAAGAAGCCTCCAACAAGTAACAATATTACCATAACTATAAAAGAGTACTGATTCACTGCAACTATAAGACTTATATTATATACTGCAGTTGATACTATAATTAATTTTAACTTTTTAAGAGGTGAAATGAAAACGATTGATGAAAATATGTAGCCAGCCATTGAACCTCCCATAAAGCATGCCATTGCAATGCCGTATTTGCCAGCTCCAAGATAAGTGGCATCTTGAAATAATGGTAAAAAAAGAACTATTGCAACATATGAAAAAAAGTTTATACTAGCTACCATCAATAATATATATCTTAAACCTTTAAACTTCCACATAAAAGAAAATCCATCTCTCATGTTAATCCAAAAATTTTGTTCATCATTTTTTTCTATTTTAGGAATATGTACAAAAATTAAAGAAGTTCCTGAAAAGAAATACGATAATCCGTTAAAAATGAATAATATCGGTGCACCAAATATTTGAAACAAAAGTCCACCAGCTATATTTCCAATCATACTTGATCCAGTTGAAGCAATTGATAACATTGAATTTGCACTTGTTAATTTTGATTTAGGAACAGTATCAGGTACTGAGGAATTTACTCCTGGTCGAAATATCGCTCCACAAATGCTCAGTATAATACCAGTAGCAAAAACTGCCCAAATTGCTAACCTATCATTAATAGCAGCAACTGAAATAATTATTATACTTATTCCTCTAATCGTATCCATCAGAATCAGTAAATGCTTTCTATTATAACGATCAATTATTACACCTGCGAATGGAGATACTAGTACTCCTGCCAATGCAGATGAAGCCATAAGCATCCCCATTAGTGCAGTGGAACCGGTAACAGAAAGTACCCAAAACCCTAATGCTATATTGTATACTGCATCACCTAATGTAGATACAAGTTGGCTTTGCCATAAAATAAAGAAACCTAATGTCCAAAGTTTTTCTTTTTTATTTTTCAATATAAAATCTTCCCCCTTAACCATTTTCGCTTTCTGCACATAATAACATACCATCAGACAACACACCCGCAAGCTTAGCTGGCTTTATATTTACTAACACCATGACTTTTTTGCCAATCATCTCTTTTGTAGAATAATGCTGTTTGATACCAGATACAATTTGTTTTATCTGTCCACCTATTTTAACTTGTGAGCACAGTAATTTTTTTGATTTTGGAACCTCTACGCAATCAACTATTTCACTAACTTGAAATTGCATTTTGCTAAAATCTTCATATGTGATTTCATTCTTAGGTTCAATATTTATTTCCTTTTATCATGCTCATTATCATTCAAATAAACAGTCGTATTCTGTTCTTCTTTTCCTGCCTTTTTTAACATGTCATTTATATCTATTTTAAAAATAAAATTTCGGGATTTTCTACAACCTTTGTCCCGGATATATACCTTCCATAAACATCTAAATCTTCTAAAGTTCTTAAAGAAGTGTTTAATTGAGCCGCAATTTTATGTGCAGTTTCAGGCATAAATGCTTCTAACAAATTTGCACCAATTACGATACGTTTTTTCCCCCATCCATCTTAGTATAGGAATATCCAGAATATCCATATATGTGAATTTGCCCGAAGTGTATAGTTTTTCAATCATCCATGTAGAGTGACTGAGCCAAACTAAAGGTATTCCTGCTACCCTGCAAGAAATGCTATTACTAAAATTAAAACCTGTTATAACCATAACAGGCTTTTCTTTTGTATAAAATTCAATTTCACTTTTTACTTAACAACACCACAGCCTTCTCCTCTTACATATCCATTCGCACTATCATCAAATGTTTTACTATTTGCAAACCTAGATTTATGTTTCATATTAATTTGTGCTCTACTAAAATTATCCAGCATCGACACGATATTCCCTCCTATAGGTTTACTTATATATTCAGTTTTAGTAGAATGAAGAAATCTAAAAATCAAATATTTATTGTTAACTTAGCATTAATTATATTTAATAGAAATAATTAATGTCTAAGGTTACACAGCTTAACTCTATAGTCCAGTTCTATTTAAAACAAGTAAGGTATAAATCTTTTCACCTTTTTTTTGTAATTAATATACTGGTTTCCAAACTCACCAATCAGCAATTTTTCCTCATATAAAACCCTCCTGTATCCCAAAGGACAAAACATAAGTACTAGTATAAATCCCAAATATGTCCCGAATAGTGTAGAACATCCGATAATAATTGCAACTGTACCAGTATAGGCTGGATGTCGTATATATTTGTAAATTCCCCCAGTGATAAGTTGATGGGTATTTACAATCTGAATTTTATGTGAAAAGTATTTGCCTAAATGCAATTTTGCTAATGTTCTTAATATCGTTCCAATAGTTATATATACTAAACCTAGCATAAAGTTAATTTGCCATTGACTTCTTGGAAATATAAATATAACTTGAAAATACCAGTTGAGAGTAGTTAAAATTATGCATAAACTTACTATAGCTGCGCTAATAATACCATTATCAGAAGATCTCTGATGGGAGTATTCCCTTAACGTAAAACATTCAATAATTATTCCAATAGAAATGACAGTCGCTGAACTATACAGTTCAGTGTAATTCATATTAACATCATTAAAAAAAATTCGCAGACAAGTAATACATATAATAAACGGAGCTAAAAATATTAAAATAATATCAACTCTAACTTTTTTTGAATTAACCATAACAACTCCTTACATCCATTCAGACTTTTTATACCATTCCCATGTTTCAGTAATGGCTTGTTCGTGCGTTGTACCGCAGACTATCCCATACTTAGTCTTAGCTTTACTGGTTGTACATACCCAATCATATTTAAACAAATCATCTATTCGGGGTGACGGCAAGTGATTAAGTTTGAATATCCCTATTATTTTTGTGATGATTTTAATAATAAAATGAGTAGGAATACTAAATAAATGTATATTAATTACTTTTTTATTTGAGACTAATTTCAATATACTCATAAATTTATTAAGTGAAAGGATATCAGAACTTGAAATAAAAACCACCTCTGACTTTTCCTTATAATTATTATGTTTAATAGATAATTGTATTAGACCTTCAACTAAATCTTTTACATAAACCAATGAAAATTTTGTACCACCATTATTAAATAGCGTCATGCATATGCCCTTATTTATCATCTTAAATATAGTAAGAAAATTTTTATCTCTTGGTCCAAAGACAGCTGGTGGTCTTACAATAATGAGTTTTGTTTTGCTAAGGCTATTTTTCAGAATATTTTCGGATATATATTTACTTTTACCATAGAAGTCAGTCGGCTTTGGGATTGTTTCCTCATTAATTGGGATACCCTTTATACAAGGTCTTACAGCCTTTATCGAGCTTAAAAAAATGACTGTTTTTATATGTGGATTCTGTTTGCAGGCTTCTGCTATAGCTTTAGCCGCATTAGCATTTAGATCCATATTGCTTTTCATACGACTTAGTCCAAGACCAGCTACATGGTAAATAATATCTATATCTTTTAGACTGTAAATATAAGTATTAATGTCTGTAATGTCTCCTTTTACCAAGGTCACATCTAACCCTACTAACCATTCAATTTTTGATATATCTCTAACTAGGCACGTAACATTAGCCCCTGCTTTTACTAAAGCTTCTGCCAAGTGACTACCTATAAAACCAGTGGCGCCTGTTAAAAACACATTGACACCACTAAGATTAGAATCCATATTTTCTCCTCGCTTCTATTAATATATCCATGGCCTTACTACATTCACTTAATGTGTGCTTTGCCGAAACTCCAATCCTTAGTCTTGATTTTCCTAATGGAACAGTTGGCATTATCATTGCTGATACAAAAAGCCCGTTATTCATAAGCCAATTTGTAACTTCTACAGTTAATTCATTACTTCCTATAATTATAGGTATTATATGACTTTCACTGTTTCCAGTATTAAAGCAATATTCTTTTAAAATACTATGCATATATTCTGTATTTTTTTTAAGAGATGTCCGGAGGTTTACGCCTTCATTTTTAAGTACTTCTAATGCAGCAACAGAAGCTGCTGCAACACCAGGTGCGCTACCTCTAGACGATGTATAGTGCGAACAAAAATGTCTAAGGATGTCAATAATCGATCTATCTGCTACCACAAAGCCACCTATACTCCCTAACGCCTTACTCATTGTTCCCACGTATATGTCAACACGTTCCAAAACATTTGCAATCTCTGATAAACCTCCGCCGTTGTCTCCACATGTTCCAAAGGAGTGAGCTTCATCTACCATTACCATAGCATCATATTTGTCAGCAAGGTAACAAATATCTTCTAATCTTGCAAAGTCACCATCAGCGCTGAATAGACCATCAACAACAATTAACTTTCTGTTATAGTTTTGTGACGTCTTAAGTATCTCCTCTAACTTTTCCATGTTATTATGGTCATAATAAGTCTTTTCAGCATCTGACAACTTGCTCCCAATAAATATAGAAGAGTGATTAAGTCTATCATTTATAATTAAGTCTCTAGCTCCCATTATTGACGAAATGACACCAATATTCGCATGTGTTCCAGATGGAAAGAGAATAGCTTCTCCCTCTTTTCTTTTAAAAACTTCGGCAAGCCCCTTTTCAAGTTTGTGATGATATGTGGTGTAACCGCAAAACATTTGACCACCGTATGTATTAGTTCCAAACTCCCGGATTGCCTTGATAGATTGTTCAATTATATAGTCATTTTTAGCTAGACCCAAATAGTCACATGACCCAAACATAAGAGCAGCCTCATGGTTTTCAAAATTTATGAAATTATCCACATAACTTTCTGCAACAGGTAAATAAGGATAGCAGCCTTTTGATTTCCAAGAAAGTATTTCCTTGTATACACTTTTTAACATTATAGGTTCCATAAAAATCCCTCTCTTGCTTATTTAATTTTTAATGTACAGTTTTTGGAGTGATTTGCTGGCTAGTTCTCTCATTGTCTCTGAAGAACCTGCATAAACACTTAATACCCTCATATCCCTCATTACCTGTTCCATCCAAGTTCCTTCAATCATGCATTCGCTTCCATGTAATTGAACACATCTTTTTACAATTTTTTGAGCTTTTTCTGTTATACAATACTTAGCCATACAAGTACGAATCCTATCCACCTTGCCTCCCTCAGACATTTGTCCAACTATTTTATGAACAAACGCCTTGCAGCTTTCAAGTTCTGCAGCCATAAAGCTTAATTCGTGAGCCACAGCCTGGTGCTTTATCAATGGGATACCACCTATTATTCTTGAACGGGCAAACTTTACTGTATCCTCAAAACAACATTGAGCTAAAGCAACTGCTCCACATGCAATTAATAGCCTTTCCTCAAAAAAAACATTTGAAAAATATATGTATCCCTGATTAACCTTACCGACTGTATTTTTAAATGGAACTATACAGTTTTTAAATTTTATTTTACCAATTTGGGATGCTCTTTGCCCTAATTTTCTTTGATCTTCAATTTCAATTCCTTGCGTCGATGTTGGTACTGCAATAAAAGTCATACTTAGGGGAACCCTTGCCTTTCCAGTCCTTGCAAACACAATGAGGACATCAGCTATAGGAGCATTCGTTATAAACATCTTTTCTCCATTTATAACCCAATTATCGCCATCTCTTTCAGCATAACACTGTATTGCATTAATTAAATCAGATCCCCCTTCAGGTTCGGTTGCCGCCAAACCCGCAACCATTTCACTCCTAATTATCGGCTTCAGAAAACTTTCGTGTATGTACTCAGAACCATACCTGTAAAGCAATGGACAAACAGTATTAATCTGAATAAGTAAGCTGGATGCAAGACTAGGTTCTTTTATTTTCATAATTTCTTCCATAAGGATAAAACTATATGAGAAGTCTAAGCCCAAACCGCCTTTCTCCTTTGGAATCATAATACCCAAAATATCCTTTTCACTAAACATTTCAAATAGTTTACGTGGAAAGCAGTTCTGGTTGTTCCATACATTCATGAATGGCACAATATCATTTTCGAGAAAATCTCTCACTTTACTCCTAAAAGCTATGTGTGTATCGTTATATTTTAAATGCATACAATCCTCCACTAAATCAAAAATCAACTTAAAATAATTATAAGTTTCTACAACCCCTTTGAAATAATCTCCTTCATAACCTCCGGGGCACCCGCAAAAAGTCCTGCACCAATTGTGTCTCTATACACACGAGTTATTGGAGTCTCAGCCAAATATCCCCTACCACCAAATAGCTGAAGGCAACTGTCAATTATTTTTTGTGAATTTTCTGCGCATAAAACCTTTAACATTGCAACTTTTCTAGTGAATTTTGTAGACTTATTTGGCCATTCTTCACATACTTCATAAGCAAAAGCCTTAAGAATCTCATACTCTGCGCATAAATCCGCAAGTTTATGTCTAATAGCCTGTAAATTACCTAATCTATCATTCATGAGTTGTCTGCTGTTTACAAATTCAAAAGTCATTTTAATAGCATTCTCAGTACTTGAAAGCAACAAAAGAGAGCCAATTAACCTTTCCTCATTAAATGCTTCATTTAAAATAAGAAGTCCTCTATTAGAATCACCGATAATGTTTTCTGCCGGGACGTGACAATTATCAAAAGTTATTTCGCCCATGTTCGCTGTATATAAACCGCCTGTTTTTATTCTGCTTACTGTAATTCCTTCACCACTTAAGGGTACTAATACCAGTGTAAATCCAAGGAAGTGGCTCTTTTCAGAGGATTTAGCCAAAACAATTACAAAGTCCGCACCAGGTACATTGAGAATAAATTTCTTTGTACCGTTTATTATGAGTTTGTCTCCTTCACTAAAAATACTGGTATTTACAGAATTAATAATATCAGAACCCCCATTAGGTTCTGTGATGGCAATAGCGCCAACCATTTCTCCCTTGAGCATAGGTTCAAGATACTTTTCTTTTAATTGATCTGATCCAAAGTATTTTAGCATAAAAAGTGGTATATTTATATTGTTTATAATCGTGCAAGCTATACCCAAAGAATTAATCCTTCCTAAAGATTCAGCCAGTATTATTTTATTTCTAAAACTATATTCAGTATGAACACAGTTATATATAATACCCGCTTCGCCTAATTCTTTTACAAGCCATAGAGGACAAATTTTCTGAGTCTCCCACTTTTCTACATTAGGCAAAATATTATTTTCAATAATTTCGCTTATTTTTTTTTCAAATTGTTCTTCCATTTTCTACTCCTTTTTAACTTTGAAAAGAACTCATAAATTTCATATCTATATGTTCAACACATATAACCCATAAGTTTTACATGAGTAATTTTCCTTGCCTACAATATTTGTAATTTCTTGTCTGAAATTATTATTGTTTTCAAGCACCCAAGCAATATGGATTTCTTCAATTCCTACTTCAGGACAAATCCTATTTAGTAGTTCATCATATATCAATGCTTCAATACCTTTGTATCTGTATTTAGGATGTACTCCTATAAATAATGCTCTATAGCTTTTTAAGCATTTAGCTTTTTCTAAATCAACGTTACCATTTACATCGATTACTTGATTTATATCTGGCATAATCATCTGAAAGCCTATCACTTTCCCTTTGTGTTCTACAATCATCGAATACTGTAACAATTCTTTCATTTCATGCGATGAATCATATAATTCATCTGCATTTAAAGGAATGAAACCCCAATTCCTCTGCCATGCCTCATTATACAAATCTACAATTTTTACAATTTCTGATTCGAAATTTTTTAAATCAAAAAACCTGATTTTTATATCTGAATACCTTAATCTGACGAGCTTTGCAAAACTGGCTACCCTACTATAATGCTGTTCAAGCTTTACTATAAACTCACTCATATACATTGCCTTTTCAAATCCTACCGATTTTAGCAACTCTATATAATATGGTGGTGTATAAGGCATTCCAAATAACGGTCTGCCTGATCCTTCCACTAAAAGTCCTCTGGTATCGCTTAATTTTGCAGACATTGGGCCCATTATTTTTTTTAATTTTCTAGTTTTAAACCATTTTTTTATCTCATCAAATATTATTTTTACGACTTGCGTATTGTTGATAGATTCAAAGTGCGAAAAAAAGCCAGTAGGCTCTCCAAGATACAAAGAACTCTCTTTGTCCCATGAAACCGCAGCTCTAGCAACTGGTGTGTCATTATCCATCACTATAAAAATATCTTTTTCACCACGTTCTAGATATTTATCATTTATATAAAAATCAGAAAATACACTTTCCTCTGTCACTTTGACCCAGTTACTATCATTTTGGTATAGTTTATATGGAAGATTAGCGAAATTCTTTAGATTTTTATCAGTTATTCCTGATACCACATATAAATTTGGATTCATTGCTCCTCCTTATATCTCTATCTTATTTCATTAATTAATCCTACTTATACTCTTCAATGAAAGCAATCAAATCTCCTACACACTTATTACCCATATCTTCTTTATAAAACTCGTCAGAATCAAATTGAATATCCAAATCGTCCATTACTCTCACCATAATTTCTGCAATTGATAAGGAATCTAAGCTCAGGTCAGCCCCAAGACTTGATTTTTCAGTTATTTTCTCTATAGGCAAATCTGCTTCCTCAGCAATAATTTTAAACACCTCATTTTTTAAATCCATTAATAAATCCTCCCTTTTAAAAGTAAAAATTTCTATTTAAAATTTTAAATTGTAATCAAGTAAGTGTAAATATGTCAAAAGTAACTGTTTTTTTCACAAAGTAACTTTAGTAACTTAATACCATATATGTATTTACTATCAAAATAAAATATAATATAATATGCTAGTATGTGTTTTGTAAAATAAACCATTTTATTACTATTATTAGGGAAGGAAAACCGACAAGGACATGCTGCTTTCTACAATCTCATCATATAAAATAAATTGTTTATTGGATATAGTATCAATTTCTTTGTCACTTATAATAATAAGAACTTTTGTAAAGGGAGGAAGAAGAAATGTTATATTATCCTCTTTCTTAATATGTCAGTTTCTTATTTTGATATGGTCAGCTGGTCAGCTATTTGAGAATATATCGGCAGAGTATAATTTGGATGAAAGAATAAAATGGCTTTCTACTGTTATTAAGTATACGGCAATAAGTTATGTGGGGGTATCTTGGTTTAATTTTTGTTTCTACTATTCTAAAAACATTACAAAACTTAACAAGAATCTGACTAAGCTATATATTATACCAATAATATTAAACATATTTTTGATAACAAACAAATACCACAATTTGTATTTTTACAATTATAATATTACCTATAAGGAATATGGAATAGTATTTTGGATTCATTCTATTATTTCATATTTATTTTTATTTACTTCAATTGTACTCCTTTTAAAACTTATTTTTAAACTTAAAGGTAGGAATAAAATCCATTATGTTTTACTTGTGTTATCAGTATCACTTCCGTTACTTTTAAATATACTACACACTTTCAATATTGGTAATTTTGATAGTGATGTCACTGGAATTAGTTTTACAATTTCTTTTTTCTTTTTTTATGTAGCAGTATTTAAGTACCGCTTTCTCAATCTAATTCCTATTGCTTACAAAAATATATTTGAAAATTTTCCACATTTAGTAATTACTTTAGACATTAATAATAATATTGTTTATATCAATAAAAATGTCAAAATATTTTTCTCTGATTTTATAAATAACGATTTGACTAATATTCAAATTCTTATTTCTTTTCTAAAGGAAAAAGTTATACTAGATTATGAATCTGAGCAAATTATAGATGCAATTAAATGTAACAAATTTATCAAGGGTGAATTAAAGTATGCCGATAATTCTAAAACATTTATAGTAGAGATAGACCCTTTATATAAAAAAGAATTAGTTGGGAAGATAATTACATTTAGTGATATATCAATATATAAAGCTTTACTTGATGATAACTTAGCTAAAACTAAGAAACTAGAAATGCAGTCACAAGAACTTCTAGAAACAAATAAGCAACTTAGCGAATCTGCAAGTATGCGTGAAGAATTGTCCTTAATTAAAGAAAGAAACCGAATTGCAGGTGAGCTTCATGATAATATTGGTCATTCTTTTACAATATTAAAAACATTGCTTGAAATATGTAGAATAACAATCGACAGTGATCCTTCTATAACTAAGGACAAGATAACTGAAGCAATCTCAGTATGTAAAATTGGTCTACAAAATTTAAGAGGCTCGATTTATAATCTATCAGTAAATGTTTCTGACATAAATGATTTAATAAAAGAACTAAAAAAATTATCATTACAATATTCTGTTATTAATATATATGTTAACTTATATTATAACAATTTTATTAAAATACTTGACCAAAAATACGTTTACATGATTTATAAATTGTGCGAGGAGTCCCTTACGAATGCTCTTCGTCACGGAAACGCTAAGAATGTAATTATTATTCTTGAATATAGAGACTGCTGCATAAAAATATTGATAAAAGATGATGGTGTAGGATGCTCTAATATAATAAATGGAATGGGACTTTCTTTCATGACCCAAAGAATAAATGAACTTGGAGGAAGTATTACTTTCACATCCTCTATAAACGCAGGTTTTAATATTAATGTTCAAATTCCTTTTGAGGTGATAGTATGATTACTGTAATAATTGCTGATGACTGCGTTCTATTTAGAGAAGGTTTAAGATTTATAATTGAACAAGATAAGAATATTAAAGTTGTGGCATTTGCAGATGACGGACTTCATGCGTTTGAACTTGTAATTCTCTAAATCCAGATATAGTATTAATGGATATTAAAATGCCAAACTATGATGGAATCGAAGGACTAAAGCTTATAAAATCAAAATTTAATAAATCTATTAAGATAATTATGCTTACAGTTTATGAGGATGTTTTGAATATTTCATATACCCTTAAAAACGGTGCTGATGGTTTTATATTAAAGGATATTGAGCCCCGAGAATTAATTGATACAATAAAGAATACAATAAATGGATTGAGAATTATCGAAGAAAATGTATTCCATACTTTAGTAAAATACTTTGATACATATAATGAAATAGAAAATCAGAACAAATTGATGACAATAAATAGTAAAACCCTGAATAATAATGAATTATATATTATTAGATTTATTGTTCTAGGAAATAGTAATAAAGAGATATCTCAAAAGATGAACTTAAGTGAAGGCAGAGTTAAAAATATTATTTCTAATATTTTAAATAAGCTTTCGCTGAATGACAGAACTCAGCTGGCAGTTTTTGCACTAAAAAATAATATTTTATTGAATGATTGTTAATTCAAGAAGGGGTGTTTAAAATTTATAAGTTTGCATTGGTAATATCAAAATTTATACTAGGATTATTTGGGGAAATTACTGTTATTAACAAGGATTTATTACCAAAAGAAGGTGGATATGTTGTCGCATGTACCCACATAGGTTGGCTTGAAATTGTGTGGCTTGGAGTTGCAATTTCACCACGTTCAATACATTACATGGCAAAAAAAGAATTATTTTCAAACAAAATTATTGGCTGGTTTCTAACGAAACTTAATGCCTTTCCTGTAAACAGGAAAGCTCCTGGTACAAGTAGTGTCAAGATACCTTTGAACCTTTTAAAACAAGGAGAAATTATTGGCATATTCCCTTCAGGTACACGAACTCTCCATAATACCTCCCTAAAACGTGGTGCAGTTAATATAGCCTTCACTGGAGGAGTTCCATTGGTACCTGCACTTTATTCGGGACCGGCAACTATAAGTGTTAAAGACCTATTTCGAAGAAAGAAAATTACAGTCATCTTTGGAAAACCTATTATATTTGAAGATCAGCTAGACATTAATTCTAAAAAGGAATATCAAAAAGAAAAGCTTTCAGAATTAGAAGATGAATATATTAACTTAGACAAAATGCTTGTTACTATTAACGACAAAAACAAATAATTGCAATGTCAATTTAACATTTATTTTACTTTGAAATGAGGTTACATTTTTATGACTCCTTTAAATGATAAAATTTTCTTCTCTTTTGAAGAAGCTTTTAATATTCCTAGCAAATTTATTGGTGGAAAAGCTAAAAACTTATCCCGTCTAGTCAATTATGGATTTAAAGTTCCTATTGGAGGCGTATTGTCTTCCGATGCATACGACCACTTTCTAAGTGAAAACAATCTACATGAAACTATCAATAATTTAAAAGAGTCCGTAAATATTGAAAACTATCTGCTTTATGAAGAAGAACTGTCCTCAATTAGAAACAAGATACTTGCTGGTTCATTTCCAATAAATATAAGAAATGAAATAGTATATAGCCTTGAACATTCCAATATTTCAAATAAGCCTTTAGCAATCCGTTCCTCAATAACTTGTGAAGATTCAAAAGATGCTTCCTTTGCAGGAATCTTCGAGTCTTTTTTGAATATTACGGGAATAGATAATATTCTCAATAACATAAAACAATGCTATGCCTCAATATGGACAATAAAATCAATTTCCTATCTTATTAAAATGAATCTTCTTGATGAAGAAATCAAAGGCTCTGTTATAGTTATGGAAATGATTAATGCAAAATCAGCAGGAGTAGCCTTTTCATGTGATCCCCAAATAGGGAATAGTAATACTCTTGTCATTAATGCTAATTACGGACTTGGTGAATCTGTAGTAGGCGGATTAATTGAACCTGATGAATACAGACTATGCTATAAGTATTCTCATTTAAGGATTACCAAGAAAAAAATCGGAAAAAAGCAAGGAGTTTATATTCCTGCTAAAGACGGTGGAACTAAATTCATAAGTTTAAACTCAGCATCAAATAAAGACGACTATAACTTCAAAAGTCAGAATCAGGTTCTTGATGATAGCTTCATAACAGAGTTGGCTCTAATAGTACTTCGTGTACATGAAGTCTTCGGCGGAGAGGAATATCAAGATATTGAATGGGTGTATAACGGAAAAAGTTTTTTTCTTGTGCAAGTCAGACCTGTCACCGTATATGCAAACTACACATACAGTAGTTTAAAAAACAAACCTCAAATATGGTCAAATGCTAATTTTAAAGAAGTAATGCCTGAGGTTCATTCACATTTATCGTGGAATATTATAAAGGATATTCTTGAAACAATGCTAATAGCACCTATAGCTGCTTGTAATTATAAGTTTGGTGAGGACTTTATGAGAGCCCGTCTTTACAATGGCAGACCTTATTTAAATCTCTCAGTTCTTCAATGGGAAACCTTTGATGCTTTTGGAATCTCCCCACAGGAATATAATGAACGAATAGGCGGGCATCAACCTGAAATCAAGATTACGCAAGCGCAAGCTTCCTCAAAATTGATTAAAAAAAACATTAGACAAATACATTGTTTTTTACATATGCTCTCCAACAGCATAAAATCTAAAAAAATTTTTGATAATGTTATCAAAAACTGTAACGACCTTCAGAAATTAAACCTATCAAAGCTTTCAAATAGTGATTTAATTCAGACTTTTTATAATGTAAATAATATAGCTCTTGAATATGCTCCAACTGCCCTTTTAATTTTACCATTCCTCGACCCATCCCTTCCCAAAATCCTGCAAGCATAAACTGTATATGGATGGTAGTC
The DNA here is from genome assembly GCA_023444055.1 of Bacillota bacterium. Taxonomy (GTDB): domain Bacteria; phylum Bacillota; class Clostridia; order Acetivibrionales; family DSM-1351; genus Ruminiclostridium. The sequence continues at coordinate 30,657 of JAEZRV010000026.1, forward strand.
CACCATCCATATACAGCCGATATAATTTACTCGCATATTTAATTTCTGTTATAGAAACTACTTCTGATCTTGAAAATACCAGTCAACTGTCTTTTCAGCACTTTCTCCACTCATGGTCAAAGATCAATTATCTAAAAGGATTTTCATTTTTATACATCATATGTGCGGGCTGGTTGAAAGCCACATCCTCAACTCCCATCATTTTCATAGAGGCAAACAATACCTTTCCCGCATGTTTGAAAGCTATGCCTGCATGGTGGGGATATCTTTTCTCTATAAGCACGTGTCTATAGAATCTCGCCATTTCTTTAACCGCAAAAATACCTATTCCGCCAAAGGATTTGGGGTCTACATCTATCACCTGGCCCTCTGTAGCATAACATCTGAGGGTATTATCTGCTGCTCCCTGCAGTCTGAACAACGTAATTTCTCCAGGTTTTATTGTACCTTCAAGGGTTCCCCTTGAAATGTCCGGATCCTTTTCAGGCTCCAGCAGTCTGTGCATTATCAGCTGATATTTCATTTCAGCATCTTTGAGGAAACATGCAGATGTATTTCCGCAGTGAAAGCCCATAAAGAGGTCGTTTAACTTATATTCTTCAAACTTCTGCTTATTGTTCTCATACATATCTTTTGGAACAGTATTGTTAATATCGAGAAGTGTTGCCGGTATGCCAGTAGCACAGGTGATTATATATTCGCTCAGTGCACCGTATATATCTGTTTCACAGGAAACTGGTATACCCTGTGCTGTAAGCCTCGAATTTACATAGCAGGGAACAAACCTGAACTGTGTCTGAAATGCAGGCCAACACTTGTTTGCAAAAACCGCATATTCAGAAGCACCTATATTATTCTCCATCCAGTCCTTTAATGTAAGCTCATATTGTGCTAGTTTTGAAAGAACTCCGGGATATTTGTTTCCTTTACCGAGTTCTTCCTCCATATCTTTTACAACAGCAGGAATTCTGGAGTCATTTTCATGGTTTTTAAACGCTTCAAAAAGATCAAGCTCCGAATTTTCCATTACCTCAACACCCAAATCGTATAAAGGCTTAATTGGAGCATTACATGCAACGAAATCCTGAGGTCTTGGACCAAAGCCAAAAATTTTAAGCCTGGATAAGCCCAGTATTACTCTAGCAATATTTTCGAAGTCAGATATCATATCTGCTATCTCTTCCGGTGTTCCTACAGGATATTCCGGAATATAGGGCTTTAAATTTCTAAGTCCCAGATTATATGATGCATTGAGCATTCCGCAGTAGGCATCTCCACGGCCGCTTATAAGATTATTTTCTGTTTCCTCTGTGGCAGCAACATACATTGCGGGGCCTGAAAATCTCTGAGCAAGTAAAGTTTCCGGGCCTTCAGGTCCGAAATTTCCCAAATAAACAACTATAGCATTTACGCTGGCTGACTTTAATTCATCAATAGCTTTTAATACGTCTTTTTCATTTTCAACAGTTGTTGCTACTTCAAATATTTCAATGCCCTTATTGTTACAAGCTTTAACAACCGAACATCTCCTATTCACACTTAATGTAACAGGGAAACAATCCCTGCTTACAGCAATAATACCTAACTTAACCTTAGGAATATTATTCATAAAGGAATCCTCCTCAATTAATGTATTAATTATTTATGTCAATAAATATTTATAGTAATCGCTAAATTAAGCTCTATAACTTATGGGTATTCTGTTCCAAGAGCCCACTCGGTATAGCCAGCCGCACTGTCCACATTACTTTTGTCAACAACTGTAGTCGTAACATTTATTATTTTGTCAACATTATAGCCAAGCGCCTCATTCATAAAGACCGCCATAATAAATTCACGTCCCTGGTCCACAGGACCCACGTTGAGTGTAGCCGTCAGCTTATTATTACGGATAGATTCATATCCTGACTTAAGCCCATCAGCGCCAATTGTAATAATGCCTTGCGTACCATCCCAGTGTTTCATACCACATGCTTCTATTGCCTGCACAGCTCCCTGAGCCATTTCCTCGTTTTCTCCATAAATAAGATCCACATCCGGATGTTCAGCAAGCAGCTCCATTGCCGCCTGCATACCTTTTTCCCTTACATAGTCTCCATACTGTTCCCCGACTATCTGAAGTCCCGGATATGGTTTGATTGCCTCCATAAAACCTTCCTTACGTGACACAGACCAATGTCCAGGAAAGCCCCAAACCAGAAGTATTTTACCTTTTCCATTCAATTTTTCTGCTGCATATTTTCCTACAAGGGTTCCTGCCTGATAATGATTGTTATAGCTAATAACACAGGTAACATTTAAGTTAGTTTCTTTCCACAATTCCGATGGCATATTAAATAAGTAAATAGCAGTACCTGCATTCTCAGCTTTTTCATAAACCTCGTTCATGGTATCAAAATCGCCTGCAGAACAAACCAATATGGCATCGTATTTCTTTTCAACCCAATTATTGATAATGTCTACCTGTGATTTAACTTGCTTGTGCTCGCTTGGGGCAGAGGTTTCGAATTCAAATTTTACATCAAAGCGGTCCGTAAGCTCCTTCATCATCGTATAAGCACCGTGCTTGATAATGTCGTAAAATTCTGATGAGGCCGGTGGAGTAAATCCAATTTTTATAGTCCGCCCTGCAGTTATCTTGCGTGCGGACTCTTCAAAATACTTATGATTTCTTCCGCAGCTGTTTCTTATTTTTATTGTAGGATTTTGAATAACGTGTCTTTCCGGTACCGTCCTCTTATTGATAAGGTCTAAGAGCATAAGCATGGCATTGCGGCCTATTTCATATGCCGGCCGTAAGCATGTCGTAAGTGACAAAGCCGAGGCCAGAGGCGAATCGTCAAATCCCATAAGTGAAATATCCTCAGGTACCAACAAACCATTATCCTGTAATGCCTGTTTTGCAGCAAATGCTGTTAAATCGTTGGAGCAGAAAATTGCTGAAAAATTAGTGTTCTTTTTTATTTTATTATCTATATTGTCATACACTTCTTGATAGTCTAAAATTTCTGGCGTCTTCAATTCCGGATCAATTGGAATTCCTTCAGTATTCAAGGCATCGCAATATCCTGAATATCGTGCTTTTTCAGAATTAAGCCTGGCATCACCAGAAAGGTACATTATCCTTCGGTGTCCCAAGGAAATAAGATACCTAACCGCATTACAGGCACCTCCGCGATCATCGCAGGCCACAAGATAGGCCTGTTCTGTCTGTTTATCTATATTTTCTGTTAGAACCAATGGTATCTTATCCTTTAATATGTTCTCCATGAATACCCTGGTAGAGTCTGCTGAAAATAGAATGGCTCCCGCCAAGCCGTACTCTTGTATTAAGTCCTTCATTTTCTGATAATTATTTTCAAAGTCATTTGTATCACTCAAGATGATATCAAATTGATGCATATTTGCTACATGTTTAATCCCTTTAACCAAAGACAAATAATACGGATCTGCTATATTGTTCATTAAAATGGCTATGAATTTATACTTTGGTGATATCTCAGGTGCCTTTTTACAAAAATTGTTCATATCCAGTTTCATATCAGTAATAGCCTTTTCAACCTTTTCTCGTATGTTCTCATCAATATTGGGTATGCGGCGTATCACTCTGGAAACACTGGACACTGATACATTTGCACGCTGCGCTATATCGACAAGTCTCACCTTTTGCTGGTTATTTGGTTTATTTTCATGAATTACGTCGCTATGTATTTCTCTTTTGCTCATTCCGACACTCCATTTTAATAAATATAATAGCTCTTATACAATAAATTGTATTTACGCATTTCCTAAATGTCAACATTATCCTGACATTTTCTAAAATTTTCGTGATTATTTGACGTTTCCAGATTTTTATAGATCTTTTTAATAAATAGGGAGGAGTAATTCATACTCCTCCCTATAAAAGAGTTGCTATATAAAACTATTCACTTTACTAGTCTTTCTGGCTGAATCTCGGGAAGTTTGTAAGAGCTTCCATACCATCTTTATGAACAACTATAGGATCTTCTGTTCTAACACCAATTAAGTCTTCATTAATAGCACTTAGTTCATAAGCAAATGTCTGACCTTCAACAAGAACATCATTTGAGTCTGGCCCGATAATTGGCATTTCTTCTTCAGGGTCCATACCTGTTCCGTGAGGTCCAAGTCTTCCTTCGCTAGGAGAAACAAGGTACTTGGTAATATTTTCTTTGCCCGCAGCCTCGCGAATAACAGCATCCGCTTCCTTACCTGTCATACCTGCTTTAATATTTACTAATCCATATTCAAATACTCTGTTTAAGGATTCAAGTAACTTAATTTGTTCCTTTGGAACATTCTTTCCGAATACTATTGTTCTTGCACTATCTGAGCAATAACCGTTAATCCTAACACCATGATCCATCATTACAAGATTTCCTCTTGTTATTTGCTTGTCAGTTGGACGTTTGAACAATGAAAGGAGGTTTTCACCGGTCTGAACCATTATATCAAATGCTATTCCATGTCCACCTGCAGCAAACATTGCTGAATATACAAGGCTCTGAGCTTCCTTTTCGGTAAGACCGTCATCAAGGATATCATACAACATCTGTGCACCCTTGTCTGCTACTTCACCTGCTCTTCTCATAGTTCTCAATTCTTTTTCAGTCTTTATGGACTTGTAATATTCAATAATATTGCTCTGTACTATCTCAGAGTCAGGTATTCCTTTTTTAATTTCTACAAATGTTTCTAAGTCACAGAAAGTATATCCGCAAAGACCTACCTTCTTAAGAGGATTTTTCTTTGTGAAATCCTTGAGGAACTTGCTTAGTTCTCCCCTAATTTCTCTTATGTCGTCTCCAAGGTACTTCATTGCTGATTCTTCATGTGCTGAACGAATCTGGCTATCTGGAAGGAAGAATACAGGGTCGCAGCCAGGTGCAAGGAATACTATTTCAGGCTGTGGGTATATTCCATCAATTGTACGATAGTCTACGAGCCATCTAACATTACTCATTCTGTAGCAGTCACCGAATACCAGTAATGCATCCAGACCATCCTCAACAAGTTTCTTCTTTGCTCTTTCAACACGTTCTTTGTACTCAGCACCAGTAATTTCTTCGCCGAAGCCATCCCATTTACTTTCATTAATTATCTGAGCAAATTTTGAAGGTAAAAAATCTCTAATTTTTTGTGAAATCATAACATATTCTCCTTTTATTAATTAATATTTTTATTTAAATTTACTGTATTAACAGTAAAAACCTTAAACAATTACTAATTCTAATAACCTTGACTTATTTATAGTTTTCCTTTGCTGCAAGTGCCCAATCAGTATAAGCTGCCACAACATCTACGTTGCTCTTATCAATTACATTTGTAGGAATGTTTAATATCTTATCAACACTATATCCAAGTATTTCATGCATGAATATTGCTTTTACCAGCTCACGGCCCTGATCAACAGGTCCAACATTAACCGTTGCGGTCAGATTGCCGTTACGTATTGCATCATAGCCAGATTTAAGTCCGTCAGCTCCTATAACCATGATACCGCTTTTACCATCCCACATTTTTAAGCCACGTGCCTGTACAGCCTGTGCTGCGCCCTGTGCCATTTCTTCATTTTCTCCGTAAATCAAGTTAACATCTGGGTTTGCTGCAAGTAAATTTTCAGCAGCACGCATTCCTTTGTCACGTACATAGTCTCCACGTTGTTCTCCAACAATCTGCATGTCAGGATACTTCTTTATTGCTTCCATAAATCCGTTTTTACGAGCAGTTGACCAGTGTCCCTGTAAACCCCAAATCAGAAGGATCTTACCCTTACCATTCAGCTTCTGAGCAGCGTATTCACCAACAAGATATCCTGATTGGTATGTATTGTTGTAGCCAACAACTGAAACTGTATTTATTTCTGTTTCTTTCCATAATTCAGCAGGCATATTAAACATATAAACATTTGAACCAGCATCTTCTGCCTTTTTGTAAACTGAATTCATGGATGCATAGTCACCAGCTGAACATACAGCTATAGCATCATATTTTTTTGAAGTCCAGTTTTCAATTGTAGCGACCTGTGATTCTACAGCTTCGTGTTCGCTTGGAGATGCAAAGTCAAATTGAAAGTTTACCCCAAAACGATCGTGTAACTCATTCATTTCTGTATAAGCTCCGTGCTGAATTATATCGTAAAACTCTGAAGCAGCAGGAGGTGTAAATCCTATTTTTATAGTTTTGCCCTCAGCAACCTTACGTACAGCCGCCTCAAAGTTTGCATCCCCCCACTCGTAAACATTACCGGTAGAAGATTCTACAGATGTTTGTGCAGAGGAAGCACCGCTATCAGTCGTTGCTGTTCCATTGCTTCCGCAGCCTGCCAAAACACCCGCTATTAAGATAATTGAAAGAAAGATTGCTAAACTAGATTTCAAACCCTTTATCATTTTGCCTGATCGCTTGCCATTGAACTTAAACATCATATTTTCCTCCAGTCAAATTTTAAATTTTTAACTTTTTCTGACACTATTTTAGGGTTGTGCATTTGCCTTCTAACTTAAAAATCAGTACAGAAACGTAACTTACATAATTTTGTTCACCTCCTAGACCAGAGCTGTATTTAGTTTTAATAGAAATTTATAGAATTTTATTGTTGCTTTTTTGAAGTATGTGATAGACGTTCCAATGAAACGGCTGCTAAGATGATGATACCTTCAACTATTGTTTCCCATGATGGATTAATGTTGGCTATATTCATAGCATTTTTAATCATGAAAAGAACAATTGCTCCTAGAAGGGTACCTACCAAACTACCCTTACCACCGGCCAGGCTTGTGCCTCCGATAACTGATGCAGCTATAGCTTCTAATTCATAGTTGCTACCCATTTCCGGATGTACCGTCGTTAATCGTGACGACAGGAGAATTCCTGCTATGGCTGACAATAAACCAGATAAAGCGTATACCTTTATTCTTAGACTGTCTACATTAATACCAGATATACGTACAGACTCTTCATTACTTCCTAACGCTAACACATGACGTCCAAATCTCATTTTTCTATACACGAATAGTAAAATAATGAAAATCAGCAATGCTACAATAACACTAAAAGGTACTGCCAAAACTCGGCCCTGACCCAAAAAGCCAAAATTATCTTTCATATACCCCTGAAAAGGGATGGCCTTAGTCCAAATATATAAGATACCACGTGCAATACTCATCATAGCCAGTGTTGCAACAAAAGGTATGATCTTAAGTTTAGTTATCATAAGTCCATTTAAAACACCTATAAGCATACCCAAAACAAGACCGGCTAAAATCGCCACAAAAATATTGACATTGTTTGTAATTAACCACGCGGTCATACCACCGGATATCCCAAGCACAGATCCTACAGATAAATCAATACCACCGGTTGAAAGTACGAAGGTCATACCAAATGCTAAAATCATTACAAACACTGATTGCTGCAATACGTAAATTAAATTATTATAGGAAAGAAAATGGCTTGAAATACCTGTCATTACTGCCATAATTACTATTAGAAAAACAACCAGAACTATTATTTGACGGTCAACACCTGCGAGAAACTGTAATACTTTTGGTTTTTCCGAAACCGGTTCTGTGGCGGACTTTTCATATTTGTTAATCATTTATATCCCCCTTTTACTAAAACGACTAAATACTAAAAGATATAATTATACTGTATCAGCACTTGATTTACGTAAACCATCAACAGTTACAGCTATAATTATTATCAAACCCGTAATTACCATTCGATAGAACTGGTTTACAGACAAAAGATCCAATGCGTTAGATACCATTGCAAGTATAACAGCTCCAATGGCAGTACCTGCAATACTTCCCTTACCTCCCGACATACTTGTGCCGCCAACAACTGCCGCTGCTATAGATTGCATTTCGTAGGATCTTCCCATTTCAGGTTGAACCGAGGTCAATCTGGATGCTAGAATAATTCCTGAAATAGACGCTAGCACGCCTGCCAGAGTATATACCCATATTTTAACTTTATCTGTGTTTACTCCTGACAGCTTTGCAGCTTCTTCATTAGAGCCAACTGCTACAACGTTACGTCCGAAACTTGTCCAGTTGAAAAGGAAATAGCTAAGAATAAAAACTATTGCAGTTATCCAAACAGGCATTGGTATGCCCAAAAAATATCCCTGTGCTATGAATTCAAAGCTACTTGTTGCAAAATTGGTAATTGGCTGATCAATAGTAGCTACCATAAGCAATCCACGCGCTATGGTTAGCATAGAAAATGTTACAAGAAAAGGAGCTATCTTTACTTTTGTGACCAAGAAACCATTAATCGCTCCAATCAGAGCACCTAGCAGTATTCCTAACAGTATTGCCAGCCACATATTAAGTCCCATCATCATAAACCATCCTGTTACACCACCGCATAGTCCCAATACCGAACCTACGGAAAGATCGATACCTCCGGCTGTCAGAACAAACATCATTCCAAAAGAAACCAGCATTACGAAAACAGATTGTAACAGTAAATTCGAAATATTGTCAACTGTCAGAAAATAGGGAGATATGATTGACATAAGGATAAATAGTAAAACCAAAATAATGAACACGCCTATCCCTTCACGTGTCAAGAATCGAATTATTTTTTTCATATTATTTATTTCCTCCCGAAGCGTACAACGTAATATTTTCCTCTGTAGCCTCTTCACGAGAGAATTCATGTACAAACTGTCCTTTATGCATTACATAAATTCTATCACTGAGTCCCATCAATTCAGGAAGTTCCGAGGATACCAAAAGTACACCTCCTCCATTACGTACAAAATTAGTTATCTGATTATAAACCTCAACTTTAGCTCCAACATCAATCCCCTGCGTTGGCTCATCAAAAATTAATATCTTTGGCTTCGTGAACAACCATCTGGCCAAAATTACTTTCTGCTGATTTCCACCGCTTAAGAATCTTACTTTGCGGTTCATGGAAGGAGTCTTAATTCCAAGAAGTTTTATATGATCAGCAGCAATTTGTGCTTCTTTTCTCTTCTTGAGTATAAATTTACCTAAGAGAATATTTTTTAATGCCGCTAAAGTTATGTTGTGTTTTATAGATAGATCAATCAACGCACCATGCAACTTTCGGTTTTCAGGTAAAAGTCCAATTCCGGCATTTATTGCTTCTCTTGGTGAGCGAATTGTATAGGCTTTGTTATCTACCGTTATTTCTCCGGAGTCAACTGGATCAGCACCAACAATAGCCCTCACGGTCTCTGTTCTTCCTGAACCAGCCAGTCCTGCAATCCCTACAATTTCACCCCGTCTTACATAAAGGTTTATATCTTTAAGAACATTTTTGCGGTTGAGGCCCGAAACCTTCAAAACCTCTTTACCTATAGGTACAGTTTCCTTAGGAACCAAATTCGATAACGGTCTACCCACCATCATTGAAACCAATTGCTCAACACTTGTATCTTCAGCATTTATTGTAGTAACATTTCTACCGTCCCTCATTACTGTGATTCTATCAACAAGACCGAATAGTTCACGTAAGTGATGTGAAATGTAAATAACTGAAACTCCGTTTTTTTTCATCATTTTAATAAAATCGAATAATATTCCTCTTTCATTTTCTGCAAGAGCAGCTGTAGGTTCATCCATTATAACAACTGAAGCTTGCACAGAGAGTGCTTTAACAATTTCAATCACACGATTTTTTAATGCGCCTAACTCTATAACCGGCTTTTTTAAATCCTCTACTGTTGAAAAGAAATTTCTGTAGAGCTTCTCGGTTTCCTGTAACATTGCTTTCTCATCCATTGGTTGAAGCAGCTTTCCGAGCGCTGGCCAAACCTTTTCTCTACCTAGATAAACATTTTCTACTGCATTCAGATGCGGAGCCAAAGAGGGCTCTTGAAAAATGGTATTTATACCAAGCCTTTGAGCGTGAGCAATGTCGCGTAAATCAACAACCTTTCCTCCAATCCTCATCTCACCGCTATCCTTACGGTATAAGCCAGATAATATCTTTATCAGAGTAGACTTACCAGCACCATTTTCACCTACAAGTGCTAATACTTCTCCTTTTCTAACTTCCAGCGAAACATTATCAAGTGCTAATACACCAGGGAACCTTTTTGTAATCCCTTTCATTGAAATTAGTACATTATCATCTTCAACTTTCATCCATTATCCCTCATTTCTGGCTAATTACATAAAACACAAATAATATTGGCCCTTTCTACATTACAATCGTTGCTTACCGTATCCAAGAATCGCTTTTGCTTTAATAGTCAACTAATAAAATGAGTTGGGACTACAATTAAATATTTTTCTTCATAAATAACGTAACCCAAAAATCAACCAATACCGACTATCACAAAACCTTTTGCAAAAATATATTAAAAATAAAAGTGTAAAAAATTAGCAAATCGTAAACCAAGAACGATATTATGTAAACAAATAACTATAGAATTAAGAATTAATTATTAAAAACTGACAATACTTACATTGTTATCTTATAAAAAGTACTGTCGAAAGCTATAACTACATTATTTTTGAGCTGATAAATAAAAAATTTGCTAAGACGATTTATATGTAGTATCCCCCCCATTTGCCAGAACTTGTTTAAAAGGTAATACAGTACTGGGTTTATAGATTGTCATAAAATTTCTGTTGCTGATTTGAAATCAAACTTTCAAGTTACGTTGTATTTATAATACATGGATTTTTTCTCTGTGTCAATATATTTTCTAAGAATTATTTCATTTTTTCTAGGTTTTTCTGACTTTTTTTCATATCATACTGACATTTTCTTTGTTTTTCAACCAATCGATTGACATATGGCAGCTTTTTTCTCATCATATGTATTAATATTTACATTTTAGCCTAGTAGTTTTTTGTTCAAATTATCTAATAGCATGAGGTATTTTACAATAATTACTATATAACAACAGATATTAGGCCGTTTTCTTTCTTGTTTTAGCTGATACTTATCTGGATAATCTATAGATTTTTTGAGATAATTTTCTGAAATTTCTGGATTATTTTTAGAAAGTATTGATATAATCTTTATGAAGTATTACAATATCATTAACACTTCATAGCGGAGGTAATTTTTCTATGTTACAGATACATGTTTGTGTAGGAAATGCATGTCAGTTGAAAGGGTCACTTAAAGTAATAGAAGCTTTAAAAGAACTAATTAGTAAAAATCATCTAGAAAACAAGGTAGTACTGTTTGAATCTTTTTGCATGGGACACTGCAGGCGAGGAGTAGCTATCAAAATCGGCGACGAATATGTCATGAACACCAATGTTTCAAATATTGAAGAAATATTTGACGAATATATTTTATTCAAGTTATAACTGAAACTTCGCTCTAGGTGCCAGTAGCGATTCAATTCTGGTCACCAACAATGTTATTAGGCCTATGATTTCCATAAATAAGAAAGACCTCTAAAGAGTCATCTTGAGAGGTCTTTCTTATTGTTTATACATATCTATGTTAGTCATTATTTAGATTAAACACTATAATTAATCCGACCATTATGGGTATTCCGTACCAAGAGCCCAATCTGTGTATCCTGCGGCACTATCTACATTGCTTTTATCAACGACTGTTGTAGCAACATTAATTATCTTATCAACATTGTAACCAAGGGCCTCATGCATAAAAACTGCCATGATAAATTCCCGCCCTTGATCTACAGGACCAACATTGACAGTGGCTGTCAGCTTACCCTCACGTATAGATTCATATCCTGTTTTAAGACCGTCAGCTCCGATAGTAATAATCCCTTTTTTACCGTTCCAATGCTTCAGACCGCAAACTTCAATGGCCTGAACAGCGCCCTGGGTCATTTCTTCATTTTCACCGTAAATCAGGTCAACATCCGGATGTTCGGCTAGCAATTCCATCGCCGCCTGCATTCCTTTATCACGGACATAATCACCGCACTTTTCTCCTACTATCTGAAGTCCCGGATACGGTTTAATCGCTTCTAAAAAGCCCTCTTTTCTTGAGGTTGACCAATGTCCGGGAAAGCCCCAAACTAATAGAATTTTACCTTTTCCCTTCAGCTTTTCTGCCGCATATTTACCGACGAGGTAGCCTGCCTGATAATGGTTATTATAGCTTATAACAGAGGTGAATTTCATATCGTTCTCCTTTACAAGCTCAGAAGGCATATTAAATAAATAAATAGCTGTACCTCGACTCTCAGCCTTTTCATACACCTCATTCATAGTATTAAATTCACCTGCTGAACAAACTAATATGGCATCATATTTCTTTTCAACCCAATTATTAATTATATCCACCTGGGAATTCACTTCTTTATGCTCACTAGGAGCAGAAGTTTCAAATTCGAATCTGACATTAAAGCGGTCAGATAACTCCTTCATCATAGTGTAAGCGCCATGCTTAATAATATCATAAAATTCCGAAGCTGCCGGAGGAGTAAAACCGATTTTAATTGTCCGTCCTTCAGTAAGCTTACGAGCTGAATCTTCAATATACTTATGATTTCTTCTGCAGCTGTTTCTTATCTTTATTGTTGGTTGAAGAACTATACCTCTGTCTGGAACTTTACGGTCATTTATCAGGTCTAAAAGCATCAGCATAGCATTACGACCCAAATCATAAGCCGGACGTAAACACGTTGTCAGCGATAAAGCCGATGCAAGCGGTGAATCGTCAAAGCCCATAAGCGAAACATCTTCCGGAACTGAAAGTCCATTATCTTCTAAAGCCCGTTTTGCACCAAATGCTGCCAAGTCGTTTGAACAGAAAATTGCAGTAAATTCAATCTTCTTTTTTATCTTATCAACTACAATGTTATATACTTCCTCATAGTCTGAAGCTTCTTTTGTTCTCAACCCCGCATCAACAGGAATACCTTCTCCGTTCAAAGCATCACAATATCCTTCGTATCGCGCCTTCTCTGAGCGAAACTGAGCATCACCTGTCAGGTACATTATCTTTCTATGTCCCAGCGACACAAGGTACCTTACTGCGTTACTAGCACCGCCACGGTCATCACATGTTACATTATAAGATTGTTGATTTTTAACAGTTATGTTTTCAGTTAAAACCAACGGTAGCTTGTCCTTTAAAATATTCTCGATTAGCGTTCCTGATGATTCAGTAGGTATATGAATAATGCCGTTTACACCGTGTTCCTGGACTAACAACTTAATTTTCTGGTAATCATCTTCAAAAGCACTGGCATCACTTAGTATTATATGGAATTTGTGCACATTTGCTACATCTTTTATACCTTTTACAAGAGAAACATAATATGGGTCTTCTATGCTATTCGTTAAAATAGCAATAAACTTGTATTGGAATGTAGCCTCAGACGTTTTCTTTGAGAAGCTGCTCATATCAACTTGCATCTCGGCTATAGCTTCTTCAACCTTTTCCCGTATGTTCTCATCAATATTGGGCATACCCCTCACAACACGTGAAACACTTGATACCGACACCTTTGCACGTTGAGCTATATCGACAAGTCTCACTTTCTGCTTGCTTTGGGATGTATGTACTTCTATAGTCTCGTTGCTTTTATCTTTTTTATTCATCATGTCTATACACTCCACTTATTATTGAACAACATAACTCTTACATGATAAATTGTATTCAACCCATTTAAAGATGTCAATACAGCGGTTAAAAAAAGACTTTATTTATCTCTGATAAGGACAAAATACAAATCTTCCCAAGTCTTTATAAGACATTCGAGACTATATGGACTAAATAACATAATAAAACCACCCAATAAACATCTGGAAATCACAAGACAATCAAATTTATGGTTCTGGTGCAAATACTTCAAAATCAATATACTCATCACTAAAATGCTAGTCTTTTAAGCCATTGCACCCATTATCTTGTTTATAAATTCATCCTCTGAAAGGACACATCGAATTTCTTCAATCTGTCCTTTTCGAACACTTTAAAAAGTATAAGTGCAACTAGGTTTCTGCCGGCGCCTATGGCTTGGCACAAGCCAAGTTTTCTTTATCATATGCATTATTTCAATTCCTGCTATTGTTTTCTCAGCACTTTCAAAACTCCAAATCCTAACATTGGCTTGACTTTTCGTTTAATAAATCTATGATCCTGTTCTATTATATTATTCAGGTATTTTACCATTCTATGAGTTACTTTGCTTGAAATATCGCCACCGTAAATCAGTTCGATAATTGCAACCTCTGTAGCTCCATACTTGTCTGTTGTAATCGCTCTCGTTTGTTGGTTATGGCTTTCTTTCAAGCTTAAAGAGTTTATCACAGTAAGCACGCCCGATGGCACCACCTGAGCCGGAGATTTCCTTTTTTCCAGAATCCAGCGGGATAGCATCTAGATAATATCTCCTTAAATGACTGAAACAAAGGCACCTAGTTATTCCATCGATTTTTTCATATCCCTTATAGGCATCACTTATGTGAAAACCTTGAAATTCAGCTAAGAATTTTTTTGCATGGTAACCAGAACGTGTTCTAGTATATTCATACAATATTATTGGTATTTCTTCAAAGCTGCCACTTCTGTGTATCCATATGTAGGATTTACTGGAGGCTTTTTTACCTTTCTCCTTGTTAACCTGCCATGTAGTCTCATCGCTCATGCCTATGGAATAACTTTCGTAAGACAGAATAAACATAGCAGTTGCAGACTCATTTATTACTTTATTGCTGATATTTGATGATGGCAGTAACACTTCTGCAAAATCAGTATTTGCGCTAGAACTGTTTTGTTCAGAATTATTGAATTTATATATCCAGTATTTAAAAGCAGTTTCTTTAAATTCATTTTTACGGCACCAATCTCTTATACTTAGCCCACTTTGACGATATTCTTCAACCCTTTGCTCCCACTTATTTTCTAAAGCTGCATCTTTAGCCATTAGAGAAATCCCTCCCAACTAATATTCATAGAGTAAATTACGGTTATCATCAAAACACAGATTATGGCATTTCAGACAATAGTAATTGACTTTTTTATGAATATCAAGTTTGGAGGGATATTACACTACGGTGTTTGTTCCATCGCTTACCCTTTGACGCTTACTTTTAAGACGATAATTCACTATGAAAGTATAAAATCAAGGATAACAAAAGGGGGCTTTTGAAGCCCCCTTTAAGCAATTAAGAATACATATTTACATATTTGTTAGGATAACCACAAATCTGATAGGTCAGAAGGTATACTGTGATTGTTAAACTTCAATATTACTTTTACCTTCTATCTCTACTCTGAATTTTTGTATAAATTCTTCATTCAGTAAGGATTGCTTTTTCAGAAATTCCAGTTCTTCTAATTGTTTTTTGATTTCAGTTTGCATTAATACATCCCGCAAAATTTTTCCCTCTAACTGCGAGTCAGAAGGATTAAAATTATGTTTTTCCTGAACAAATAGGTCAACAGTATTGATAGAAACGGTTGCTACATCAATTAAGTATTTAAGGTCACTTTCAAGACAACACTTTAAAGTATTGTAAATCTCTGCACCAGCATCCTCAATTGCACCTGCACAATTAGGGCAAATAGGTCTGCTGGCGGCTATGTAGACGTTGATTTACAATTAAAACTGACCCCCGATTTGAACTATACCCCAAAAGGTAGACGATACCAAATATATTTTGTTGGACATGGTGCAATAAAGTAGACACAAAGTTAAGAATAAATAGTGAAAAGTTGACTGCTTTATGAGACGTTCATATGATAAACAATTTAAAATAGCAGCGGTTAAACTTATTTTGGATGATGAGCTGCCTGTAGCCGAGGCAGCTAAGGCATTAAATATTCACTACAACTCTCTATACCGCTGGATCAGTGAATACGAAGAATATGGAGAGAGTGCATTTCCAGGTCATGGGACTGCACTTTATTCTTGTCAGTATGAGATTAAAAAGCTTAAACAAG
>JAEZRV010000100.1 GCA_023444055.1 Bacillota bacterium
CAAGCTCTCCACCTATCTGTGTATTCATTCCATCTGCATTTACAATTAAACCTCCGCTTGCATTTAACTGTCCTGTTATTTTTGTGTTGCCATTTACAGTTAACTTAGTGGCAGTATTAGTGTCTGCTTCACCGCCAATTCCGATTCTGTCACCTGTTACTCTTAGTGCACTGGAAATATTCTCCATCCCAGAGTGGGTATGACCTTCAAGTGAGATTGCTTTCGTATATGCATTAGTTCCAGTAATGGCAGCACACCAGCCTTTATTTGTTACATACTTAATTTGCGCAAGCTCTCCACCTGTTATCGCTGTATTCACTCCATCTGTATTTACAAATAAACCTCCGCTTGCATTTAACTGTCCCGCTATTTTTGTGTTGCCATGTACAGTTAACTTAATATTAGTAGTGTCATCATTATTAGGGTCTGCTACACCGCCAATTCCGACCCTGTCACCTGTTACTTTTAGCGCAGTGGACATATTATCCATACCAGTGTGAGTATGATCTGATAGTGAAATTGCTTTCTCATATGCATTAGTTCCACTAACCGCAGCACACCAGCCCATACCTTCTACATACTTAATTTGCGCAGACTCCCCACCTACTATCGCTGTATTTACTCCGTCCTTATTGACAAGTAAGCCTCCGCTTGCATGTAACTTTCCATTTATCGTTACATCTCCACCTGTAGTTAATGTTTCAGTTATCGTTGCACTTTTCCCTTTTATTTCTCCATCAGATGTTACATTTTTAGCTGTAACATTTTCTAATTTCCCATCTGCATCAATAGTAAAATTATCTCCAAACTTAACATTTCCAAAAAAATGTGCATCACCTTTTACATTAATTAAACCAGTAACATCCAACTTTCCACTAATTACTGTATCTCCAGCAACATCCAACTTCGCTTTAGGGTTAGGTACGCCTATTCCCACATTTCCTAATGTATCAGTGCCTACGGCAACAGATTTTAAATCTTTTGAAAAAAGTTGGTATAGTCTATCCTTCGTAGCCTCTCCAGAAGCCGAAATTTTGACCTCACTCTCTTCTGAACCGAATACCCAACATTTTTCATCCTTCTTCCAGTATATCTGTGCTATCCCGATTATATCATCTTCGGTATCGACTGCAATTCCGTTTTCTGATATAGTTAGTGTTTCACCAACCTTAAAACTACCAGCAGTAACACATCCTGACACACGCGAATCACCCTTTATAGTTAGTGTTTCACCAACCTTAAAACTACCATCAGTAACACTGCCTGACACACCGGAATCACCCTTTATTTCTGTATCTTTTCCAATAGTCATTGATCCGCTTACCTGTACATTTCCTCCGACATCAAGCGTCGTTTTAGGGTCCGGATTTGATTTTGAAATACCTACTGTCCCATTTTCATTTACGTAAATTCCCTGATTTGAAGCTATACTGTTTATTGTACCAATTCTCCACTGGTTGTTATCTGCATCCCAATGAATTTTTGCTGCTGAATTTGACCCTCTATTAACCTCAATACCTTGTTGAACAACTAATTTCCCAGTTAATTTTGCATTTTTACCACTAAAATCTCCAAGTAGATTTGCTGTTAAAGCCGTAATATCCCCCTTAGTTCCTACCGTGAAGAATTCTGAGCTTTCTGAGTTAGATAGTCCCATCTTCCAGCAACTATTTATCTCGTCCCAAACAAAAATTGCATCTGGACTTTTAACTGAATTTCCACGGAATACTGTCAAACCACTCTCTTTTTTAGGTAATTCCCCAGAATCAAACTTATTAAGGACGATGGAATTGCCTACTATCTCAATATTTTCACTACCAATTCTTGTTACTCCTCCTCTTACATCCAGACTACCAAGAATCGTTAGGTTCTGACCCACTGACAAGTTCTGTGCAACATCTACATTTCCTGCTGAACGGACACTCAGAGCTAATGTATCACCTTTTTCATTGTATATTTGTGTTGGATTGATTGGTCTTAGTTTGTCTCCAACTCCAGCTTTCCAAGCTTTTGATGCTTCATCCCATTGAATCCGAGCAGGTTCAGCTTGGCGGTCTACTGCTATTCCATTCTCCATTACCTTTTCAATTCCACGGAGAATTTCTATTCCACCTTTTGTTATTGTTTTATTTTCATTATTAAGAAATAAAACAGATTCATTAGCTGTTTTAGAATCGATGTTAGTTATATTTTTGCTACCTGTTACATTCAGATCTCCTTCTATAGTCACTGATCCTTCAACTGAAAATCCACCCTTAACATGTGTTTTACTGTCAATATTAACAGCTCCACCTTCGATATCAAGTATACACTTTTTATCTTTATCGTATAACATGCTATGCTTATGTACCCCATCAGCTAAATTATTTCCTAATAAGTTATCCCATTCTTCACCATATGGGAGATCATACATATCTTCCCTTATGCCAACTTTCCATTTTTCATCTTCTTCATTCCAAACGAGTCTGGCATTTTGTTTCATACCACCTCGATAAACCTCTAGTCCCCCCTCAGTCTCTATGGGCTCTGAACCTTCTTTATTACTATATTGATTGACTATAATAGTGCTATTGTCAACATCTATGATTTTGGTGTTTACTATGGTTTGTGTACCCTTTACAGTTATGTCACCATTAAGGATTACAGATCCATCTACAGTTAATTCGCCCTTAATCTGTGCATCCTTTTCTACTGAAAGACTATTATTAGCAGCTATATTACCATTAGATACTACATTACCATTCTTATCTACGGATACAACCGCAGTCCCGTCCTCTGAATAAAGATTGCTGTGCTTGTGCAGATTATCAGAAATTCCTCCACCAGAAAGACTATTCCACTTTATTCCACCTGGGATTTCTGATAGACCATCACCTACTCCTGCCAACCACCTACCGCCGTTTGTCTCATCCCATATTAACCTTGCATTTGGAATATTTTCACCACGATATACCTCCAAACCACCTTCAGCAGATGGGTTTTCACCATTCTCAGGCTTATTTACAATAAGCGTTTTCTCTTTAACTACTTGTTCTAATGTAATTTCGTTTACTCCGCCGCTCAAATTAAGCTTACCATTTATAGTAAGATCCTTTTGTACAGTTAGGTTATTACTAATTTCTATATCACTTCCTTCAGTGACATTCATTGCTACTTGTCCATCAATACTACAAAATTCGCTATGTTTATGAAGTGCGTCAGCATTTTTCCTTTTAGTCAGGTTATCCCACTCTACTCCATATGCGATATCGAATATTTCTTTTTCTCCTTTATCATTACAAAAATCAATACCAGCCTGCCATTTTTTATTAGTTTCATTCCAAACTATTTTTGCAGATGGGGTTTTAGTGCCTTCTCTTTTCGTTTCAATACCGTTCGTTGCTATAATACTTCCTGATACTGTAACTGATTTAGGAATGGCTACATTACCATCTGCTTCAACAGTAAGGCCAGTAGTTTGGATATTAGTCTCTTCATTTAAGCCAACAACGCTAGTGTGGTAATGATATGTATCAGCTTTTTTTTGCTTTGTTATAGCATCCCAAGCCTCACCATATGCTAAGTCATACAAACCACTTTCTGGTACATTATCTTTAGGGTCTATGCCAGCTTTCCAACGATTTTCTTTAGCATCCCATACCAGCTTTGCATTTTGATTTCCTTCTCCTCTATATACTTCTATACCACTACTAGCATTTAACGTATTATTACCAACATTAATTGAGAGAATATTCCCTGTAATTTCTACATCTCCTGTTTCAATTCTGGTTTTCTCTCCACTTACAGTGAGTCCTCCTGTGGCATTAATTGCTCCTGCTACTTTAGCAGTTTTCTCAATTATTACATTACCTTTTGAATCCACATTAAAGGCAGGATTATTATTCGTTTTAACCGTTAAAGCACCATTTATCTCTACATTTCCATTAGTTGTTACCCCTTCGGTTGTTACTGTTCCTATAAAATTTGTATAAGGTGAATGAACTTCTAGACCATCAATTTCGTTTTTTGAATCACTTGGTCCACTAATATAAGGAAGATTTAATTTATCTTTTTCACCTATTGATATCTTTTCGAATTCTTTGGAAGTTCCCTGAGTAACTGCATTCGTACGGATTTGAACTTTTTTACCATCAACCACTATATAATCATATTTTATATTTTGTGTATCAACGACTAAATTCCCATTTAAATCCTCTATTAGCTGTACACAAGCTATGATTATATCTTTTTGAGGATCTTCAGGTATTTTAGTGCTGTGTTTAATATCAGCACGTTCCCAAATATGTATTTTCTGCTCTCCACCTTTTACACTATCTTTATCAGCTAAGACAGCATTATAATTTACAGTAATATAAATATTCTCACCAGCATGATATTTAGATAAATCTAGGGGATTATCAGGATGATCCTCGCAAATCCAAATCTCCTGACTAATCTTTTGTTTTGTTTTATCATCAAGCACTCTATTCATTGCAAGTCCTGGCTTTACAATAACCTGTGGAAAATTTGAAATCGCTTCAACATCCAGACCATCTACTACTCCCCAATCATGGAAAAATCTATTATGAAAACGTTGATGTTTCATGTGGTATTCTTGATCAAGAGTTAGGTCATCTTCTTTTAGCAATAGTCCGTTGAAATAATTCATTCTTTTGGTTTCATTTGACATTTTACCTTTCCTCCATATCTTTATATTATGTCCATGCCTATCATTTATAGAAAACTCATAAAGGAAATGGCATGGACTAGGCACTTAATTTTATAGATATTTTAATTTCTTTCACAATTGTCAATCATTATATGTTTGTATTTTCTGAATTTACTTCTTCAGTTTCTTCAGGTATTAATTCCTGTAAAGCTTGAATAGCTCCACTGATACGTAAAATTGTCTGTCCCAAATTTGTGCGTTTAATGTCAATCTCCTCTAACATTTTCTGTCCTGCCTCAAATTCAGTTTTTAGTTCTACTAATTTTGCTTCCATTTTTTCTTTCATTTTGTTTTCCTCCTGTTTATAAATAGTTTTTATAGTTCTTATTTTCTTCTTCGTTTTAAAGCCGCAACTTTTTTCTTTAAACCATTAAGCTCACTTTCCTGTGCTTTAACTTCACTAACTAAAACTGTGATTATTTCCATTGGATTTATTGCTTTTTTGTCACTAGCAGCTAAACAATCTGACACATCCTCTGCAATAAAGCCCATGGTAGTTTTGGTGTAGTCCCCTTTAAAGTTGAACTCAACCGGCTCGAGTGAGTCTATTGCCTCCAATGCTGATGCTTTGCTTAGGTCAGCAATATTTTCCTTGTATTCTCTTGAAGATGTTACATAAAGGTTTCCCTGTACATAAGTACCTCCGCTTGCATGTAAGCGAAGTCTGTCTCCTTTATTTCCATAGAATGTACGGGAATAATATGTCCAATATCCACATCCACCTCCCCAGCTACAGTATTGTGTCCAATATCTACCGCTCTCTGTCTCTTTATTGGTGTCATTGGATATTCCTATTTCAAGTGTCATATTTTCTCCGCCACCACGAAGTGTGTCTGAGTAATACCTTATCCATGCAGCATCTCCGCCGCCGCCATAAGGATCCCTTTGAAACATAATTCCTTTAACATCACAGTTACCAACACCTGGTACTATTGCACCTTTTATTTGTAACCTTCTCGCAGAAAGTTTGCCATTAACATCTAAATCATCACATATTGTAACTTTTCTTTCATTTCCTCCTGACCTATTTCCAGCAATCATTAATGATTGGTATCCCTCTATATCATTACTGATTTCTGAACACTTTGGTGAATTATGGGTAAATCCACTCCATTTATCAGTAAAACGCAAAGGATTACTTCCACTCAATACTCGCATAAATCCATACACATCAAATTTGTCTTTTGTTGCATTTGCATCATATCGGTATTTGAATGGAATTTTGTCTTGTGCATTATCATCTTTTTTTTCTATTGGCAATATTACAACGCTTCCAGATGTATTTAATAGGATATTGTCATCCCTGTCATTTGATGTCCCTAATTCGAGGGTACACGCTTCGTTAATTGTAGGATAGTACTTAATCCACGCCCTATCTCCAGAACCTCCTCCTGGATCGCTAGGAAATATTATACCGTTGTTTCCTGTACCAGCACTTGGAATCAGTCTGTTTGACATTGACATGTTGCCATTGACATACAGAAAACCATTTACATCAAGTCTGTCCCATATTGCTACTTTCCTCCCCTGCCCTGCAGATTGGTTTCCAACTAGCATTAAAGCCTTATGATATGTAGTATCATTGCATATTTCAGCCTGATTCTTTGTTTTATCAGGGAAAGTAGTCCATGTAGATGTAAATCTAACAGGATTAGACCCAATAAGTAGTCTGCTGCTACCTGCTATTTCTAGGTCATCATCCGAACTACTAAGATTAACCTCTCCTATACCTACATTTCCATATTTATTCCAAGAAAGTAGGGCTTTTTGCCCCCCTGATGTTGTCCCTAATAAGCCGCCACTGTTTCCAACTAATACAGGACCATCTACTGCTATTCCTCCAAAAGGGGAACCTTTGTCATTCCATGAAATTTCATTAATCTTAGGCATTTCATTACTCTTAATAGGGGAGAAAAACTTTATTTTCCTATCATTAACTACAATATCCACATTTGATGACAAAGTACCTTCATTATCAACACTTAACGCCGTTCCTTTTTTTGAAGACAGTTGACTGTGCCTATGTAAATGTTCACAAAAATATATTTGCGTTTCATCTTCATCCACTTTTAGCTTTTCCCACTCTTCACCATGCAAAAGTGGACTCAATTTATTTTCAAGACCAGCCTTCCAGACACCCTCTTTTTCACTCCAGACTATACGTGCATCAGGAATACCCTCAAGTCCTCCCCTGAAAACATCCATTCCACAATCTCTGAGTAGTAACTTTGTAGCTTCCGTTTTAGAATCATCCGTTTGAGTAGCACCCGTTTGAGGATCATCCTCTTTAGGATCATCCTCATTAGGACTATTTAGCTGCATGAAACTCTCTTCTAGTTCTAATTCCGCATCAATTACGCCATCCTTAGTAATAGCAACCAGTTGCCCTTCAAAGCTAACATCCTCATTTATATTTACATTACCATTAAAGTTTAGAATATTAGAATCAATTTGAAGTATGACATTTGAGTCCTCTTCAATTAAGTTTATTTTAGGGTTATTGGGATTATTTTCATCCCCTGACTTAAATTTAATTTTTCCCTTCTCAAGTACTTTTGCTGAAGGTCCTGCATTTGCTCTCAGCTTAGTACCATCAACATCAGTATCATATACACATTGGAGATCAATAATTGTTTCTTTTACACCTGTACTATCAGTTACTTCTTTTGGTCTGACCCTTGCTAATATGATATTTTTTTTAGTATCCTCAGGCTTTATCTTACTATGGCTTAAGTGCCCACGCTCCCAAATATGTATTTCCTCTCCCTGACCTTTTTCACTATCCCAGTCTGCATTGGTCTCAAGGTAGCTTAAGATAATGTAGATGTCATCACCTGACTCGTACTCAGAAAGGTCTATGGGATTATCAGGATGCCCTTCATATATTATTATTTGCCTGCTAATACTTTCTTTTATGTCAGTGCCGTCTAAGCCCTCTGATGTAATATCCAGTGCAAATCCTTCTGTAACATATACCTCCATGTTAGTATCCAGCACTGGCTTTACCTCAAGTCCACTGGCAATCCCCCAAGAGTGGAGATACCTGTTGTGGAAACCCTGTAGTCTTCTTTGATATTCCTTATCCTGATTATAGTCTTCTGATTCTAACAAGAGTCCGTCAAAATAGTTCATTCTTTTTAATTCATTTCCCATTTGCCTCTTCCTCCGAATACTTAAAATACTGCCAAATCCAAGGCAGTCAAGTAATACTAATCTGCAACAAAATAATAGTAATCAGCAAACTAGTACATTTTTATTCTTCATCAGGAATATTTGCATTTTCTTCTTTTTGCAACAGTTCCTCTAGAATCTGTATAGCCCCATTAATCCTAAGAAGTGTATATGTAATGTTTGTGCGCTTTGCTTCTAATTCATCCATCATTTTTGTTCCTGATTCTAATTGTTCTCTAAGCTCGTTAATACGTGATTTCATTTGTTCTTTCATTTTTATATCCTCCATAAACTATATTATTTTGTCTTATTATTACATTGACTCAATTTGCTGTTGTAATGTTGAAATTAACTTACGTTGTTCCTTTACAACACTAGTAAGAACAGCAACTATTTCCAGTGGACTTATTGCTTTTTGATCATTCGCTGCTACTTCAGTAGGAACTTCTTCAGCTATAAAGCCCATTGTTGTTTTTTCGGTATCTCCCTTAAAATTGAAAGAAACTGGATTCAATTCATCTAGAATTCTCTTTGCCTTTTGAGAAGATAGTACTTTAATATTTTCCTTTAAATCACGGGATGAAGAATAATAGAAATATCCATCCACATAGACACCACCAGTTGCATATAGACGTATTCTATCTCCGCCGCTATAGTATGAACCATTACCACTATCATTTGATATACCAATTTCAAGTGTCATATTTTCGCCACCACCACGGGCTGTGTCAGAAAAATACCTAATCCATGCTGCATCTCCAGAACCACCGTAATAGTCTTTTGGGAATGAAATTCCATTATTCTCCCCTCTACCCACACTTGGTACAATTGCACATACAGTCTTTAAGTCACCATTTACTTTGAGCGAGCCATTTACATCCAAATTATCCCATATGGATACTTTTCTCGTTCCACTTGATTTATTTCCAACAATCATTAATGATTTATTGTGTACAGTATCATTGCTTATTTCCGCTTGATTAATAGCCATATTCTGGACTCCACCCCAAGCCGATGTGAATCGCACAGGATTAGTACCACTCAAGATTCTCATATTCCCATTTACATCAAACTTGTCGGCAGGATTAGTTGTTCCAATCCCTACATTTCCAGTTGCATTTAAGACTATGTTATCATTTGCATCATTAGAAGTTCCAATTTCAAGATTGCATGCTTCCCCATTCCTAGCATAATACTTAATCCATGCACTATCTCCAGAGCCCCCTCCTGGGTCACTTGGAAATACAATTCCATTTGGCCCATTTCCTGTACTTGGATTTATTGCTTTTGTAATTTGCATATTTCCATTTACGTACAGATATCCATTTACATCAAGTCTGTCCCATATTGCAACTTTTCTGCCTTGCCCTGCAGACTTATTTCCTACAATCATTAATGCTTTATGATAACTTGTATCATTGCTTATTTCTGCTTGATTGGTCGCAGCATCTGGGAATCCTGTCCATTTCGACGTAAACCTAATAGGATTAGTGTTCTTAAGAATACGTAAGCTTCCTCCCACCTCAAGTTTGTCATCTATAGGATTTTTTACTCCTATTCCGACATTTCCATTGGTGTTCCAGGTGAGTACAGCTTTTTCCCCATTCTCGGCAGTACCCAATATTCCACCATTAAGACCAAATAATACAGGACCATCTACTGCAATATCCGCAAACTTCTTTCCATTTCCATACCATCCTAAACCATGATTTGTATTTTCTTTTGAACGGAATAATAGAGTCTTATCATTTAAACTAAGGTTTCCGTTCATTGAGAGATTTCCAGTATTGTCTATCTCTAAGGCTACTCTATCGGTTCCATAGCTAAGCTTTGAGTGCTTATGCATGTCATCTACAACACTACTATTAATGAGTCTTTCCCATGGTTCACCATATGCTAAATCATGAAAATCGAAATTTATTTCATCTGTGTCTTCTGGGTCTGCTTTATATTTATATCCTACTTGCCATCTTTGACGTTCTTCTGACCACATTAGGCAAGCATCCATACTCTGTTCAGTTTCTCCACGGTATACTTGCAATCCGCCATCTTTCAATGACCATGGAATTGTTTCTGCTCTGCTGTTTACTTGCACAAAACTATTTGAAACTGAAAGTTCTGTTTGAGAGGAACCATTATCGTCCAATTTTCCTTTTATAATCAAATCGCCTTTTACATTAATAGAACCTGTAAAATTTGTAGTAGGAGAATCAACTTCAAGCCCCACTTTATTACCTTCCTGATAAAAGCTTCTGATAAAAGGCATTTTACCCTCTGCGCCCTTCAAATTAAAAACCATTTTTTCAATCGTCAGTTCATTTCCAGCAGGTCCAGTGTATTTTCTAACAGAACCTCCCTTTTCCTCATAGCAAGATATTATACCTATATATTTTACTGGACTAACATCGATTGTAGTTTTTACTATAGTTCCATCTTCTGCCTCATTTACTTCAAAATCCATTGTAGTTTCTTTTTTAGTTTCGGTAATTGTTTCACCATCTATATACTCACCTGTTGTTTCGTCTTTTATTTTATCTGTAATTTTAATTTCAGTATTAATTGTAGTGGTTAATATAGCTAAGCCCGTAGTTTCATCTGTACCCCGAACTTGAACAATATATTTTTTTACAATAGTGGTTTTCTTTTTGCCTTGTTCTACTTTATCTTCACTTTCTGTAACTTTGTCCCCTGTTATTTGATTTATTGATTCTACTTTGGTTTTGATCGTAATTCCATCTTTTATAGGATTTTCTACAGTTGTTGTTGTTATTAAGATTCCATTTTCTATTTTCTCTGTAGTTTCCTCCATTTGGGTTTCTGTAGTTTCAGTTCTAGTTTCGGTTATTATTTTTTTTGTTGTCTCATCTGTAGTTACTATCTCAGTTACAACTGTAGTTTTACCTTCGATACTAATTGTTACATTACCACTGGTTTCGTCTATACTCCTAGTCAAAGTATAAAAAGTTTTATCAGGTATATTTGTTTCTTCAGGTATATTTGTTTTTATAGTAGTGATTTTATTTATCACTTTAGTTGTTGCCGTATCATCTGCTGGATTACTTGATTCAGTTTTTACTTGAGTTATTGCTTCAATGCTTTCTTCAATATTCTCATTAATTGTTACTGTGTTTTTTGTTGTAAATGTACCAGTAGCTTTGTTTATAGGTTTATTTGTAATTTCATCATTGGTTATTGTTCCTTTATATAATGTTTCAGTTGTATCTGTATCTGTATCTGTTATTCTAATTATTTTTGTTTTTTTAATTGTATTTTTTTCTTTAATTGTTTCTGTATTAGTTTCTGCTTTTTCGTCATGTGCTACAATTTTAGTCGTTTTTGTTGATACACCTGTTTTTTTATCAAAACTTTCCCCAATATTTCTATCCAATGTAGCTATCTTATTAAACGTTTTGCTATCATAGGTTTTTTCATCAGTTTTAATTATTTTTGATTTTATAGTGTTATCTTTCTCTCTGACTGTTGTGGTAACTTCTGTTTTATCTGTTGTTTCACTTACTCCTTCTTCTTTTTTTGTAACTATGAAATCTGTTGTGGTTTCACCTGTCTCATTGTTTGTATTTTTTGTTGTTTTTTGTGACATAGTTGTTTTTAAGGCTTCGCCTGCATCTTCAGCAATAGTTATTGATTTTTGGGATGTTGTTGTTTCAGGTGTAAATTTTCCATCTTCGCCAACATTTTTAGTTGTCTCAATTGTTGTATTTACTTTTCTGGCCAACCCAAGTCTTGCTCTAGCTATTACAATATCCTTTTTTTCATCCTCAGGTTTAGCCGTGCTATGACTAATACGACCACGTTCCAATATATGTATTTCTTCATCATTTCCTTTCTCCATGCTCTTATCCGCATTTTCTTCAAGGTAACTAACAGAAATATATATATCCTCGTTTGCTGGATGTACTGAAAGATCAATTTGTCTGTCAGTAGGATCAGTAGGATTGGAGTAAATGTAAATTTGCTGGCTAATATCTTCATCTTTTTCTTTTACATTATTTAAAGCCATTCCTTCCGAGACAACTGCAGTACACCTTTCTTTATCCGTAAGCCCATCTGGAACAGGTATCTCTTTGTTCTCTTCTTTGTTCTCAGTTTCTACTTTTGTTTTTAAAGCTGTAAATACTGTTTTTTCAGTTTTAGCTATTGACGGTATAACCTCAAGTCCTGTAACAATACCACTGGTATGCATATAACGATTGTGAAGCTGCAGCATCCTTCTCTGATAATCTTGATCAAGCTTATAATCGTCTTTGTCTAGAAAGAGTCCGTCAAAATAGCGCATTCTCTTCAATTCTTTTCCCATTTGCTACGTCCTCCGATGTTCATAATGTTGTTTGTTTTTGTTAATCTTCTACCATGCCACCTAAAAGTGTTTCTTTTCCTATCCTCGAATGAACTCCTACACGCATAGCTGGAATCTCTACACTTAGTCTGTAATTGGTGTAAAATGGCTTCTCATTTTCTATCACCTTATGAATTAATTCAACTTTTTTTTGCAGCATACTCCTGCTATGGATAGGAATCATTGCATGCACAGTAAAGAATGTAGGTCTGGAACTTCCAACCATTGTATTCACACCAATACATCTAGATTCACCTATTCTAGCAGTTTCCATATATTCATTAATTGATATTGTAGTCTCTTCCCCTACATAGTGCTGCAAGTATTCTAATAATCCACTTGTTGTGCCCCTTTTTTCATATAATTTCAACATATTTCCAATCATATTTCGATTGATTGTAGTTCTTGCTCGATCAAGAGGCAAAATTTGTATAGGAACTGTGTCCTTCTGTTCCTTGTCAGTATCTCCATAAAAATCAGCAGTATCCTCTAATTCAAGACCTATCCAACCAGCTAACCATTGAAGAAATTGTGGCGGTGTTTGAGACGGATTAAAATACTGGTCAAAGGTATCAAGTAATGCTTCAATTCCTGCGGTTTCTTTCTGCTCAGATGTTCCTGATAAAATCTGCTCAAATGACTTAAGAAAACGTCCCAGAAAATAAGAATCATAAGTTTGCTCATCACCTTTTTGGTATACTCTTGGAAGATATTGTACATATTTACTATTTTCCTGGTTATTCATGATTATGCCCATGCCCAGCATTTCGCACAAAACATCATGACAGAAATAGCATGGGCTCGGTACCTCCTCGTATTATATAGTCATAGCTTTTCTTTACCTTTTCTTGAGGTTGAGCTATGCTGTTTTATGATACTGTGGATTAGTTCGTACCTCCTACCACTTG
>JAEZRV010000011.1 GCA_023444055.1 Bacillota bacterium
AGCTTGGGGGCTCAAAAATAAGCGTAGACCACACACTGAAAAATTGTAAAGCCTTTAACAACAAGAAGCATGGCTTCACATGGAACAGTAATCCAGGGAAATTGACATTAACAGGGTGTCAAGCCAGTGGTAATGGCGGAAATGATTTTGAGAAAGTCACAAATACTAACTGATATTCTGGATAAGAGTATTAAAATAAAATCAGTCTATAAATTTAGTAGTTGAATCTAGCTCTACCGAAGCACTTATAACACTAGTTATGATTAAAAATAGTAAATATTTTTTAATCATAACTAGTGGGATGTTGCACAAATCCGCAAGCTTGTAGTATTGAACAACGATTGCACATCGTATTATGTTATGTCGTATACTTCGACTATATAAACGGTTTCTAACTGTATATATGAACTAGTATAAGAATAGAAGATATTGAGGGAATTTAGCTATGAATGTTATTAAAATAAACGAAAAAGATAATGTAGCTGTTGCACTGAGAGATATTTCAGTGGGTATGGTGATTTCTGAGAATGTTAAAGCACTTGAGTATATACCTGCTGGACATAAGGTTTCATTAGAGAATATTTCTTCAGAATCTGCCGTCATTAAGTATGGATACCCGATTGGATATGCAGTAACAGATATCATTGCCGGTCAATGGGTGCATACCCACAATCTAAAAACAGGGCTATATGATAAAAATGAGTATAAATATCAGCCTAAAGCTTCTGACTACGATAAAATACTACATAGCAGTGATGATAAGGAATTTTTTATGGGCTTCTGCCGAACAGATGGAAGTATTGGAGTCCGCAATGAAATATGGATTATTCCTACGGTTGGTTGCGTAAATAATGTAGCTCAGACTCTTGCTGATATTGCGGGAAAAAATGTCTATGGAACAGTTGAAAAGGTTAAGGCATTTCCTCACCAATATGGCTGCTCTCAGATGGGCGATGATCAGGAAAATACTAGGAAAATATTGGCAGATTTTATTAAGCACCCTAATGCAGGAGGAGTTCTTGTTTTAGGGCTTGGTTGTGAAAACAGCAATATAGATGTACTTAAGAGCTACATAGGTGAGTATGATTCAAAACGAGTAAAATTTCTTGTTTGTCAGGACTTTGAGGATGAAATTGCAGAGGGTAAAAAGCTTCTTGATGAGCTTATCTGTTATGCTACATCATTCGATAGACAACAAGTAAGTGTATCTAAATTGATAGTAGGTTTAAAATGCGGAGGATCGGATGGTTTTTCCGGGATAACTGCAAATCCTATTGTTGGTAAATTTTCTGACATTCTGATTACAAAAGGTGCTACGACAATACTTACTGAAGTTCCTGAAATGTTTGGTGCAGAAACCCTATTGATGGAGCGTTGCGAAAATAAAAATGTTTTTGAACAGACTGTTAAGCTTATAAACGATTTCAAGAACTATTTCACAAATCATGGTCAAACAATATATGAGAATCCATCACCTGGAAATAAAAAAGGTGGTATATCGACACTTGAGGATAAATCTTTAGGATGTACTCAAAAATCCGGAAGTTCTCTTGTGAAGGGTGTTTTACAGTATGGTCAGCGCGTTCAGTCAAAAGGACTCAACCTATTGAGTGCACCCGGAAACGACTTGGTTGCAACAACAGCGCTTGCAGCTTCCGGTGCACAGATTGTTTTGTTCACTACAGGCAGAGGCACACCTTTTGCTTCACCCGTCCCGACTATTAAAATTTCGAGTAATACTGACCTTGCAAATAGGAAACAAAGCTGGATTGATTTTGATGCAGGATGTCTCATTAATGGTCTTGACCTTGAGCAACTTGCAGGAGAGCTTTATAATATGGTGCTAAAAGTTGCCGAGGGGCAATACGTAAAAAGTGAAGAAGCCGGTTATCATGACATGGCAATATTTAAGCAAGGAGTAACTTTGTAAGAACATTTTTTGGAGTTGTAAATTAATTTTGGAATTAGGTACATACATATTAGGAGTGTTATTTTGATGAATAAAATTTTAGAGGAAATCTCAAAAATTGGTATTGTTCCAGTTGTTGCACTGAATGATGAAAAGGATGCAAAACCTCTTGCAGAGGCACTTTGTAACGGAGGTTTGCCGTGTGCTGAAATTACATTTCGAACCGAGGCGGCAGAAGAGTCTATAAAGATAATGACTAAGGAATTTCCTAACATGTTAGTTGGTGCAGGAACTGTTCTGACTATTGAACAGGTTGATTGCGCTGTTAACGCAGGAGCAAAATTTATTGTTTCACCGGGACTCAATCCTAAAGTGGTTTCATACTGTGTAGAGAAAAAAATAACTATAGTACCGGGATGCTCAAGTCCAAGTGATGTCGAAGCGGCTATTGAACTTGGGCTTGATACGGTGAAATTTTTTCCAGCAGAGGCTGCAGGTGGGATAAAAATGATAAAGGCAATGTCGGCACCCTACACTAAAATGCATTTTATGCCGACCGGAGGCATAAATGCTTCAAATTTAAAGGAATATCTCAATTTTCCCAAAATAGTTGCATGTGGTGGAAGCTGGATGGTAAGCAGAGATTTAATGGCATCCGGAAAATTTGAACAGATAACCGTTTTGACAAAAGAAGCTGTCACCAAAATACTGGGGTTTGAGCTTGCACATGTCGGCATCAATGAAAAAGGAGAGAATGAGGCTGATTGTACAGCCTCAACTATCGCTGGCTTATTTGGTCTTAGTAAGAATATCGGTAGCAGTTCTATTTTCGCAGGAAAGTTTATAGAGGTGATGAAAGCACCGTATCTTGGTAAAAACGGTCATATTGGAATTGCAACAAACTATATAGCTCGTGCAATGTATCATCTTGAAAAGCAAGGTGTAAAATTTGATATGGAGACAGCAAAATATGATTTGTTAGGAAATCTTTCAGGGGTTTATATCAAAGGGGAAATAGGGGGCTTCGCATTGCATCTTGTTCAGAAAAAGTAATGCTGGGCTTAAAAATACGGTGGTTTGGAGAAAGGATATATAGATATATGTCAAAGAAAATTGTTACATTTGGAGAACTAATGCTTAGACTTGCGCCGCAGGGATACTATCGTTTTGTGCAGACTGAAAGTTATGAGGCAACCTTTGGAGGCGGTGAAGCAAATGTTGCTGTTTCACTTTCAAACTATGGAATGGATGTAGCATTTGTAACAAAACTTCCTAAGCATGAGATAGGTCAGGCAGCAATTAACTCACTAAGAAGATATGGTGTTGATACAGCTATGATAACCAGAGGCGGCGATAGAGTTGGTATATATTATCTTGAAAAGGGTGCATCACAACGTCCTTCAAAGGTTATCTATGACAGAGCAGGATCATCTGCTGCGACTGCTTTAAAAGAAGATTTTGATTGGAATAAGATATTTGAAGGTGTAAATTGGTTCCATTTTACAGGAATAACACCTGCATTAAGTGAGCAGGTTGCCGAAATCTGCCTTGAAGCATGCAAAACTGCAAAATCTAAAGGGATAACAATCAGCTGCGATCTTAACTACAGAAATAAGCTGTGGTCAAAGGAAAAGGCAGGCAAAGTTATGGGAGAGCTGTGTAAATTTGTTGATGTTTGTATTGCAAATGAAGAAGATGCAGGAGATGTTTTTGGAATTAAGGCTGTCAATACCGATGTTGCCAGTGGTCAAGTAAATCATGATGCATATAGAGAGGTTGCAAAGCAGCTTGCAGATAGGTTTGGATTTAAAAAGGTTGCTATTACTTTGAGAAGCTCTATTTCTGCAAATGATAACAAATGGGCGGCTATGCTTTATGACGGCTTAGACTATTATTTTAGTAAAAGTTATCATATGCATATTGTTGACCGTGTAGGCGGTGGCGATTCGTTTGGTGGCGGACTTATTTATGCTTGTATAAACGGATTTAAACCACAGCAGATCATTGAGTTCGCAGTAGCGGCAAGCTGCTTGAAACATAGCATTGAAGGCGACTTTAATCAGGTTTCGGTTGATGAAGTAATGAAGCTTGCAAATGGCAACGCAACAGGCAGAGTTCAGAGATAGAGTCATAGCTAGATATTTATCAAAATGACAAAGATAAAAAGAAAGGTAGCGTGGAAAATATGGAACTTCGTACAGCAGCATCACCTAAAGATGTAAAGAATTATACAACAGATCGACTTAAAGAAGAATTTCTTATTGATAACCTTTTTGGTACAGATGTTATCAAAACAGTTTACAGCCATATAGACAGAATTATTACAGGTTCTGCTGTTCCAGTAAACGGTGAGCTTATACTTGCCGCAGGAGAAGAAATAAGAGCTGAATATTTTCTCAAGCGTCGTGAAATGGGAGTTATAAATATTGGTGGAGAGGGTTCTATTATTATTGACGGGACAGCTTATACACTTGGCTATAAAGACGGCATTTATATTGGAATGGGTGCAAAGGATATCAGATTTGTAAGCAAGGATTCCTTAAAACCGGCAAAATTTTATTTTAATAGTGCTCCTGCACATAAAACCTATCCAACTGTGCTTATAAAACCTGAGGATTGTATCAATGTTGAGCTTGGATCACTTGAAGGTTCAAATCATCGTGTAATTACAAAGTATATTCTTCCCGGACAAGTTCAAAGCTGTCAGCTTGTAATGGGTATGACCAGCTTGAAGCCTGGTAGTGTTTGGAATACTATGCCTTGTCATACTCATGACAGACGTATGGAAGTATATCTATATTTCGAGATGCCTGATGATGCAGTAGTTTTTCATTATATGGGTGAACCGCAGGAGACACGCCATATCGTAATGAGAAACGAACAAGCAGTTATTTCACCAAGCTGGTCAATCCATGCAGGTTCAGGAACACAGGCTTATTCATTTATTTGGGGTATGGTTGGAGAAAATCAGGATTTTGATGATATGGATAATGTATTAATGACTGATATTCTATGATAGGAGGAAAAGAAGTATGCCAGTTATGCAAAGTTTTTTACTAAAAAATAAAATAGCTCTTGTAACAGGGGCTTCGCATGGGATAGGTTTTTCTATTGCAAAAGCATTGGCTGAAGCAGGGGCAGTTATTGCCTTTAACTCTACAAATCAAAATTCTCTTAATATTGGTTTAAAGGCATATGAGGAAATTGGAATAAAGGCACATGGATATGTGTGTGATGTAACTGATGAAACAGCAGTAAATGAAATGGTTAAGGATATTGAGAATAAAATAGGTGTAATAGATATTCTTGTAAACAATGCAGGAATAATAAAGCGTATACCGATGTGTGACATGTCAGTATCTGAATTTAGGCAAGTAATTGATGTTGACTTGAACGCTCCATTTATAGTGGCTAAAGCGGTTATTCCTTCCATGATTAAAAAAGGACACGGTAAGATTATAAACGTTTGCTCCATGATGAGTGAACTTGGAAGAGAAACTATATCTGCTTATGCAGCAGCAAAGGGCGGACTAAAAATGCTTACAAAAAACATTGCATCCGAATTTGGAGAATATAATATTCAGTGCAATGGAATAGGACCTGGATATATTGCAACTTCACAGACTGCACCTTTGAGAGAGAATGGTCACCCGTTTAATAACTTTATTATATCTAAAACACCTGCGGGAAGGTGGGGGACTACTGAAGATTTAGAAGGTCCGGCGGTATTTTTGGCTTCAGATGCTTCGAATTTTGTCAATGGGCATGTGTTATACGTAGATGGCGGAATACTGGCTTATATTGGCAAACAACCTTAATAATTCTGGATACATTCTCAGTAATAAATAGTTCTGGAATATAAGTTTCAAAAATTATTTTCATATGTGTTTCGAAATAGTAATGCTTACGAATTGCTTGCATAAACAATAAATTAGCTGTTAATGCATTAAAGTTATACATAATCTCCTTTAGATGTAGCTAATTTGAGTTTCTAATAAGCGTTTCGTACGTATTTTCTAGTAAATAAAAAGCCAAAGGAGAGTATTTTATGAAGATGAAAAAGGTAATTGCAGGGTTAGTTTCTCTATCCTTAGTATTTTCAATGGCAGCATGCGCAAAGTCAACGCCTGCAGAAAATACAGTTGCTGATGCAACAGTATCAAAAATATCCGAAGCAACCGGTGATGTTAACATTAAAATTTCATGGTGGGGCGGAGATTCAAGACACGATGCGACTATGCAGGCAATTAATAAGTTTATGGAGAAAAATCCAAACATCAAAGTTACTAATGAATATGGTGCTTGGAAGGGATGGGAAGACGCAATGTCAACAAGGTTCTATGCAGGTACTGAACCTGATGTAAACCAGATAAACTGGAACTGGATTGAAGCATTTGACTCAAAAGGGAATACCTTCTTAGATCTCAATACTGTTTCAGATAAGATTGATTTTACACAGTTTGATAAGGCATCTCTAGATACTTGTACTGTTGACGGTAAACTTAAGGCTATACCGGTCTCTATGACAGGACGTATTTTCTACTGGAACAAAACAACATTTAAAAAGGCTGGACTTTCAACACCGACTTCTCTTGCTGACTTAATGGCTGCAGGTAAGAAATTCAAGGAAACTCTCGGTAATGACTATTATCCTATCGCACTTGGGGAATATGACAGAATAATCCTCATGGTATATTACCTTGAGTCTGTATATGGTAAGAATTGGGTTGAAAACAATAAGCTAAATTACACTAAGGAAGAGATTTCTAAGGGCTTAGAGTTCATTAAGTCACTTGAAGATAATCATGTTACTCCTACAATTCAGGCAATCACTGGTGATGGAGCTGAGTCTCTTGATAAGAATCCTAAGTGGATGGAAGGTAAATATGCTGGTATCTTTGAATGGGATTCATCTGCTTCTAAATTCTCAGGAGCATTATCTGAAGGACAGGAATTTGTTGTAGGTGATTATATGGCTGATATGGGTAAAAATCAGGGTGGATTCACTAAGGTTTCTCTTGCATTTGCAATTTCTCAGAAATCTAAATATCCTGCTGAATGTGCAAAGCTCATAAACTTCCTTCTCAATGAGGAAGAGGGAACAAAGCTAATGGCATCTGAGCGTGGTATACCGCTTTCTAAAGCAGCTCTAAAGGTTTGTACAGATGGTAGTCTTTTTGATAAGAATGTTGCGGAGGCTAATGCGAAAGTACTTAATTGGGCAAAATTCGCAGTTGATGCAAAGTTTGAAGATGCAAAACTAAAGAGTACTGATGGCGTATATTATGATGTGATGGCTGGCTTGAGCTATGGTGATTATGATGTTTCAAAGGCAGCAGATACACTTATTGAAGGTATTAATGGCGTACTTGGTAAGTAAGAATATTTGGTGATTTTTATCGGATGAACTAATAGAAAGAGCTTTAGTATTTCCTGCAAAGTTAAAGAAAAGGCTGTCTTATCATCATGTATTAGCTTTTATAGATGAACAGATGTAAGACAGCTTTTTTGATATATTTTAAATACAAATTAGTATAAGTATTAACAAGGGGGAGTGTTCTATGGCAGTCCAGAACTATATCGACAATTACCTTTATAAGTACCATAATTATAAGTCATATTGGAATTACGAAGACGGATGCATTCTAATGGGATGCCAACAGCTTTATGAGGCGACTTATGATGAAAAATACCTTCAGTTTATTTTGAAATATCTGAAGGATTTCATTAATGATGATGGTAGTATTAAAAATTACGAGTTGGGTAAATTCAATATAGATAGTATCAATTCGGGTAAAGTGCTGTATTTAGTTTACGAAAAAACAGGAGATGAGAAATAT
This sequence comes from Bacillota bacterium, assembly GCA_023444055.1. Lineage (GTDB taxonomy): Bacteria > Bacillota > Clostridia > Acetivibrionales > DSM-1351 > Ruminiclostridium. Next base: position 7,750 of record JAEZRV010000011.1, read on the forward strand.
CGGAAAGCAATAGAGTTTCTTATGAATCAGCTCAGGGAGCACCCTCGTACACAATGTGGAAATTTCTATCACAAACTTATATATCCCAATCAGATATGGCTTGATGGACTTTATATGGCACAGCCTTTTTATATGGAATATGAAACGAAGTTTAATAATAAAGAACATTACGATGACATTTTAAGTCAATTCGAAAATGTTAGAAAATATATGTATGATGAAAATAAATATCTTTATTATCATGCTTTTGATGAAGCGAAAATTCAACCATGGGCAAATAAAATTACCGGACTTTCACCAAATTTTTGGCTGCGTTCAATGGGCTGGTATGTAATGTCGATTATTGATGTTATGGACAATATGTCTATTGAAATTTTTGAAGTTTATAAGAAGCTTGAATGCATCTTTAAAGAAGCTATAAAAGGAATTTTGCGTTATCAAGATGAGAAATGTGGTCTGTTTTATCAGATTATAGACCGCAGTGATATTCAGGATAATTATATTGAGACTTCAGGTTCTGCAATGGTGGCATATGCAATAATGAAGGCTTGCCGAATGGGAGTTCTATCAAAAGAAAAATATGTGACTATTGGTAAAGGAATTATGGAGTCGCTAATCAACAACAAGCTTCAAGAAATTGACGGTAATATTAAACTTACAGGTATATGTCATGTTGCAGGTTTAGGACCTGGTGAACAACGTGACGGAAGTATTGAATACTATTTATCGGAAAAGGTAGTATCAGATGATCCAAAGGGTGTAGGACCATTTATGATGGCTTATACTCAATATCTATTGATTTCCAAAGAAAATTAAGTTGTAAATATAAGGAATTGGAGGATTTTATATGACGGTTTCTACAAATGTGGAGATTTCTAAAATGAAAATGCATACAGACCCTAGAACATCTTTTGCTCGATTTATAAAATCGAATATAGGTTTTGTATTTATAATACCATGGCTTATAGGATTTTTAGTTTTTAAGCTTTATCCCTTTGCATCATCACTGTTTTACAGTTTTACAGACTTTGATTTATTCAAAGGTATTTCAGAATATGGACTTATGAACTATAAGGAAATCTTTACTTCTGATAAAATAATAACGGCGTTTAAGGTTACTTTTAAATATTCTTTTATAACTGTACCGCTTAAGTTAACTGCTGCACTCTTTATAGCTTACATACTTAACTTCAAAATAAAAGGAGTAAACTTATTTAGAACAGCATATTATATCCCATCAATTCTTGGAGGGTCAGTTGCCATTGCCGTTCTATGGAAGGCATTGTTTAGAGATGACGGTCTTGTCAATACTGCTCTTGGATTTTTATCTATTGATGGTCCTAAATGGTTGAGTGATCCGAGTTATGCACTGTTAATTATTTGCCTTTTGAGAATATGGCAATTCGGATCTGCAATGGTTATTTTTCTTGCAGCACTTAAAGGTGTTCCGGATGATCTTTATGAAGCTGCAACTATCGACGGTGCAGGCAAAATCCGTCAGTTCTTCTATATAACAGTTCCTATGATTACGCCTGTGATTTTTTATAACCTTGTTACACAGGTGTGTCAAGCATTTCAAGAGTTTAATGGTCCGTATATTATTACGCAAGGTGGTCCTAGAAGTTCTACAACACTTATATCATTGCTGGTTTACAATAGTGCATTTGTTTCTCACAAAATGGGAATGGCAAGTGCAATGGCATGGATAATGTTTATCATAGTTATGACTTTAACAGTAATCGCTTTTGCAAGCCAGAAATACTGGGTTTACTATGCTGATTCTGATAAATAAGGAGGAGAGATATGTCTAAGAATTCAAAATCTGTTTTGTTAGCTAAAAATTTTAGCTCATTTTTTAAGTATTTCGTGCTGATTGTTGTTGGTTTAATTATGATTTATCCTCTTCTCTGGATGGTCAGTGCAACATTTAAAACAAATAATGAAATATTCAGTGGGATTGGATTAATACCAAAGGAAATTATAGTTGATGGGTACAAGAATGCTATGAAAAGCTACGGAGGAGATATTGATCTCATCAAAGCAATGATTAATACATATTCCTATGTATTGCCAAAAGTTATTTTTACAGTTATATCATCTGTTATTACAGCTTATGGATTTGGCAGATTTAAATTTAGAGGGAAGAATTTTTTCTTTGCGGTTCTTATGTCTTCGCTATTTTTACCGCAAGTAGTTTTAAATGTTCCTCAATTTATTCTTTTCAACGATTTTGGCTGGGTAAATTCACCTTTATATCTTCCAATTATAGTACCTACTTTATTTGCAACTGAAACATATTTTGTATTCATGCTTATACAGTTTTTAAGAAATATTCCTATGGAACTCGATGAAGCGGCTATTATTGATGGCTGTAATACTGTTCAGACCTTGACTAAGGTAATTGTTCCAATGCTAAAGCCGGCAATAGTATCTTGTGCTTTGTTCCAGTTCATGTGGTCTTCAAACGATTTTATGGGACCTTTGCTTTATGTAAATACTCCAGCGAAATATCCTGCGACCATTTATGTAAAGCTTTCTATGGATGCCGATAATGGATTTGATTGGAACAGAGTTCTTGCGGTTTCGCTGATTTCAATAATTCCTTCGCTGATTGTTTTCTTCCTGGCACAGAAGCAATTTGTTGATGGTATTTCTGCTGGTTCGGTAAAGGGATAAGGACAACAGTAAAAGGAGCTTTTAGAATGAAGGTGACTATAATTCATAAAACTTCTCGATTTGCTGTTGTGGAAGTTGTTGATGGAGGGCGATATTTTACAAAATCGCCTGTATCAATAAGCTTAAACGGTGAGAAGTTAAATACAAAGAATCAGAATATAAACTGTATTTTTGGGTTAGAGCCTGATACGGAATATACGCTTGAAGTAATGCAGGGTTCAAATAAGACAGATGTTACTTTCCGTACTGAGTATGAATTATTTACTTTGAATGTAAGTGATTTTGGAGCTATAGGGGACGGAATTGCTGATGATACAGCAAAGATACAGGCTGCGATTAATTGTTGCCCAAAACAGAGCAGAGTGCTTATACAGAAAGGAATATATCGAATAACCAGTCTGTTTCTGAAAAGCGATATAGCTATAGAATTGGAACGAGGAGCAGTGTTACTGGCAGAAAATGACCGTAACAAGTATCCTATTTTACCTGGACTCATAGAGAGCTGGGATGAGAATTCAGAGTATAATATGGGGAGCTGGGAAGGTAACCCATTAAAAATGTTTGCAGGTATTATCACAGGTATAGGAGTCAGTAATGTAACAATTTACGGTGAAGGTGAAATATGCGGGGATGCCGTAAACAGCGATTGGTGGATAAATGAAAAGGTAATGCGAGGTGCATTCCGTCCAAGATTGTTGTTCTTGAATAGATGTTCGGAAATAAATGTAATTGGATTGCGTTTCAGCCAAAGTCCATCATGGACAATACACCCGTATTTTTCAAATAATCTGAAATTTATCGGTCTAACTGTGGAAAATTCACAGGGCTCCCCGAATACTGATGGGATTAACCCAGAATCATGTAAAAATGTTGATATACTCGGTGCTAAGTTTTCACTCGGAGATGATTGCATTGCCGTTAAATCAGGGAAAATTTATATGGGTGCCAAATACAAAGTTGCATGTGAAAATATTTTTATTAGGCAATGCCTTATGGAAAATGGTCATGGTGCAGTTACTGTAGGAAGTGAAATGGCTGCGGGGGTAAAAAAGCTTGTTGTAAAAGAGTGTGTGTTCAGAAATACTGACAGAGGACTCAGAGTGAAAACCAGACGTGGCAGGGGTAAAGATGCAATACTTGATGATATTGTTTTCGAGAAACTCTCAATGGATGGTGTTAAAATCCCTTTTGTTGTAAATAGTTTTTATTTTTGTGATCCTGATGGTAAAACGGATTATGTTCAGAATAGAAATGAGCTGCCTGTGGATGATCGAACGCCGTCAATAAAACATATGATATTTACTGATATAGATGCCATTAACTGTCATGCTCAAGCTGGATTTTTTATCGGTCTTCCTGAACAAAAAATCAAGGAGATAACAATGAGAAATATTCACATTGCTTTCTCGGATAACCCTATACCGCATGTACCTGCAATGCTTAGCGGTGTTTCTGAGGCAAGGGCAGTCGGTCTTTATGCCTGTAATGTAAAACGATTGAATTTAGACAATCTAATAATAGAAGGACAAATTGGTGAGCCTGTCATTTTGGAAAATGTTGATGAGGTGAAAGGCAAATAAACAGTTTTCAAAGGCTCTAATAAATTTTTACAGATGGTAGTTTTCAGTATTAATAATTTTATTGAAAGGCGGAATGCTGAATGCAAATAGGCATTAGGTTACATGATACAGCAGATTTACCGTTGGAGAAACGTTTAGAAATAGTTAAAAATCAGGGGTTTTCCTGTGGACATCTTGCTATATCTAAGCTAATGAAGGATATACCGAGTGGAGTATCTGCACTTACCCCCGGATTTGCCTGTTATCTAAAAAAAATGTTTTTGAAATATGATTTAGATATAGCAGTATTGGGTTGCTATCTGAATCTTGCAAATCCTGATTCCTTTGCACTTAACCGGAATATTGAGCAGTATATGGCTCACATACGTTTTGCGTCTGTTCTTGGTTGCGGAGTTGTAGGGACTGAAACAGGAGCACCAAATTCTGAGTATCGTTATGAGCCTGCTTGTCATACTGATAAAGCATTAGAAGTTTTTATTAAAAATCTTCGTCCCATAGTCAGCTATGCCGAAAAAATGGGTGTTATTCTTGCCATTGAGCCTGTTTATAAACATATCGTGTGGAATCCTAAGTGTGCAAGGAAAGTATTGGATCAGGTTAATTCACCTAATTTGCAGATTATTTTTGATCCTGTGAACTTGTTGGATGTATCAAATCTTGACAGGTGTGATGAACTTTTTGAAGAAGCTGTAACGTTACTCGGAAAGGATATCGCGGTTATTCATCTGAAGGATTATATACTTGATGACAACGGCAGAATAGTATCAGTGGCATCAGGAACAGGCAATATGGATTACAGGCGCATTATAAAATTTATCAAGGAAGAAAAGCCTTATATCCATGTAATTATTGAAAATACTGTTTCTGACAATTCGGAAGTAGCAAGAAAGTATATTGTTGGGTTGTTGGATTCTTTTATATCTTGAAAGGCAGGTAGAAAAAATGCGAATATTTGATGTTGATAATCCCGTATTTAACTTCATAGGTAAAATAGGGGATATATTTTTACTGAATTTTTTATGGCTGTTAACCTCACTTCCGATTATAACTCTTGGTGCATCAACATCGGCTATGCTTGGTACAGCTGTAAAAATGGTAAATGGTACGGAAACGCCAATAATAAAAAAATATTTTAAAGCATTTAAACAAAACTTTAAGCAATCAACTATTATTTTTTTAATTATGGCAGTTGCCGGATTGGTTTTAGCAGTGGATATTTGGTTCTGGGTGAATAATGAATCTTCATCAAGCTATATATTTTTGGCATTTAGTTTGGGATTGTGTATACCATACATTTCTGTACTTGTTTATGTGTTTGCAGTACTGGCCAGATTTGAAAATACTATAAAAGGCACAATAAAAAATTCGTTCTTTATAGCAATAAAGCATCTTCGATTTACTTTTACACTGCTGATGATGGTTGTTGTGTTAATTATAATAAATTATACTGTTTTGCTTGTGAGTTATTTTACACTTATATTTGGAATCGGTTTATTTGCATATCTTTCCGGGTTTGTTTATGTTGAAGTGTTCCGAAATTATGAACCTAAGCCTGTAGTTTCTAAATATGACATTTATGACAATGAAAAAAAGGATAAACCTATTAAACACGTATTCGGACGGGCGATGAAGGTTGAAAGAAATTAAAAAAAGGAAAAGAAGGTGCTAGTCCATGTCATTTCTTTCAAGGAAATGTACATTTCCTTGTTGCCCTCGTGCAGAATGTGGGACATGGACATAATAATGACAGATTTTAATTTTGAAGATGAAGGTCAAGGGCAGATTTATTCTGTTAACACTATTCTGTCGACAGCTAGAAATTGTGAAAAGACTGTTATCAGATTGGGAAAGGGTATTTTCAATGAGAAAGTCCATTCGCAGTTTAAAAATCTCCAAATTATAGGAGCTGGCACAGAAAAAACTATTATTACCAATGCCGATGGTGCATATCATAATTATTGTACAGGAGAAAAAATAGGAACATTTCGTAGCTACACCGTATGCTTTCAGGGGGATAAACTTTATGCGGAAGGATTCACAATAAAAAACACCTGCGGTGACGGCAGGGTAGCAGGGCAGGGTATAGCTTTATATTTAGATTGTAGATTTGCTTACCTGAAAGATATTCGAATAATGGGTCATCAAGATACACTTTTTCTTGCACCTCTTCCTGAGCATCCAAGGATACCGGCCTCGTTCAAAGGGCCAGGGTTTAGGAAAAAACGCATGACTTCTGTTACTTATTTGGAAAATTGCTATATTGAAGGCGATGTAGATTTTATATTCGGCGGAGGAGAGGCGATTTTTGACAATTGCACAATACATTCTCTTAACCGTAATGACAAAATAAACGGATATGTTACGGCACCGTCTACGTGTGCCTCAAAAAATGGTTTTACCTTTTATCGTTGTCAACTAACAGGTGATGCATCCGAAGAATCTGTATATCTAGGACGTCCTTGGAGACCTTATGGCAATGCTGTATTTTTGGATTGCCAAATAGGTAAACATATTACAAGAGAAGGCTGGACAGTATGGAACTATAATAAGGGAGAGGAGCACTCTGCACGATTCGGAACATATCCGGTGATGTCAGAGAATGAAGTTGACTGGGTAATAAATATTACCGAAGAATCAATGCTTGAATATGAGAAATATATAAGGAAAACTAAAGAATCATTGTTGACATTGTTTTGATAAAAAAATTCGATGTTATTACTGTGTGATTTTTATGAATATATACAATCTTTGTAATTTCATTTTGCCGGCTGAAAGTGGCAAAGCACTATCAACCGGCAAAAACAGGTCAAATAAGTACTGCATACGCTAGAAAATTTCTAGTGATACTAAATTTCAATTAGTATAGTCAATTACAAATCCCTATAATAAATAAGATTTGCTTCTAAATCCTCATCTATAGGTTCATCCTTGAACATTTTTGAGTATTTGCCAGCTAGTGATTTTGCAGTTTTAGCCCGTGAGTTATTTAATTGATTTGCTAAATCTGTGAATGCAGGCTGCTTGGCAAGTGAACTCCTGATTTCATTAGGCAAAATACAATAACGGAACAAAATAGATCTGGCTATCTTGTTGAGTCGTAGTATACCTTTTGATTCGTAATTGATCCAAGTATCATAGTCACTAGTAAAAATATCCTTCATCATATTTCTGTTTTTCTGAATCTGTACCTTTATCTTAGCTTTTGCATCCTCTGATAAATCATGGTTTTTCTTGTAGAACTGAATATAATCAGTGTATTCTGATGTCAAAGATTTCTCTGTTATATCATTCCATGAAATTCCCATCATTGTACGACAAAGTTCCCAACGGAAAGTACCGATAAGCTTTAGTACAAGATCTGAAATATTTTCATCCGTAAATGCTGGTAAAATAAATCTTCCTGGAGTATTTCTAGCTCTACCAGTTATCTCCTGCCACATGGAACCACGTGAACCAAAGGTTGGCACTAATATAATATCAGGTAGAATTTCTTTCATAATTGGCTCTTTTTCAATTCCTTTAGCTTCATTTTTATACCAGATTTCCCTATAGAAAATGGAAAAATCTACTTCTAATAAATCGTTAATAGCTTTTTCTATTTTCTCAGGGGTTACTACAGCTTTTTCCAAGTCTCTAGTTATTATATCTTTATGTAGGATTGGAAAATAGCTGCTCATTTGTCCGTGACATACCTTTTGATTTGTCTTAATCATATTATTTATCTCAAAAGATACTTTTGCATTATAATCACTATCATATGCAGGCTTGTCTTGGTCAGTTACAATTTTCCTTTTTTTCATATCTCTAAATAAGTCGAAATAGTCTTGTCCAAATTCGTTAATTGATGGATCTTTTTCGTTCTTATATATCTTTTCTAACCATTCTTTGGTACTGTGAATAGTAAATTTTGAATTCGGATATTGCTTGTCACAGAGTCTGTATAACGCTATCGTCTGTTCTTTAGTCAATAAGCGTTCATCCATATAGCCATAATTTAGAAACATGCTTATTAGTCTAGGACAGTGCTCTTCTTTCTGAGCTTTTTTGAAAACATCTTCATATATAACAAAAAAATCAGCTGATAGAGATGCGCGGAGTTCTCTAATTTCTGGCTCACTTGAAGTTTTGTCCTTTTGAGCTCTGAACTGGCTAAGCCTTTTGTTGAAGCTATCAATGATATCTTGAGAACAAGAGCAATATTTTAAAATTTTCTCAGTACTACTTTCTAATTCTTGCGGTAATTCATCACATACTACTGAAATGGTATCTGCAGTAATTGTTGATTGAGTAATAGAAGTTTTATCTTTAATTATGTCATAATAATCAAGTAAATCGGATGCATTCAGGTTTGTAAAGCAATCAAATTCGTTTTGAAGCTTTTCAATATTATTAGCCATTATCTCAAGTGACTGTTTTAATAAGGCTAATCCATTTAATGCAGCTTCCTTATCATCTTTTGAATCAACAATAATTTTACCATAAGTACGAATTAGGTTATTAGATGACAAATACAGGCAGTCAAGATTTTTATATAAAGTTGATAAAAGACCTTTTATGGTGTTGACTAAAAAGTCCAAATTTTCAGAACTTTTTACAATATGATGTTCACAAACATAATCATCACAATTAAAAAAACTCTTTCTATTTTCTAATGGTACATTTAGCAGTCTCGAAAAATACTCTATACTTGATGTATCCATTTCTGATTCATCGTTTTCGGAATCTGATGTATCATACTTTGAATATAGTGAATCTGAATTTATAGGAAAGAATTTATGGTCAGAATTTTTTGCATCTTCATAAATCTTTCTATAATTGTCGATACCTTCTATATCGTCTGCGCTATTAAAATAGTATTTGTCTTTAATTGCCCAATAATACACACAGAGACTTTCGGTTAAGGTATTAATGCTCTCACAGATTGGTAATAGCTTCTGATAAGCATTAAAACTTTGGTCTATCAGAGTTGCTAAAGAAGAGACAATATAAGTCGAATAATCTTTTTGAGAAGAAATTATGCTTTTTATTCCTTTTAGTGAGCTTGCTGGGAAACAATACAAATTACAAGTTTCTTTTGCCTTTAAACTAAACGAACTTTGACCATTACGTACAATATCATTAGCACCTAAAAAAGTGTTTTGATCTAATGTAAAAAGGCGGCAATTCTTATCAAATAAATCGTCATCATTTGATAAAGAATCAAATGGCGACAAGTAGACATCAATTTTTCCATTGAGCATTAATATGATTGACGATATACGGTCTCCTTCACATATTAATATTTCATCTAGTTTTCCTGAGTATTGGCCTGCAAATTCGGATTTTATGCTCATGTTTTTTCTCCTTTGATTCCAGAATTATAAACATTAATATAAATTAGTATAAAACAGATAAAAAAAAGCTAGGTTGTTATACCTAGCTCTTTTATCGGCAAAATATGATAAATTATTAATAAGAATTAAATTTTACTAATGTCAATTACGGTTCGAAGCCTTTGTCTAATACAAGTATACATGTTAGATGTGTACAATACCAATATATTTCTTAAAGTGCTTGTTAACATTAACATTGAATTTTACTTGGCTTGAATGTATCCTTTTGCATTAAGATACTCAGCCATGAGAACAGCACCACCTGCTGCACCACGTACAGTGTTGTGTGAAAGTCCAACGAATTTGTAATCATATAAGCTGTCTTCACGCAGTCTTCCAGCAGAAATTCCCATCCCATTTTCTAAATCTCTGTCCAGCTTTGTTTGAGGTCTGTTATCTTCTTCAAAATATGTTACAAATTGTTTTGGAGCACTAGGAAGTTCAAGCTCCTGAGGCTCTCCTTTATAGTTTTTCCATAGTTCTAATATTTCTTCTTTAGAAGGCTTCTTATCAAATGAAACAAAAACAGTAGCGAGATGACCATCTAATACAGGAACTCTTATACACTGAGTTGTGATTAGAGGTGAAGTAGCCTTAACAATTTCGCCATTTGAAACAGAACCCCAAATTTTTAATGGTTCCTGCTCACTTTTTTCTTCTTCTCCGCCTATATAAGGAATAACATTGTCTATCATTTCTGGCCAATCATTGAAGTTTTTGCCAGCACCAGAAATTGCTTGATAAGTGCAAGCTACAACATTCTTAATTCCAAATTTCATCAAAGGAGCTAACAAAGGAACATAACTCTGAATTGAGCAATTTGGTTTAACGGCAATAAATCCATTTTTAGTTCCAAGTCTCTTTTTCTGAGCATCAATAACACTAATATGATCAGCATTTATTTCAGGAATCAGCATTGGTACATCTGGAGTCCATCTATGAGCTGAATTATTAGAAACTACAGGAGTTTCATTCTTAGCATATTCTTCCTCAAGCTTTTTAATTTCGTCCTTTTTCATATCAACTGCGCAAAAAACAAAATCTACCTCAGCACAGATTTCCTTTACTTGTTCAGTTGCGTTTTTAATTACTATGTTTTTAACTCCTTCAGGAATAGGGGTTGACATTTTCCATCTACCCTCTATAGACTGAGCATAAGTTTTGCCAGCAGAATTTCCGCTAGCGGCTATAGAAACCACCTCAAACCATGGATGATTCTCAAGAAGTGCAATAAATCTTTGACCAACCATTCCAGTTCCACCAATAATACCAACTCTTAATTTTGACATGACTATATGCCTCCAATCTTGTATTTTCATATAAAAATATATATTATTAATTGAATTTTTAAATGTCTGAATGATTTTTATTTACGTAGCAATGTTAGCTTTTAACATGCGTTGTTTTGTAAAGTGTCCACCATCCAATGACAAATGTGTTTGTACTGTGTATTTTATCACAACATATTCTAAATTTCAAGATGGATATTATTTTCGTTAAAATCTTCTATATTAAAACTTTTATATTAAGATATTATACCTCTGAACTGATAGGTTAATTTTCATTTACTGCTTTGAATTTCAAATGGATTCTGTGTAATACCCCATTTACTCAATTCGTTCTGTGTGCCAACCCACACATTAGCTTTTAAAGGAACGAGGGGGTATAGCTCTTCAACACAGTAGTTTTGCATTCTTATGCAGCCATGAGATATAAATTTACCAATAGAATAGAAGGAGTTAGTGCCATGTATTCCATAGGAACCATCTGTTCTATTAATTCCAAGCCAGCGGCTTCCAAGAGGATTTTCAGGTACTCCTCCCTTAATTGGATTTGCAAATCCTCCTCCGCCCCAATCAGGATTTTGAATTTTCATTGTTATGATAAACTTACCGCTTTTAGTGAGAGAAGCTGGGTTTCCAACTGCGACAGCATATTTTTTTATGACCTTTGTTCCTTCATAAAGAGTTAATGTTTTTTTAGTTTTATTAACTACAATCCATTTGTCTTTTGTTGGAGCTGATTTTATTGTGTCAAGATATGTAAATGTCGGACTTGCCAATCTTTTGATTAACATTGCTTTTGTATTATCATCCCAAGTCCCAGTTACTGTCATGTTGTGGTTACTTTGAAAGAGAAGTATGGTGTTACGAATATTTAGGTTTTCATCTTTATTATAAACGTTTTTATAATAACCCAGTTTTTTTAAGTAGCTCAAATAATTTTTATTGGTTATTTCGGTAGTTAATTTATTTTGTTTGTTCTGAATATCAAGCTTTTCTTGTTCTTTTTTTAATTTGTCTTGAGCATTTCTTAAATTTTCTTGCTCTATTTTTAATTTATCTTGAGCGTTTTTCAGATTGACTTGTTCTATTTTTAATTTATCTTGAGCGTTTTTCAGATTGTCTTGTTCTGTTTTTAATTGTTCCTGAGCCTTCTTTAAGTTTTCCTTATCAATATTAAGCTGCTCTTGCTCTTTTTTCAGCTGTTCTTGTTGGGAAATAAGTTCCTCTTCTGTTAGTTGGACATCATCTTCTGAGACAAAAACTACGTCATCAGTTTCTGGTTGCATGAGTTCAATTTGATATAACAGCTGATTTTCTTGGTAGATACTACTTTCTACACCAAAGGCAGCTGAGCTTTGCATAATAAGACTAATAACTAAGGTTCCAATACATAAATATTTTCGTAACATTGTACCATCCATCCTTCATATGTAATTTATAAAACTAAATAAATAATAGTAAGACAAGTGATAAAAAATACCTGTTATTTAAATTTTAATATAAATTCAAAAATTATTTAATTTTAAAGCAATTTTGACAACTAACAATGTAACGCTGACAGCTTATTTCAATTGAAATATATGTACTAAGGTTAAACAAATATAAGTTGTTTAACAATTTCCCCTGCATTTTAAAGAATCTTTTCTATACTTACTTTTGTGTATTTCTAAATTTTAATTTATTATAATAGAATATATGTAGTAGTGTATATAATTTTTGTTAATATTGGACAAAATAGTTATTACAGATAAGACGGTTAAATATAAAAGATGGTAAGTTATAACAAAGAAACTTAAATATCGCCAAAATGCGTTAAAATTTTTAATAATACATTGAATTTTTATTCATAGAATATTATAATTATAAATATATTTGTATAGGAGGATTGAAATGAAAGGAATATTAAAAAAGGTATTTTGTGTTTTTATTGTAGCAACAATAGGACTATCAATAGCAGGCTGTGGAAAGACTTCAACAATGGAAAGGATAGAGAAAAGCGGTAAGCTGGTTGTAGGTACAAGTGCAGATTATGCACCATATGAATACCATACTATGGTGGATGGTAAGGATACTATTATTGGCATTGATATATCAATAATAGAAGAGGTTGCAAAAGATCTTGGTGTGCAGTATGAAATAGTTGATACGTCATTCGATGGCCTTTTAGCTGCTCTCAATTCGGATAAAGTAGATATTGTAATTGCAGGAATGAATCCAGATGAGAAAAGAAGAAAAGCGGTTGATTTCACAAAGATTTATTATGAAGCAAAGCAAGGCGTTTTAGTTAGAGCTGAGGATAAGGATAAGATAAAATCTATTGCAGACTTGAATGGTAAAAATGTTGGTGCTCAGCTAGGGACAACACAGGAAACTATTGCAAAAAGTCAGATGGAGAATGCTAATCTCGTTTCATTGGGCAAAATTCCTGATTTAGTTATGGAATTAAAGAATAAGAAAATAGATGCATTAGTAGTTGAACTACCAGTTGCTAATGGATATGTTAAAAATAATAGCGATTTAGTGTTATCAGACATATCTGTAGAAGAGGAATCAGGTGGGTCAGCAATCGCGGTTAAGAAGGGTAATTCAGAGCTAGTTGAATTGATTAACAAATCATTGGATAGGCTTATGGAAGAAGGAGCTATTGACAAATTTGTTCAAGAAGCAAACGAGAAAAATGTGACTAAATAATAAACTAAATATATATCATGGGCTGTTTCATTTGAGGTAGCCCATTAGGTTGAAAAATTTAAAATACTGTTAAATGAATTACCGAGTCCATGTCATTTCTTTATATTTTTTTCGTTAAATGTGAGACATGGACATAAGGTTAAAAGAAATATAAATACTGTTAAATGAATTACCGAGTCCATGTCATTTCTTTATATTTATTTTGTGTAAATGTGAGACATGGGCGTATTTATGTCTAGAAACAATTTCATACTTATTTTTGTGGAATTTTTAGCATTGTTTAATTAAGAAGATTTTTGAAGGGGGTATTTGATTGGACTTTGGCTTTGTAGATGAGTATTCGCAATATTTTATTAATGGTACGATAAGTACTATTGTAATAGCCATCTTAACCGTAGTATTAGGTGTAATTATTGGAACAGTTCTTGCATTAATGAAAATTTCCAAGAATGGCATACTTAAGTTTGTAGCATCAGCATATATAGAATTTATAAGAGGAACTCCTCTTCTAGTTCAGATCTCATTAGTATATTTTAGCGTTTCATTTCCTCAGTTTATATTGTTTGGTATTGAGATGAACAGATTTATACCTGGTGTAATTGCTATGGCAATTAATAGCGGAGCATATGTGGCAGAAATTATAAGAGCTGGCATTCAAGCAGTTGACAAGGGACAAATGGAAGCTGCACGTTCAATTGGTTTTACCTCAGGTCAATCTATGAGATATATTGTATTGCCTCAGGCAATTAGAAATATTCTCCCAGCATTGGGAAATGAGTTTGTAGTTGTAATAAAGGAATCCTCTGTTCTTTCGGTTATAGGTATTGTAGAGTTGATGAGAAGTGCAGATATTGTAAAGGCGGCAATTTATCAGCCATTTGCACCATTAATAGTAGTTGCCATTATTTATTTTATACTTACATTTACATTGACTAGAATTCTAGGATTTGCTGAGAGGAGGATGAGGGCTAGTGATTGATGTTATAAATCTAAATAAAAAGTTTGGAACGCTGCATGTTTTAAGCGGGATAGATGTTTCTATTAAAAAGGGTGAAGTTGTCGTTGTTATTGGCCCTAGTGGATCTGGCAAGAGTACTTTCCTTAGATGCCTCAATTTATTGGAGCATCCTAGTGAGGGCAAAGTGATTTTTGAAGAGGTAGATATTACAGACAAAAACAACAATATCAACAAGCAGAGACAAAAGATGGGGATGGTTTTTCAGAATTTTAATCTTTTTCCACACCTTTCAATTATAGAAAACATTACTCTTGGGCCAATTAAGCTCAAAAATGTACCAAAAGACAAAGCGGAAGAGGATGCAAAATTACTTTTAAAGCGTATAGGACTTGAGGAAAAAGCAAATAACTATCCTGTACAACTTTCAGGCGGGCAAAAGCAGCGCATTGCAATTGTACGTGCCCTTGCAATGTCACCTGATGTTATGCTGTTTGATGAACCGACCTCAGCACTTGATCCTGAAATGGTAGGAGAAGTACTTGAAGTAATGAAGGAGTTAGCAGCGGAAGGAATGACAATGGTTGTTGTAACACATGAAATGGGGTTTGCTAGAGAAGTTGCAACAAGGGTACTTTTTATGGATGAGGGAATGATAAAGGAAGAGGGAACACCAGAAGAGATCTTCTCAAACCCTAAAAATGATAGAACAAAGGAATTCTTGAGTAAGGTGCTATAAAGCGGATAAAAATTCCTTAAATTTAGTTTACTCAAATTTTACTACGGAGGAAAAGATGTTTACACTACTAAAGAATGCGACTGTATATTCACCTGATTATCTTGGGAAAAAAGATTTACTATTCTGTTTTGATAGGATAGCTTTAATTGATGATTCCATTGATGCTTCTGTATTAAAAAATGTCGAGATTATTGATTGTAGTGAAAACATTATTTTTCCGGGTTTTATTGATTTGCATGTTCATATAGCAGGCGGAGGCGGAGAAGGTGGATATACTACAAGAACCACATCTGTTGATGCTAATGATATTATTAAACATGGAGTTACTACGGTTGTGGGTGTACTTGGTGCAGATGGTGTAACCAGAAATGTTGCAAGCTTGTATGCAAAGGCTAAACAACTTGAAATGCAAGGTTTATCCACCTATATATTTACTGGATCATATCAGATTCCGGTTATAACTTTAACTGGCAGTGTGCAGAGCGATATGGTTTTCGTTGACAAAGTTATTGGAGTTGGAGAAATCTGCTTGGGAGATAGTAGAGCATTTGAACCTACTTTTGATGAAATAAGCCGTATTGCAGCCCAAACGAGGAACGGTGCTATGATTTCCGGTAAGGCTGGGCTTGTTCACTTTCATATTGGGATAGATGATAATGGACTGGAATATCTTTTTAGATTAATTAGGGAGACTCTAATTCCAAAATCACACTTTCTCCCAACACACTTGAATAGAACACGTAAACTTTTTGAACAAGCTACAAAGTATTTGCAGGAGGGTGGTTTTATTGACTTGACAGCTGGTTTCATACCAGATGAGAAGGATCATGACTGCATTGCTACATATGATGCAATAAAGCGTTTGATTGACCTTGGTATTGATACAAGCAGAGTTACAATGAGTTCAGATGCGAATGGAAGCGTTCCTGTTTTCGATGATAAAGGAAATGTTATTTCTTCAGACACTGTTAGTACAAAAATATTATTTGATGAAATTAAAGTTTCGATAAAAGATTTAGGAGTACCAATTGAAAAGGCAATTTCCATTATAACTAATAATCCTGCAAAAGTACTGAAAATAAGCAATAGCAAGGGAAGCCTTGAAATTGGAAAAGATGCGGATTGTGTTATTTGTGATAAGGATTTAAATATTATAAAGGTATTTGCAATGGGAAAGGCGTATTAATTCATTAAATGACCTTATGCTATCATATAATTAAATAATGGATAAGTTATCAGATTAGTGATGTTATCCAAATAGATAACAGGTGCAATTAATCGGAATATATATACAAAACAGAACTGATTGTTTATGATAAATATATTGATTTCGTGAAGCACTTTGTATGGGGGTTGAGGGAGTTGAATACCAAAATACGCAAAGTTATACTAATGTTTTTAATTGTGTTTGCAATATTCGCAAGCTTGGTTGTAGTTTCGGAGATTATTAATTACAGGCAAATCATAAATACATATCCAGAAAAGCTGCATGTAGCAGTGCCAGATGCAGTTACTGTAACAATGCCATCACAGGATGCTTTTTCTTTTCAGAAAAGCAAGGTTACGACATGGCTTATTAGGTTATTTCTAAGCTTTGTAGTGCCAGCGTTTTTTTTGTTTTCTAAGCTCTCAGCCAATATTAGGAATTGGGCAAGAAGGAAGGCTAAACGCTGGATTCTAATAGTAATTCTATATTTCATTGTATATTCGTTAATTGAAATTCTGCTCTATCTTCCGCTTGACATGTATACTGGGTTTGTAAGAATGCATCAGTATGGCTTGTCAAATCAGACATTTTTTCAGTGGTTTAGTGAGATTGTTAAAAGCTTTGTAGTAAATTCTATCTTTACGGCTGCTATTATTTGGGTACCATTCTTAATCATTAAGAAATCTCCAAAACGATGGTGGTTATATATCGCACTTGTTTCAATACCTTATATGTTTTTTGTATCTTATATGCAGCCAGTTGTAATTGATCCTATGTTTAACCAATACAAACAACTAGAAGATGGTGAACTTTCTACCAAAATCGATGGACTGCTGAACAAGACTTATATAGAGAATTGTCAGGTACTTCAGGTCGATAAAAGCAAAGAGACAAACCTAATGAATGCATATATGACAGGAGTATTCAACACAAAGAGGATCGTATTATGGGATACTACAATTAATTATTTAAATGTAGATGAGGTGCTTGGTGTCGTAGCACATGAAATGGGACACTATTTAATGGGGCATATATGGAAGTCTATAGTTTTTGGAGGACTTGGAAGCATTCTTGTTTTATACTTTGTGTATAGGTTTTGCAATTGGTTTTTGGAAAAGTCAAAAGGAAAGTATGGATTTTACAGGCTTTCAGATGTTGCAGCTTTCCCATTAATAATGCTGGCAATAAATCTTATGTTATTTATTACAGCACCAATATCAAATGCATATTCTAGAAATATAGAGCTAGAGGCAGATAGGTTTGAACTTGAGCTTACCCAAAACAATTTTGCAACAGCTACGGGAACTGTTAAATTACATCAACAGAGCTTGACAATGCCTGAGCCTGGCTTAATATATATGTTGTGGACTTATGATCATCCTACATATAAATCAAGGGTTGATTTTGCAAATGAATATAGGCCTTGGGAAACAGGACAGCAATTAAAATATCAAAAATACTTGAAGGAAAATGAGCAGGTAAAGTAGAATATACAGTAAAGTTTCATTAGTGTAGCTTTTTGAAGGGAAATAAACTATTTTGGAGGAAATGAAAGGTTTAAAGAAATTAAAAAAATAAATGGAGGAGGTACCGAGCCCATGCGATTTCTGTCATGTTGTTTTTGTGCGAAATGCTGGGCATGGGCATAATTATGGAGTTACTAAAAGGATTTGGAGTTATGGATGCATCATTTCTAGTGCCTGTTATAGTAGTAGTCTTGGCACTGGTTATTATAGCAAAGGTTGCAAAGAAATTATTAAAGATTGCATTACTTGTTGCATTAATAGTAATATTTGCTACTACATATGTTAACCTTCCATCGTTCAAGATTGAGAATGGAACAGCAACGTTAGATTTGCAGGGAAAGCAGTACAGTATTAACGCTAAAAATGTTAAAGTTATTACTGAGCAAAAGGATGGAAAGACCCAAACGATATTGGTTTCGGGAAATACACGTATAGAATTGCCGTTTAGCAAGGAGTTTGCTAATAAATTTATAATGGAAAAGCTTAAGGAGCAGAAATAGTAAAGCTGTGGAGGCAAAATTGGAGACTAAAGGTAAAATTCATTCATTTGAAACATTTGGTACTGTAGATGGTCCGGGAATCAGGTTTGTTGTTTTTATGAAGGGCTGTCCTCTGAAATGTAAGTACTGTCATAACAGAGATACTTGGAGCGCTGAAGGCGCACAGCTATATACTGCAGAGGAGGTCATGACTGAACTTGGAAAATACAGAAATTTTATTGACTCATCCAAAGGTGGCATAACTGTAAGCGGCGGAGAAGCTCTTATTCAGCCTCAATTTGTTTTGGAGCTTTTTAAGAAATGCAAACAAGAGGGTATTCATACAGCAGTGGATACTTCAGGATACGTAGAAGTTGAGGATGTAAAAGAAGTTCTTGAATACACCGACCTTGTACTGCTCGATCTAAAACACGCAGATGCATTAAAACATAAGGATTTGACGGGTGTCGATAATGATAAAATCAAAAGCTTTACGGAGTATTTATCTGATATTAATAAGCCTGTATGGATTAGATATGTTTTAGTACAGGGGTATACTGATGACGAAGCAGACTTATTGGCAGCGCATGAATATCTGAAAAACTTTAAAAATATTGAAAAAATTGAGGTTCTGCCGTATCATGCAATGGGTAAAATAAAATGGGACAATTTGAATGTAGATTATCCATTAGAGGGTGTTCCTACACCTACAAGTGATGAGGTTGAGAGAGCACAGAATATTTTGACAAGTGGGAACGAAATTTAATATTATAACATTGAACAATATTTAATGTATTGTGCAATTGCTGAATTAGCTGTAAAAAACCAGTTAGAATTATTATCTACTTGATAATGTATTCTGACTGGTTTTTATAGATTTAGAATCCAAATATTTAGTTGTAATTAAGTTTTTCCAAATCTTGTGGAAAAACTTTGCTATAATATAAATAGCAATATAGTATATAAGCATATTTTAAATAGGTTAGCATTTTATGCAACTATAGATGGAAGAGTACAGGGAGTATAGGGGGTTAATAAAATTACTAAAATATTGATAATAGAAGATGATATCGCATTAAGCAATGGTATTGTTCTTGCTCTTAAAAATGATAACTATATATTTGAACAGGCACATACTCTTTGTGAAGCTAAGATAAAAATATCGGAGCAGGGCTTTGAGCTTTTGATATTGGATATCAATTTGCCAGATGGCAATGGTCTAACATTTTTATCTGACATACGCAAGAGTTCTGCAATGCCGATTATTCTACTAACTGCAAACGATATGGAAACCGATGTGGTGTCAGGACTTGAATTAGGTGCTGATGATTACATAACAAAACCATTCAGTCTTATGGTGTTGCGTGCAAGAGTAAATGCTCAAATACGCAAAAATCAGTTGTTTAAGGCAAATATTATACAGATAGATGATTTCCTGTTTGACTTTGATAAAATGGAGTTTTCAAAAAGAGGAAATATTATTGAACTTAGCAAAACAGAACAGAAGCTGCTGCGGATTCTGATTGAAAATAAGGGAATCACACTTGGTAGAGCAGATTTGGTGGACAGGATTTGGACAGATGGTGCTGAGTATGTAGAGGAGAATGCATTGTCGGTCACTATTAAACGGTTACGGAATAAGGTGGAGGATAAGCCAGCCGTACCAAAGTACATAAAAACTGTTTATGGAATCGGTTATACCTGGGCGGTGAAGTAGCTTGTATGAATGTGGATGTAGCCGAAAATAACTGTGTACCTCTTCGAAGCAGAGGTTCTCCACAGAGTTCTTTACCAAATTTTTGTACCGGAGTGGAGGTTAGTATGAACAGTCTGCACATAATCTGTATTATCACTGCAAGTTTTGCAGTCTTAGTTGCTGTTGCTGTAATCTTTTTTAATCATAGAAAGACAAAAAGAACCATTGAAGAGCTGAACAAGATGATAGATGCTACTATTAATTCTAACTTTACTGAAAGTAGTTTTGATGAATCCACTTTATCTGCACTAGAAACCAAACTCTGCAGATACCTATCTAAATGTTCGACTTCCTCCCAGAATCTACTAGTGGAAAAGGAAAAAATAAAAACTTTAATTTCAGATATCTCCCATCAAACCAAAACACCTATTGCAAATATTTTACTCTATGCACAGCTACTTAATGAGCATAAATTGGATGAGGAGTGCAGGGGATGTGTAAAGGAATTGTCAACTCAGGCAGAAAAACTAAGTTTCCTAATTGGGGCTTTAGTAAAGACCTCCAGACTCGAAACAGGGATTATATCTGTACTGCCAAAGCCGGAGTCCATACAACTGCTGCTAACCGAAGCAACGGAGCAAATTAGGCTAAAAGCACAGGCAAAAAATATCACTCTGCTGGTACAGACTATAGCGGATACTGCTAACTTTGATTTTAAATGGACAACAGAGGCTTTATATAATATTGTTGACAATGCTGTAAAATATACGCCAGAGGGTGGGCATATCAAAATAGAAGCTGCGGCTTACGAGTTGTTTTATCGGATTGATATTACAGATGATGGTATTGGAATCAGCGAAAATGAACGCAGCAAGATATTTTTACGATTTTATCGTTCACAGGCAGTTAGGGATCAAGAAGGTGTGGGTATTGGCCTTTTTTTAGCAAGAGAGATTCTTTCTGCACAGGGAGGTTATATAAAAGTACAGTCTGAATTTGGCAAAGGGTCAACATTTTCAGTTTTTTTGCCCAGAACAGTGTAAAATCTTTCAAAACTGTTAGATTTCAGAAAGATTGTGGAAAGATTATTATGATATAGTCTGTTTGTAGGCAACTATTAAGCGGACTATTTTTTCGTTATCCTAAAATTCGATAATAGAATATTTGGGAAAGAATTGTTTAAAAGACTATTTTCTTTTGGAGGAAAACAGAATGATGATACTTGAAACAAAAGATTTGAAGAAATATTATGGTAATGGTGAAACATCTGTTCATGCACTTGACGGTGTTGACTTGACTGTGAAGAACGGGGAATTTGTTGCAATCGTAGGTACATCCGGAAGTGGTAAATCTACCCTTCTGCATATGCTTGGTGGGCTGGACCGTCCGACAAGCGGCAAGGTAACTGTGGATGGCAAAGATATATTTTTACTTAAAGATGAGGAATTGACTATATTCCGTAGAAGGAAAATTGGATTTGTATTTCAAAACTATAATTTAGTGCCTGTTTTGAATGTTTACGAAAACATTGTTCTACCAATACAATTGGATGGAAACCAGCTTGATACTAATTATGTTGATCAAATAATAAAAACCCTTGGATTGGAGAGCAAGCTTAATAACTTACCTAACAATCTCTCTGGTGGTCAGCAACAGCGTGTGGCAATTGCTCGTGCACTTGCGGCAAAGCCAGCCATCATTCTCGCTGATGAGCCTACTGGGAATCTTGATAGTAAAACCAGCCAAGATGTACTTGGACTGTTGAAGGTCACAAGCGAAAAGTTTAGCCAGACCATAGTAATGATTACCCATAATGAGGAGATTGCACAGTTGGCAGACCGCATCATACACATAGAGGACGGAAAAATTGTAGGTGGTGATTACATATGATTAAGGTCAAAAATGGGAAGGCAATTAGAAACCTAGCTGACAAGAGTTTTCGGGCAAATAGAACACGTAATCTAATTGCCATAATTGCGATAGCACTTACAGCAGTACTCTTCACAACACTTTTTACCATGGGAATTGGAACAGTGGATAGTATGCAACAGGCAATTATGCGCCAAGCGGGTGGTGATGGTCACGCTGCGCTCAAATATATTACTGATGAGGAATTTAATATCGTCAAAAACCATGAGCTAATAAAAGAAATTTCATATAACCGTATGCTTTCCGATGGTGTGGAAAACAAAGAGTTTTTGAAACGTAAAGCAGAGTTTTGGTATTTTGACGATGCGGGGCTAAAACTTGGCTTTTGTGAACCCACAAGAGGACATAAGCCTGTGGCAAAAAACGAAGTTATTGCAGACACTAAAACTTTACAGCTACTAGGTGTTCCATTGAAGGAAGGCTCACCACTTACGCTGATACTTAATATTAGGGGCAAAAAAGTTGAGCGTGATTTTGTTTTGGTCGGCTGGTGGGAGAGTGATCCATTATTTAATGGAGGTAAGATTATTTCATCTCATGCGTATATGGATGCACATTCTGATGAGCTGCAATATACATTTAAGACTGATGGCTCTTTTACTGGTGCAATAAATGCCTATATTAAGTTTGATAACAGTATTAATTTGCAGGGAAAACTGGTGACAGTAATAAAGGGAAGTGGTTATTCACTGGATGAAAACGATAGCAACTATATGGAGAGTAATGTAAATTGGTCTTACATTTCTACAAATTTTGGTATGGATGCAGGTACGATGGTTGCACTGATTTCGGGTTTACTGCTTATTACTTTTACTGGATATCTTATTATATATAATATTTTTCAAATTTCAGTTATTAAGGATATAAGATTTTATGGTCTGTTAAAGACTATCGGTACCACCAGTAGACAGATACGACGTATTATACGCAGGCAGGCACTAATCCTTTCCTTTATAGGAATACCAATCGGACTGATTGGAGGCTTTTTTACAGGGAAATCACTTGTTCCGCTTATTATGGATAATTCTTCGTATGCAGGAACTAAAGTGACGGTATCACCTAGTCCATATATATTCATTGGGGCTGCATTGTTTGCTGTTGTTACTGTTCTGATTAGTACCTTTAAGCCTGGCAAGATAGCAGCAGCTGTATCACCTGTAGAAGCAGTGCGGTATACCTATGGAAATATAAAGCAGAACTTAAAAATAAAGAAATCCATTGATGGTGCGAAAATGTATAGAATGGCGCTATCTAATTTAGGGAGAAGCAAAAGGCGTACTGTTTTGGTAATTATAAGCTTATCGTTAAGTCTTGTGCTTCTAAATACTGTATTCACGTTGTCTCAAAGCATTGATATGGATAAATACCTTTCAAAATTTGTGGATACAGATTTTCTGATAGCACATGCTGAGTATTTCCAGAATAAGTTCTATGGGTCTGAAAATCAGGTCACTGAAAGTTTTATTAAGTCAGTGGAAGCTCAGCCTAGCTTTGAGGAAGGAGGGCGTCTATATGGTGGCAATGCTGAAAAGTTCACTATAGAGGATAAAAATAACACTACACAAAAATACAATATTGACGAAAATGGTGATTACATGGCTGCGGTATATGGTCTGGAAAAAATACCGCTACAACGGCTTGAGCTTATAGATGGTGAGTTCGATGCCGAAAAGTTGGCCAGCGGAAAATACATCTTAGAAGGAATTCATTTGGATGATAATGAAGTGCCTGAAATGGAGAGTAAGCATTTTGAAGTTGGTGATAAGATAACACTCCACAACTATAAAGGAATCTCAGAAAATCTTGAAGAAAGGGAGTATACAACACAGGAATTCATAGTTCTTGGACATGTGGCAATTAAATATTATTCAAACTCTGACCGCCGATGGAATGGTTATAGCTTCTATTTTCCGGCAGATGTGTACAAAACCTTAGTGGCACAACCTGCTGTAATGAGCTATGCTTTTAATGTATTCGAGGGTAAAGAAGCGGCGATGGAGAGCTTTATAAAAAACTATACTGACACGGTTGAACCTGTCATGAGCTATACCTCTAAAATCACATCTCTTAACGAGTTTTCTGGTATGCGTAAGATGTTTATAATGATAGGTGGTACACTCAGTTTTATAATTGGCTTGATTGGCATACTCAACTTTATCAATGTTATTCTCACTAGCATCTTAACTCGTCGCAAGGAATTTGCTATGCTGCAAAGCATAGGTATGACAAAGAAACAGTTGCGTAGAATGCTTATGTTTGAAGGGATTTATTATGCTATTGGCACAAGTGTTTTCTCTACAGTTTTTGGTGTGCTTTTTTCACTCTTAATTGTTAAGTCATTCTGTAGTTTATTATGGTTTTTCAGTTATCATTTTATCATATGGCCACTTTTAGTTTTGCTTCCGTTACTGTTTGCTCTTGGAGCGATTATTCCGTTGTTATCGTATACAATGACTGACAAGCAAAGTATTGTGGAGAGACTGCGGGAAGCGGAATAGGTGGTTCCACACCTACAGATAATGAGGTTGAGCGAGCACGGGTTATTTTGAATGGTGTGGGAGCGAAATAATCTAGTAAAATCAACTTTGGTTTAGTAAGGTATGAAATTAAGAAAAGTAGCTAAACTTGCACACACTTCAGCACACATGGTTTATAGTGTGCTAAAACCGAACACATGCAATTTTTAACTGAGAAATTTGAGTAAAATAATTTAAAGTAGTCTTTTAATTAGCTAAAGTCCATCATTTGAGGTCTTGAAATGTAGTGTTTGCTACATTTTAAGACCTTTATTTTTTTCGATTTTATATTTATCAAGAATTTCATGTTACAATTCAGCCAATAAAATGTAGATTGATGTTACTATTGAGAACACTTAATAGTTGATTAATGCAATATCAGAACATACGCTCCTAACTATTTATTGTATTGTCATAGGCTGAACAGTAACGAATAAATTTTTTAGCAAAAGTGAATTTTCTGTATGAGTTTTTTGAGCTGATTTAGTGAAATAGGTTGAAATACTGACTAAATGTGGTTGGTAATGCAGAAAAATGCTGTTAAGAATTAAGTTAAAAATCAACAAATTGTAAAAAAGTGTTGAATATCCGACATATTGTATATTATAAAATATAATACTATAATGTTAGCATTATAAAATAATTGGAGGGATTTTTATGATTAACAAAGTAAAAAGTCGGTTTGAGAAAAAAGCCATTACAACGTTAGTGATGGTGGCAGTATTATTTGTTTCAATTTTTGGTACTGCAATGCCTGTAAAGGCAGATGTACTACAAGGTTTAGGAACAGCAGCAGATCCATTCATAATTACCACGGCTGAAAGGCTGGCATCTATTCCAAGCATTGGACTGGACAAGTATTACAAGCTTGCAAATGACATTGATCTTTCTACATATGGAGAATGGAATCCTATCGGTAATTCTACTAATGTTTTTAAAGGGAACTTTAATGGTAATGGGCATAAAATAACAGGAATAAAGGTTGGACCATCCAAATATGCAAACACTCCTAATGTGGGTTTGTTTGGATGCATTACCGGTGCAACTATTACTAACCTTGGAGTAAGTGCTGAGATTTATTCTAGTGGTAGCAATATAGGATGTCTCGCCGGGGCAGCAACTAGCAGTACCATTACAAACTGCTATTCTGATGCAAAATTAAACTGCACCGGAAGCAATGTGGGAGGACTTCTAGGTACTACCAGTGCCTGTAATATTAGAGATTGTCATGTTTCTGGATCAGTTGCTGGTCTTTCAAATATAGGTGGGTTAATTGGATATATGTATAACAGCAATATGTATAATTCTTATTGTACAGGTACTGTTTCGAGCACTGGAGACAAAATCGGTGGAATTATAGGTTATCGCTATGTTAATTCAACTAGTAATTATATCAGTAACTGCTATTCAGCAAGCAGTGTAAATGGAAAAACTAATGCGGGAGGATTCATTGGTTATAATCAAACATATGCTGAATATAAGACTTCTAGATATAATACTATAACTAATTGCTATGCAACAGGTAATGTGACAGGGAATACCTATGTGGGTGGTTTTACTGGGCAGAGCAATCAATCAAAGTATAATTCTTCTAATACAGCAGTATACACTCAAATTATCAATTGCTATTCAAACGGAAAAGTAATAGGGACAAGTACTGCCGGCGGCTTCTCAGGGTATCAGGTGGCGAGTCCAACTATTACAAATTCTTATTGGTGCTATACAAACAGTCCAAGTACTTCACTCGGAGTAGCAAGCAACTCAGGCAGCTGTGTTTTATCAGGTCTTGCCGATGTAGATATGCAGGATCAATCATTTGTTGATACTCTTAACTATAATATATATAGCTTAAAGCTTTCAGGTTGCGCTGCGTGGAAAATAGTTGCAACACGAAACAATGGATATCCAGTTCTTGACGGCATTGGTGATGGTGATACTACAGACACTGTAGCACCTTCAGGTTCTTATACTCTATCAACGACAGCATCAACAAGCGGTGAGGTTACAATCAATTTCTCAGCAACAGATGACAATAGCGGCGTTAAGTCAATCACACGTCCAGATGGTACCATTGTAGAAGCCACAACAACAACCTATGTGGTTAATGAAAACGGAAAATATAACTTTATTGTGACTGACAATGCTGGAAATACTGCTGCGATTGGTGTAATAGTATCAAACATTGTTGCACCAACTGTAGATATTACTGCACCATCGGCTACTTATAATTTATCAACAATAGCATCTACCACAGGTCCTGTTACTATTAATTTAAATGCAGCTGATGATGTCAGTGGTGTTAAATCAATTACACTTCCAGATAATACGGTTGTTTATGCTCCAGGTGCAACATATACGGTAAATGCAAATGGTACATACAAATTTATTATTACCGACAATGCAGGAAACACTGCACCAATATCTGTTCCTGTAACTAATATAGCTGGAAGTATAGATGTTACAGCTCCTACTGCTGCTTATGCACTGTCATCCACTGAAGCGGGCTCAGTTACAATTAAAATTTATGCAAGTGATGAGAACAGTGGTGTAAAATCAATAACACTTCCAGATTCAAAAGTTATAAGAGCATCAACTGCTGCTTACACAGTAAAGGCAACTGGTATATATAAATTCGTAATTACAGATAAAGCTGGTAATAATACTGTAGTATCAGTAGGTGTACCTAACTTGAACACTACAGCAGATCAAACTAAACCAACTGGTACATATACCTTGTCAACAACAGCATCAACAACAGGTACAGTTACTATCAACTTTGTTGCTGCTGATGAAGGAGGTGGAATAAGCTCAATTATTCTGCCTGACGGTTCAATAGTTACAACATCTGCAATAAATTATACTGTATCTGCAAATGGTGTCTACAATTTCACGGTTATAGATAATGCTGGGAATATTAAAACAATTCCAGTTGTTGTCTCAAATATCAGTAATAGCTCTGAGTTGGCGGTTACTCCTGTAAATATTATAGCGAACGACGGTTCAAATGTAACAATAACAATTAACATTTTAGGCAGTACATCACTATCTGCTATGAAATGGGCAAACGGAATTACAGATATCGAGTATTTTAAGACAAAGGGTACAGCATTTACAGATAACTCATTTTCCGTTAACACTAATGGCACATATACGGTATACATTGAAGATGCAAACGGAAAAGAAGCTATTAAAACAGTTACAGTAAATAATATAAATTCAACAGACCCAACAACAGACCCAACAACAGACCCAACGACAGACCCAACAACAGACCCAACCACAGATCCAACTACAGACCCAACCACAGATGTTTCAGATATTCCAAGTGTTGTCGATATAGTGATGAGTAAATCCAGCTCATATGCAATTACAGCATTTGGAGAAGTTTATTCATGGGGAAAAAACAACTGCGGACAGCTTGGACTTGGAAATACTACGTCAACAACTACACCAACAAAAATATCAGGTTTGTCAGATGTAGAACAAATAGTGGTAAATGACAACTATTCAGTATATGCAATCACAGTTAATGGAGATGTGTATGCATGGGGATATAATAAATACGGTCAACTAGGAATTGGAAGCACAAAGACAACGACTAAACCGAAGAAAATAGCAGGTCTAACTAATGTTACTAGTATTATAGTTAAAGATGACTCAGCATTTGCATTCACATCAGATGGTGAAACATTTGCTTGGGGAAATAATGCATACGGAAAGCTTGGAATCAAAGGTGCAAAGCTTATTAATAAACCTACTAAAGTACAAGGTATAGCAGGTTTCTAACTGTTATATGGCAGTCCCTTGATTAGTATAATTTCATTTAATTGGAGACTGCTAAATAAATAAGGAATATATTGAAAAGAAAGCCGTTGATTTAATTGTACATCTTAGTAATATCAGGTGTGGTAGCATTATAAATGGAAAGTTGGGCTAGAAATAATTGCATGAAGTAGTTGATAAAAAAGCTTGCTGAATGAATACAAGGATATTTAGTGTTAATGAAATACAAAAGCAGTATTCATGTATGTTTTAATATTGTTCAGCAAGCTCTAAGTTTTTTTGCTGGAAAACCGATACGATGTTGGTTTTAGCACACTATGAACCATGAAAATTAAAAAATATCAAATAAAAAGTACTAAACTTTCAATAATCTGGGCAAGCTATTTATTGAAAGTTTAGTTCTTTTTTTGTTTCAAAAAATTTTAATTAAAATGGTGAATACATATGAATATATATTTATTTCTAATAATAATTTTGGCGGCAGCATTAATTGCTGTAATTACAATTTGGATTAAGAATCTTCAAACCTTTGAGTTTCAGATAGAGGATGTTGTGCTATCAATGGATGAGCTTGTAAGACATGCTGAAACCCTGGCAAAAGCTCAGGAGTCAGCAAAGCGCAAGCATACGATGAAAAGAATAACTAAAAGGATTGAGACAAAGTTTCAGGATATACTGCAAACATACAAAAGGTTCAACGACGATGTTTCAAATAATTTTCCAGTACCTCCTGCTGCAGAGTGGCTCCTTGACAATTTTTATATTATTGAGGAACAAAAAAATCTTATAACCAGAGAATTAATTGAAATAACGCAAGCACTGCCTGTTATTACTGAAGGTATTTATACTGGTTTTCCAAGAATATATACAATAGCTATTGAGATCGTGTCTCATATTGATGGAAATGCTAATGAAAAGGTTATAAAAGACTTTATATCTGCCTATCAGCGCTATAACTTCTTATCAATAGAAGAAATTTGGATGTTGACATTGATGGTTAAAGCCGCATTGATAGAAAAGCTTTGGGTTGTATGTGAGAAAATGAATGCAACTCATCACGATTGGCACAAAGCGGAACAAATGCTTAATATTGTTAATGACAATAACGGAGCAAATGATAACTGTGAAACTGTCAATTCACAAATTGAAGAATTAGATGATATAACCCCAGCATTTGTAGAATATTTAATCAAAAAATTAAGAAAAAAAGGCTCTAAAACCCTTTGGATGATAAGCTGTATAGACGGTTTACTGGCTCAAAAGAGTACTACAACTGATAACTTTATTTCTATAGATCATTTAAATCAAGCAGTTACTCAGGTATCTATTGGAAATATAATAAACAGCCTTCGCACATTATCGGGTCTCGACAGCACAGTACTTTTTGAAGATTTGAGTGAGGTAGAGCGAATATTAAAGCAAGACCCTTGCAATGTATACTCCAAAATGGATTTTAATTCAAGAGACCTATATAGAAATGCTGTTATAAATCTAGCTAATAAATATAAGACCACAGAGATAAATGTTGCAAGATTGAGCTATGAATTTGCCAAAGAAGCTTTCAAATCAGAAAATGATATATCCTCGGCTAACCATGTGGGATATTATCTTATTGGAGATGGTCAAAAAGTATTGGCTGATAGTTTTAATTCAAAATCAGAGGATTCAAGTATTAATAAAGAAAATAATAAATCTTCATCTGTAAATTCATATATTTCAGCTATTACAATTTTGTCTCTTGCAATTGCGATAACTCTGCTAATATATAGTTTTAAAAGAGAAACAATTACGGCAAGTGTATTTGCAGTTATAGTGAGTATATTTGGTTTGATACCTGCGAGCGAGTTAGTTATATCCATTATTAATAGTTGTTTAGGATGTTTTATAAAACCTGCAAGATTTCCAAAGCTTGAGCTTAAAGAAGGAATACCTCCGGAACTATCAACAATGGTAATTGTACCGACCCTTGTTCCTAATGTTAAAAGAACTCTTGATTTGATAAATAACTTAGAGGTTTTCTATTTAGCCAATAAAAGCGAAAATATTTACTTTTCTCTAGTTGGAGATTTTAAAGATTGTGATGAAGAAACATTATCTGAGGATAGTGCTATAGTTGATTGTGCTTTAAAGAGAATTGAGGAGCTAAATAAAAAGTACGCATCCGCTGACAAACCAATATTCTTTTTCTTTTGCCGTGCAAGACAGTTCAGCCCAAAACAGAACAAATGGCTGGGATGGGAGAGGAAAAGGGGAGCAATAATTGAATTTAACAGGATGCTACGTGGAGATAGCAAAACAAGCTATACTTATCATAGCGCAGATATAAGCAGTTTACCAAGTATTAAATATGTTATTACGTTAGATGCAGATACTCAATTGCCTCTTGAAGCAGCGACACAATTGGTTGGTACTATTGCACATCCTTTGAATAAGGCGGTTTTTGATGATAAGAAAGGCATTGTTACTTCAGGGTTTGGAATACTTCAACCAAGAGTTGATGTGAATATTGAAAGCACCAATACCTCATATTTTACTAGAGTATTTGCTGGACAGGGTGGAATAGATCCATATACTACAACTGTTTCAGATGTGTATCAGGATACATTTGGAGAGGGCATCTTTACTGGAAAAGGAATTTATGAGGTTGACGTTTTCCAAAAGGCATTGGACAATGTTATTCCAGAGAATACCGTCCTTAGTCATGATTTGTTAGAAGGCAGTTATTTAAGAACAGGTCTTGTTACCGACATTGAGTTGATAGATGGGTATCCTGCTAAGTATAATTCCTTTATGATGAGGCTGCACCGTTGGACAAGAGGAGATTGGCAGCTGTTACACTGGATTGTTGGCAAAAACCCTTTGTCAAAGCTATCTAGATGGAAAATGTTTGACAACCTCAGAAGAAGTCTGCTTTATCCAACAATAATTATCATATTATTACTGAGCTTAGCTTTTCTGAATAATAGTAGAATTGCATGGATTTGCTTGGCTTTTGTGGCATTATGCTCACCTGTTGTTAGCTATTTTGTGTATCTAATTGTAGCAGGTAACTATAAAATATATATTTCCAAAAGAATGGCAACTGTATTATCGGGCTTTAGTGAAATATTAGTCCAGATTGGTTTGTTGCTGGCTTTTGCGCCATATCAGGCATATTTAATGACAAACGCAATAATTAAAACTTTGGTCAGAGTGCTTGTCACAAAGAAGAATTTGCTTGAATGGGTAACTGCTGCAGATATGGAATTAGCACTTAAAAACGATATAGTCAGCTATTACAGGAGAATGTGGTTTTCGCCTATATGTGGAGCAATAGTTTTTTTTCTGTGTTTATTTTTATCAAAGGCTTATATTTGGTTTGGGCTAGCGGCTTTAGTATTATGGCTTTTTGCCCCTGGAATTGCATATTATATAAGTAAACCTTTGAATACCAGTACTGATAATACCCTTAGCAGCGACAGGCTAAATGAATTTAGGTTGCTGGCAAGGAAAACATGGTGCTATTTCGATGAATACGCAGGTCGGGATGATAATTTTCTTCCTGCTGATAATTATCAAGTAGAGCCTTTTAAAGGAGCGGCTCACAGAACATCACCTACAAACATTGGATTATTATTAGTGTCAAATCTCGCTGCTAGAGATATGGGATATATAAATACAATTGATTTGTTGGAGAGAATAGAAAATACAATTAATACTGTGGAGAAATTAGAAAAGTGGAATGGACATCTTCTTAATTGGTATAACACAACAAACCTTGAGGTATTACGTCCAAAATTTGTTTCTACAGTTGACAGCGGTAACTTTGTTGGATATTTAATGGTGCTGAATGAGGGCTTGAAGGAATACAGGAATAAACCTATTTATGATGAGTCAATAATGGACGGGATTTTTGACTTACTAGAATTGTGTAATTCTGAAATTGACAATGATAAGCCGTTTTTTGACATTGAGAGAATAAAAAAACTTGCAGAGCGGAATGGCAGCGACGATGTAAGTGTAGATGTTAGAACTGTTAATGTCAAAGCTGAAACCGCTAGAGATATCGGTGTTAAAGCTATTAATGGAAAGAATGAAAATGAGACAGCTGATAAAAGAGTAAGTATTAATGATAGATACAAAAAGCTTTTTTTAGCAATATCAGAAGCCCTTAATGAGCTTGTAAACAAGAATAGACTGGATTACTTTACTAAAAAATTGGTGTATCAGGTCAATATGTACCATACATTATTAGAAAAATATAATGAAAAAGTATTCAGCAGTTTAGATGAAATTCCAGAGTATAGTGCACAGCTGGAAAATCTGATGGAACGGATTCAAAATCTGATTGATAGCATGGAGTTTAAAGGCCTATTTGATGAGAGCAGGAATCTGTTTTCTATTGGCTATAATGTTGAAGAGGGGCATACTACTAATTGCTATTATGATTTGTTTGCTTCTGAGTCAAGGCAGACTAGCTTGATTGCAGTAGCCAAAGGTGAAGTTCCCAAGCAGCACTGGTTTAAGCTTGGAAGGAAATTGGTAAATGTAGATGGAAAAACGGGGCTAGCATCTTGGACTGGTACAATGTTTGAATACTTGATGCCAAGACTGCTGATAAAGAGTTATCAGAATACTTTAATAGAAAAAACTTATAAGTTTGTAGTAAAGGCACAGATAGAGTACTGCTTAAGCAAGAATATACCGTGGGGTATTTCTGAATCCTGTTTCTATGCTTTTGATATAGCACTGAATTATCAATATAGAGCATTTGGGGTACCGAGTTTAGGGCTAAAAAGAGGCTTGATAAATGACTTGGTTATAGCACCATATGCAACAATAATGGCAATTGATATTGAGCCTGAGGAGTGTGCCAATAATATTGAAAGATTTAAACAATTAGGTGCTGAGGGAAAGTTTGGGCTATATGAGGCTGTAGATTTTACTGACTCAAGGCTTAAGGAAGACCAAAAATGTGCTATTGTTAAAAGTTACATGGTTCACCATCAAGGAATGAGTATGCTGGCTTTTGTGAATTTCTTTAAAGATAACATAATGCAGAAGAGGTTTCATATAAATCCACAAATAAAGGCTGTTGATGCACTAATACAGGAAAAATCCCCTAAAAATTTAGTTGTTGCTAAGGAGCGCAAAGAGCAACCATTATTTGCTATGCATAAACAGGCTGATGATGAAGAAATAGTATTAAGAAGTTATATAAAACCGGCAACTATACCAAATATGCACCTTTTAACTAATGGAAACTATAATGTAATTCTTACAGATAAAGGCTCAGGGTATGGCAGATGCAACTCCTTGGCGGTATATAGATGGATTAATGACTATATGCAAAGTAGTGGAGCCTTCATTTATTTAAGAAATGTAAATTCAAATGAGTATTGGTCAACGACCTATAGTCCGGTAAACACTGAACCTGAGGTTTACAAAGTCATTTTTGCACCGCACAAAGCTGAGTATATCCGTAGAGAAGGAAATATTGAAACAAATACTGAGGTGCTCATTAGCACAGAGGATAACACAGAGATAAGAAAAGTAACTATTTTTAATCATAGTACTTCAAAAAGGGTTGTTGAACTTACTAGCTACATGGAGGTTGTGCTCTCACAGCCGGAAGCAGATTTAGCTCATCCTGCTTTTAGCAAGCTATTTGTTAAAACAGAATATGTTGCTGAGCATAATGGTCTTTTGGCAGTTAGAAGAAAAAGAGATGATGTTAAAAAAACTGTTTGGGGCTATCATACTGTATCAATAGATGGAAATGTACAAGGAAAAGTTGAATATGAAACTAATCGTATGAATTTCATTGGCAGGAATAGAAGTCTTGAACAACCGAATGCAATGGATCCTGATCAGCCTTTATCAAATTCAGTTGGACCAGTGTTGGACCCTATTTTTAGTATGAGAGTACGGGTATGCATTGAGCCAGGAGAAAAAGCGATAGTAAACTTTAGTGTTGGTACATGTGATACTAGAAAAAATGCAATTGAAATGCTTGAAAAATATTGTGATGCTTCAGCCGCTGAAAGAGTTGTTGAAATGGCATGGACTAGAAGTATCGTTGAATCCGGCTTTCTTAATGTTTCCGCAAGAGATGAAAGAGCGTATTTAAGGTTGATTCCAAAAATTTTATATGGAATTGATAGAACAGAGCAGTCAGAATATATTTTGAACAATACGCTTAGCCAATCTGATCTATGGCCTTTTGGTATATCAGGTGATGTGCCTATTGTATTAGTAACAATTCAAGATAGAGACAGCTTTAATGAAATTCAATGGGCCTTAAAGCTGCATGATTATTTTAGGCTGAAGGGAATAACTTTTGACTTGGTTATTTTGGTTTCAGAAGAGGAAGCATACAATCAACCAATATTTGGAATGGTTAAAGATATGGCAGTATCAGGGCGTTCCTATGAGCATATTGACAGAAGAGGCGGTATATTCATCAGAAGTGATAAGCAAATGAGTCAGGAACAGAGAAATCTCCTGTTTGCTTGTGCAAAGCTGATAATTGATGCTGATAAGGGCATTTCAGATTTTATAGATGAAGATGATATTTTAAATGGAATATCAGAAGAAATTCCAAATATGACTCCAACAGCAATGCGTGATGAAATTTCAGAGAGAATTTTGAATAGAAACTCATATGGAAGCTCATTTGAAAGCGCAGAGCATACTTCAAAAGCTCTAAAATCAG
The DNA here is from genome assembly GCA_023444055.1 of Bacillota bacterium. GTDB lineage: Bacteria > Bacillota > Clostridia > Acetivibrionales > DSM-1351 > Ruminiclostridium. The sequence goes on from JAEZRV010000011.1 coordinate 42,879, forward strand.
AAGATAGAGTTGTGCCGCAGAACTTAGTATATGATAAATCTCATACAGATTTGAATGAAAGACAGGATGTAAAAACACATAATGGTCAGCTACCCCCCGAAGCAGAGCATTGTGAAAATCCTAAGACTGATACGAACGTTGCAAATGAGAGAATAAAACAGGATGATGATGTAGAAGAATATTATTCTAAATTTATTGAAAGTCTGAAGTTCTTTAACGGAATAGGTGGATTCTCTAATGATGGCAATGAGTATGTAATTTGCTTAAAGGATGGTCAAAATACACCTGCACCTTGGGTAAACATAATTGCAAATAATCGGTTTGGCTTTATTTGCACTGAATCTGGCGGAGGGTATACTTGGCATAAAAATAGCAGCCAAAACAAGCTTACAACTTGGGGAAATGACCCTGTTTCGGATACTCCGTCAGAAATTATTTATTTGCATGACACTAATACTGATGAAATTTGGAGCTGTACGCCTGCACCTATCAGAGAATGTTCACCTTATGTTATAAGGCATGGATTCGGTTATACATGCTATTTGCATAAGAGTCATGGGCTTGAACAGGAATTAACGCAATTTGCAGCAGTTGATACTCCGGTCAAGATAAGCATTCTAAATATTAAAAATACTACAAGCAATGAAAAAACTTTAGATGTGGCATATTATTTAAGACCTGTATTGGGCGTTGAAGCGGGGCAAACTTCGCCATATATTATTACAAGCTTTGATGAAAAACAAAAAGCTGTATTTGTAGAGAATGTTTATAGTGCTGATTTCAGAGGACTTACAGCGTTTCTCTGCTGCTCTGAAGAAAATATAACTTATACAGGACAGAGGCTCCATTTCATTGGGGATAATATGGATTTATCCGAGCCATTTGGAATGAGAAACTCATTAAATGGTAGTGTAGGAGCAGGTTTTGATGCTTGTGCTGTTACAAAAACTAAAATAAGTATTTTGCCTGAAGAAACTAAACAAGTAGTATTTTTGTTTGGACAAGAGGAAGTTGAAAAAGCCAAAGAAATCATAGAAACGTTCAGAAACTTAAACTATGCACAAGAGGAATTAAAAAGGGCAAAAGACAGCTGGCTTAAAAAGCTTAAACAAATACAAGTAAATACACCAGATGCATCAATGAATATTTTGCTTAATGGATGGCTTCAATATCAGGTGCTTTCCTCAAGAGTATTTGCAAGAACTGGTTTCTATCAAGCAGGAGGAGCAGTTGGCTTCCGTGACCAATTGCAGGATGTAATGTCAATCGTGTATACGATGCCAGAAATTACAAAAAAGCAAATTTTACTTCATTGCAGACATCAATTTATAGAAGGAGATGTGCAGCATTGGTGGCATGAACAAAAAAATAATGGAATAAGAACCAGATATTCAGATGATTTGCTGTGGCTTCCGTATGTAACATGTGATTATTTGAATGCTACAGGTGACTATAAAATTTTAAATATTTGTGAGAATTATATACAGTCTGAGCTTCTTAAAGATAACGAGCACGAAAGGTATGAAGTAGCAACAGTATCTGAAATGAAGGGTTCTGTTTATGAACACTGTATCAGGGCGATAGATAAAAGTCTCAAGTTTGGAGCTCATGGCATACCATTAATGGGTGGAGGAGACTGGAATGATGGTATGAACATGATTGGCGCACAAGGAAAGGGTGAAAGTGTCTGGCTTGGTTGGTTCTTATACTGTGTTCTTCAAAAAATGATTCCTATCTGCACGCATATGGGAGATGTTGATAGAGCAAATCAGTACAGAACTCATGCTAAGAATATTATTGAAGCAATTGAAAAGGAAGCATGGGATGGTAGCTGGTATAGAAGAGCTTATTTTGACGATGGTACACCATTAGGCTCAATTCAAAATGACGAGGGGAAAATTGACTCGCTTTCACAATCATGGGCAGCAATCTCGACTGCCGCAAAAGCAAGTAGAGTGGAAGAGGCGATGAGTGCTCTTGAAAAGTATCTTATTGATAGAAAAAATGGATTAATAAAGCTATTAACGCCACCATTCTATGACAGCGAATTAAATCCCGGTTATATCAAGGGATATCTCCCAGGAGTAAGAGAGAATGGCGGACAGTATACTCATGCAGCTACCTGGGTTATATATGCATATTCTCAACTAGGGAATGGAGAAAAGGCATGGGAACTATTTGATATGATTAATCCAATAAATCATGCTAGAACAGACATGGAAAGCATAACCTACAAGGTAGAACCCTTTGTTATGGCTGCCGATGTATATGCAGTTCCCCCGAATGAGGGAAGAGGAGGGTGGACATGGTATACAGGTGCGGCAGGCTGGATGTATAGGATAGGTTTAGAGCATATTTTAGGAATAAAAAAACAAGGTAACTATTTGACAATAACTCCATGTATCCCTAAGAAAATGAAAGAGTATTCTGTTAGGTATGTGTTTGGTGAGTCAGTTTATGATATTAAGATAATAAATAAGACTAATAAAAATATTGGTATAACACAAATAAAAATAGATGAAAGGGCGGTTGAATCCAATACAATAGAGCTTATTGACGATGGGAAAACTCATAGTCTTGAGGCGTATATGTAGAAGGAAAGTCAGTATACAAAAAAATTATATGTTCTAATATGCTATTGAGCTACTGCTAAACCGACATAGTGAGTTGGATTAGTAGTAGCTCTTTTTTGAGTAACGAATATCAGACTTTTTACGTGCAGTTATGACATAAAAATGTTGTTACCTTGTTAAGTAACAGTTCTAATAAGAAGGTTAAAAAGCGGGATTAGTAAAATGTGGAAAGAGTTCATACCGGTACTTTAATGGAGTTTTGTGTAAGATGTGGCATGAATATGATTATTAATAGTTTAGCTCAGCATTTTAAGGGTACATTATCTCTATATAAAATTAGTTATAATTATATCTGGAAAAGTTTGATTTAACATAAGAAATGTAGTTTGTATAATTTACGGTTATTTATTGGCATTTATTACTAATTACAAATTATTTTAAAAAGCAAAAAAGAGAGAATTACGTCGATAAATGAGGTATGATATTATTAGTGTTATTTATGGGTATACATTTTTTAGTATTTAGCAATTAGCAAAATTACACATAAAAGGAGAATAACAATGAAAGGAACGGTAGTTACAAATTGGTTGAAAAGTTTGGAAACACTATATGGAGAAGATATTGTTTCTAAAGCGTTAGCGAGTAATTCCTGGTCAGAGAGTAGAATTATCAATCCAAAAGAAAATATTGAAGATGAATCAATTTTTGCTGTGATGAATTCTGCTGCGGAATTGATTGGAAAGCCTATGGAACAAGTATGGAGAGAAATTGGTCGAAGCAACATAGTGTCTTTTTCAAAATGGTTTCCTTCATTTTTTGAAAGAGCAAGTCTCAAAGGTTTTTTGGTGATGATGGATCATGTACATACTCAATTGACCAAAATGATTCCTGGAGCAAAGCCTCCTAGGATGATAGCAAAAGAATTATCTACAAATGAAATTGAGATGAAGTATTCCTCAAGACGTGGAATGTTTGATTATTTTCTTGGACTACTGGAAGGTAGTGCAGCATTCTTTAACGAAAAGCTTACATACAGTGAGATTGAAAGAGGTAACGATGGAGAGGATAAATTTTTACGCGTAAAGATAAAATTTGAAAAAGAAAGTAAAAAACCGAAGAAATTTATACTTAGCCAGATGCTATCCCTTGGTTTTATGAAGTCAATTCCATTGAAAACCAGTGCATTTCCAGCAATTATTTCAACAGTAGCCTTAGCAATTGTATTTCCTGGACAAGGATTTATAAAATATGGTATCAGCTGTATATTGATTTTTATACTGACTTTAGCGGCAGCTAAAATATCACAGCAGCCGATGCGTTATCTTGAAAAGGAACTAGACAACCTTATTAATCTCGATTTTTCAGAAAAAGTTGTCATTAAAAGTGGTGATGAAGTAGAGAGAATTGCAGATAGAATGAATATTCTTAAAGAAACAATGATAAAAGACTTTCTTTTCCTTAAGGGTGGAAGTGACGACATGTATTCATTTACTTCTTCATTTTCTGAAATTGCCTCTAAAATGGAGTTCGTTTCTGATGGAATTTCCAGCTTGGTATATGAAGTCGCTAATGGTGCAGTACATCAGGCTGAAGAAACAGAAAAGTCGGTTTATATTTTAAATTCAAATATTGCGGAAATTAACAGAATTACCTCTGAACAAACTGAAGGCAAAGGTAATCTCGAAGGGGCAGTAAATAAGCTTGAAAATTCTTTTGAACAAACAGAAAAAGTAGCAAGTATGCTTCTAAATGTAAGAAATAATTTTGAGCAAGTAAATAATGATGGTGTACAGCTATCAAAACAAGTCAATGAGATATTGGACATAGTAACAACTGTTGCAGATGTGGCAGATCAAACTAATTTGCTGGCACTTAACGCTGCCATTGAGGCTGCAAGAGCAGGTGAGGCAGGAAATGGCTTTGCTGTGGTTGCAGATGAAATCAGAAAGTTGGCAGAAAATTCTAAATCCTCAGTAAATGTTATTAACAATAGTTTAGTGATGTTCACTGGGCAAGTTTCTGGATTTGTTGAAAAGATAAATGAACAATTTGCTCAATTAGAAGAGAGTAACAAAACTCTTGAGGATGTATTAAATGGTAATAGGAATTCTACACAGCAGATTGTAGTGGTCGCCAATTTAATTGCTAATTTGGTTGCACAACTATCTAGCGAAACACAGAAATTGTCAGGCATTAATGAAAATATGCATTCACTAGCTGCTATTGCAGAGGAGAATTCGGCATCATCAGAGGAAATGAGTTCGAATGTAACAGAGTACTCTGATAAGATTAAAGATTTAGTTCAGAATATCCAAATGCTTGAAGATCTGTTGAACATGTATAAGACAGAATTACGGAAATATACAATATGATTAATAATAGGTACTATTGTTTAAACTTCAAATAAAGTATTAGTAATACGACTACTTAAATTTAGAGGGTCGTATTATTTTTTGAAATAATATTTAGCAAAATCAAGTTTACATACACAGCATTGATATGATATATTAAAGTATGTGAAAATTATATCAAATAATAAATTAATTATATTTATAAAGGAGTATGTATATGGCAAAGATTAGTATGAAAACTCCACTTGTTGAGATGGATGGAGATGAAATGACCAGAATTATCTGGAAAATGATAAAGGATATTTTAATACTTCCTTACATTGATTTAAAATCAGAGTACTATGACTTAGGACTTGAATACAGAGAAAAAACTGGAGATCAGGTTACAACTGATTCTGCAGTAGCAACTAAAAAATATGGCGTTGCTGTTAAATGTGCTACAATCACTCCAAATGCTGAAAGAGTTAAAGAATACAATCTCACTCAGATGTGGAAGAGTCCGAATGGAACAGTAAGAGCTATATTAGATGGTACTGTTTTCCGTGCACCGATACTTGTTGACAGTATAAAGCCATTTGTTAAGTCTTGGGTTAAGCCTATTACTATTGCCAGACATGCTTATGGAGATGTTTATAGAAATGTTGAATACCGTGTACCAGAGGCTGGTAAGGCTGAGATAGTATTTACAAATGAAAAGGGTGAAGAAACTCGTCAGACTATATTCGATTTTAAAGGCCCTGGAGTTATACAAGGACAGCACAATATAGACAAATCTATTGAAAGCTTTGCAAGATCATGCTTTAATTATGCATTGGATCAAAAGCAAGACATTTGGTTCGCAACTAAAGATACTATTTCAAAGCAGTATGACCACAGATTTAAAGATATTTTCCAAGAAATATACGACAATGAATATGATGCTAAGTTTAAAGCAGCAGGAATTGAGTATTTCTACACATTAATCGACGATGCTGTTGCACGTGTAGTTAGATCAGAAGGTGGCTTTATATGGGCATGTAAGAACTATGATGGAGATGTTATGTCCGATATGGTAGCTACTGCTTTTGGAAGCTTAGCTATGATGACATCAGTTCTTGTTTCACCTGAAGGATATTATGAATATGAGGCAGCTCATGGAACTGTTCAAAGACATTATTATCAGCATCTAGAAGGAAAAGAGACATCTACAAACTCTATGGCAACATTGTTTGCTTGGACTGGAGCACTCCGCAAGAGAGGCGAACTTGATGGAATTAAAGAGCTAGTTGAGTATGCAGATAAAATGGACAAGGCATCTATCAAAACAATTGAGAATGGCATAATGACAAAAGACCTTGCAATGCTATCAGAACTTAAAGATATAAAAACAGTAAATACAGAGCAATTCTTAGTTGAAGTAAAGAAAACATTTGATGAAATGTAATACAAAAAAATACAAGTGTAGATATAAAACGAATATAATGATAAACAAATGAAATACAGATAAATCAGATGCTCACATGTTGGATAGGGAACGGCAGTGAATGTGTGGATTTAGAGGAGAGACTTTTATGCGCAGGCTTGGGAAGAGTGGCGCATGGGAGTCTTTTTCTGTTGGGGGGATTGCACCTCTATTTTATGTATTATACCGCCTCATACATTTACCATCTATAATATTCCATATCATAGATATGAAGCATTCGTCTTGCATCATTCTTGTCTCAGATTATCAAGATCATAGAACTAAAGCATTAAACAAATAGCTCAATAAAACCTGTTTTTTCCAAACAGGCAATAATTATAAAATACATATGGTTAAAAATCAAGAAGTTTGGTAAGCGAGGGAACATAGTCCCTAGTTTACCCCGCCACTTTTTACTTCACGCTTTCGCATTTTGGTATGCTAATCTACAATCAAATTACTGTTTGATATGCGACTGCCCCAACTATTGATATAGAACCTAAAAATAACTTGAAAACAAAATCACATCGCCTTATGGAAAGTTCGAGAGATTACCTCTAACTGCTGTTCACGAGTCAATTTGATAAAGTGCACTGCATAGCCAGATACTCTTACAGTAAGTGAATTATATTTAAGCGGCTCAGCCATAGCATTCTCAAGAGTAGCTTTATCAAGAACATTTACATTAATATGGTGACCATTGCTCATCATATAACCATCAATAATAGCTGCCAAATTTCTTGTTTTGGTTTCATCGTCTTTACCTAGTGCAGCAGGAATTATTGAAGCTGTCAGAGAAATGCCGTCACGGCAGCTACTATAAGGTATCTTTGCCACTGAACTAAGCAATGCTAAAATACCGGATTTATCTCTGTGGTGCATTGGATTTGCGCCTGGTGCGAATGGCTCGCCTTTCTTTCTTCCATCTGGTGTAGAACCTGTCTTTTTACCATAAACAACATTTGAGGTTATTGTCAATACTGATAGTGTATGAGTTGCATTACGGTATGTAGGATGTACCTTTAAACTGTTATAAAAGCTCTCTACAACTTCTTTTGCAATACTATCTACTTTGTCATCATTATTTCCAAATTGAGGATATGGCAGCTCAGTTTCAAAATCAGTAATAATTCCTCTTTCATCTCTGATTACCTTAACTTTAGAATATTTTATTGCACTCAGAGAATCAACCAATACTGATAGTCCAGAAACACCAAAAGCCATTAATCTATTTACGTCGGTATGGTGCAATGCCATCATAAGGCGCTCATATGCGTATTTATCATGCATATAGTGAATGATATTCATAGTATCAACATACAAACCTGTAAGCCAATCCTGCATCTTGAGAAAATTACTCATTACCTTGTCGTATTCAAGATATTCGCCATCATATGGTTCCATTTCAGGAGCAACCTGCACACCGGATATTTCATCTTTTCCACCGTTTAATGAGATTAACAAAAGTTTGGCAAGGTTGCATCTAGCGCCAAAAAACTGCATATCTTTTCCTAAACGCATTGCAGATACACAGCAGGCTATACCGTAGTCATCACCATAAAGAGGCTGCATTAAATCATCATTTTCATACTGAATTGCACTTGTCTTTATTGACATTTTGGAACAAAAATGTTTAAATGCTTCAGGAAGTTTTGTTGACCATAGTATAGTTAGGTTTGGTTCTGGAGCAGCACCTAGATTATTTAGTGTATGTAAAAATCTATATGAAGTCTTTGTAACCATATGCCTTCCATCACTACTTATTCCACCAAGTGATTCAGTAAGCCAAACTGGATCACCTGCAAAAAGCTCATTATATGATTTAGTTCTTAAATGTCTAATAAGTCTGAGCTTTATAACGAACTGGTCAATTAATTCCTGTGCTTCTATTTCAGTTAATTTATTATCTTTTAAATCTCTTTCTATATAAATATCAAAGAATATATTTAGTCTGCCTAACGAATTTGCTGCACCATTAGTCTCCTTCATGGCACCTAAAAATGCTAAATAAGTCCACTGAACAGCCTCAAACGAGTTAGTTGCTGGACGTCTTAAATTAAAGCCGTATGATTGACCCAATGAAGCAAGGTCATTCAATGAAGCTATTTGACTGCTAACTTCTTCTCTAAGTCGTATTAATTCTTCGTTGGTTGGTGTAATGGACTCTAAATCCTTTTTCTTCTCTTCGATAAGTATGTCAAGACCATATAGAGCAACTCTTCTATAGTCACCAATTATTCTTCCTCTGCCATAAGCATCTGGCAGGCCTGTAATAATTCCACACTTTCTCGCCTTGCGCATTTCATCTGTGTATGCACTAAATACACCATCATTATGTGTTTTGATGTTCTTAAAAGTATTGTCAATTTCTGGAATGGGCGAGACACCGAATTCTTGGCAGGCCTGCTTAGACATTCTATACCCTGTATTTGGAAGGAATGATCTTTTCAATGGTGTATCAGTTTGAAGACCTTTAATTACTTCATAAGGTTCATCTATATATCCTGGTTTATGGCTGGTTATACCTGATACAGTCGAAGCATCTATATCCAGAATACCTCCATTTAGATGCTCTTCAACCAATAGACTTTTACAATTGTTCCAAAGATATTTTGTTTTAATACTTGAACTAACAAGAAAGCTTTCATCTCCGTTATATGGAGTATAGTTTGTCTGAATAAAGTCTTGAACATCAATTGAATTTTGCCATTTGCCTGGTTTGAAATCAAAAATATTTAGAACCATATTTTAGCCTCCCTAAATAATATTATTTCTTTTGCCAAGGGATTTATTTTGTAATTTAAGGAACGCAAAATAAAAGCCACCTGGGCAATATGAGTGCCCAGGCGGCCGGCTTTTAAAAGTTATACTCCCATGTGGTAAACTCCACTTCCGCCAGTCGTATAACAGTTCTTTTTAAATACTATATATAGTATAAAAATAAAAATAGAATAAGTCAATGGTAAAAACTTATAATTTATTAAACAAGATTTCTATGCAAGTTTGCGCTTATTATAGAGCTTAGAAAAAAGTTCTTAATATAATATATTTAGAGATTTTTGAAAATTTTTTAAATAATATTGACTAAAATTGTAAATGATGATATTATTGTAAAAAATAAACAAAATAGTAAGAAAGAGAATATAATACTGCGTATCATCTATCTTAGTATTCTATTTTGTTATAAAAAAAATGGAGGATTAGTTATGAAAAGAACAAAAGTTTCAATTGCATTTATGTTGATTATGGTAGCAGCATTACAATTAACAAGTTTGCCTGCTTCTGCGACCAGCATTAATACAAATTTAGGTGCTCCTTATGTTACCTATGTTGAAGATGCTCCAGGAAGTGGACGCTATCTTGCAACCATTAACTTAAGACCAGATGGTTATGCACCGAAAAGTAAGGCTACTTTTTATATTTACTATGGAGCAAATCCTAGTGGCTATCTTGTAAATATAGGAGATTCAAGTACAAACAATGCAGGGGGCGGTGATGCTTCAACTCAAAGTAATGATGCCGAGTTAGAAATTACTGATGGCGTTTTAACGTTATTCTATAATGATACAGGAACCCAAGCTTTGGGTACTGCAGTTCAAAGAATACAATATGGTGCAGCTGTTCCTTATGGAGGCATAAAAGTTGAAGTTACAAACAATACTGTAACATATACAAATTTTAGTACCAATGAAACATTTACTGAAACAGTTAGTGAGCCTTATAGTTTTGCTTTAGATGGACGTTCTGATAGCGAAGGACCTGTTAATTACACTATATATCTTGGAATAAATAGAGTAGTAGACGGCGATTACCGTTCAGGTTCTGGCGTTGATGTAGCAAACATTATTGTAGAATAATATAATTAAAATATACATAATTTGATTGGCTGTTCTAGGCGTTTAACTAGAGCAGCCAATTTTTGTAAAAATTAATACTATTCCGTTTTTAAAATATAAGAAACAATATTTTAAATGCAAATTAGTATAAACGCAACGTTTATAATTCATATAAACATCTTGCATGTCAGGTCTTTAAATATATTAATTGGATAAAAAAAGTCACTAGACAGGTTAGAACCTTATCTAGTGACTTGTATTCTAATTCTTAAATTATTTAGTAGCTAAAACTTTCTTTAACTTAGCAAATCTTGGTAAGCCATCTTCCATTGGAGGAGTGGATTGACCTTGAATTAATGGTAATGCATAATCAATGAACTGTTGATTTAGACCGTTACCAGCTTCATTAATCCATTCTCTTGGAACTTTCTTTTCTGTGTTAGCAACATCAGTAAGATTTAAGAGTGCAATTTCACACTTGTATTCAGAACCTTCAGCTCTCTTAAAACCAACCATTTTGTCAGTCATACCCTCTACAGCATATCTAACAGCCATTTGTCCTGACATATAGGATTCATTAACATCGTTTGCAGAACCACAGTGAGCAGCACATCTTTGGAGTAAGCTGAACTCAATTCCACGAACCTTTGCGCCAGTCTTTTCCTTAACGATACTTGCTAATGTAGCAGCAAGTCCACCTAACTGAGCGTGTCCAAAGGAATCCTTTGTATCAGCAAGATTTGAACCATATTCAGAAATATATTTGCCGTTTTTGTCTTTGATTCCTTCTGAAACAGCAACGATACAGTTACCGTTCTTCTTGTATATAGCTGTGCAATCTGCTAAGAATTGATCCATATCAAAATCAAGCTCAGGCAAGTAAATGAGGTCTGGACCTTGTCCTTTATAAGTAGCTAATGCAGTAGCAGCAGTTAACCATCCTGCATTTCTTCCCATACATTCAAGAATAGTTATCATACCAGTATTGTAAACTCTTGCATCATGGTAAACTTCCATAGTTGAAGTAGCAATGTATTTAGCAGCACTTGAAAAACCAGGGCAGTGGTCAGTTCCATAAAGATCATTATCAATAGTCTTTGGAACACCCATTACTCTACATTCGTAACCGACCTTCTGCATATACTTGCTAACCTTGTTGCAAGTATCCATTGAGTCGTTTCCGCCATTGTAGAAGAAGTATCTGATATCATATTTTTTGAAAACTTCAACAAGTCTCTTGTAATCTGTTTCGTCTTCATCAGCTGATTTAAGCTTGTAACGAACTGAACCCAGAGCAGAAGAAGGAGTAGTTTTTAGTAAGTCGAGCTCGTATGCATCTTCCTGGCTCATATCATAAAATTTTTCATCAAGAATACCCTTAATACCGTGAGCTGCACCATAAACAGCTGTTATCGCGTCCTGTTTTAATGCTTCCTGAAATACGCCGCAGGCACTGGCATTAATTACTGAAGTTGGTCCACCGGATTGTCCGAAAATAGCGGCACCCTTTAAAACTGTCATTGTATATACCTCCTAATAATTTATATTAATTTGTATAAATATACGCTGCTTTTACCAGTCCTTTCTTTCATAGGCTGATATTACAATACGCAATCACATTAAAATATAGCATATAGAAAAATAAAATGCAATTATGCATATTTAATTCATGCATAATATATTATTAAGGATGTTATTAATCTTCCAACTAATTATTTCATTAAATATATGATTCCCTTTTGGATAAAAATAATTATGACCAGTGCTTAGCAATTGGATAATTTAAAATAGTGGCTTTGACAAAAAAATATCATAAATTCCCTTGATTTTGAGCTAAATATTGCATAAAATAGTAACGATGGGTTAAAAGCTTAAGTCTTACCTTATTATTTAATCAAAAAAATATTTTGTTAAATAATAATTATTATAAAATGGAATTCAAAGTTTTGTGAGCTGAGTCAAGTTCTTAATAAACCAAGGGTTTCAAGGTAAAATAAAATATAAAAAGGAGTGCATTTAGAAATGGCATTAGTAACATCTAAGGAAATGTTTAAGAAAGCTTATGAAGGCGGATATGCTATAGGAGCTTTCAATGTTAATAACATGGAAATCGTTCAGGGTATAACTGAAGCAGCAAAAGAAGTAAATGCTCCATTAATTCTCCAGGTTTCATCAGGAGCCAGAAAGTATGCTAACCATACTTACCTTATGAAATTGGTTGAAGCTGCTATAATAGAAACTAACCTTCCTATCTGCTTACACTTAGACCATGGTGATACTTTTGAACTCTGTAAGTCATGTATCGACGGTGGTTTCACTTCCGTTATGATAGACGGTTCACATCACACATTCGAAGACAATATCGCTTTGACAAAGAAGGTTGTTGACTACGCTCATGAAAGAGGAGTAGTTGTAGAAGGTGAGTTGGGAAGACTCGCAGGTATTGAAGATGCTGTTAACGTATCAGATGCTGATGCTGCTTACACAGATCCTGCACAGGTTGAAGAATTCGTTTCAAAGACAGGTGTTGACTCACTTGCAATAGCTATCGGTACAAGCCATGGTGCTTACAAGTTCAAGCCGGGACAAAATCCACAGCTCAGGTTTGATATATTGGAAAAGATTGAACAAAGACTTCCAAACTTCCCAATCGTTCTTCACGGAGCTTCATCAGTTATTCCAGAGTTTGTTGATATGATAAACAACAATGGAGGAAAAATGCCTGATGCAATAGGTATTCCTGAAGATATGCTCAGAAAGGCTGCTTCAATGGCTGTTTGTAAGATCAACATTGACTCAGACTTGAGACTTGCAATGACTGGATCAATCAGAAAGTACTTTGCTGAAAATCCAAGCCACTTCGACCCAAGACAATACCTTTCACCAGCCAGAGCTGCTATTAAGGAACTTGTTAAGAACAAGATCGTTAATGTTCTCGGCTCAAACGGTAAGGCTTAATAAACAGACTTATAATTTCAAAGTATATAAGGAACAGCTTCCGAACTTCAGGTTTGGAAGCTGTTTTGCATAAATTTTTTCGACCGTACAATTAAAAAAAATATTATCTAATACCTTATCTATAACAAGGCAATAAAATTTATCTTCAATCGAAAAATTTTATCTGAAACCATGGGTTGTAACATTGAGTTCGGAGTTCAAGGTATTTGTAATATTGGTATGGAGGGAAAAATAATGAGGTATCCAACAATTGAGGAGGCCGAAGCACTACTGAATGAGGCCGCAGGAATGAATCCCGGAGAATGGGTGGCACACAATCAGGTAGCAGGATTATGTGCAAGTATGATTGCGAGCAATTGCGCAGGTATGGATGAACAAAAGGCATATGTCCTCGGACTTTTGCATGATATCGGACGAAGGTTCGGTAACAGTGATTTAAAGCATGTTATTTACGGATATAAGTTCATGCTTGAAAAAAAGTATGAAGATTGCGCCAGAATATGTCTGACTCATTCGTTTCCATACAAGGATATCAGAAGTTATAATGGACAGAATGATTGCCAGAATGAAGAAAGCAATTTTCTTCAAAATTACATAGATACTGTTGAGTACGATGAATATGATAAACTGATACAGCTTTGTGATGC
>JAEZRV010000046.1 GCA_023444055.1 Bacillota bacterium
TATTTCCTGAATAAAATCTTTTGGTAAAGCACTCATAAAAAAACTCCTCTCTGGTTAATACTTAAATTCTTAACCAAAAAGGAGTATTTCCTATGTGTCATACACAAAATTTATTACAGCGTCTAAAGGCTTTCAAGGTTTAATTCTTGGAAGCCTTTATAATGTTAGTTACTTTTATGAGTAGACAACATATACCTCGAGTTTATAAATAAATGCAATTATTCCAGAGATAATTTATCTGACCATAATCGTTATTAGATTTAATTGCTACATAGCTAAAATCTATGTGCGAAGTTTGAGTTATACTATTAATATTCTTCTCTTCTTCTACCAAACTCAGGAGATTCTATCCACTCTTCAGCATTTGTAAGCAAACGGTCTATCTCTTCAAGAACTTCTAAATGCTGTCTTTCCTGAATAACCAATAATTCAAACACATCCCTTTCCTCATCTGTTGTCGCTTTAGATTGAAATTCTTTGTATAAATCAATACTCTCCTTTTCCATGTCTGATGCGATTCTATAAAAATTCAATTGTTGGTGTTGCTTACCACTAACCTTAATATCTTTCACATCTGCAAAAACATTTTTGATAATTGAAATAAAATCCGACTCAACTATCTTATATTCTGAATTGTTTTTTATATTTTCTAAAATTTGAGCATGCTTTTTTTCTTCATCTGCTAATAGATTGCATACTACCTTTAAACTATTGTTTTCATTGATTTCTGCCTGTTCTCTATAATATTTTTCACCATCCTTTTCCATATTGATTGCATATTCTAATGTATTCATTAGCTATAACCTCCTTATAGTATCTCATTTTATACCCTTATTTACTTCTATTATCTATTCTTAAAATTACATGCCAATTTAAAGTGTTGTTTGGAAATCGAGTTAAAACCATTATTTTGTGTAATTATTATAAAAACCATCTTAAAACTATTACTTCTGAAATAACAGTAATTAGTTTCTATAATTTTGTACCTTTATTTCCTCTATTAATTTCAGCATATAATTTATTAGGCTAAAGCATTTAGCCAATATATAATAAATACCATCAGTATGTGATTTTAAACATCAATTTTTTGTTTTTTCGGAATTCTATCACTTAATAAAATAACTGCCACAGTCCTAAATAGGTTCCATAATTACACAAAATATCCGATATGTACATAATAAAATAAATTATACCATAGATATATGTAATTAAAGAATTTTTCGTATTTATTATGTTACAAATCAGTAGAATTAGCCTATCTATTTTCAAAATATTAATACTTTTTAATTTAAAATACTATATAATAGATATTGTGTTTTTTAGATAACTAATTATTAAATTGAGAAGGTAGAGCAAACTATGCATGGAATAAAAAAGATAATTACTCTTTGTCTGTCTGTTAGCATGATTTTGACTATGACAGCTTGTACCCCCAAAACATCAAATTTTGATGAGCTTCAAGCAACAGCAACCCAAAGTTCAAGTGATGCTACAATGGGGGGGAATCAAAAAGTGGAACAAACTGTAAGTGAAAACATTCATGTTAATCAAGTTGGTTATAAGAGTGCAGACAAAAAAATTGCTATTATTAATGGACAGCATAGTTCTTTCAATGTAGTTGATGCAGCTAATATGAAAGTAGTTTTAACGAAAGAATTGAGTGAGACGTTAAAGGATGATTCTAGTGGAGATTCTGTTTGTTATGCAGATTTTTCAGAAATCACATCAAAAGGGAAATACTTCATATCTGTATCTAAATTAGGAAGATCCTATGAATTTAAAATAGGTGATAGCGATATTTATACGGGAGTATCTGATGCAATGCTTAAGGCTCTATATTTTCAACGCTGTGGAATTACATTAGACAATATTAATGCTGGTGAATACATTCATGGGGCATGTCACAAATCATTAGCAAAAATATATGGTGATGATAGTAAAGAAATTGATGTTAGTGGTGGCTGGCATGATGCAGGTGATTATGGAAGATATGTAGTTCCAGCAGCAGTAACAGCGGCTGATTTACTGCTGGCATATGAGTTTTTCCCCAATAGCTTTACTGACACTACAAATATACCCGAAAGTTCAAATAAAATACCTGATATATTAGATGAAGCGAAATATAGTATTGAGTGGATGTTAAAAATGCAGGATAAAATATCAGGTGGTGTATACCATAAGGTTACTTCGATGAGTTTCCCAGATATTACATTAATGCCTGATATAGATGTAGATGATTTGTATGTGATGCCAGTTTCTACTACAGCAACAGCAAATTTTGCTGCAGTAACTGCTATGTCAGCAAGAATTTATAAAGATATTGATCCTTATTTTTCTATGAGCTGCTTAAATGCATCTCTACAGGCATGGTCATGGCTAGAAAAAAATGATAACTTTGTTGAATTCAAAAATCCGGCAGATGTTTTAACTGGTGAATACGGTGATAATTCAGGCTATGATGAAATATCTTGGGCAGCAGCAGAGCTTTTTAGAACAACTGATGATAAGAAGTACGGTGACTATTTTGTTAAGAATTTTGAAGCAAACGGATTTGGACTTGGATGGCAAAATGTTAGTGGTTTTGCAGCAATAGCATATATGTTCTCAAATTCGGACAAGACTGATATAAAGATGTCTGAAGAAATAATTAAGAGCTGGATTGAAAAAGCAGATATGTTTGTTGATACAGCCAAAAAAGATGGATACTTGCTTGCAATGCATAAGATGGAATATTACTGGGGAAGTAATATGAATGTTGCAACCCATGCCATGCATTTACTAGTTGCAGATAGGCTTAGCAACAAAGAGGAATATACTGAGGCAGTAAAAAATGCTGCACACTATTTAATGGGAAGAAATACATTAAGTCAATGCTATATAACTGGGTTCGGTTCTAAACAAACCATGCAGCCTCATCACAGACCGTCTTTAGGTGATACTGTGAAACAGCCGATACCAGGCTTAGTTGTAGGTGGACCTAATTCTGCATTAGATGATAATGTATCAAAATCTAAGCTAAATGGACTAGCTCCTGCAAAATGTTACTTGGATGATATGTCTTCTTATGCAACAAATGAGGTTGCAACTTACTGGAATTCACCAACAATTTTTGTTTTTGGATATCTTAATCAAGAAAGATAGGAGGGATTTTATTGGCGAAGCAAGTTTGGAAGCCCTCTACTATGTTAAACCCTGTACCTGCTGTAATGGTATCTTGCGCAGATAAAGAAGGCAAACCCAATATAATTACAATAGCTTGGGCAGGCACGATAAATTCTAGCCCTCCTATGGTATCTATTTCAATTAGGAAAGAACGCTATTCTCACGCAATAATTAGAGAGACTGGCGAATTTGCAATAAATTTAACTACAAGAGATTTGACTTTTGCAACAGATTTTTGCGGAGTTAAATCAGGCAGAGATACTGATAAATTTGAAGCCATGAAACTGACACCAGAAAAGGCCTCAATTGTAAATGTACCTTTGATTAAAGAAAGTCCTCTAAATCTGGAATGTGTTGTAAAGCAAGTCATTGAGCTAGGGTCACATGATTTGTTTATAGCTGAAGTGGTTGCAACAAATGTGAAGGAAGAGTTGCTTGACGAAAATGGTAAGCTGGATTTGAAAAGGGCTGATTTAATTTGCTATTCACATGGAGAATATTTCGCACTCTCAAAGCCGTTGGGTTTCTTCGGGTATTCGGTTACAAAAAGAAAGAATTTGAAGCGGGCAGACTTGGTGAGGAAGAGTGGAAGTAGGAAGAGTGGAAGTATGAAGAGTGAGAATAGAAAGAGTGGAAGTGGCAAGAGGAAGAAGGAATAGGAAGTACAGGGTTGAATAAATTTATGCAGAAAACATGGATATACCTGTAAATTATGAATACTTTAATAAAAACATTATTTTTTGTACCAGAGGTAGAGAAATGAGGTAACTTAAAAGAAAGTGGATGAGACAGTAGAAAATGTATGCTTCCACAATGTTGTGTGATTTTTATCCGAAAATCGGCGTGAGGAGAAGGGCTTAAGATATGTCTTTTAGGTCAAAAACAAAAATATGCACTATTATATATTTATTGGCGGAAGTCCTACTTGTTACTTCATGCTCTAATAACAATAAAATAATGTATCAGGCTGGAATGAATACGCAGGAAGAATATTTTTCAAATGCTTCAAGCTCGTCAGAGACAAAACAAGAAATATCACAAAGTAGTATATCTGAAAAGATCATTAAGCAAGAAGAAAATAATAAAGAGAATAAAAAGGTTATTACTACACCTGAGGAATATGAGGCTTCAAGTCTGCCGATATTAGCAGCTATACCTGATAAAGACATATTTCTTTATGATACAAAAAATGAACAAGTGATACTAAGTATTAGGAAAAATAAAAGCTATTATGATTGGCAATGCTTAACACCTAGGTTTATCCTTCCACAAATGCAACTTGGCGATTTTGATAATGATGGAAAAGATGAGCTTTCCGTTATTTTGTATACAGGTTCGGGAACAGGCGTTTCAATACAGGATTTACATATTATCGAAATATCTGATGGGAAGATACTTTCAGGAAATCAATCAGATAATAAAAACTCGCAGAGTTATAAAGACCATATGTTCAGCCCTGATGATTATGTAAGTCAACTAAAGGATAAAATTTCTTTTAAAACTTACCTTGATGCAGGGCAATTGATGGGAAAAATAAATGATAGCACAAAATCATATACAGTAAGCCTTAAGGAATTTCAAACAGATGAATATGGAAAAATCAGATCTGAATTGTATTTTGCAAGTATAGTTTCATTTAGCTGTGAGGAAAGCAAATTGAAAGCAGAATTTGGGGTTGGAATTATTTGCGAAAAGCTTCCACAAGCTTGCTATATAGGAAAGCTTAGTGCTGATGTGGAATACAGGGAAGGTAAATTTGGACTGAAGAATTTTGGTTTTAGGGAAGATTGGCAGGAATAGTACCATAAAAGTGTAAGTGTTAAACCATTTTATGATGGCTTAAACATTTGCACTTATTTTTTTGTTGTTAGCATATGTAAAAATATGGAATATGCGTTAGGCATACATATTATAATTGGGAAAAATGAAATATATTGGGAGGGGATTTGATGGTGGGTGTAGAATAAGCAATAGGTGGTTAGAGTAGATACAATTGATTAATTAGGTTGAAGCAATATAAAATGATGTCTATTGTTTTTTAGATATAAAGTAATGTTTATGTAAAAATAAGTTAGAGACCCCTATGTTATTGATATAGAGCGAAGTTACTAGTAAACAAAATATTATTAATGAAAGGTTAATATATGGATAAAGGCTATTTATGTTACTTATGGTTTGGAAACAACTTTAAAAATATTGATGGATTAGGACTTAATTTTGATACAGAATATTATTTTACAATAGAAGAAGATGACTCTAACAATATAGTTAAAATAAAGGAGCATTTGTACGAAAATCCTATTCCATGCGACTTTTTTGGAAACACAATTTCTTCAATAACAACTATTGTTGGTGAAAATGGCGCAGGAAAGACATCTATTCTTCGCTTTATATTGAATAATTTGCTTACTGAAACATGTATGCATGGCGAGTATTATATTGCTTTATTCAAAGTTGGAAATGAATATAAAATATCACATACATATTTTGGAAATATTTTCTTTGTTGATAAAAACAAAAAAGAAAAGATTATTAAATATAATGAAAAAGCAAGCATTATGGATTTCTATGATTCTATTTTGTATTTATCGAATGTTTTTGATGGGTACAAAGAATTAGAAAGCGACATTTGCGAAGAACAAAGTTTTACCGTAATTGCTACAATGAATTGTTTGATTAATAAAGCATTTAATGAAAACAATAAAATCACTGCTTATTATAAAAAGAATAAAGTGTCTAATCCAATTTATGAGTATATTATAGATGACACACTGAAATATCTATCTAATAAGGATTTTAAACAAATATTTTCAAAAGAATTAATAGGATTCCCAAATGGATTAAGTTTCAATATATCATATCATAGATTTAATAAGATAAATGAATTGTATGGAAATTTTATTAAAAATGATTGTGTAAAAGGTTATATATTACCAAAGCAAAACTTTATTGAGAAGTATAACAAGTACAAAGAAAGTCTAATTAAAGATACAATTATTATTGATGAAAAAAAAGCAGCATTTTATTCAGCATGCAATCTTTTGGCGATAAACTATTGTGATTATCTTTGTAGTACTTTAAATGAATTTGATAAAAAATTTGCAGAGTTCTTTTTTTCCACACTTTCAACTGGTGAAAAAAATGGTATTCAAGTTTTATTTGAGGCAGTTAATAATAAGCATTTTAATATATCTAATAATGATAAATGGCTAATTAAAATGTTAAATAGCATCTTCGAAAATGACATATTTTATCAATATAATAAGAAACAGATTGTGATATATTTTGATGAGTATTTAGAAGATAATAAACAATTAGATAAGTTGAAAAAAATAAGAAAAATTATAAAAGAAAAAGGAAGGGAAAAAATATTTGATTTGAGTTTTACACATATTATAAAAAAAGATAAAAAAGCTATGTACAGTTCTGGAGAATTGCTCAAGCTTAGAACTTTAATAGAACTATATAAATTTAGTCAACAAGTTAAGAAGAGAAATAAGCCAAACAAAAATATTCTTATTCTATTTGATGAATGGGACTTATATTTGCATCCGAATTTACAACGAAGAGGTGTGGCAGAGTTAATAGAAATAATTAATAAACTATTTGATGGTTATTTTGTACAATTAATTATTACAAGTAATTCTCCGTATATGTTGTCTGATGTGCCTAGCAACTGTGTTATTGCTATGAAGAGTGGTGTTTCTATTTCTATTGAAGGCTTGGGCGCAACATATGGTTCAAATATTCATACATTACTAAAAAACCAATTTTTTATGGACACAACAATAGGTGAATATGCCAAAGAAAGGATAAATAATATATTTACTAAGCTTAAATATCAAGAACAAGAAAAACTTAATGAAGAAAAAAACAGAATTAAAAATGAAATAAATATTATAGGTGAGCCAATTGTGAGAACTAAGCTAAATGAAATGTATTATGAACGTTTTCCGCAGGAATGTAAAAATTCATTTGTTCAATATGAAAATCAAATAAAAGAACTCAAGGAAGCATTGCAAAATAACACTGCCATTGATAAAGAAAAATTATTGAGTCTTAAAAAAAGTCTACAGGATAGCATAAATGCAGTGGATAAACTTTGCGAAGATAGAAGTGATTTATATGATAAAGATTAATTTATCCTATAATACTGATGAAAAAATAAAGCAAGGGCACAAAAGGGATTTATTTGAAAAAACAAATAGTATAGAAGATATTAAAATGCATCTAACTAATTTAAGAAATGATGGTTATAAAAACTTCACAAATCTCTTTATAAATACAAGTTGGGATGTTATCGATGAAAAAAAAATTGAAAAACTATTGCTCCTAGATAGTAAGAAAAAATTCAAAGAATTTATTAAAGATGCTGAAAAAGCAATTAATTTAGACACTCTGTTTACAGAGAGGAATAGAGAAAAGATTAAACAGGACATTTTAGGCGACAATAAAAATGGGTTTCTAAAATTCTATAAAAATTTCTCAACACGAAAATGGGCGTTTGAGTTTCTTCAATTATTGAATTGCAATGTTTGCCCATATTGCAATAGAATTTATACGTTTACAGTAAATAGTAAAAATAAATGTAAGCCAGAGTTTGATCACTTTTTTCCAAAAGATGAATTCCCATACTTGTCAATTTCTATTTTTAATCTTATTCCAAGTTGTAGTTTTTGTAATAAAGGTAAAAGCAATGCTAGTGTTGATAATGAATTTAATCATAAGCTGATTTATCCATATGAAGAGGGGTTTGAAGATGAAAACTTGCAAATAAAATTTTCTTTTGAATCAGACAATATAAACTATTTATATGGAGATTTTTCTGATTTTAAAATTAAGATTAAATCTAAATTTATAGAAAATGAAAACTTGATGGAAGAATACAATAAAAATTTTAAGATTGATAGTTTATACTCATTACATACAGATTATGTTGAGGAAATGCTGAATAAAGCAATTATTTACGGAGGTTCAATGACAAAAGAATTACTTGAGCAGTATTCTGAAATGTTCTCAACACAGGAAGAAATTCTTAAGCTGGTCTTTGGTAATTATGTTGAACCCAAAGATTTTTTAAAACGCCCACTATCAAAACTTACACATGATTTATTGGAAGAGTTAGGAATATATAAATAATGTGACGAAAATTATTCGTAAATTATTATTACTAATATGTGAGTATATAATAAAATTAGAACAGTGAAATGAAGTATAGGCATGTTTTATACTTGTTCAGATATTGATGCAGCTACATTATGTATTGGCTTTGTTGATGCAACAATATAATTAGAAATTCCTATTTTAATAAGCCCAATGATGTTTTTCTTAACAAGCATTACCAAATAAATTGTAAAGGAGCTCAAAAATATGCTCAAGTATACGCAATTATCAAAAGAAATTCAAGAACAAATCACTTATGATAGAAAAAGGAATATTGAAAACCCTTATAAATGTATGGACGGATCTATTATACGAAGAAATTCAGAACGTGATACAGCAAATTTATGGAGACCTGCTTTTGTACGTGATATTGAAAAGATTATGCACTGTCCCTTTTATAACCGTTATGCTGATAAAACACAAGTGTTTTCATTCTATAAAAATGATGATATTACTAGAAGAGCTTTACATGTTCAATTAGTTTCAAGAATTTCAAGAAATATTGGAATGGTGTTGAACTTAAATACTGATTTGATTGAAGCAATTGCTTTAGGACATGATATTGGGCATACTCCTTTTGGACATGCTGGGGAAAGATTTTTAAGTGAATTATATCAAGAGAATACAAGCCGTTATTTTAATCATAATGTTCATAGTGTCCGTGTTTTAGATACGTTGTTTGCAAGGAACATAAGCTTACAGACTTTAGATGGGGTTTTGTGTCACAATGGCGAGTTTGAACTAAAAGAATACAGACCAGTTCAGTTAACTAGTTTTTCTAGTTTTGATAAAAAAGTTGAAGATTGTTATATTGATAAATCAAATATAAATAAGCTCATTCCATCAACTTTAGAAGGATGTGTTGTAAGAATTTGTGATATGATTGCATACTTAGGGAAAGACAGACAAGATGCTAGAAGAGCAAATTTAATACAAGGAAGTCAGAAGTTTACTAAAGGAGCAATTGGAGTTGAAAATGCAGAGATTATTAATAATTTGACTGTAAATATTATAGAAAACAGCTATGGAAAAGATTGTATAATAATTGAACAAGATATCTTTGATGAGTTATCGACATTAAAACAGGAAAATTACAATTTAATATACCGAAATGAAAGAATAGACAAACTTTACAATGACAGTATTAGACCAATGTTTCACCAGGTTTATTACAAATTGCTAGAATTCACAAAAGATAAGAAACAAGATTCTGTACTCTATAAACACCATATTGACTTTATTCAAGACAATCAAAAGTATTACTCTTCAGGAGAGAACTACGTTGATAAGGAACCAAACCAAATAGTTGTTGATTATATCGCAAGTATGACAGATTATTATTTTATAGATTTATATAACTACTTGTTCCCTGATAGGACGTGTAAGATTGAATACATATCATATTTTGATTATTAATCTACTAAGCGGTTTTTTTTGTTAAAAAATATTGTGTTTACTTTTCTACCTAAAAAATACATTAACATTTATTTTTTTATGTATTTTAACTTTCGCAATTGAAAATTCGGTGAAAATTCTACATCACCGATAGAATTTTCAACTGCGAAAGTTGATTTGTTATGTTAAAATATATGGTAGTGTTCTTTAAAGGTCTTATTAAATTAAACTATACAATATACTAAAATTCGTGAGGTTAAAATGGGAAAAGTTTTGCTATATAAAGAATCATTAATAGGCAGAAGAATAGGTGCGTTCATTATTGACCATATACTTATAACAATTATATCTATGGTTCCGTTTATTATGAACTTCAACAGACTGACAGTAGATTCTAATTATTTATTTAAGTTATTCCCTATCATGATGCTTATTGGTATAGTCGGATACATATGCAAAGATGTATTTTTAGGTAGAGGCATAGGCAAATTATTATTTGGAATTTATGTTAGAGAATATGAAAACGTAGATAAAACCCCAAAGTTTTATAAGCTTATCTTCAGAAATATATTAGTGGTGATTTGGTTTGTTGAGTTTATTGTAATGATTACTGACAAGGAAGGTAGACGGTTAGGCGACAAGATAGCAAAGACGCAAGTAATAGGATACCAGAGTAAAATTGTACTTAGAATTTTTATAACTGCGGCATTGGCTTTTTCTTTATTCATATCATCATTAGTTTTTGGGGTGACTCAAATAATAAAAAATGATGTTTCATATAAAACTGCTGTGCAATATATTGAAAATCAAAATGAAATAACAATAGCCGTTGGGGAAATACAAGGCTTCGGAAATTTTCCTATGGGAAGCGTAAGCTATACAAATGGATATGGAACTGCTAATCTAAGTATAAAAGTTAAAGGGAAGAAAAAGAGTATTGTTGTTAGCATTTACTTAGAGAAAAGTCCTGGCTCAGACTGGGTCGTTAAAAACATAGAATATTAGATGTGTTTTTATTTTAGGAGCAAAAATAATGCGAACAGAGAATAAAATGTTTGATTTAATACTTAATATTGCAAAGGTCGACGAGCGTGTTCGCGCAGTTTATATGAATGGTTCAAGAGCCAATCCCAATGTAAAAAAGGATATACAAAAACATATACAAATTTTGAAAATCTATGGATAACAATCTTTGCCTCATGTGAGCTTTTTCGCACTGTTGCAGATGTTGTTGGAAAACACTTTGGATATGTGTATAATCAAAGTGATGACGATAATATGATGGAATATTTGATTAGAATGAAAAATGATGAATTCTAAGCGATTGAGCATATTATGTAAGGAAAAAAGGGTATAAGAACTTCAATATTAGCATTACTTATATATTACATGCAGAGATGGAACAAGACATATAAACTAAATGATACTAATGATAATATAGAAAAACTATCAAAAGCAAAATAATACATACCGACAAGGAGTCAAAAAAATGAGAGTTGGAGTTTTTCAGTTCGATTGTAGGGATAATATCTCTGATAACCATGAAGCAATAAAAAGAGCTATCATTAGCGCAGCTGAAAATAAAGTTAGACTTCTTGTTTTTCAGGAATGTGCGACTTGCGGATATCCACCAGTTGAAACACCTTCCATTAAAAATATTGATTTTAAAACTCTGGATTTATACTTGCAGGAAATTAAACAACTGGCCCAAAAGTATGATATGTATATTGCGTTAGGAACAATCAGAAAGCAAAATTCTAAATGCTATAACTCAATGTTGCTAATTGACTACAAGGGTGAGATTATTGGCAATTATGATAAAAGAGCGCTGTGGGGATGGGATTTGGATAATTTTGAAAGTGGCGAAACTATAGGAATATACGATATAGATGATATTCCTGTAGGTTTTAGAATTTGCTTTGAAGTCAGATTTCCAGAATATTTTAGAGAATTATTTAAATCAAATATACAACTATGCTTTGTAAGCTTTTGTGATGTTTCAGAGCAAGAAAATATGGAAAGATATAATATAATTAAGTCTCACCTAATAACGAGAGCTGTAGAAAATGTAATGACTGTAATAACAGTTAATAGCATATCTAAGTATCAAGTAGCACCGACAGCGGTGTTTGATTTGAATGGTTACATAGTGTGTGAAGCTCCAAAAAATCAAGAATATCTACTTGTTTATGATTACAATACTCCTACAATTGACTTTGGCGCAGAAGGTAGAATATACAACTCAAGGAGATTACTAACGAGTTGAAATAGAAACGCTAAATACTTAGGTTTACTAACTGAGCTAGATAAGTGAATCCAGATTCACACTCTCATATCATAAAAGAAAAGAGGCTAACAAAGAAGCCCCTTTTCTGATCCTTCACTACGTTTCGGAAACACTTTAATGTTTTATATCACAGAAAGCCATTTTAATATATTTGACTTAACCGTTTAGAATCTCCTCTTTTTAAAAGTACTATTTTTAGAAATCCTTTTATTAGGACCTGTAACTTTACCTTTTAAATTGTTTATTACGCTGTTATTAGCATCCTTAAGCTTGTCATTCAAATCGTTTATTACGCTTTTATTGCCCATTATATCTATCTTTTTTTCTTTAAATGTTTTAAGATCATGAGAACTTTTATTTAGTATATCAGCAACTTCATTTGGAGCTAAAAATTGAAGTTGTTCCAAGAAAATCTGGTCCTTTATTGCTTTATTAAAGTTTTTCTCAAAAGTTTCAAAATCATCGATTAAAGCTACATTAGTTGCATCCATATAAATATTGTATTTGTTAATAAGATCAAGTGGCGGTCTAGGAAGGTCGATAACATCAAGCAATCTTTTCAAATATTTTCTCCGAGCACTATATAATTTCGTATGGCTTAGCTTATTATCTTTAAGTATTAACACTTGGCTCATTGGCAGATAATTTACTCTCAGTGAATATGTTGCTGGCCCCTGGTTATTAAAATAAGGGTTTTTTACCGCAAGATAGAAACTATTATCTCCAAATTTCTTCTGAGGATTGTTGATAGTGTAAGGCTGGTTGCTTTTAATTGTTGATATTAGACTTCTGTTTTTGTTATCAGAGGCATAGATATCTGTTAAAGTCATACAATCATCAAGGCTTTCGATATTTATTACAATCCTTGGAGGATATTTTGTAACATAAAACCCAAGTTCCTCGCTGAAACAGTTCTCGACAGGTTCTTCAAAGTCGCAGGTAGCATCTTCAGGAAGACTGGTAAAGTCAATTTTGAAGTAATCCACATCTGTATTGGTATGTATATTTAAGTTTGGCACAATAATTTCCGAACCAATACTCTTATCAGGTATGCCCAAGGACTTTTTAGTAGCCGTATCAAAACTGTTATTTATCTCACACATATCTGGATTAATTATCTTTTGCAAAGGTGCAATCTGAATCCAGTGATTTTTGTCAATCCCAGGTTCATAATTTACAAAAGGATAAACTGGAGGATTTTTTAAATCTATATCGGCGCATGTAGCAGGGTTAGAATCTAACATATCACCAAAGGGGTTTCTGGTGGGATCATGTTCTACCGCATCCTGACCACTAATCTCAATATTTAGCCTGTATGTGGTTTGAAAACTATTTTCAGGTTTGAAACTTCCCCAGTAATAGATTCCCTGATCATCACTATTTTCATGCAATTCAGGAGTGATTGTATAATATCGACCGTTTGGCAGATATCCATGTAGTTTTACACTTATTGACTTCATTTTTACTGACTGTGGAAATCCTAAAAAATTACTAGTGGAAACCCTTATAAATATATATAGCTCACGGTTTGCTACAATTGGAGCTTCGTTACCACTGGAAACAAACACTCGACGACTACTACCATCCTCCCATTCCCACTCCCACTGCCCAGTATACTTAACAATTGTATTCGGATCAATTGTTCCAAACCCACTGGGTGTAAGACCTTGAGATGCTTTAGCAATTGATACAGCCGATACATGTGGTGGCTGAGCAAGCAGTCTTTCAGAAAAATGGTATATATTAAGTAGTGCATCCAAACTACCGGAAATATTGGTTATGGCTTGATTATAAATATTGGAGTATTGAGGTTTAAATCGATACTCTCCCAATGTGGTACCAGAACGGTTGTTTTTTCCACAATATTCCCTTTCTTCTCCAGGCTGGATAGGAGTGCTGTTTCCATCACTGCTGAAAAGTTTTTCATTCACAATCCCAGATGGTTCACGGACTTCTATATTAAGATTACTAATAGTAGAAGCATATTCTCCAACATTTTTTACTGAATACCCAACCTCCAGGGCATCTCCCAAATAGCAAGGCAAGCTTTTGAAATACAGATTCTTTGATATTACCAGGTCAATATATTGGGGGGTTTTATGTGAATAGGCTTCAACAAAAAAACCTCTATATGTGCCATAACTGCCATCGTTACGTATGATATTGTTGGTAAAATAGGTATCCGATGGTCCCCGTGTAAGAACAACCTCTCTTCCAGGATGGTTGTTATCATATACATAGACTTTCATGGTTCCAGAGGCATCATCTATCTCAGCGCCATAAGCAACAACCTGGTGGTTTTTACCAAGGTTGGTGAGACCTCCTTCAGGGTGCATAAGCCCAATAGGTACTGGTCCATTCTCAAGGCGTCGCATTAATTTTGGGAACTCCTCATCCTTCGTCAATTGAGGAACTCCTTGATCATAAGCCCATGTGTAATGATCCAGCTTACGAGCCCAACTATAAAATTTTAGACCATTAGCAAACAGGCTTGTAATTAAACGATCGTAGATATACTTTCCCAACATGGAATCATCTCCGGGTACTTGTCCATTAGGAAAATCTTTTTCATTGTGAGTAGGAATCGGGATTCCCGCATAAAAGTAATCCAGTGCTGCATAGGCCATACCTCCACAGCGTCCTGAAGTAGTCCATGAAAATAGAAAGTTGTCAAAAACGACATTTTTAAACTTGTTGGAGAAATAAAAGCCATTTTTTTTTGAATTAAAATCTGTCATTACCTTTGCCATTTTCTCGCCTCCGAATATAAAATTCTAATGAATTAAATGTAATTAAAGGGTAATTAAAACATTTATACTATAAATTTATAGTATTATTTTACTATGAATATTTTAAAAAGTCTAATAAATAAATGTATTTATGTAATCCAAAGTAATTGACTCAGGAGTATGAATGAAAGAGCTTAATATCTATTGTTGGAAAGCAATTAGAATATATGTATAATAAAAGGAATGATAAACTTGCAAGATTCAGTATACATTTTATTAGAAAGAAAAACATATATTAGGAGACAGTCTTATGAAAAACATAATTATTCTAAATATAAATTTTAACTACGGTGGAATAGAAGACATTATCCATCCAGTAATTTTAAAGGATGAAAAAGAAATGATACTGGTAGATTGTGGATATACGGGGGCTATGCCATCTATTGAAGAGGCAATAAAAGCAGAAAATCTGGATTGCAAGGAGCTTACTAAAATTATAATTACACATCATGACCATGACCACATTGGTGCTTTGGCAGATTTCAAATTAAAATATCCTAATATTAAAATTGTTGCAAGCGAAATAGAAGCACCATATATTTCAGGTGAAAAGGTATCATTACGATTGAAACAAGCAGAAGCTCTGCAAAGTACTTTAAGCGATGAGCAGAAGGCGTTTGGACAAGCATTTTGCACAGTTTTAAGAAACGTCAAGCCTGCCGAAGTTGATATTCTGGTACGAGACGGTGAAATTCTGGACTGGTGCGGCGGCTGCGAGATTATTGGTACGGCGGGTCACACTCCCGGTCATATATCTCTGTACTTAAGGAATGAGAGAACTGTAATAACAGGTGATGCTGCTACATTAGAGAATAATAAGTTAGTTATCGCCAATCCTCAGTTTACTATAGATAAAGAAAATGCAGATAAATCTATTTTAAAGATATTAAGCAATGATGCGGAAACATTTATTTGTTATCATGGTGGAGTATATAAACGCCCTAAAAATATTTAAACTATTTAGCAAAATCACAAATAAAACATATAGTTCTATGTATGGTATATCATCTGTGATTTTTTACCTCGCCGCCTTATAATATGTATGATTATCCATATAATATACTAAGATGCTGGTATAAATGTGCATTAGAACATAACGATTTACATTATATAGGGCAAATGTAGGAATTTTTATTAAAAAGAATTTAATTTACATTATAGGAGCGAAGACTAATTATGAAACATTATATAAAAGTAGTTATTTTAATTTATTTATCACTCTTTTTAGTTAGCTGTGGTACTGATAAAATAGGTTCTGAGCAGAGTATTAAAGAGAGTGAAACAAGTACACCGAGTCAAAAAAGCAGTGAAACATCAGTTACAAAGAAACCGTCAGTAACAATAAATTGCTATTATGATGAACCTGCTTCAATTAAAGATAAAAATGTTATTGTTTTAGGTGATGTGTTAAAAAATGAGTATGTTGAAGTAATTATTCAAGGCAAAGTTATTGATTTTGAATATATAAATTTAAAATTTGACAGTTCCACAAATAAACTTATAGAGGAAGGGCTAAAAAATAAATACAGTAGTCTGGAAAATAAGACTATAGTTATAAGAACAAATTTACCTGAGGGAATTCCCTCTGAAAAAATTAAATGGAAGAGTGCAACAGGTAAAGAATATAATTATATAATCAGTGACTATGGCTTAGGTGATGCAAAAAATACAGAGAAGGTATTTTCTCTGGAATAGATAATGGATATAGGCGGGCTGTAAAGTGTTTCTAGGTGGTAAAAAAACCCAGATGAGCTTGGGGTGTAGATATGAAAAGAATTGCTTTTTTAACTGCAATGATGTTGATTTGCACATTACTTTTTGGATGTAAAGGTGAATTATCTGAACCTCCTGAGATAAAGGTCACATGTGATGGAACGGAAATACCTTACGTTATTGGACTGAATAAGTGGGGCGGCTCTGCATATGACAGAGAAGATACCTTTCATACAATAATGAAATCAAAAACAGAGATTCCATATATCAAGCAGGAAAAAGAAATCCAAATTGAGTTTTTGGGTTCGATGCCTGATTCTACTAAGTTAGAAGATTTTATATTGAATAGTGATGGAAATAAAAAATTTAATGATACAGTAAAGCCGGA
This sequence comes from Bacillota bacterium, assembly GCA_023444055.1. Classification (GTDB taxonomy): domain Bacteria; phylum Bacillota; class Clostridia; order Acetivibrionales; family DSM-1351; genus Ruminiclostridium. The sequence goes on from JAEZRV010000046.1 coordinate 16,898, forward strand.
AACAATACCGATAAGATTTAGCGATAAAAAGGGAAAGTTTATCTTTTCACAAAATTATGCTTCTATGCTTAGCTCCAGTAAAAAAGATGTATCTATTAGGGGATTCCGCCTGATTTGTAAGTGGGGAGAGGATGAATGTGAGTATGCGTTTATAATCAGAGACGATGATTAAGCCATATTCAAAGCTATATTCTTAAAGCATGAAGCTATACATATTAATATATTGTAAAGCATAAGATGTATTTATTAACATATTGTAAAACATATTAATTTGTTTGGAATGATTTATCAAATATAACATAGCAAGATGACGGCAAAAAAACAATTTATAAAAAAAGGTTTAACTTATATCTAATCAGGGTAAGTTATTGGTAATTAGATTTAGAATACCTATAAATAAAATAGTAAAAAGTATTGCAACATTGTTAACAAAAAGAAGGAGGACAATAGCATGAAAATCTTAGAAACATTAAAAGAAAGAAGAACATATTATGACATTAACAAGGAATTACCAATAGATGAGATAAAGGTATTTGACCTAGTAGAAAAGGCTACCGAATTAGTACCAGACGCATTTAACATGAAGAGCTCAAGAGTCGTCGTTGTAACAGGGGAAAAGCAAGATACACTGTGGGATAACATTTATGATGTGTTCGAAGGCAAGGTTCCTAGAGAAAAAATAGATAGTTTTAAAAAGGGATACGGAACAATTCTTTACTTCATTGACCAAAATGTTGTCAAAGGTTTACAAAATCAATTTCCAATATATGCACAAAGGTTTCCAGAGTGGGCTTCTCAATCATCAGGAATGCTTCAAATAAGTATATGGAGCGGTTTAAAAGAATTAGGGATTGGTGCATCACTTCAGCATTACAATCCTGTTATTGATGAAATGGTTAAAAAAATGTTTGATATACCAGAAAGCTATTTATTAAATGCACAGATGCCATTTGGTGGAATCGGGTCTCATCCAGATCAAAAACCAGCTGAAGATATTTCTAAGAGGGTTATGATAGTAAAATAATATACAGTAAAATTAGTAAGTCAGCCTAAGAACTATAATAAAAGTTTAACTTGTATATTTATTAAAGTTTTATGGGATTATAAAAAATTATTAATTAACCAATTATACATGAGACCTTCTATAATTTTGTACAATCATAGTAGGTCTCAAATTATATCATGGAGAGATACTTGATTAAAGGGCGGTGCTTTGTATATGGAAGAACATAAAACTACCATTACCACAATTGATGAGTACATTTTGCAATTTCAAGTTGAAGTTCAGGCTATCTTACAGAGATTGAGGCAAGTCATAAAGGAAACGGCTCCAGAAGCTGAAGAAAAAATCAGCTATCAGATGCCTACATTTTATTTGTATGGCAACCTGGTTCATTTTGCTGCGTATAAAAACCATATAGGATTCTACCCAACTCCTACTGGAATAGAGGCCTTCAAAAAAGAATTATCCGTTTATAAAGGAGCAAAAGGGTCGGTACAGTTTCCTATAGACAAACCGCTGCCGTTTGAACTGATAAGAGAGATTGTAAAATATAGAGTTGATGAAAACATAAGAAAAGCAGAATATAAATCAGAAAAGAAGAAAAATAGATAACAACAGAAATGAAAAGCAAAAATGAAAAGCGAAATGAAAACCGAGATGAAAAGCGAAATGAAAACCGGGATGAAAAGCGAAATGGAAAAAAGAACTAGAGGAGCTGCCAAATATGAGCAAGTTATACGAATTTGAAGCGGAGATAAAAAAGGTCCCTGATATTGATGGTGCATATATAGAAATACCTTTTGATGTAAAGGAGGAGTTTGGAAAAGGTAGAGTACCTGTTATCGCTACCTTTGATGGTGAACCGTACGAAGGCAGTCTTGTTAAGATGAAAACGCCCTGCCATATAATTGGAATAAGGAAAGAAATAAGAGCCAAAATCGGTAAACAGCCTGGAGATATAATCAAGGTAACAATTAAAGAGAGAGTGTAAAAAAGCTTGGTTTCTTCGTTACAATTTCGTAAGGAAAATATAATATGTAATTAATGTTATATATGGTAAAATTAAAATTGGTTCAAAAAAGATAAGTTAGGAGCAGTTATGAAAAAGTATATTACCAAATGTATAACAGCAATACTTCTTTTAGGTTTCCTGTGTTTGCAATTACCTATTACTTCCACTGTAGCTGCGGAAAGTAACATAAAGGCAGATATAAATTTTAACTGGAAGGCTAACCTAAATCATGTATCATACAATTATAACAGTGTGGTGTACGGTAAGGGTTTATATGTGGCAGTTGGCGATAATGGCATTATTTCAGTATCAAAGAATTTGAAAAAGTGGGATAACATAGTGATAGATAACCTAAATAAATTCCATGATTTGCAGGGCAGTTTTGAAACAGTTCTTTTTAATGGAGAAACCTTTGTTGCAGCCGGAGAAAGAGATATTGTTACCTCGAAGGACGGTTATCATTGGAGTAAACTCAAGAGTGATAACTTTAGAGAAGCATTTGGCGATGATACTCTAATATTTGGTGGTATTTCGAAGGGTAAAGTTTTTGTGCTAGTGGGATTAGGAATCCTTGCATATTCATATAATGGTATAGACTGGAAAAATAATTCGAAATATTATTGTTTAAATCAAAGTTCAATGAATTATTCTGGCTCTGAATTCTGCAATATCATAAATGCTGGAGAAAAATTAATTACGGTTTCAAGCGAGTACAATGATGACGGCTATGGTATAAAAGAATGCTCAATACATACTTCAAAAGATGGAGTTAAATGGGATAAAGAGAAATTATCTATTTCTGAAAAAGGTCGTTCAAATTCGCTGTTCTATGATGCTGGAAAGTACTATGTTTCATATTACAGCTATAATGAAGATAAAACATATATATATGAATCTTCTGATTTGAAACAGTGGAAAAAATCAGAAGCCACATTAGATAGAGAATTATTCAGTATAGGTAACAAAAAATACAAGCTTGGAGATGGAATTTACAGCTATCAGAGCGACAAAGGGTTTAATGCTGAATATAAAACAACTGGCAGTGATAGTATTAGTGCTATTTGTGAGGGCAAGGGTAAGGCTGTAGCTGTAGGTAATAATGGACTAATTGTATATTCTGAGAATATTGAAAAAGGAACATGGAATAGCCATGGTTCACAGCCATTTAAATGTATAAATTCTGCTGCTACAAATAAAAACTGCATAGTAGCCGTTGGACAGGGTGGTCAGATAACAAGAAGTAAAAGTGGTGAAAATTGGTCTAAAAGTATGACTAATATTACTAAAACACTGAATAGCGTTATTTATGACGGAGAAAGCTTTATCGCTGTAGGCGATGCTGGTACAATAGTAACCTCAAGAGGTGGGGATACATGGACTGCCCTCACTTCGATAACACAAAATAATTTGCTTACAATTAAAAAATTAAATAATAATTACATAGCAGTAGGAGAAAATTCTACAATTCTTTCCTCTAAGGATGGTAAAGTATGGACTTTGGCTTATGGTGTTGAAAAGGGTGAGAATATTCGAAATGTAGAGCCTATCAGAGGAGTGACCTTTAAGGATAATGTCTATTATGCAATTGGTTACAATAGTTCTACTGTATATACTTCATCAGATGCAGTCAATTGGAAAGAGAGTTCTAAACTCAGCAATTCTGGATATTCTGATTTGATATTCTATAAAGGTAGATTTGTGTTAACAGGCAGCAAAGAAGCTATTTCATTAGATATGAAAACTGAAACAACCATTAAAAATGATTTCACCAGTTACAATTCAACCATATTTAAGATTAGTGCTTTAAAGAATTTTCTGCTAAAGGGCATCGATAATGGCAGTATTCTATATTCCCCAGATGGACTTTCATGGAATAGTGCAGGTAATTCTGGTACACAAGACAAAACTAATTGTTTTGTTGAATTTAAAGGGAAAATCTATGGTTTTACAGAGAACGGAGCAATAATTAGTGGTTCTTTGAAAGGCAGTATAGCAGAAGCATCTGATGTTACAGCTATTCGCTATAGGAATAAATCTGGTGCAGTAAAAAACATGACTCTTCTAAAGCAACCTATATTCAGAAACAATACCATTTTATTGTCCCTTGATACGATAGGTAATCTGATCGACTGCCAAAACAGCTATGATAAAAGCAAGAAAACGGCGCAAGCAAGTATTGCTAAGAGAAATATCAAATTTACAATAAACTCAACAACTGCTCTAGTAAACGGCAAAAAGATAACAATGAAGAATAAAGCAGAGCTAAGTGGAAACTCAGTCTATGTGCCAGCAGAAATAACTTTTAAAGCCTTGGGCTATACTTTTAACTATGACAGCTTTAAAAGAAAGATTTCTACAACTACAGACGACACTCAAACAAATAAATCTTTAACGTACAAGCCGATAAATATAAAAAATAGCGATAAAAACACTAGTTTCAAATCAATTAGCTATAATAAGAAAACATTTGTTGCTGTTGCAGATAATGGAAATAATAGTGTTGTATTTACTTCAAAGGATGGTGTAAACTGGGATAGAACCACTACTATTAAAGATGGACATTTTTCAAAAGTATTGTGGAATGGGAAACGGTTTATTGCTGCGGGAGGTACAACAAGTAATTTACTTACAGTAAAGACGCTAGTTTATATATCAGAAGATGGACTCAAATGGAAAAAGCTTGAGGATGTTCCAGATGGGGAATACATATGTGACGGAGTTGTAGGAGCTAGTGGACAGACTGATGATGAAAATTACTGTGGTAACTCATTAAAGAAAACAATATTAGTATCACGCCAAGGGATTATACTTTCTTCTGATAATGGACTTGTTTGGAAAAAGTCATTTGCAGCAAAAACAGATAATTGGTTTTTCACTTGCTGGTATAAAGGTACTTTTTATGCTACAGGCAGAGATAAAGGAGCAGTATATTCGTCAACTAATGGACTTAAATGGACTGTCAATAAAACCAAAATGTCAATAAGCAGATTATTCAGCTCAGGTGGTAAATTGTGGGCTATCAATGATAAAAATAATTTTGGTAATATATACAGAACAAGTAACGGGAAAGATTGGGAATACATGTGCAGGGTACACAATTCTAATATTAGTAGAATAGTCTGCATTAATAAAAGCTATATAGTAATGGGTCAGAATGTAAGCTCAGGGAGCCCAGACTTTGCGATGGTGTCAAAAACCGGTGACATATGGGAAAATGCGGTTATTCCTTCGAATATTGGATATGAAGTGGATACTGTTCATTATGGAAAGCTGACAATTGTAGCAACTGGGGTAGGTATGTTTACACTGGAGGCTAAGTGAAAGATTTTTATGCATCAAAAGTAAAATTACTAACATCATCCTCCCATTTAATCCACTTAAGGAACTATGCATTAATAAATATAATTATTTTTTTGCAATTTTTATAGTGCAAATTATTCAAATATGATACAATGTCTGTTAATAACATTTAATAATTAAAAAAAATTGTAATTAAATAACTAGCGGTAATAGTGGGAGGGTAGACTATGAGTAACCTTTTTAAATCAGATGGATATAAGTCTAGTTTGGATATTCGCATGACAGAAGTTGCAATTAAACAAACTAAGGACTTTTTTGAAGATGAGCTTGCCAAGGAATTAAACTTAACTAGAGTTTCAGCACCTTTATTTGTTAAACCTGAAACTGGATTAAATGATAATCTAAATGGTGTAGAAAGACCTGTTTCTTTTGATGTAAAAGGTATAGGCGGAGATACAGTTGAGATTGTGCATTCACTTGCAAAGTGGAAGAGAATGGCTCTCAAGCGTTATGGATTTAATGCTGGAGAAGGTCTTTATACAGATATGAATGCTGTTAGAAGAGATGAAGATTTAGACAATATGCATTCAGTATATGTTGATCAATGGGACTGGGAAAGAATAGTTCAAAAAAGTGAAAGAAATGAAGATACATTAAAGGAAATTGTAAAAAAGATTTATTCTGTATTCAAGAAAACTGAAGCATATTTGGCAGGATTATATCCTGAACTAAAGCCTATTTTACCTGAAGAAATTTTCTTTGTTACAACTCAGGAATTAGAAGACATGTATCCTACATTGACTCCAAAAGAAAGAGAACACGCTTTAGCTAGAGAAAAGAAAGCTATATTTATCATGAAAATAGGTGATTTGCTCAAATCTGGAATCAAACACGATGGAAGAGCACCTGACTATGATGATTGGTCATTGAATGGAGATATTGTTTTCTATTATCCAGTGCTTGATATAGCTTTTGAAGTATCATCTATGGGTATCAGAGTAGATGAGAATTCACTTATTGAACAGCTCAAGAAGGCTGAATGTGAAGACAGAAAGAAATTTAAATTCCACAAGGATATTATTAACAAAGAACTTCCTTACACAATAGGTGGAGGAATTGGTCAGTCAAGAATTTGTATGTTCTTTTTAAGAAAAGCTCATATAGGAGAAGTTCAGTCTTCTGTGTGGAGCGACGAAATGTTTGAAGAATGTTCAAAGAACAATATTGAATTGTTATAATTAAAAACATTACCGTTATCTGAGATATCAACGGTAAGTTGCTTAAATAGTACTCCCGTGCAGTATATATCTATGGCTAGCTCACGAAATTGATGCTGAAATAGTTGTGGTTCAGAACAAGTACTTCCGCCGACCGTATTACACTCGACATCCTGTCTCGGGGTAATACTCACAGCTACTTACTTTCGCTGTGTCGGCTACAATACTTGTTCTTCGCCTACTATTTCTAGCATCAATTTCTAACCGAGCTTCTCCATTGATATATATTGCACTCGCGTACTATTCAAGCAATAAGTCAT
>JAEZRV010000052.1 GCA_023444055.1 Bacillota bacterium
TTTTGTTTTAGCTGTTCAGCACGCTTAGTTATTTTCAATGCGGCTTCCGCACCTTCTTGAGCTTTTTCTGCTATTGAATCCACCGCATTCTCTATTTCTACGCTTGTCGCATTTATTTCTTGTGTTGCGGCAGCTGTTTGTTCCATGCCTGCCGACAATTCTTCGGTTGTTGCAGATATGTCTTCTATATCAGAGTTAAGAATATCGATATTGGTCTTTGCCGAATTCATACTTTGTTCAGATTCATTAGCTTCCTTTAGAACACCTTTTATCATTACTTTTATAGCGTTTTGCATCTGTATAATTGAACATGCTAGTGTGCCAATCTCATCCTTCCTTTTCAAGATACTAGTTTGAAAATCCTTTGTAAAATCACCTTTAGACATAATTTCCATATGTTTAACTGCAAGTCTAATCGGGTTAATGAACGATGATATCAAAAAGAATACTAAAACAAGTCCTATTAGTATACAAATTGTCGAAACAATAATAGTTTTATTTTTAAGATTACTAACTTCTGAAAAGACTTCATCTTGAGGAGCAGTGACAGCAAGAGACCATCCAGATATGGTAACAGGCGCAAAGCCCATAAATTGGGAAACACCATTATACTCATATTTTCCGTATCCTTTCTTGCCTAAAATCATTTGTTTTTCAAGTTCGACCAGTTGCGTTAGCTTGGGATCGTTCTTAACACTCACAAAGTCATTATTCATGGATATTACAAGATCCCTATTTACATGTGCAATAGTTGTACCGGTTCTGCTTAACATGTATGCCTTTCCACTTTCCCCAAACTTTACATCATCGATAATATTATATAAGAAATTACCATCATATAAAGCGATGAGAACCTTTTCAACCTTACTATCATTTCTTACTGGTACTGCAAAAGCTATAGCAATGGATTTATCTTCTTTGCTGACTATAGGATCTGATACAGCGTTTTCTCCCGCTAAAGCTTTTTTAAAGTATTCCATGTTTCCTATATTACTAACTTTACCATTAGTGGATATTGAATTTCCATCTGCATCTGCAAGAGCCATCATTTTGAATCCTTGTCTGTACATTTCCAACTTTAAAATATCAAATTTCTTTTTGTTACTAATATCCTTGTCTTTTATATCTTTCATTGCCGCAATTACCTCTAATGATTTATAGCGGCCGTTTATTTGAGCTTCAACTACTTTAGCAGTCTGACGTGCTATATTAGTGAGAGATTCGGCAGATTGAGATGTAACTGTCGATGAAAAATCAATAAAAGAAATGATTGATATTAACATACACACCATTAGTATAATAATACCTGTCAAAAATATCATCTTTGTTTTAATACTATTAAATGTTTTCATATTACCTTCTCCTGTCATTCTAATATTGGTTTATTCGGTAACAATTTTTTATCTAAGCCAACTGCATCGTGCTTTGGGTGACCTTAATTTCCTGTATAACTCAATATCAATATCACTTCTAGAGAGACCTAGTAAATATAATATAATATAATATAATATATACTTACAATATGTACAATAACATAACACATTATTTCTTTCACCTATACTTTTAGATATTTTCCAGTTTTTATCGAAAAGCCTTATTTCTTAAGTCTTTCATTAGTTACTTATGACCTAATTATATAAGTCCAATATACCTATTGTCAATATTCCATTGTCGAATTTTATTGAGTTTTGTAGTATGGTAATTTATCTAACCAATGGATAATTTATAAATATAACATTAACGTATTGATTTTAGTGATATCTTTCGGCATTGAATAATGTTTGACATTATAAAAAATTCTGCCAGCCAATGCAGACAGAATTCTCTAATCTTTTACTATTTAATTATTTACTCCGGTTGTGGGAGACTGTCGACTCCACATGCTTATATCTTCAAATCTGTTTACATTTTTTAATATTTTATAGACCTTTTGCTACTTCGCAGGTTTTTCGCTATTTCCTTTAAAGTAGTTATCTATACCACCCTTAATCGCTTGTGCGATTTTGTTTTGGTAATCTTCAGTAGTAAGCTTCTTTTCTTCATCTGAATTTGATAAGAAACCGCACTCACAAACTACTGTTGTTGTTTTAAGATTTTTTAATATCATTATCTGGTCTTTTTTCACAAGAGCTACCCTATCATTAGTGTTGTCTGCATTAAGCCTTATAGAATTTTGAATTTCGTTTGCTAGCTTTTGACTATCAGGTGAATTAGGTGGAAAAAACACTTGAGCACCATGATATTTTGTTTGAGCAAATTTGTTCAAATGGATACTAACCACAATATCTGCACCTGATTCATCCATGATTTGTTTTCTTCTAGTTAAGTCTTCTCTTCTCTTTTGTAATATGTTTTTTGTTTCAGTTCCATAAATTAATTGATCAGAGTCTCGTGTTAAAATAACCTTGTAATTGTCCTTTTCTAAAAGATTTTTTATTTGCATTACAATATTAAGATTAACATCTTTCTCTTTCAATCCACTATAGTCACTAACGGCGCCTGGATCCTCACCACCATGCCCGGCATCAAGAACAACAGTCTTAGCAACTACTTGTTGATTGATTGGAACTTGTTCGTTTGCTCCTGTAACAGGTTTTGAATAATCAACCGCAAATCCGATACTAAATACAGTTATAGAAAACAAGAGTAATAGTGACACGAGCAATACGTTTTTCTTTCTAATTACTACTATCATAGAAACCATCCTTTAGTTGTTTAATGTATCCTTATTACTATGGATATTCACAACTGGCTTCAATATGACTAAAACAATTTTTATTTTTAAGCTCACATCACTATTATACTAAACTGCTTATATATAATACATGACCAAAATTACAATTTTTTCTAAACTCACATCACCCTTATGTTCAACTGCTTGTATATCATGTATGACTAAAATGATATTTATTTTTGAACCAAATCATCTATTTCTCCGCCCAGCTTTTTGATTACAGCCCTTACCAAGTTAAATGTATCTTTATCTATTTTACCTAGATCCTTCAGGATATAACCTCTTAATAATGGTATTGCTCTACCATCACCGTAATCTCCAAGCACCTCAGCAATAACCTTTACGTTTTTCATGTTCCTAAAAGCATTCTTGAATAAAAAGTAAACTTCATCTGACGGATGCTCCTTTGAAATATGAGCAATACAGACAAGTAAATACTCCTTAGCTATCTCCTGATCTGCCTCATTAAATGCCTTAATTAAGTCTTTAAGAATCTCTTGACCATATTCAGCAATAGCAGCACATATCACTTCTGACAGCATTTCATCAGCATAGCAATCTATTAATAGACCAATTAACTTTTCCTTATATTCACTGCATTTTAGGCAGCCAATAGCAAAAACAGCCTGCGTTGCAGCCAACTTAACATCTTCCTTATCAGAATGTAATGAATCCTCCACAAATTCAAAAAGCATATCTGCAGCATTTAATCCATACTCCTTCAATCGATCAATAACGATATCAGGCATACCAACATCTGATGTAGACGCTATTTCCAAAAAAAAGTCCACTATTTCTTCTAAAGTACCTAAAGAATTGATATATCCCTTTGGTGTAATGTTCCCAATTTCAGCAATAGTTTCATTGAGCCACTTGTACTCAACTTCTTGTATTAATTTATCCTCATCTATTTGTATTTCACTATTTTTACCTGTAGCATGATTCTCCAAATAATTGTTAAAATTAACTTCAATAGCTTTGTTAAAGCTTTCAGCAACGATAGAATTCTTATTCATAATTTATTCCATGCACTTAATTTTTGCGCAAAACTCATTTAAGTCCTGGCATGGACTCTTTGCCTCCTTTATTTTTAATTTTATTAAGCTCTAAATCTACTATACTTTTTTGTGGTGCTTTTTTTCTTTGGTTGTAATCCAAAAAGGCTTCTAGTAAACGATCCCAAATCAAATCCTTTGTATCCAGAAAAGTATCCTAAAAATGCTGATAGAATTACAGTAAACCAAGCTAAAACATAGCCCCATATAGAAGAATATCCCACTAATTTAGGAATAAACAGCATGGGTGCAATAAAAACCTTAACTACAGCATACTTTAATACATCATATTTAATATCCGCACTAATAAAGCTTAAATCCAGATGCGGAACTATTAAGAATAATAGAATTTGAATTAAAGCAAAAGGTGCTATTGCAAGCAATCCATATATTGCGCCCTCAAAAGGTCTGATTCCACCGAACTGGCGTTTATCAAAACCTACATAGTTTGTCATCTCATAGTATATAAGCGGTATTAAAACGATAAAAGTTGCTATTGAAAAATAACCAGGTACTGAATAAAACCCTACAATAAAAATATAGTAAAAAACCATTACAAATAAATAGTACTTTACTATTGCCCAACTACCAGACAAATACTTTTTCATAATTATATCCATGCCTTAATTTCCATAAACACATTATGGTACTAGCATGGATTCATGCCCCCTTTATGTCTAAATTCTATGTTTAAATATTATATCAACGCTACATACTTAACTTGTTTTCATCAAAATATTTAGAACGTTCTCATTTCTTAATGGTCAAAGTTGGTTACCTATTTACTCTGTCCCAAATATCATTATAAACAGAATACAACGTAACAATCTTATTGTCAAACCTGTAATCATTGTTTTAGAAATATGCAAAAAACTTCCACTCTCTATCCAGGTAAATCGAGCATTATATGCTTAAGGTAATATATTTCTGGTAGCATATCATTAATGTTTAAAAATCGTATTCTAATAACCCCTTTTTAACATTTTTCAGAATAGAATAATTTGTAGTTCTATTGCCCTTCAGATATAAAATCTTTAGGTTTTTCAGAGCAGCGATAGAATTATAGTTTGCAATTCTGTTGTCCTTTATGTATAGTTCTGACAGGTTGGTCAGCGATGATATTACATTAATATTTGTAACCTTATTTCGATTAATAGATAATATCTCTAGCTTAGTAAGCCCCTTTAATGCTGAAATGTCCGAAATACTGTTCCCCTGCAAATACAGAACTCTTAGGTTTTTTAGTGAACTTAAAAGCGAGATATTGGTTATTTTTGTATTACTTAAATCCAAGTACTCTAAATTAGAAAGTTGTTTTAAATCAACCAGTGTTTTGGCACCGACAGGTACAGCAAGTCTGTATACCTTGGCTAAATCTGATTTATAAATTGTTCCTGTTGTTTTTAAAATTTGCTTTCTGACAGCATTTTCTACCACCTTGTCTTTAAAGGTAAAGGCAATCTCTTTTGTTGTGTTTGAGCTTATTGTAAGAGACTTCAAAATGCTGTTCCAAACATCTAGACCGTAGACCTTCGCAGTTTTATCATTATAATCAGGAACATTTGACAAGCTCCACAATGAAATTCCACCTAGTCCATATTGCTTAACCAAATCCATTTTAGCTTTGATACTTTTGCTATTCTCATATAGTATTACATTATGAGTATTATCAAAAGTATTAAAATACTGGATAAAGGGGCTCTGAAGTTCATTATTGTAGCCGTATGCTATACCAACACCCTGACCGTCTACGTTATTAATACGATCATTAATCTTTTGATAAATAGGTATATTTCTAGTCTCCATACTCATTGCAAGTTTGCTTGTTCTATCCCATGTAGAACCAGCAGGGATATAAAATCTCCACTGTGCTGAATCAAAATTAATCTGTAGCATTACTTTTTTCAAGTCAGACTTGTTTACATTTTTCTTTATGTCTTCCATCGCTCTCTGTATTTTTTTAATTGGTGCCAGACTGTCTATCGGATTAACACAATTATAGCCTGTATACTGTAGTATTTCAGTTTTATTTAGCTTTGTTACAGGTTCATAATCATGAGCCATAACTATCATTTTATCCGCTATAGCTGAAATCCCCTTATAATCATATCCTGTATAGTTTAGCAACGGATTAACCGCAACAAACATTTTCTTGTTTGTTTTATTAAGCTCTCTTTTGAGTTCCTTTAAAAACAGACAATACCAGCTACTAATAGTCTTATTATTTATAAGTATAAGTTTTCCTTTCAAATCATTATTCTGAAGTTCTTCAACATCAAGTACTACACCATCAAAATAAATTTGCTCACCTTCACTAACATCAGAATTTACCAAATCTACTATTGCGTTGATTGCTTTAACTCTTTGTGATTCGTATGGTAAAATTTTTTGAGCATTTGCATTATCGGAAAAAATATTGAGTTGAATAGGCTTATTCTTGCTTTTAGCATATTTTAATACATCTAAATAGTCTGATGGATAATAAAACATGGTATTATCATTTTGACCAAGGGTGGTGTTAATACCCTCAGATAAGTCCGAATACATTCTGCCCCATGCAAAACTTATTGAATCAAGCGAATCTAAATACTTTTTAGATTGTTCTGAAAAGGTTAAGTGAGCCGGATAAAATGCATGCAGCTCTAATTTTTGCTGTACAGTTGCCTGAGCTTCCGGTGTAACCCCTACATAGCCGTGTAAAAAGCTAAAAGACATAACCAAAACAAGTACAGCTATAATAGCTTTTTTTGATATTCTCATTATTATGCCCATGCCCAGCATTTCGCACAAAACATAATGACAGAAATAGCATGGGCTCGGTACCTCCTCGTATTATATAGTCATAGCTTTTCTTTACCTTTTCTTGAGGTTGAGCTATGCTGTTTTATGATACTGTGGATTAGTTCGTACCTCCTACCACTTG
>JAEZRV010000065.1 GCA_023444055.1 Bacillota bacterium
AATTATTTCCTGAATAAAATCTTTTGGTAAAGCACTCATAAAAAAACTCCTCTCTGGTTAATACTTAAATTCTTAACCAAAAAGGAGTATTTCCTATGTGTCATACACAAAATTTATTACAGCGTCTCCAAATAATATTGATATTCCCTTCTAATTCCTTCTTCAATACTAATCTTTGGCTTCCAGCCGGATTCTTCTATTTTAGAATTATTTAGCACTCTTCTAGGAGTACCATCGGGTTTAGTTGTATCAAATACAATATCACCGCCATAACCTATAACTTTTTTAATTGTAAATGCCAGATCATGAATGCTAATTTCATTACCTGAGCCTATATTTATAAAATTATTTCCTTCATAAGTCTGCATCAAATAAAAACAGGCATCTGCAAGGTCGTCTACATATAGGAACTCCCTTAAAGGAGTACCTGTACCCCACAATTCTACTACAGGAGTATTTTCAACCTTGGCTTTATGTATCTTAATAATCATAGAAGGGATTACATGTGAATTGTATGCATCAAAGGTATCCTTAATACCATAGAGACTTGCAGGCATTGCACAAATATAATTAGTCCCATATTGCTTATTATATGATTGGCACATTTTAATTCCGGATATTTTAGCAAGTGCATAAGCTTCATTTGTAGGCTCTAATGAACCTGTAAGAAGATATTCCTCCTTTATAGGCTGTGGGCAGGTTTTAGGATAAATACAAGAGCTACCCAGATACAATAGCTTCTTAACTTTATTTCTATAAGAGCTTCTTATTACGTTACATCCTATTAGCATATTTTCCATAATAAAATCCGCTGGATATGAGTTGTTAGCATGTATACCACCAACTTTAGCAGCAGCTAGAAATACATACTCAGGTTTCTCTTCTTCAAAAAATTTGTCAGTCGCTACTTGGTCTGTTAAATCGAGCTCATTGTGGGATTTTAATACTAAATTAGAATATCTGTTGCGCTCAAGGCATCTTACTATCGCAGAGCCTACCATTCCATTATGGCCGGCTACATATATTTTACTTTTTATTTCCATATCTTTGTCACCTCTGAGATTTGGGCTGTTTTAAAACATTTTATTCTCCTCTGAATTTGAAAGTTGAGTTGTTCGGATTAACAAAAGTTTAAGTGATACCGTTAACATCACTATCTACCATCATTTTAACTAGTTGCTCAAAAGAAACCTTCTGTTTCCAATTTAAATTAGTTTTGGCTTTTGTCGGGTTTCCTAGAAGTAAATCAACTTCAGTTGGTCTGAAGAATTTTCGGCTAATATTTATCAACTCTTTTCCATTAGCACTGTTAATACCCTTCTCATTTTCTCCTGAGCCTTCCCATGTCAGGTTTATTCCGACATTTTTGAAAGCAAGCTCGCAGAATTCCCTGACTGTATGGGTTTCACCAGTTGCTATAACATAGTCCTCAGGTTTTTGCTGTTGAAGAATGAGCCACATAGCCTCTACATAATCACCTGCAAAGCCCCAATCTCTTTTAGCATCGATGTTTCCTAAATATAGTTTATCTTGCTTCCCGCTTAAAATATTTGCAATTCCTTTAGTGATCTTTCTTGTAACAAAGTTCTCACCTCGCCTTGGTGATTCATGATTAAAGAGAATTCCGTTACAGGCGAACAAATCGTAGGCTTCCCTGTAGTTAACTGTTATCCAGTAAGCATAAAGCTTTGCCGCGGCATAAGGGCTTCTTGGATAGAATGGTGTTTTTTCACTCTGAGGTGTTTCTTGAACCTTACCAAATAATTCACTTGAAGAAGCCTGATAAAACTTAATGTCAGCGGCTACTTCCTTAATGCTCTCCAAAAGCCTTAATGTACCTAATGCATTTACATCAGAGGTGAATTCGGGAATATCAAAAGATACCTTTACATGACTTTGTGCACCTAAGTTGTATACTTCACTAGGTTCAATTTTATAGATTAGTTTAGTAAGATTTCCTGAATCCGATAAATCACCAAAATGTAAAAAAAGATTAGGATTCCCAGTGCCATCAGCATCAATTAGGTGATCTATCCTGCTAGTGTTTATTGAACTGCTTCGTCTCACGACACCGTGTACTTCATATCCTTTATTTAATAAAAATTCTGTAAGATACGACCCATCTTGACCAGTAATACCTGTAATTAACGCTTTTTTCATGACCAAAACTCCTCCATAGCTAAATATTTATTATATTTCAATAGTATTGAAATATATTTGTGGGCTTTGCCCTAACGCCACATATTCGGCTATTTAAAATGTGATTCTACATTTT
The DNA here is from genome assembly GCA_023444055.1 of Bacillota bacterium. GTDB lineage: Bacteria > Bacillota > Clostridia > Acetivibrionales > DSM-1351 > Ruminiclostridium. The sequence continues at coordinate 2,276 of JAEZRV010000065.1, forward strand.
AAATATAAATTAGTATAAGCAGGTTTCTGATTACATAATATGTTTCATACATTTATTATGGAACTGGAATATGACCAATTATGCTGTATTTAAATTTAATATAAGTAAAAGCCAGCTTAACTTGTATTATTTGCTAAGTGGTTAACGGAAAAAGCATAGTTAATTGATATTTAAGTCTGCTGGGATTCCTTATCAGTAGGCAGTTCATCTTCAAAAACCTTATTATTTTCAAATAGCTTCTTATCTTCAAATAGTTTCTTATTATGTAGAACACTTGGATCTGTAGGTCTATACTTAGCTGCTTCTTCATTATGCTCATAGGATTTTTGATAGTCTCCCATACGATAATAGCAAACACACAATTGTAAGTGTGGATACCACGTATAATAGGCATTATAAATAAAACTCCACCTATCAGGATCAGGAACTTGCTGTGCGGCTTGCTCATACCAAAATGCAGCTGTTTTATAGTCTTGTTTTCTATGAAAGTTATATCCAATACGACAGCATGCTTCTGCTCTAGGCGGAGCATATTTAAATGATTCAAATAGGGATGTAAGTTCATTATTTGTGTCATTAAGAGTACGATAGCAGTCTCCTTTATAAACACATGCAAATATTTTGTCTTCCACCCAGCCTTCTTTCTTAGCAATACAATTATCGTAGCTTTTTATTGCCTCTTCATGGCGTCCATTTTCTCTTAGCTCATTACCATAGTAAAAATAGTCTCTAGCGGAAAAAACATCGCCTCGTGCAATTTTTTGTTCAAAAACGGATACTGTGCGGCCAACTGCATGACGAATTTTTTTGTGAGTAACGGATATATCAGAATTAATAATTTTTCCCCTAACATTTATGTAGTTATGGCAATCTCCAAACCATTGGAAATTTTTCTCCCTTTTTAAAAGACGATTTCTTCTATATCTTAAAGTGACATTTCCAAATTCATCGCTGCCTGCATCATAATACATTGAAACAGAGTCTACAGATGGGTCAAGAGTTTCTTTTAGCTCTTTAAGTTTAGACTGATCTGCTTCTAATAGAACGTCATCGGCATCTAGATACAGAATGTAATCCTTTGTTGCGTATTTAAAAGATTCATTTCTAGCAGCTGAAAAATTATTTGTCCATTCATAATAAAAAACGCGGTCTGTATATTGTTTGGCAATTTCTACTGTTTGATCAGTTGAGCCTGTATCTACAATATTAACTTCATCTACTATGTCTTTCACTGTGTCCAAACATCTTGCAAGGGTCTCTTCCTCATTTTTCACAATCATACAAAGACTTATAGTAACCATCATGCAATCCTTTCTATACATACTAATATAAATAGTATATTCAAAAAGCTGAAATAGGTTCCTTGATGTTAGTGGTTAAGATTAGTTACTGGACTCAGAGGGAGTTATTCCATTGTTGAATTATTGAATTTGTTATCTAAGGTAAAATTGAAAGGGAATGCCCAATAATACTTAAAAGTAGTTTTAAACATTCCCGCGTCATTAGGAAATATATAGTTTAAATATTTTTTAATAAATTTTTACTTCTAAGTCTAAAAAGTAGTATTCAAAGTTTTAATACCGTAAACACTTCCATTATTGAAGTATGGGAGTGTTTACGGTGGATGAATTAAATTAAGGGAAAACTATAGCGTTGATATCTCTATTATTTGCTGTTGCCGAAGTAACATTTGTTGCTGTATTTACAAAGGTGCGAACAGAATAAGTGATAGTAGTGGTTGATGGAGCTGTATCCACGTGGGTATTAGCAACTGGGAATCTTTGAGTTCCAGCTTGCGTAGCGGTTCTATTGAGGGTTCTATTATCAATTAGGGTACTATCTCTATATAGTCTAATGTGACATTCAAATACCCAATTTGAAGTTACAACAGCTTCTAAAGATAAAGCATAATCAATTTTAACTTCATCTCCTGCCTCAACAGGGACTGGTACAGATACTACTGTAATTTCAGTAGCTACAGGTAATATTGAAATTGAGCCAACTTCTTCAGCGAAAGCTAGGGTTGGGACATCCGCAGTCGGACCAGTTGCACCGGTAGCGCCGGTAGCACCAGTAGCGCCAGTTACACCAGCACCAGTTGCACCAGTAGCACCAGTAGCGCCGGTAGCGCCAGTAGCACCAGTAGCACCAGTAGGTCCAGTAGCACCAGTTACACCAGGACCAGTATTACCAGTCGGTCCGGTAGCACCAGTTGGTCCGGTAGCACCAGTCGGCCCGGTCGCACCAGTTGGCCCGGTCGGCCCAGTAGCACCAGTTGGTCCGGTCGGTCCAGTCGGCGAAAGAGGCCCTTCTAAAATAGATACATCATCTACAAGAACATCAGCACCACCAGCTAAAGCATTTTTGCTAATAGATAATATGGCAAAGTCTGTGCCAACAGGTGCAGGCAGTGTAATGCCAGATGCCTCAAACCAAATGCCTCCACTTACATCAGGAAGACTACCCTCTGGAATACTTATTACAAGACCTGTTCCAAGAAAATTGAATGCTGCATCAAAATAAGAGAGAACAATTGATACTACAGGACTTGGTGCTGCTCCTACTTTAGCCAAGAAAGCACTAACTTGTACAGGTTGGCTAAAATCCCCATAAACAGTTTGATATATAACTGAAGTTCCATCTTGCATCTGTGCAGAAAAAGTTCCAGTATGACTATATTGAGATGTTACGATTGCTTCAACTGCACCCCATGGTGGGAGGCTTCCGGTTTCAAAGCCACCATTAACGATAAGTTCAATAGCCATATTTTATTCACCTCCTTAATTATTATGACTAAGGCATACTATACATGACAAAATAAAGTATGCTATATAGACAATATATGTTCTAACTTCTATTTTGCTACTTATGAGAATGCAATGGCTGGAATATGTTATATGTATCATTTTGAGAGTATTTTGCTATAGCCAAGATAATTACATAAATTAGTAATGGTTTACCTAGTTAAGTATATTTAAGTAAGTAACATTATTAACATTGAGAATCATATATATAAATAAAAACTAACTAGGTGATAACTATAATGGACGAAATAAGTATAAGTAGTGTAAGACAAAAAATAGTCTTTTTTTCTAAAGGTGATGATAACTTCATAAGGGATATTATTGAAAAGCTATCAATTCAATATGAGACTAAGAAAGTCACAATTAAGCCATTAGCAAACATAAGCCAGATAGATAAGTGGATGGAATGGGCAGATATTTGCTGGTTTGAATGGTGCGATGATCTTTTGATATATGCAAGCAAGCTGGAAATAGCAAAAGAAAAGAAAATCATATGTAGATTGCATAGCTATGAGGCTTTTACATACTATCCCTCTCGGGTAAATTGGGGTTGCGTAGACAGGCTTATATTTGTAGCAGAAGACATTCGGAAGTATGTCATAGAACATTACAAGGTAAATAAAGATATTACAGTTGTAATACCTAATGGTGTTGACCTGTGCAAGTGGACATTTAAACAAAGAACCCCTGGATTTAATGTGGCTTATGTAGGATATATCAATTATAAAAAGGGGCCAATGCTTCTTTTGCACACACTTAAAGCAATTTACGATCAGGATAACCGCTATAAATTCTATATTGCAGGACAGTTTCAAGACACAAGATATTATCTATACTTTGAACAGATGGTTAAAGGATTTGGACTTGAGAATAATTATTTCTTTGAAGGCTGGCAGCAAGACCTAGATAAATGGATGGAAGATAAGGATTATATATTGTGCACTAGTGTATTAGAATCCCAAAATATGAGTGTAATGCAAGGAATGGCAAAAGGCATAAAGCCTGTTGTTCATAATTTTGTTGGGGCAAAGGGTATCTATAATGAGAATTATTTGTGGAATACAATTGATGAGGCCGTTTTAAAGATTACTGATGGATGTTATAACTCAAATGAATACAGAGAATTTATTGAGAATAATTACTCTCTAGAAAAACAGATTGATGCTACCAATAGAATGATTAATGAATTGATAAATGGATTGAAATAATAAATAAAATTGATAAAGTGGATTGATAGGCAAGTAGCCAAGAAATAAATGGATAGCTTGAAAGATAATTGCATAGACAGATATCCAATTTATAGTAACAAAATATCTATTTTTTTCATAACTTATAACTAAAGTCAAATACTAGTTCAAAGCCTTCAAAAAATTCTATCAAGACGAAAGAATATCGTTTTTCAGCATATAGCAATTGACTTAAATAAACATAGTTATAATTAAAACTGGCTTTACCACAAAAAAGATGCTGGGAGGGAAATCCTTTGTGTAAACCACTAGTTACTATTGGAATTATTAATTACAATTGCATAAGATTCTTAAAAAAATGCGTTGAATCATATCTTAATCAGTCTTATGAGAACATAGAAATAGTTATTGTTGACGACTGTTCTACAGATGGTTCAATCGAGGTATTAAAGGAACTAGAGCAGTGTAATAAAAGAATAAGATGCATTTACCATAATAAAAATAGTGGCGGTCCCTCACTAGCTATTCAGGAAGTTATTCAACAGGCGGGAGGAGAGTATTTTCAATGGATTGCGTCTGATGATTATGCTGATATTAATGCTGTTCAAAAATTTGTTGATTATCTAGAAAAAACAGATAATGACTATGTTTATTGTAATTTCAACATTATTGATGAAAATAACACTGTTTGCTCGTATTGGAAATACACCCTTCCTGTACTTAACGATATGGTTCGAAGGATATTCGCAAATTCCTCAGGAGTTATTCCAATGAATGGCTTATATAGACTAGAGTTTTTTCGTAAAAATGATATTACTTGGAGTGTATACAGGAACAATGAGTATTCAAGCGATACTATCAATTCACTTGATTTCATTAAAAATGGTATGAAATATGGATTTATAAATGAAAGCCTGATTTATTATAGGATACATCAAAACAATTATTCCCATAACATTGAGCAAAGGATTAAAACATCCTTAACTGTTTGCGATTATATCATCAAAAATTTTAGCGAAGAAATTTATATGCCCTCTATAGCATGGAACAGCTCTGAAAATAGAGCACAGCTTAAGGATTATGAAATTGCTTTATTTCTTTATAAAAAGATTACTGAATATATAGATTTGAAAGGAATACCTCAGCATATAAAATTTGCTATCACTAAAGAAAAGATAAAGGAATGGATACAAGTCTTTATAGATGAAGGGAATCTGTATATTCAAGAGGGGTTAGCTCAAGGCTATGCTTTGAGAAATGAATTACTTGAACTGCAAAGCAAGTACAAAAATATCATATACTAATATGAATTTAAAAATATGGAGTCAAATTTTATATAGGCGCATCTTGGGCAATGAAGCAACTATTTCGGCAGCAAATCATTGATAAGTTTGAACCAATAGATTTTTTAGTGGGAAAGTTGAGTAAATATTGGTTTATATACTTTCAATGAAATAGTATTAATATGAATTAAGAAGGGATATTGAATATGGTGGAAAAGGTTTTTGGAGTAAATTTTGAAGGATTAGATGGAAAAAACAATAACTATACTGACATTATTTCTTCTTTACAAGGTAGGAATGTTGTGTTGTACGGTGCAGGTGGAATAGGGTATATTACAAGCAATATTTTAAAGGATAATGCTTGTAATGTATGTTATTTTATTGATGATGATAAAACCAAACAGGGTACATTTATAAACGAAATAAAGGTTGTAACTCTAGAAGAAATAAGTCAGAATGCAGGATTCACTATTCTCATATGTCTTCCAAACCCTATGAATGTGTATAATAGGATTTTAGGTCTAGGATATAAAAATGTTGTCTATTACCCTGTAATGATGGGAGAAAGAGGGTTTTATGATATGTCCTTGCTTCAAAAAAATTACGATAAAATAGAGACTGTTTATAATTTATTAGCTGATGATTTTTCTAAAGTAGTACTTACTAATATTCTTAAACACAGAATAACAATGGATTTTACATATTTAAATAATGTTATAAGTCAAAAACAATATTTCCCTTCAGATATATTTACCTTAGACGATAATGAATGTTTTGTGGATGGAGGGGCATATAACGGAGAAACAATAATTGATTTTATTGATGAAACTAATAATAGCTATAAGTATATATATGGATTTGAACCTGATATTCAGAATTATAATAAAATTAAAGAGAACTTAAATTACATAGACTGTAATCGTATTGGGCTATTTAATTATGGGCTTTACTCAATATCTGGGGAAGTAGGATTCAACAGCCATGGCAATAGTGCTTCATTTATTTCTGAGACTGGAAAAGATAAGGTTTCACTGGTCAAACTTGATGAAGTTATTGGTGAATATAAACCAACATATATAAAACTGGATATTGAGGGTGCAGAAGAAGAAGCTTTATATGGAATGAAAGACACAATAACAAAATATCATCCTAAATTAGCGATATCAATTTACCACAAAGCTGCTGATTTATGGGAGTTACCTTTGCTTATCCTAAATCTATCTGCTTCATATAAAATTTATATTAGACACTATTCAAATGGTCTGCATGAAACAGTTTGTTACGCCATATAGATTAATATCTAACTTCCCTATTTAATAATTTTAGGAGTTCAAAATCATCAATAAAGAAATAGCTAGTTAAAGTAAATAGGTTTTTAAACATTTTAGATATTTGTTATATAAAAATTTAGTGCAAAGAGGCTTCTCATCACTATTTGAGCGCTGATTCAAAGCGAGATAGGAGATTGTATGTTTATCGGAAAAACATTGCTTATTACTGGGGGTACAGGTTCTTTTGGCAATGCTGTCCTCAATAGGTTTATCAATACTGATATAAAGGAAATTCGTATTTTCAGCAGAGATGAGAAAAAGCAAGATGACATGCGCCGTGAAATCAATAGTGATAAGGTTAAATTTTATATAGGAGATGTAAGAGATTACAATTCTTTATATAGAAGTTTAAGTGGAGTAGACTATGTTTTTCATGCAGCAGCATTAAAACAAGTTCCTTCCTGTGAGTTTTATCCAATGGAGGCTGTAAAAACAAATATAATAGGAACTGAAAATCTTCTAAATGCCTCAATTCAAAATAAAGTCAAGAAGGTAGTAGTATTAAGTACAGATAAAGCCGTTTATCCTATCAATGCAATGGGAATGTCAAAAGCCATTCTGGAAAAAGTAATGGTTGCCACTTCTAGAACTATAAGTGGAAATGAGACTGTTTTATGTGGAACCAGATATGGGAATGTAATGGCTTCAAGAGGGTCTGTAATTCCGTTATTTATACAACAAATAATAGATGGTTTACCTCTCACTATAACTGACCCAAATATGACAAGATTTATGATGTCTTTAGAAAATGCAATTGATTTAGTGCTGTATGCTTTTAATAATGCCAAACAGGGGGATATATTTGTACAAAAAGCACCTGCAGCTACTATACTGGAATTGGCTACTGTCTTAAAGGATATTTTTAATGCTGATAATGAAATTAAGATTATAGGCACCCGGCATGGAGAAAAATTATATGAAGCGTTATTAACAAAGGAAGAAATGGCAATAGCCGAAGATTTAGGAGATTACTATAGAATTCCTGCGGATAACAGAGAGCTGAATTATGAAAAGTATATCAGCTGTGGTAAAAACATCTCGTCTGATGTTAAGGATTACAATTCTCATAGCACGAGAAGATTAAAGCATGAAGAGTTAAAAAGTATGCTCATTGGTCTTGATTATGTCCAAAAGAAAATTAATAAAGTTGATATTAGTTAAACACCTACAATTTTCAACTGAGATGCAACGGTGTCTTTATCAATGCATCGGCACCGGTGGCAACTGTACTGGCTATATTTTTAGGGGGTATGAACAAAAATATGCTGAAGGTAATGACAATAGTAGGAACCCGACCTGAAATTATAAAATTAAGCAGGGTCATTGACAAGCTTGATAAATGCACAAAACATATTCTTGTACATACAGGTCAGAATTTTGATTATGAACTTAATGAAATATTCTTTAATGAAATGAGGATAAGACAACCACAGCATTACTTAGATTGTGCCGGTAAAACGTCAATTGATACAATTGCAAATGTACTGATTAAAGCAGATGCGGTTTTAGAGGCAGAGAAACCAGACGCTGTTTTAATTTATGGTGATACAAACAGTTGCTTGTCTGTTATTGCAGCTAAACGAAGGAAGATACCGATATTTCATATGGAAGCTGGAAATCGCTGCTTTGATCAAAGAGTACCAGAGGAAATTAACCGTAAAATAGTGGATCATTTAAGTGACATTAATATGCCGATATCGGAGCATGCAAGGAGATATTTAGTTCAAGAAGGCATCAGAGGTGAAACTATAATAAAAGTTGGCTCATCAATGAAAGAAGTTTTTGAATTTTATAAAAATGACATAATTAAATCTCAGATATTAGTTAACATGAAGCTACAATCAAAGGAATATTTAGTGGTTAGTGCACATAGAGAAGAAAATATTGATTCATCTAAGAATTTTAAGGACTTTATAGAAACCTTAAATACTATTGCAAGTAAATATAAAAAAAGAATAATTGTATCAACACATCCAAGAACAATGAAGAAAGTTTTAATGCTCGATAAGTCTCTTATAGACTCTAAAATTGAGTGGATCAAGCCATTAGGATTCTTTGATTATATAAAACTTCAAACTAATGCATTCTGCGTAGTATCGGATAGTGGAACTATTACAGAAGAGGCTTCATTGCTGGCGTTCCCTGCAATTACAATAAGAAATACACATGAAAGACCTGAAGGCATGGATGAAGGTGTACTAATCTTATCTGGGCTTAAAGCAGAAAGAGTCTTACAGTCTATTGAAATTGTAACAGCTGCAATCAATGCTTCTCCGGTAGATGATTACAATGCTTCGAATGTATCAGATAAGGTTGTAAGAATAATTATGAGCTATACGGATTATATTAATCAGACAGTTTGGAGGGGGATGGATTTATAGATGGGCAAGAAAAAAATATTAGTATTAGGTTCAACAGGGATGGCAGGGCATATGATGACTACATACTTTGAAGAAAACGGTACTTGTGATGTTTTTAATCTTGCACACAAGAAAAAATTTAATGAAAGAACATACTTACTTGATGTAACTGATTTTGTTAAATTTGAAACATATCTTGATGAAGAAGACTTTGATATTATTATAAACTGTATAGGTATACTAAACCAATATGCTGATGCTTCTAAAGATAAAGTGATTTTGATTAATTCATATCTTCCACATTTTTTAGAAGAGAAATTTAGAGATTCTCCTACAAAAATTATTCACATAAGCACTGATTGTGTTTTCTCAGGTAAAACAGGTTTTTATACAGAAAAATCCTTCAGGGATGGTGACTCATATTATGACCGTACAAAAGCTATAGGTGAGATAATTGACTACAAGAATTTAACTATTAGAACCTCAATAATAGGCCCAGATATAAATTATGATGGAATCGGTCTATTTAATTGGTTTATGAAATCGAAAGGAAAAATAAATGGCTATGCAAATGCTATTTGGACAGGGGTTACAACTATTGAACTGGCAAAGGCTGTAGAAAAGGCTATTGCAAAGGATATTTCAGGACTATATCATTTAGTTAATGGAAAAAGTATAAATAAATATGAACTGCTTTTACTCTTCCAAGATATATTTAGTAAAAATGATGTTAATATAGCCAAGTATGATAATGAGCCTATAGATAAAAGTTTAATTAATACACGTCATGATTTTGATTATAAGGTTCCAGATTATAAGGTCATGATATCCGAGATGAGAGAATGGATATTAAGTCACTCAAATTTCTATCCTCATTATACTTTATAAATTAGCGCTAAAACTAAGTCTTACCTAGTCTTAATTATAGTATTTAAATTTATTACTTATTAATTCAACTTTCCCAATTGAACACCTATAGATTTTGTGTGTGGGAACGTTGAGTTATTAACTTATGAATTGGTGTTATTTTAGTGGGGTTGTATTTTATGATAGATCCGAATAATGAGGAAAGTGAACTGACCCCAATAAGTTAATTTAGGTCTAATTTATTGGGGTCAGGTTAAAGGTCTTATTTCAAGTTGTTATTTAATTGCTTAAATTACCATTTTTTATCTACACTGATATTGTCGAACCAAACATTACCAGAGCATAGTTCATTTGAATCACCTGCTTTACAGCAAATATTCATTTTTGTGCTATCTCCTGTGTATATATCTAGATATATCAGCCTCCAGTCGCCATAGGTATTGAATAACGGTAAAGAGGATACTAGGTTGGTTCCGCACTGTAAGTCAAAAGTAGCACCCTTTGTTCCACCCGTGAAACCACCATCTTCCGTTCTTATCCATACACCAACACGATATGTGGCATTAGGCACGACATCAATTTCCTTACTAAGTGAAACATAGTTTGGTGCAGATGAGCTTATTTTTGCTGAGCCTTGTCCAGAGTACTTTACAGCAGTATCGATTGAAATAGCACTGCAAGTTGTATTATTGATGAGGTTATAATCATATACATTCCATGCAGGGATACTGTTTGTACCGTCAACAATATCAAAACCTAAGTTATCATCTTTTTCAATAACTACATCATCAAACCATACATTTCCTGAGCAAAGGTTATTTGAATCACCAAAATTATAGAATATATTCATACTTGAATTATTTCCTGTGTTTAAGTATACCCATGCTTCTTGCCATGAGCCATCTGTGTCAAATACAGGAGAGGATGTAACGGAGCATGTCCCAGATTCAACCTTAAGGTGAGCACCTTTAGCTCCGCCAGTCAGAGGTGATCCTTCCGCAGTTTTTATTTTAACACTTACACGGTAATTGGTGTTAGGAAGAACATCTATTTCATTACTTAAAGAAGCATATCTTGGATCATCTGAATAAACTTTAGCTGAGAGCAATCCATCATATGTAGATGTATCATCGTAGATAATAGCAGCATTTCCTGTTTTATGCCATCCTGCTAGCACACTAGTAACATCAAATTTTAAGTTGTAGTCCCTTTCTAATTTGATATCATCAAACCAAGCAGTGCCTGTCCCATAAAATATGCAGCCTAAGTCAATACTTGTGGTGCTTCCAGAATAATACCTTAAATATACAGGTGTCCAATCGCTATCTCCTGTTATTTTTGTACTTTTATGAGGTTGTTCCGTAGTAGTATTAGATTCTACAACTAAGTAGGCACCTTCATTTTGTACATTGGAGGTTTTTATGTATCCACTGATTAAGTAAGTGGTATTCTTTTCTATAGGGAAGGTTAATTGATAATATGAGTATTGGGATGTTGGATTAGTAATGATAGCAGAGTTATTTCCGCTGTGCTTTATTATCGAATCTGTAGGTAATGCATCACTATTAATGTACTGTTGCCAGTTACTGAGAGTACCATCGGTATTTAAGGATTCAAAACCTGGGTTTTCTATGTCCACATTAGATAGAATCATCTTTGATACATAAATTGTAAACTTCTCGTTATAGTTGTTTATAGCATTACCTGATGCATCCTTGTTATAAGCGTTCGCTGTAATAGTATATGAACTACCTACATCTGCACTAGAGGGAGTCCAGTACAAGCACCTTGTTGAGCTGTCATAATAAGCTCCTGTTGGTAAACCAGAGACGTCCAAATATACCTCATCGTTTTCAGGGTCGGTTGTTTTAAAATTAATTTTAAATGGCTTGTTAACGTAAGCGATTACATCGTTAAAATCATTATCAATAATAGGGCATTTGTTCTCTGGAGTTGAAAAATTGTATCTTAGAGTAGGATCACCTAAAAGGGTATATATAGCATTGAACATGCATGGGTTGGTATGTCTCGCCATTAAATTTTTAAATGAAGATCCTATACATTCAGACTTTAAATCATTGATATAATCATTATCTAATTGAAAATTTGAGGGCACTATCATACCAGTTACATTGTAAACAAATGAATTCTTAGAACTGCTGCTATAGGAATCAATATTATTAAACAAAACAGCAGCACCAATGCTTGGTTCATTGAAATTACATGAACTACAGGAGTTAATATGAAAATAGTTAAGCTTTACGGTTATATTATTAATTGCATTTATATCAACTTTAGATTTGTCCATCAAGGAAGTCTCAGTCCCACATGGATAATATTCTGGTGAAAATTCATTAGGTAAACCATGAATTTGTTCCATACCCATTCTATATTCACCTTGTAATAGCTGTAAAAAACCATCTTTATTTGTTGATGCGTTATTTGCTACACAATCAACGTTATCTGTCAGATTTTGCATAAAAGGAACTTGCACAAATTTGTCATCTGGAAAATCATCATCTACGAAAACAAAGGCTTTTGAGTCATAAGTCATAATTCCATCTGTAGATTGACGAGAGTCATGTATTTTAGTTAAATACTTTGCAACTCTGCTGCCTTCAAGCTCGTAATTTATATTGCCATTTGCATCCAACGAAATCTTACCTGCTGATATTCTTCCAAAAATCATTTCAGGGATAAAGGCGGCATTGCCTGGTGTAGCCGGATTATTGGCATCATATTCAATTCCACCTTGAATATCATAGTAAGATTCGTAAATACCATCAGGAATACCGTTGCTGCCTGGAAGGTCAGTCCATGTATCCATATCTGCATAATAAAGATCTGAAGGTCCTATGTCTATTGACGAGGGGTTTTTGTGCCACAATGCACTAGGGATAGAGGGGGCAGATCCTATTAATACAAATCCTTCGCAGCCTTGGGCATAATAGCCTGAAATAAGAGCCTTAAGATCTGCAGGGCTTTCACAAACATTATCACATATTCCATCAGCTTCATTGTTTACTTTGATGAGAGTTGGATCCCAACCTTCCGCTGTGATATCATCCATATATTGATCTACCTCAGATGAACAATAGTTTATGATTTTGCTGCTTACTATTACTAGGAATTTCTTTGCGGCGGGAGTAGGTGGAGTTGGTTCTATACCATAGGACAAGCTTCCAGATGTATAAGCGGTTACATTACTCCAATCCGCATATGTAGTATTTGATGCGTTATAAGAATAGTCGTTGGTTTGGTTGTAATTTAACCAATTTTGATTATAAATTCTTGTTTGCAGTGTCATGTTTTCATTTGGATTTAGTATTACATCATTTGGAAAGCTAATTTCTACATAATTGTCAGCACTTATCACTGGTGAAGTCATATCTACAAAGCTGCCTGTCACACCATCTACAGTCACATTGCTGTTCATACAATTGTCGCAGGCAAAGTGTTGTTCACCAGTATTATCCTTGGTAAAATAGTATCTCAATTTTACATTGGACATATCTTGTGAAGTAGTACCATCATTAAAAATTCTAAAATTTGGGGATATTGTATTTGAAGATGTATTCGTATTATACATCTGAACTCTTAGTTGTGCTGTAGCATAAACTTTTGTATTTGATGAAAATAAAAATACCTGCAGAAACAGCGTAAATACTAAGAATGGTAAAAGTAATCGGATTTGTTTTTTCATAAAATTCTCCCTTCGGTTTTGTAAGTAGTTTATTTATTGAAAGCTGGCCAGCCGACAATCTCTATTAGTCTGTATGTAATAGGTTAGTACTCTATTTTCGTGGTATGTAGCATAACACGATAAAGATGCAAGAATGCTAAAACACTAAGCTACTGTAGATACAGAATTACATAGGTATTATAAGAAATTAATAATGTTTTCGGCAAATTAATATAATTATATGTATAAAAATGTATTATACTCTAAAAATTACAATATTAACAGTATTTTTTAAGTTTTCATATTTCGAAGGAGTAAAAATGCTAAGAAACCTCCTGTATATAAAAATGATTTTCATATATAAATGTATAATAATAAACTTGACAAAAGCTTAATTAATACACGTTAAGATTCTGATTATAAAGTACTTGATTATAAGTTTAAACAAAGATATATTTTGTGTGTGGGAAAGTTGAATTATTAACTTATGAATAGTTTTGAATGATTATGTAAATCTAAATTTTAAATTAAATAAGAATTAAATAAGAATTAAATAAGAATTAAACAAGAATTAAACATTATTAAGGTTTATGTAAACATATAGTATCAACTATATTATATATAAACCTTCTTTTATACCTTAAAGAAGGTACAAGCACTTGATATTTCTGTAAAAAAATTGCCGATTTCAGAATGTTTTTGTAAAAATATTTAGAATGGGCGTATGCGTTTTGATGATTTTTAGTATAAGTAAAAGTATTTTTTGCATATATATAATTGCTTAATATGGGATTGTATAGTAAAATTACAATCTACCAAATAATGTACTGACAATTAGATGACTTATACTCCAGAAAATATCTAAGGTATTTAAACTTATTACACATGTTTAAAAATAGTGTAAACAAATTTATTGTATTATAACAATTAATTTGTTTAACTAAATTCAACAAAATTTATGTATAAGACAAAATACAGTAATGCATTATGCTATATAATATGTTAAAATAGGATAATTAAGAGATATATTGTTAAAATAGAGTCGTAAATATGCAGTTCTAATATGAAAATTGGAGGAGCCATGAGACAAAATAACTTCATTTTTCCAGATTATAAAAAAAAGTATTTTAGAAAATTCAGCAAAATTGTATCTACTGCTGCATATTTGCCGGAAAAAACTATAACAAATGATGACATTATAAATAAAAACAAATTAGCCATGAAGGATAGCGTAATCCGCAAATCAATTGGTGTTCACCAACGTAGAGTAGCAGAAGACAATTTAGTAGATTCGGATATATTAGCTTTTGCTGGTAAAAAGTGTATGGATAAATCAAAAGTACATGTTGATAAATTATCACGGATAATTTCCACCAAGTTTTTTGGTGACAACCTTTTACCAATGACAGCCAGTATGGTACAAAGGAAATTGGGTTGTACATATGCAACACAAGCGTTTGATATAGATGGTGGTATAAATTCCTTTTTACAAGCTCTTGACCTTGGAACACGTTATATTAATAGCAACGATGAATATATTCTTATAACTTCTGGTGGAGTATGCAATAGATTAATTAGCAAAACTGACCCGAGAGTTGCATTCCTATTTGGGGATGGTGCAGCATCAGTTTTACTTTCGTGTTCTGAGGAGCCTCACTTTCTGGCAAGTTATTTTTATACGAATCACAATTATTATGAGTTTGCAACAACACAAAAGCTTAAGCCTGAGCATACGGGAAGTTCTTTTGAAAAAGAAGATTTTTCGTTATTTTATGACTATTACAATATGGATAACTGGAAGCATGCAGAAGATTTTTTTAGAACGGCGGCTATTACAGTTAGAGACAATCTTCTTGAAGAAAGCAATCTAAATATGAGTGACATTGATCTAGTTCTTGTTACTGAAAACAATAAGCCTATTTGGGAAGTAACATTAGATGCTTTGGGTGTAAAACAAGAAAAAAGTATTTCATTATTGCATAGCTATGGGAATACAATGTCTGCAATGCTTCCACTACTCTTAAATGAAGCATTTAGCACTGGGCAGATTGAAAGTGGAATGAACATTTTACTGCTTTCCCATGGAGAAGGCTTTAGTGGAGGGGGGATGATATACAAAGCGTAGGGAGATCTTAGTACTTAGTTAAACATTTGAAGTTTGTTTAGCGTTAAATACTTTATAGGGGGGAACAGTTATGACGCAACAAGATATTTATATGAAAATGAAAGAGATTCTGGTGGAGTACTTTCGGCTAGATGAAGATGAAGTTACTCCGGATACCCATTTGATAGATGATTTGGGAGCAGATTCTATTGCTATTGTTGAGATGAGTTTCCGTATTTCAGAATGCTTTTCGGTTCCTATTGTTGAAGCAGATAAAGAGCTTCTAGTTGTTAAGAACATGGCAGAAGAAGTATATCGTCAGGTTAAAAATAATGCAAATCTCAATAAATAATAAAGAGGCTGTAATTATATGAAAAAAATAATTAAGTATCCACCAGTTAGTAATCTAGATGTGGCGCGATATGCGAAAGTTCTATCGACAGGTTCTTATTTACCGGATAATGTTGTGACTAATGATGATATTATCAAACGGTATGACTTAATTGCGACTGATAGAGCAGTTAGATATTCTATAGGCATAAGTGAGAGAAGATGGGAGAATAAAAATCTGGATGTCGCTGATTGTGTAGCATATGCTGCTAAGCAATGTTTAGAAAGAGCGAATGTTAGTATAGAACAGGTTGATCGTATTATATACTCAAAGTTATTAGGAGATTACAATGTGCCAGCAACATCAATAGGTATGTTGAAGAAATTAAAAGCCGAAAAAGGTATTCCGGCTTTTGATATAACAGCTGCATGCAGTGGATTTATACATGCAATGGATATGGCAATACGTTATATAGACTCGGGAGATGACTATGTCCTAATATTTGGCGGTGGATTGACAAGTTGGGCATTAGCCAATGATTTCAATAAAATTGATACACGCACTGTATTTTTAATGGGAGATGGAATCGCTGCAATGCTTCTAGGAGTTAGTGGTGAAAAACATTTTCTAAGCTCATACCTTCAGACAGATAATACTCATTATGAAGTAGGATACATGCCCCTTGGTTTATCTTTGTTAAACTCTAAAGTAAATTTATCTAGTGATATGTTCGGAATGAAAATTGACAATGGAAGAATACTTACTGAGAATGCAATTGAGTCTGCAGTAGTCACCGTAAATCGGCTATTAGAGTCCTCAAAATTGACCATTGATGATATAGATTTAGTTGCCACATCTGACCAGACGACCCAGCTTTGGGAAGGACAGCTTAAAGCTCTTAATATACCGCTTGAAAAGAGTGTTAGCCTTTTTCATAAACAAGGAAATACAGCATCAGCTATGAGCCCTCTTAATCTAAATGAATTAATTACTACTGGAAGGTTAAAAAGAGGAATGACAGTACTAATGATGGCACATGGAGCAGGTGCAAGCGGAGGGGGAGTCATATTTAAATATTAATCTCAAAAGGGTATTTATAAATTAAGGAAAACTACAAATTGGAGGATAGGAAGGAGTACTAAGATGAATTGTTGTGATTATCTATTCAATATAAACCAGGAGCTTTTAAATAATGAAGCAATAGTAGATTCAGAAAATGGCAGAAGGTATACATATAAAGAGTTGCAGATTGCTGTTAAAAAGTTTGCTCAGTATTTAATAGATAGTGGATTTAAAAAGGGTTCTACAATTGCGATTCATTTGTACAATGGTTCAGAAACTGTAATTGCATACCTTGCGTGTCAATATTGTGGTTTTATTTCCTGTATAGTTGATCCAATGTTTAAGCCTTTTGAACTGCAATACTATTTAGAGGATTCTGAGGCTACTTGTCTAATTACATTCCTAAAAAATGAAAAAGATATTGAAGAATTAGGTGTCAATATTGCAATTATGCATGATACGGATGTAGATATGGTTTGTGATGCTATGGATATTGAACAAATCCAATCGGAACCTTATGACATTTCTGAAGATGAAGTTTCAATAATTCTTTATACTTCTGGTTCAACCTCTAAACCTAAGGGAGTTATGCATAATGTATATAGATGTATAGCTCATGTTGCTATACAACAGGAAATAGGATATACATTTACAAAAGAGGACAGGCTTATTTGTTTCGTACCTTTCTCACATGCATATGGGTGTATAGATATATTGTTTGATGCTATGGAATATGGTGCTTGTGTGGTAATGATGCGATCCTTTCAGCCGCAAAAATTTGCAAGGCTTGTTGAGACAGAAGGAATTACTCATCTTTTTGGAGTTCCAACTCATTATGTCCAATTGCTAAGATATGACTCAATACTTCCACAGTTAAAAGCGTTAAAAGCGGCATTTGTTGCAGCAGCTCCTTTAAATCATACGACAGCTATACAATGGGAGGAAAAAACAGGAGTGTATCTTAATGAGGGATATGGCTTATCTGAAACATGTACATTAACTATCTTTAGAGATAAATCTATTACAATAACTCCTGGTAATGTAGGAAAGCCTACAACAAAGGTGGCTAAAGTTGAAATTGTAGATAAAAGTGGAAATCCTGTTGGTCAAAATGAAGTTGGAGAGATAAGAGTAAAGGGTCCAAATGTAATGTTGGGATATTGGAAGAAACCTGAAGAGACCAGCAAGAAACTAAGAGATGGTTGGTTCTACACAGGAGATTTTGCGTATAAAAACAATAACGACGAATTTATTTTATGTGGTAGGAATACTGAATTTATAAATGTTGCAGGAATTAAAGTATCACCTATTGATGTTGAGTCAGTGTTAAATCAGCATCCATTTGTATTGGAATCAGCAGTAGTTAGTCAGAAAGATGAGATGTATGGCGAGGTAGTAAAAGCTTTTGTAGTATTAAAACCTGAAAAAACACTTACTGAGAGAGAACTTATTAGGTTTGTTTCAAGTAAGCTTTCTAGTTTCTCAGTTCCCAAAAGTATTACATATATAGAACAATTCCCAAGAAACAATATTGGTAAGATAGATAAAAATTTATTATCAAAATATTAATACCAGAAAATTAATTAATGTTGCATAAAACTATAGAGATATAATTAAAATTAGAAGAGAAAATGGGGGGATTTTGTGGCTAATTATAATTATTCAGAAAGTGGAATTGCGGTTGTGGGAATTGGAGGGGTTTTCCCAGATGCTGCTGATATAAGTCAGTTTTGGAATAATATACTTAACAAGAAAGTTTCTATAAAAAAAATACCCAACGAGATAATAAACAGTGAAATATTTTACTGCCCTGATTTATATGGAAAAGTAGATAAGAAAGATAAAACATATACTAATGTTGCAGGACTTGTAGATCATAAGGCATACATAAATTCAAGCTTTAAGCATAAGATTCCACCGGCCGTTGCTGAGCATATGGATAGAAATCAACTCGCAACAATATATTGCGTTGATCAAGCGCTTGAATCTATGAGAGAAAATGCACTCCCAAAAGAGCGTACGGCAGTTATTCTTGGAAATGGACTGCCAGGAATAAAGTATGATCAAATTCTCAAAAGAATGAGTTTTCAAGAAATAGAATACTACTTGAAAAACAATGCATTAGTGCAAGGTAAGTTTTCACCAGATGAATTAAATGAAGTAATCAATAAACTCAGAAATGAGTTCCTAAAAGGTACTATACAAATTACAGAGGATAGCTCTCCAGGTGTATTACCCAATATTGTTGCTGGACGAATAACTAATGTATTTGACTTATGGGGTCCGGCTTTTACAGTGGATGCTGCATGTGCGTCTTCTCTTGCGGCTATTTCCTGCGGAGTTGAGGGACTCATAAATAGAGAATATGACGCTGTAATAGCTGGTGCTGCAGATGTTTCTGTTTTAGCTCCTGGATTAAGTTTGTTTTCTGGAATAAATGCATTATCACCGGATGGCTCATATCCATTTGACTCCCGCGCAAATGGATTCGTAATTGGTGCTGGTGCAGGAGTTTTTATATTGAAACGTCTTGGAGATGCTATACAAAATAAAGATAATATATTGGCCGTAATATCAGGCTATGGACGAGCTAGTGATGGCAAGGGAAAATACATAGCCGCACCTAGTGAAGAAGGACAAATTAGAGCTATAGAAATGTCTACTAAAATGACAGGATATTCTGTTGATACTATAGAAATGCTGGAAGCACATGGCACAGGAACTCCTGTCGGAGATCCTGCTGAAGTAAGTGCTTTGAAAAAGGCATTTAGTAAATTGGGTTGCTCAAAAAAAGAGTACTGCGGAATAGGGTCAGTAAAATCAAATATAGGTCACTTGCGTTCAGCCGCTGGTGTGCCAGGTGTACTAAAGGCGGTATTAGCTCTAAACAATAAGATACTTCCACCTACGGCGAATCTGCAGGAAATAAACCCAAAATTAAAATTAGAAGGCTCTCCGTTTTATGTGTTAAGAGACGGAAAGCAGTGGAATGCAAACAGCAGCCATCCTAGAAGGGCAAGTGTTAGTGCTTTTGGGTTTGGTGGTGCTGACTATCATATTTCTCTTGAAGAATTTAGAGAAGAGTTTGTAGGGAAATCATATAATATTCCTTACTCAATACATAACAATCAAAGTATTACGTCAACCGTTTCTGCTCAGAGTAAAGTTGATTCAATACAGGAAGTTGTTTTATTTGCTGCTGATACAATAGACATGCTTAAGGAAGAGTATGACAAATTTATTAATCAAGCCGAATTAAATATAGAACAAGGCTTTAGCAAGCTTGTTTTTCAGAATAATTCTACTGTTTGTTATGGTAGAAATTTGAGGCTTGCTTTAATGGCATGCAATGTTGATGATTTAAAAAAGAGATGGAATACTTTCATAAAGCTCTATGAAAGTGAACGTGTAGGTAATTCAGATGAACTGCTCCTTTCTGGAATAAGTTTTGGAACAGGAGAAGAGATTAATCCTGAGCAAATCGCAGTATTATTTCCTGGTCAAGCATCACAATATGCTAATATGGAAAAGGATTTATATGATAGTTATCCTACTTTTAAATCAGCATATGATAGCTTTGACGCAATTTGGCAATCAAAATATGAAAATAAGATTTCTTCAATGGTATTTGGAGAAAATACAGATAAAATTAATGAAACATTAAAAGAGACACAAAATACACATCCAGCAATTTTCATCAGTAGCTATTGTATGTATAAGCTCTTTAAGGATATGGGACTTGAAGCAGGGTATATGGTAGGGCATAGCCTTGGTGAAATAAGTGCTCTAGCTGCAAATGGCATGATGTCGTTTAGAGATGCGGCAAATCTTGTTGGCATTAGAGGATACTCTTTTGCTGAAATTCCTGAAAATGAACGTGGGAAAATGGTGAGCATTAAGGGCTCGCAAGATGAAGTTGAAAAGCTGCTTGAGAGAATAGGACTCAAAATTTATGTAGCTAATATAAATTCACCAACTCAGATTGCTGTTGGTGGTGATGCAGAGGAAATTAAAAAGCTTGTAGAAGTGTTAGAAAAAGAAAAGGTAACACATACAGTATTAAATGTATCACATGCTTTCCATTCACCCTTGATAAAGAGTGCAGCAGAAAACTTTTATAATGATATAAAGGATATAAAATTTAAGGCCGGTAATACAAAAGTTATGGCAAATCATCTAGTGGAATATTATCCGCAAAATAGCGATACTGCAAATATACCACAGATGTTAAGGGAGCAAATAACTAATCCTGTAAGGTTTGTTGATTCTATAAATAAATTATACAATGACGGGGTAAGGCTGTTTGTTGAGATTGGGCCTGGTAATGTTCTTAGCAACCTTACGAAGGACATTTTGTCAGGTAAAGATATAAAAGTTATTACTTCTAATTTAAAAAAGAAGAATGACATTGAATGTATGAATAAAGCTGTTGGAGAATTGTTTGCTGCAGGCGTACACATTCAGGTTCTTTCGCCAATTGATAGGGTATCTGAGGTTCAAATAGTGCAGGCTGAAAGTAAAGCAAATATTGAAAAGACAACTGCAGTATCAGAGAGTATAAAAACTACTGATATCCCAGCTAGTAATTTAACTTATAATACAGACAAACCAGCATATAACATATCAGCAAATACTTTGCCAACTAAAAAGTTGGTTTATAGCGGTGTTTCTATTGGATTACCGGGTACATATAAAAAGATATTCAGTGATGAAAACTTTGATTTATTATTTGAGGGTAGAAATTTAATTGAGAGATTAACAGATGATGAGAGACTAAGTATGGCGGAGCTTAATATCACAAGGTTGGTTAAGAGTGAGCAGGGCTCTGAGTTTAAGACTCTATCTTCAATAAACGAGGTTATTGCCTTAGCAGGTAAGTTTGGGAATTTAGATATGGATGAGTATCTGGTAGATGTAGATATTCAGAAACAAATGACAAAGACAGTTTGTGCTGCAGTTGCAGCAGGATATGAGGCATTAGCTGATGCTGGAATACCATTAGTAAAGGAAAGAAAAGTAACGTCAAATGGCTCAATCCTAGAAGGACGCTATTTACTCCCAGAGGAAATGAGAGAAAGCACTGGAATTATATTTGCTAATGGCTTCCCAATGGTAGAACCGTTTATTCAGGAAGTGTCCAAGTTTGTTGCATATAAATTTGGAAAGAAGTCCAGACAAGAAATGATAGGGTTCTATGAACAAATAATTTGCCATACCAGTGATTATAGTGTCAAAAAGAAATTAGCAGACTGGTTTACTCTGAATTATTCAAGGCTTAGTGACTGCTCAGGAGAAGAGGATATTTATAGATTTAATTCAGACTTTATGAGCCAGGTTGCTTCACAGGCCAACAATCGTTTAGCTCAGTTTATTGGCGCATCAGGACCAAACTTCCAGATTAATGCGGCATGTTCTTCAACAGCATATGCGATTTCATTGGCTGAGGACATGATCCGTGCAGGTCGTGCTGAAAGAATGATAATTATAGGAGCAGACAATGCATCCTCAAAGGAAAGTATCAAATGGCTTGGAGGAGGGTTTTTGTCTGCAGGTGCAGCAACTACTTCAGAGGATCTTTATAGTGCAGCTATACCATTCGATAATAGGCGTAATGGCATGATAATTGGTGCTGGTGCAGTAGGACTTGTGATAGAAAAGGAAGAAGTGGTAGAAGCTCGTGGAATGTCAGGAATATGCAGTATCGTGGGTACTCACGCATTTAATATGGCAGGACATCAGACAAAAATTGATGCAGAGAAATTCAGTGAGGAGCTGGAGAAGTTTATTTCTAAAATGGAGAGAGAAAATGGATTTAGCCGAACACAAATTGCGCAAAATACTGTTTATTTCTCCCACGAAACTTATACACCTAAAAAGGGTGGCTGTTCACAGACTGAGAAGTTTTCCCTTGAAAAAGTATTTGGAAATGCGTATAGGGATATTCTTATATGCAATACAAAAGGTATGACAGGGCACACAATGGGAGGCTCTATTGAAGAAGCAGTTGCGGCGAAGTCTCTTCAATATCAGAAGGTACCACCAATAGTAAATTATTTAGTTCCAGATCCAGAATTGGCTGGGCTTAAGCTTTCAGAGGGTGGCAATTACCAGTTTGATTATGCTCTAAGATGTGTTGCAGGATTCGGAGGACAGGGCAACTATATTTTGTTAAAGAGCTTAACTGTGGGTGATAATAGAATAGTCAACAATTCTAAATACGATCAATGGCTAAAAACAATTAATTCATCAAATGATTCCGTTTTATGTAAAGATGGACGCCTGCTTGTGCTCAAGTCTGAGAAGGGCAAAGATGGAATTAAGGATAAAGCTTTAGCTGAATCAACTGAAATAATTAAACAGAATAACGCTCACATTACTAACAGCGATGTAGCGTCGGCAACTGCTAACATTAGAACAGAGGTTAGGGGCACTGCTACTAATTCTATTATGCCTGACAAAAAGAATATTATTGATATTATTTTGGATATATTTTCAGAAGTAACAAAGTATCCTAAGGATATGCTTGACTTAGATATGGAAATGGAAGCAGACTTAGGAATAGATACAGTTAAGCAGGCAACGATATTTTCAATGGTTTGGGAGAAGTTTGGCATTGAAAGAGAAGAAGGGCAAAGCATAACTAATTATCCGACAATTGGTCAGATTATTGATTTGGCATATTCAAAGATGACGGATGGAACAGCCTATAATACTCAAGAGCCTGATAATCAACAAAAGTCTAGCGAGAATGTATCAGGTGGATTAGATGCAGTATCTGCAATTGGAGAAGTAAAGTTTTTATCAAAGGATACTGTTAAATCTGAGGTGTTAAATGTTATTTCTGAGATTTCAAAGTATCCTACTGATATGCTTGACTTAGATATGGAAATGGAAGCTGATTTAGGAATTGATACTGTAAAACAGGCAACAATTATATCAATTCTTTGGGACAAGTATGCTATTAAAAGAGAGGAAGGGCAAAGTATTACCAATTATCCTACAATAGGACAGGTTATTGACCTTATATACTCAAAGCTGCCAAGCTCAACTGTGCAAAGCGTAGTAATATTAGGAGATGAGCAAAAAGATAACAAGCTATTATCAAATACGGCTACAACAACTCCTTTAATTGATTCTCAGAAAGGAAATGGGATTTCAAAGGATAAAATTCAATCAGAAGTATTAGAGGTTATTTCCGAGATATCAAAATATCCTACTGACATGCTTGATATTAGTATGGAAATGGAAGCTGATTTGGGGATTGATACAGTGAAACAAGCAACAATTATTTCTACTTTATCTGAAAAGTATGACATACAGAGAGAAGAATGGCCTCATGTATCGGAATTGCTTAAGATTGAAAGTGTTATAGACCATTTATATAATATCTTGAATAGCAGGTTAAACATAGATTCACTATCAGAGACTGCGCTTGATGAGGTTGCATCAACAACAGTTTTTGAAGATACAAGTGCTACTATTGATGATGTTATTGTTCATGCAATAGCAAAATATACAGCATACCCTGTTGAAATGCTTACATTAGATATGGAAATAGAGCAGGACTTAGATCTTGATGAAAGCAAAATATCAGAAATATTATCAGATATCAAGAGCAAGCTCAATATGAAGGACTTTAATAAGAATGAGGTAAATGGAGCAGTTACAATAAAAGACATTATTGACTATGTGGAAGAAATAAAAGAAAATGGTGGAAAAAATGAAACTGGGTCTGGCTCTATAGAACAAAAAAAATCATCAAATCTTATATGGCAAGAACCAAAACTCATTGAGCAGGAATTACCTGAAAAAGATTTTGACATTAAGTCTAAAAATGTATGCATCATTGGAGATAATGAGACCTTTGTTAGCAAGATTTGTGACAATTTAACAGAAAAAGCTAATACCATATTCACATTTGTATTTAATGCAAAACAATCAGAGGAAGAGATAGAGAAGGCCGCAAAAGAATGTGTATCTAAGCCTATAGATGTAATAATAGATTGCTCACACTTAGGAAATGATACGAATTTTAATACTCTAAGCTTGGAAGAACAGAAATCTATTCTTCAGTTAAGTGGAAAGGCAAGATTTATATTTTATAAGGTAGCTGCTGAGCATATAAAGGACTTATCTCTCAGAATTTTATGTGCGGTATCCATTGACGGAGGAATGGGTTACATAGATAGACCTGTTCAAGAAATTGATCCATCTTTTGGAGCAATAACAGGTTTTTATAAGGGTTTGAAAAGGGAATGGAAGAACTGTAGTATTAAGGTAGCTGACTTTGAAAAGCAAATTGTACATGACACAGATGTTTTTTTGGCAGATATAATTAATGAGATTGAGTCCTCCGGTTTTGATTACGAAATTGCATATAATTCTGATAAGAGATTTGTTGTCAGGATAGGTAATTTTAATGAAACTCAGCTAGAGCCCACCAGTTTGACTGACAGCTTGAAAGATTTTAAATGCAGTTGTGAAAACGGTAGTGAACCGGTTAATGCACATTTTTTAATAACTGGTGGAGCACTGGGTATTACAGCGGAGATTACTAAAGAGATTAATAAAAAATATAAAGGTGATTTCACAATATTAGGAAGAACAGAGCTACCAAAAGAGATTGAGGAACTGGCTCAACTAAATGAACAGCAATTAAATGACAAGAAGCTCGAAATACAAGAAAGGTTGGCTAAAACTCATAAAAAGGTCACGCCAGTACTCATTCAAGCTGAATTTGAAAAGCTAACAAAAGCTATAGAGATTTATAATATGCTTGAAGGTATGAAATCATCGGGTAATAGCATAACTTATATTGGATGTGATGTAAGGAATGAGAAATCTGTAAAAAAAGCAATTGATAAGGCTATAAAGAAGCATGGTGCTGTTAATTGTTTAATTCATGCAGCAGGTATTGATAGAAGCCATTTTATTAAGCAGAAATCAATTAAAGAATTTGAGGATGTATTTGATACAAAGGTATTGGGTGTATGTAATATTTTAAAATACTGTGATAAGGAAGAATTAAAAGAAGTATATCTGTTTTCTTCAATATCAGGACGTTTTGGGAATGAAGCACAACTTGATTATTGTGCAGCAAACAGCTTTCTAAATTTATTGGCAAAATCATTAAAAACTAAAAATACTGCTATTAATGCTGTAAGTATTGTATGGGCAGGGTGGAAAGATATCGGAATAGCAGCAAGAAACGAGTACCTTAAGCAGAATGCTTCAAAGTTAGGGATAAAGCTAATAGATACGGAATCTGGTGTAGCTGGATTCATTAAGTTATTGGAAAGTAAAATGGATATTAGTGAAGTTATTCTCAGCAATGGGCTTGAGAATTTGGCTGACCCACAGTTATTTATTAATGAGTTATATGATGCAATACTAATTGATAGAGTTGATAGGGAAGGAAGCCGTATAACTAGAGCTTATAAAACATTCTCAGTAAGTAAGGATGCATTGATTGATCAGCATAGACTCAGAAATGTGCCACTATTACCAGCTGCTTGTATTATGGAGCTCTGCACTGAGTACTATGTGCTACAGTCTGGTAAGAAGGATAGATATTGCTTACGCAATATGGAGTTTGTAAATCCATTTAAACTATTCCATGACAAGGATAGAGAGATATTCATTGATGGTAAGCATGAAAATGAAGGCTGGAAGATGTCAGTTCATTCTTACTTTAAACCGCAAAAGATGGGTGCTGAGGCTTTAATTACTCACGGAGGCATGTACGTGTCGGACAAATTTGAGGATTATGAGGACATGAATCCATTAAACTGGGGATGGGTGAATAGCAGTGAATTTACCATTACTAGCAAAATTAATTTGAAGGATATTTTGCTTGATAAGTTTGGAAATCAGATTTTAAGCTTGGGGGCATTGTATTGGAGGATGGGAGAAACAGAAGAATTAAGGGAAAAAGATAAATTCTTCAATAACGAAAGGGGTGTTATTTTCCCAGAGTTATTCCCAACTGAACAAATACATAACAAGAATTACCCTCTTGATGAGCTACTTATAAATCCTTGCTTTATTGATGCAATGTATCAAGGTGCGGCTCAGGACTGTGTTACAAGGAAGAAGAATATATATTTACCGTGGAAGGTTGAAGAATTTGGAATACTAAAGGTTCCTAAAAAAGATGGTTTCTTTAGGGTGTTTGCAGAAGCAGTGGCTGAGGAAGAAGAGTATCGCACATACCGAATTGCGATATTAGATGAGAAAGATGAACTATGCAGCTATGCTAGAAATGCTACTTTCAGACTCATTAACCAGTAAAAGTTATGAATTTTATATATGTAAGTTATTAAATACAATATTAAGGTGATACCCTTGTGAAAAGTTTATGATGGCAAGGGTATTTGCCTTATAATTGAAATTTTATTATTGTACTAAAAATGCATATTTTTAGAGCAGATTTTGTTACTGTTTGAAGCTTTATTATTAGCTGTTTTTTGCTAGATTAGGGAGAGAAGGCATGGAATATGAATTGGTTGAAACAGAATTGAGAAATTTCCTGCAGAATGCTTCTGATAAATTTGATTTTAGTTATGAAATTATTAATATTAGGAAATTTATGAGAGATGTATTTAATAGAGACGGAGATTTATTGTCTAATTTCTCTAATATTGAAAAGATATATATAGATAAATATACAAATCCAAAAAAACGGATACAGTGGATGGCTGGCAGATATGCTGGTAAAAAGGCTTTAAAAAAGATAATACCAATAGTGGATAATAAATCTGATCCTGGGTGTGTGGGTTTTAACCAAATCAGTATTTTAAGTGGATTAAATTCCGCACCATATATTAAAGAATACCCACATTTAAATATCTCAATTTCCCACTCTTATCCATATTGTATAACGGTAGTATCTAAACATCTGTTAGGTGTGGATATTGAAAATACAATTAGTATAGCTGAGCCAATGCTAAAGCATTTCTATACTGCTAATGAAATTAATGAGATAAATAGAATGAAAATATCTGGTGATATAGTTAAATTAAATAATAAAGAGAATGAGTGTAAGGCAAATTGCCTATCTACAATATATTGGACTAGGAAAGAAGCTATTTCTAAACTTCAGAAGTGTGGAATGAATTTAGATTTCCGTGAAATTGACACAGTATTTGATGTGACAAAGCTAAAAGGTGTTCCGATTGAAAATGTAAGAACAGTCTCAATTCAGAACATATATTGTTCATTATCACTTGCATTTGAGGAGAGATTTGATTGAGAACCACAAAAAACAAAGAAATCCACACTTATAGATAATTATTTTTGTACCCAAAGTGGATCTGGAGGTTAACATGAATGAACAAAGCTCGCGCTATGTGGATAATATTGCAATTAATAAGATAATAGAGACTAAGCTGTCAAAAGTAAGTCATTCACCAAAGAATAGCCGTTTTAAATTAATAGAAGGGTATCCTTTTGAGGATTTAGACAGGACAAATATTAATGCTCTTGAATTTAGATATATTGAAGAAGACAATCAAGAAAAACTTATCTTCAAGTCATTTATACATACATCCAATGATGAAAATGATACTGTCAGCGTTATAGTATATGATGCTCAAAACGCTGTTGGAAATGTTGTTTTTGTACATGGCTTATACGAGGATAATTTAAGTATTTATCAGTTTCTGATCAAAATGCTTAATAATCTAGGGCTGAATGTGTATTTAATGATGCTACCATATCACTATGACAGAAAGCCTGAAAAGAGTGTGTTTAGTGGAGAATATTTCTGGAGCGCAGATATAGCGAGATCTCAATGGTCATTAAAGCAAGCAGTATATGATTTATATGCGACTTATAGAATTGTATGTGATAAAAGCGACTTGCCTTCGTGCATAACAGGTTTTAGTATGGGCGGTTGTGTTTCAATGATTTTAGCATCAGTTTGTAAAGATATTGACAATTTATTTATTATTAATTCTGTAAGTATCCTATCAAAATTGACGTGGGAAAGTAAGTTGCTTGTAAACATAAAAAATGAACTATGTAACAGTGGCTACTGTTTTGAAGACGTGAAAAATGCATTGATTGATTTTGAACCTTTAACCAGGCAGAACAACTATTTGCGTGAAAAGAATGTATCACTTGCATATGGACTCTATGATCAAATAGTACTTCAAGAAGACTATGAACATCTTATCAATAACTTGGATTTTAAAAATATAATTAAGTGCAGTGCAGGTCATTTAAATATACTCAGAGTTCCAAGACTTGCTAATGATATACTATCTACTTTTAGTCATATAAAGAAATAAATTTCTAAATACAAGTGAGGCTGCTGTAAAATAATTCTTAACCACATTATATATTTATCGGTTAAAAACAGATGCGATATATAGTTATTAAGATGCATTTTGCGACAGTCTCTTTTATTTTGAGAGCATATTTCTGCAAGAGCAGATATTCTTTAAATCATTTACTTAAAAAAATTCATTGCTAAATTTAGAATTTCCTAGTGTGATTATAAGAGTTTACCCCAGATTTCATAACCACAAAAAATATTATCATACCATAATACTACAAATTGTGACATAATAAACCAAATAACATAATATAAAATTAAATACGCTAAAATATGTTTGGAAAAATGAGGTGTTGTGCATATGAATGAACTATAATATAATAGATATTATCTAATTATGTCGATTATTAGCATAATATGGGTTGTGCATGTTGCTAATATATCAAATAACTTTAATCACAAGGAGTGACATTTTATGAAGAATGTGATAAACGCTGTAGATGGATATGATATAAATCGTGTAAACAAGGTAAATATAGTTATAACCTGGGGTGTTGTAATGGCTCTAATGATTCAGGCGTTTCTAACTGAAACTCTAAATATGGCAATTAGTTATTCATTACAAGCATTACCAGTAGGGGTGCTTTCTACATTGTTATATTTTATACCTATGAAAAAGTTTATAAAGTCAATGATTTTTGGCTTAGTACCGGTCATATCGATTTCAGCACTCATTGCTACAGATAGGTTTGCTCTTGATTTCCATTATATATATTCTCTTTCAGCAGCTATGATTGCATTGTATTTCAATCGCAAGCTTTTAATTGCTTTTGGAACAATAGTAGATGTCGCTATGGTTTCTCTGTATTTTCTAAATGCAGCGAATTTTTTAGGTATGAATAATACACCATCTACTATGGTTAGCATTATGATTAATTATAATGCTACTATTCTAGCTCTATATTTCCTGACTAAATGGGGTAGAGACTTAATTGATACAAGTAATAAAAAAAGAGAGGAAGCTGATTTGCTTCTTAATAAGATACAAGATTCCTTTGTAAAGATTGAAAAAGGAACAGATATATTGAATGAAAATATAAGTTTAGTAAATAGTAATATAAAAATAACGTCAGAGGCAAGTGCAAAAGTAACAAATGCGATGAACGAGATGTCTAAGGCTATACAGGACGAAGCAAGAAGTATTTATGAGACAAATGAAAAAATGACTGATTCTATTGAACTGGTTAATGATACAAGAGGCTATGCAACAATTCTTTCTGAAAAATCTAATAATATGGAACATGATGTAATAAATGGTAGCACTAAGTTAGAAGAAATGGAGAAACACAACGTAATTATTAGTAATTCTGTCGGTTCTGCATTGACGACTGTAACCGATCTGCAGCAGAGCATGGGTCAAGTAAATACAGCTTTAGAAGAGATTACCGAGATTACAGAACAAATTAATTTGCTTTCATTAAATGCGGCAATTGAAGCAGCTAGGGCAGGTGAATATGGAAGAGGTTTTGCAGTAGTATCTGAAGAGGTACGTAAACTGGCGGATAAGAGCAAAGAAACTGCAGATAAAATCGGTAAAATAATAGTAGATGTAACACATAAATCAAAGGAAACATTAGACAAAGTATCCTTAGGAGATAATGCAGTAAAACAGGGTAATAACATATTGGAAGAAGTTAACACATACTTTGGACAAATGAAGAGTGCAATCAATCAAACAAACAGTTATATATCAAAAAGCATACAGGGAACAAACCAAATGGCTGAAAAATTCTTAGAGATTCAAGGGCGCATAGAAAATATTGCTGGTATATCAGAGGAGAATTCAGCTTATATAGAAGAAGTATTGTCTACAGTAGAAAGTGAAAACAATGGAATAATTGAAATATCAGAATCAATGGAAAAAATCAGTAGTTTAAGTAATGATTTAAGGAAAATGATTGATTAATTTTAAAGAAAGGTAATGAATAAATTTATAAAATTAAGTATAAGGGGCTGCCACCACAGCCTCTTTTTTTCTGTAAAATCTGGTACGCTGCTTTTTTGTTATTGACATAAAGTAAACATGGAACTTTTTCTGATAAAAACTAAACTTAAATACATGAGTAAAGCGGAAGGCAAGATATATATTGTAACTTTTAGGAAATCAAAAATAGTCGCTAAATGTCGAAAATAATTTGTTTTTGTATTGACAGCTTATGTAGAATGTTTTAATATTGAATTAAACGATTACCGTAAACGTTTACGCATAATTAATGTAGATAGTAAAGTAAGGGAGATGATAGTAAAAGTGACTGCTAGTATTAAGGATGTAGCCATTAAATCAGGAGTTTCGGTTGCAACAGTATCCCATGTGATAAATAACACTCGCTTTGTAGCAGATTCAACAAGAGAAAAGATTTTAGCTGCAATGGAGGAACTTAAATATGTACCAAATTCTATGGCACGAAGCCTACGGACAAACAAAACAAAGACTGTGGCACTTCTTATACCAGATATTTCGAACTTCTTTTTCACCGAGGTTGCTGAGGCTATAGAGAGTGTATTAAGTGAGAAAGGATATAGCCTTTTTTTGTGTAATACAGGAGAAAATATATCCTTAGAAAAAAAACAGATGATGCTTATGAGTTCACAACTAGTAAGCGGCATTATCATTGCACCTACAAGCCGTGACTTTGATTATAGGTCAATGTACGCAGATGTAAATTATCCAATGGTATTTATTGATAGAAAAACAAACAAACTACAAGCGGATGTGGTTGCTGTAGATGGTAGAACTGCTACCTACAATGCGGTATCTAATCTTATTAGCAAGGGACATAAGAGGATAGGCTATGTTGCAGGACGCGATGGCCTAAGCACAACTGATGAGCGACTTTTGGGTTATTTAGAAGCTATTGAGCAAAATGGAATACCAATAGATGAAAAGCTTATAAAGAGAGGAGATTCTAAGAACGGAAGTGGTTATCAACTTACGGAGGAACTTTTAAAAACTGATGCTACCGCAATTTTTGTATCAAATAATCTGATGGCGGTAGGAGCAATAAAGTGTCTATCTAATGAAAAGATTTCTATCCCGGAACGTATGGCTATTATAGGATTTGACGATTACAATTGGTCTACAATAACTAATCCACCTTTATCAACAATAAAACAACCGGTTGCAAAACTGGGAGCCATGGCAGCAGAACTTGTACTTAAAAGAATAGAGAATCCTGAGGGACCCTATATAGAGTATAATCTTCCTGCTGAGTTTATACTACGTAAGTCTTGCTAGATAATTATATAAATAATAATACATGTAGCTGTTAGGTGGAAGGATACAGGACTTAAAGTTAGTGCCTTGAAAGGATACTAAATAAAACGAAAAATGAGGGGTAATATTATGCCAGCAATAAAATATTCGAAAAACATTTCTTCTATAAAGCATTATGATGTAATCGTAGCTGGCGGTGGGCCTGCTGGCATATGTGCAGCAGTTGCTGCTGCTCGTGAAGGGGTATCAGTTGCATTAATTGAGAGATATGGTGTAACCTTACAGTAGGGCATGTTGGACCAGTTTTGGGGGAGGTTGCCCCTGGTGGTATGCGTGATGAACTTATGAAGCCGTTGGGAGTTATCAGATGCAATTATGGAGGACACTAAGGAGATTATATTATGAAAGCTTTTTTTATTGAAAAACCCAATGTTGGTATAGTACGAAATACAGATATACCTGTTCCAGCTGATGATGAGATACTTCTGGAGGTAAAGGCGGCAGGTGTTTGTGGTACAGATGTGCACATATACAAAGGTGAATATTTTGGGAGCTATCCTAGAATTCCAGGTCATGAGTTCTCTGGTGTTGTAGCTGATATTGGGAAAAAGGTTACAAAATTTAAGGTTGGACAGTATGTTGCAGCAGATCCAAACATATTCTGTGAAGCATGTGATGCTTGTAAGGAAAATCGCCAGAATTTTTGTATAGATATGCATGCAGTTGGTGTTACACGACATGGTGCATTTGCTCAATATTTAACGGTACCAGAGCGTTGTGTATTTAATATTTCAGGACTTTCCTTCACTGAGGCTTCAATGGTAGAACCTTTATCCTGTGTGGTTTATGGGCAGGAAAAGGCAGGAATACCACTAGGTGCTTCTGTGCTTATATTTGGTGCAGGGCCAATAGGGCTTATGCATTCTCAGCTTGCAGCGATAAATGGTGCGGCAAGTGTTACTGTTGTTGATCTCTTTGAGGACAAGCTTGCTTTAGCAAAAAAACTCGGAGCAGACCACACCTACACATCGTCGGAATTTGAAAAGCTTGGATTGGTTAATTCCTATGAGGTTGTTATTGATTGTACCGGAGTACCAAAGGTTATAGAGGGTGAAATAAAATATGTAAAGGACTCGGGCACAATACTCTTCTTTGGTGTATGTCCTGATAATAGTTCTATAACAATAAATCCTTATGAAGTATTTAAACGTGAACTTAAGATTTGTGGAAGCTTTGCACTAAAAAAGACTTATGGAAAAGCAGTTGCGATTGCTAAAAGTGGAAAAATAAATTTGTTAGACCTAGTGGATAAAAAGCTCTTATTGGATGATGCACCGAAACTTTTCGAGGATATAATGTCTGGAAATTCAGGCCTTAAAACTATTTTCTACCCAAATGGAATAGAAGAATAATAATATAAAGGAGGAGATTATATGTTACGTGCAACTATGACAAAGCCAGGGGAAATTATTTTTGATGATGTATCAGTTCCTGCCATAGGAGATAATCAAGTATTAATTAAAATAGCAAGGATAGGTGTATGTGGTTCAGACATGCATGTTTATCACGGGAAGCATCCTTATACCTCATATCCGGTTGTACAGGGCCATGAAGTTACAGCTGTTGTAGAAAAATGTGGTAATGGAGTTGGAGATTTTGCTCCAGGAGATAGAGTTACTGTTCAACCTCAGGTATTTTGTGGTAAGTGTGCAATGTGTAGAGAAGGAGATTATCACATTTGTGAGAGCCTTAAAGTAATGGGATTTCAAACAGAAGGTATGGCACAGGAATACTTCTTGGTAGACCAATCTAAACTCATACACATACCGGATGAGCTGGATATTGATTCTGGTGCACTAATAGAACCTGTTGCTGTTGGTATTCATGCAGTAAGGCGATTAGGAAATATCAAGGGTAAAAAGGTATTAGTATTAGGTGCAGGGCCTATTGGAAATCTTACAGCCCAAGCTGCAAAAGCTATGGGTGCAGCAAGTGTTATGATAACTGATTTAAGTGATTATAGAATAGAGAAGGCCATTGAGTGTGGCATAGATTTTTGTATTAATACAGCCAAGGTAGATTTAAAGGAAGCAGTTTTAAAGAATTTTGGTATAGATGGCGCTGATGCAATTTTTGAATGTATAGGGATACAGCCTACAATGGATCAGGCTATATCTATAGCTAGAAAAGGTACTACTATAATGGTGGTAGGCGTATTTGGTGATTTGCCTAGAGTTGATCTTGGACTTGTACAAGACAGAGAGCTTACCTTACGTGGTACGCTTATGTATAAAAGAGAAGATTTCGATGATGCAATAAAGTTTATGGCTAAAAAGGAAATTGTAGTTACACCACTTATTTCTCGCCATTTTGTATTTAGGGATTATCTGAACGCTTATAAATTTATTGAAGAATCTAAAGATCGTGTAATGAAAATTCTGATTGACCTATTCTAATTCTGAGGATTTATCAAAGCTTATAAAAACTATAGAAGGGCAGGGTGAATAATGATTGATGTTGTAGCTCTCGGAGAGCTTCTTATAGATTTTACACAGATTCCTTCTGATAATGTTGATACTAGATGCTTTCAACAGAATCCAGGGGGAGCTCCTGCTAATGTACTAGCTGTTTTAGCAAAGTATGGAGTGAAATGCGCCTTTATAGGTAAGGTGGGGAAGGATATGTTTGGAGAGTTTTTAAGAGATCAACTTCAGGCAATGTCTATAGATTGCCGAAGCTTGATTATGGATTCTGAACATAATACGACACTAGCTTTTGTAGCTCTAGATGACAAGGGTGATCGAAGCTTTAACTTTTATAGGAATCATGGTGCTGATACATGCCTTTTGCCAGAGGAAATAAATTTAGAAATTATTAATCAATGTAAGATATTTCATTTTGGAACATTATCAATGACTCATGAGCCTTCACTTTCCGCCACAGTAAAGGCACTTGAATATGCCAAGACCTGTGGGAAGCTAATATCCTTTGACCCAAACTATAGAGCCCTTTTGTGGAAAGACGAGGACAGTGCAATAAAGGCGATGAAGTATGGACTATCGTATTCAGATATGGCAAAGCTATCAATTGAAGAGGCACAGATGGTAACTGGAGAGACAGAACCTGAGAACTTCTTAAAGGAGCTATTTAAATATGGTTTATCCTTTGTTGCTATTACAATGGGACCACGTGGCTGTATATATGCCACAAAAGAGTTTATGGGGTCGTATCCTGAATTCCCGGCACATGTGGTAGACACTACAGGGGCAGGTGATACCTTCTGGGGGACCTTCCTAGCTAAATTTTTAGAAAATGGTGAAACCTTTGAAGAGGTATCAGTAGAGAAAATTTCCAATATGGTACTTATGGCAAATATTGCTGCGGGTATGAGTACTGAAAAAAAGGGTTCTATACCCTCTATACCTGATTTAGACAAAGTAATCGAGGCATTTGATAAATTGTGACAGGCAACTAATAAAATGATAATTTTTTAATTTTGGTGATACTAGAGCTCAAGCTTGTGGTTTGAGAAGAGATAGCCCCTTTAATATTTGGTACAGGGATATAAGGGGCTAATAAAAAGTCTATATTATATTCTATTTCAAATAGTAAGTTATAAAAATCTTAAAGTAACATTTTCGTATTCTTTCTTTCTCTCTCCGTTAAAATAGCAGTAAGAATCTGTTCTGCCACCATATCCTTAGACATTAACTGTAATGGAATATCCTTTTGTTCTGTTATAATTGTAACTACATTTGTGTCTGTGTTAAAGCCAGCACCGGGTTCTTTAAGACTGTTAGCGACAATCATATCGATTTTTTTATTAAAAAGTTTTTGTTTAGAGTTTTCCACTAGATCCTGAGTTTCCATAGAAAAGCCACAAATATATTGCTCATCTCTTCGGATTTCCCCTATTTTTTTAAGAATATCTGGAGTCCTTTTTAATTTGATACTTGTATCAGAAACTGACTTTTTAATTTTTTCGTTGCTTACTTTTACAGGACAATAATCAGCTACAGCCGCTGCTTTTATAACTATATCCTGCTCATCCAGTCTTTCAATTACGGCAGAATACATATCTTCAGCACTGATAACATCTATAACATTCACACGTGTTGGAGGTGTTAAGCATGTTTTACCTGATACCAATGTAACATCAGCACCTCTCAGCATGGCTGACTTTGCAAGAGAATATCCCATTTTACCTGAGGAATGGTTTGTAATAAAACGTACTGGATCAATTGCTTCTTGTGTAGGTCCAGCAGTTATTAGTACCTTTAACCCCAACATATCTTTCTCATATGCTATTTCCGATAAGACATAATCTATAAGTACATTTTCATCTGGCATTTTTCCTGTACCAATATCACCGCAAGCCAACATTCCAGTCTCAGGAGGAATGACGATGAATCCATAATCTCGCAGCTTTTGAATATTATTTTGTACAATTTTATTTTGATACATATTGGTATTCATTGCAGGTGCAATAATTTTTTTGCAGGAACATGCTAATGCAGTGGTAGTAAGCATATCATCAGCTAATCCATTTGCAAGCTTTGCAATTATATTTGCAGATGCGGGAGCAATTAGCATTAAATCAGCTTTTTTGGCTAGGGCTACATGTTCAACATTATACTGAAAGTTTCTATCAAAAGTATCTATAAGACATTTGTTATTAGTTAGAGTTTCAAAAGTGATAGGATTAATAAAATTAGTTGAATTTTCAGTCATTATTACATGTACATCACAGTGCTGTTTTTTTAAAAGGCTAGTAACATTTGCCATTTTATATGCAGCGATACTTCCTGTGACACCTAAAATAACGGTTTTATCCTTTAACATTTTCAACCTTCCTTTTAATATTTATTTATATAAAAATATGGAATCAGCTGAATTATAGCAAACTTTAATATAACAGTAAAGAATATTGACAAATTTTATCAAAAAATCTATTGATTAGTGCTAAAGTTTCTTATAAACTAAAATTATAACTATTATAAATATGCTTAATCTGGCATAATTGCAAAAACAAAGTGTAAAACCTTTGTATTTTATTGTTTAAACGAGGAGCTGTGTATAAATATGATTTTAGCTATTGATATAGGGAATACCACTGTTGTTGTAGGATGTATTATAAATGGTAAAGTGATTTTATCAGGTAGAATTGAATCCAATAGTACTTTTTCTTGTGATGAATATGCTTCATATTTTATGAATATGTTAGCTAAAGCAAACATTGATACTAATGATATTAAGGGCAGTATTATTTCATCGGTTGTTCCTCAGATTACCAATGCAATAAAAAAGGCAGTTGCAATAGTAACTAATACTATTCCATTAATTGCAGGACCAAGCTTGAATCATAATTTGAAGTTTATGGTACAAAGTCCTGATCATCTTGGGAGTGACCGTGTGGTCGATGCTATAGCGGCAGTACATTACTATAGTAAGCCAGTTATTATTTTTGATATGGGCACGGCAACAACAGTATCAGTGGTCGATGATAGCTATAATTTTAGAGGCGGCATGATTATGCTAGGCGTAAAAAGTGCATTAGATGCGCTTTCTAGTAAAGCCTCACAGCTTCCAACCATCAATCTTGAAGAATGTGGAAATATTATAGGTAAGAACACTATTGAGTGCATGCAAAGTGGAAGTGTTTATGGACATGCAGCGATGGTTGATGGAATAATTCATAAATTAAAAAAGCAAGTGGGTAAGCACCCAACTGTTATTGCCACGGGTGGATTAGCACGATTAATTATTCCACATTGTGAAGAGAAGATTATATATGACGAGTACCTATTGTTAAAGGGATTGTATCTATTATATGAAAAAAATGCCAAATAATAGGGTTAGTATTTGTCGCTTTTTTTTAGGGTTACTCTAATTAAAGTATAGCTAATTGATAGGCTTAACTAGAGACAGTTTAAAGGCTTTACATAATTAAAATAAGGTGTTATATTACATAAATAGTAGTGAATTTTTTATAAAACTATATCATGATTTATTTTATTTTTGGTATGGCGGCTCGTATCCTAATAGGAATGAGACCTAAAGAGCAATCACTCCTCTGAAATGCTAGCGAAAAGTTTTGAGCCTTAACAGCATTAAATATGCTTAAAGGTGATAGCTTTAGAAGCTGAAGCTGTTTAATAACAGCTTAGAACAGCTTAGCTACAAAATCAGGGAGGTGGTACTATGAAAATTGGATTTATTGGTGCAGGAAAAGTAGGGTTTTCTCTTGGGAAATATTTTAGTGAACATGATTTAGATGTCATAGGATATTACAGCAGAAATCCGCAATCTGCAATACAGGCAGCAGAATTTACAGGCACGGTGTACTTTAATGACATTGATAGCATTGTAGAGGCAAGTGATACTCTTTTTCTTACTGTTCCCGATGGGGCGATAAAGGAATTATGGGATTACATTGATAAGTTGTCAATTAAAAATAAAATAATTTGCCACTGTAGTGGTTTATTTTCATCTTCAGTTTTTTCTAATATTGATAATCATGATGCATATGGTTATTCTATTCATCCACTTTTAGGAATTAGCGATAAGCAAAATTCTTACGAGCAGCTTTCTCGCGCGTTTTTTACAATTGAAGGCTCACCAAGCCGGTTGTATGATATGGAGATGCTGTTTAAACATCTGGGTAATCCTGTACAGGTTATTTCACCGAAAAACAAGGCGGTTTATCATAGCGCGGCGGTATTTGCCAGCAATTTAATGGTTGCATTGGCACAAACAGGCATAGATCTACTTAAAAGCTGTGGTTTTGATGAGCAGAGTGCAAGCCTCGCTCTAAATACTTTAATGCTAGGCAATATTAAAAATATTGTTAGGCAAGGAACATCAGATGCATTAACAGGACCTATCGAACGATGTGATATAGAGACTGTCGAACAACATTTGTCTTGTTTAAACGGAGAGGATAGAGAAATATATATTTTACTTTCAAAAAAGCTAATTGATATTGCTAAAAGGAAAAAGCCGGATTGCAATTATGCTAAATTAGAAAACATGATGGGAGAGATGATAAATAATGAGTAATACCGTTCTTACATTTAAAGATTATAAACTTAATAATAAAAAAATAGCTGTTCTTACAGCATATGATTATGTGGCGGCAAAGCTAATGGATGAAGCAGGGGTTAATGCCATATTGGTGGGCGATTCATTAGGAATGGTAGTTTTGGGGTATGAGGATACTTTGCAGGTTACGATGGAGGATATGATTCATCATACAAGAGCTGTGGCAAGAGGTGCAAAAAATACTTTGGTTATAAGTGATATGCCGTTCATGTCATATCAGACCTCAGTTTATGATGCGGTATGCAATGCAGGGCGCCTTGTTAAAGAGGGAAATGCTAACGCTGTCAAGCTTGAGGGCGGAAGTGTTGTTTGCCCTCAGATTAAAGCAATTGTTGATGCCTCTATACCTGTTATGGGGCATATTGGTTTGACTCCACAATCTGTTAATGCTTTTGGTGGCTTTAAGGTACAAGGAAAAAGTGAAGAAGCTGCAAGGCATCTGATAGATTCCGCAAAAGCAATTGAGCAGGCAGGTGCTTTTGCAATTACTCTCGAATGCATCCCTGCAAAATTGGCTACTCTTATTTCGCAAAGTATTTCTATTCCAACTATCGGAATAGGTGCAGGAAATGGTTGTGATGGGCAGGTGTTAGTTTATCAGGATATGCTAAGTATGTTTTCAGATTTGACACCAAAGTTTGCAAAAAGCTATGCAAATATTGGTACACAAATGAAAGCTGCTTTTTGTAAATATATTGAAGAGGTTCAAAGTGGGGTATTCCCTGCCGATGAGCATTGTTTTAAAATTGAGGATACTGTTATTGAAAAACTATATGGGGGAGAAGCTTAATGAATATTGTTAATACAGTTAATGAAGTTCACCAAACGGTGAAAGCATGGAAAAAAGAAGGCCTAAGCATTGGTTTTGTACCCACTATGGGTTATTTGCATGAGGGTCATCAAAGCTTGATTCAGCGTGCAGCTCTAGAAAATGACCGTGTTGTCGTTAGTATATTTGTAAATCCTATGCAGTTCGGTCCTTCAGAGGATTTGGAAAGCTATCCTCGGGATTTAGAGCATGATGCGGCTCTTTGTGAAAAAACGGGTGCACATTTGATTTTTCACCCAGAGGCTCAAGAAATGTACATGCCTGATTTTTGCAGCTTTGTTGATATGGATGGTCTTACTAAAGGGTTGTGTGGTAAAAGCCGCCCTGTTCATTTCCGTGGTGTATGCACGGTTGTCAATAAATTATTTAATATTGTTGGTGCTGACCGTGCATATTTTGGACAAAAGGATGCTCAACAGCTAGCTGTAATTAAGCGTATGGTGCGTGACTTAAACATGGATATTGAAATTGTAGGTTGTCCAATAATAAGAGAAGCGGATGGTTTAGCTAAAAGTTCCCGAAACACTTATTTAAGTGATACAGAACGTAAGGCAGCGTTAATTTTAAATAAATCTCTAGCGATTGGAAGAGAATTACTTAAAAATGGGGAGAGAGATGCGAACACTATTATAGGCAGCATAACTGAAAATATAAATACTGAAGCACTTGCGAGAATAGATTATGTGGATGTGGTTGATGCTCTGTCTTTGGAAAAGGTTGATAAAATTGAGCAATCCGTATTGGTCGCAATTGCAGTATATATTGGAAAAACGAGATTAATTGATAATTTTAGTTTTGAGGTATAAGGAGAATTTTATGTTTATTAATATGCTTAAAGGAAAAATTCATCGCGCTACAGTTGTGCAAGCTGAGCTTTCTTACGTGGGAAGTATTACTGTTGATCTAGATTTATTAGATGCAGCAGGTATTTGTGAGTATGAGAAAGTTCATGTTGTAGATATAGATAATGGAAACCGTTTTGAAACTTATACTATAGCAGGGGAAAGAGGCTCAGGAATGATTTGCCTCAATGGTGCAGCAGCCCGTTGTGTCCATGTTGGTGATAAAGTAATCATAATGGCATATTGCATGTTAGATGCTCAAGAAGCTAAGGAACACAAGCCCTCTGTGGTTTTTGTAGATGAGAAGAACAGAATCAGCAAAGTTACCCAGTATGAGAAGCATGGGGAGTTGGGGGAGTAAAAGATGAACAGAGACAAAACTTTTAAAGCTACAATTAATGTGGTTGGTTCAGAAATAGCTGTTATTTCAGATGGAGGAAATAACGGTGATTATATTTCCCTTACAGATATGACAAAAAGCTTTGAGGGAGGTACAGCATTAATTGAGCAGTGGTTAAGAAATAAAGATACAATACTGTTTCTTGGAACATGGGAAAGATTATATAACACTGATTTTAATTCCCTCGAATTCGAGGGAATTAAAAATGATGTTGGTGCAAGTAGCTAAATAGAAATGAAAAATAACACCGTACTTGAACGCAAAATAAAATTGTATAGAATCTTTTAAAGAATTTTGTTGTAAATAGGTAGTTGTAAGAAGATTAGAAATAAGTCAATAATGACTAATTTGTAGAGAAATTTTTAATTTATAACAAAAGATAAGTCTGGAAACTATTTAAGGGGGATCTTTAGTGAGTGAAAGCAATGCACTAATTAAACTAGGAATAGTTGGCTGTGGGGAGCATAGCCACGAGCATTTTAAAGCAGCTATAGAAGTCCAAGGAGTTAAAATCGCGGCTTGTTGTGACATTAATGATGTACGAGCACAGGCTTGTGCAGAGAAATATGGTTGTGATAGGTATTACACTGTACTTGAAGAAATGCTTGAGGAAGAAAAATTAGATGGGGTAATTTTATGTACATGGCCTATACAGCATCTTGAGCAAATTGAACTATGCCTAAAAAAAGGTGTTAAAAATATACTATGTGAGAAAGCACTTACTCTGTCTTCACAGGAAGCGATTGAAATCGGTAAGTTGGTTCAACAAAATGATGCATTTTTAATGGAAGGCTGTAAATATATTCATCATCATGCTATCCGTAAATTAGAACGCATTTTATCATATGGCGATATCGGTAAAATTGATAGCATTCGTGCAACTTTTAGTAATTATGAACCTGAAGAAACAAAGGAAAAGAATAATGAGTTTGATTGGAGATATCGCAAGAATTGTGGCGGTGGTGTAGCATATGACTGGATGAGTTATCTTGTAAATGCATGCAATCATTTTAGTGGAAGTTTACCAAAACGTGTTTTTGCTAGTGGTACTCTAAGTAAGCAATACGAAGTTTTTACTCGAATATTTGGTATGATTGAGTATGAGAATGGTATTGTTGCCTTTATAGAAAGCAGCAAGGAGGCAAATTTCAGCGAGGAGCTACAAATTACATGTGGAAATGGTATCTTACGTTTGCCGATAGCATGGGGTATTTTTGGTGAGACTAAAATAACTCAAACACATCGTAAGCCAGAATGGGACTACATACTGACTGATAGCTATGAAATTGAAGAAGCAAATGCATTCGTACTTCAGCTAAGGAACTTTGTTGCTGTTATTCAAGGGCTAGAAAAGCCTATATTACCATTGCATCAATCTATACAGAATGTACAGCTCATTGAAGCCATGGTTACAAGTTGTATAGAGGGACGCATCATTGATATGAAGCTTTATGAGAATTAAAATACTTAATATGAGGAAAAAGAATGTACACCAAAAAAGAACAATTCATGATAAAAGCCT
Source organism: Bacillota bacterium (assembly GCA_023444055.1). Lineage (GTDB taxonomy): Bacteria > Bacillota > Clostridia > Acetivibrionales > DSM-1351 > Ruminiclostridium. Next base: position 45,532 of record JAEZRV010000065.1, read on the forward strand.
TAAACCAGGCAAAGCTTGCATATAAAAAGGGAGAAACACCTGTAGGTGCAGTTATTATAAAAGATGGTCAAATAATAGCCAGAGGACACAACCTTAAAGAAGCAAAAAACGATGTAACCTCTCATGCAGAGATAGAGGCAATTCGAAAAGCGGCTAACAAGCTGGGAACATGGAGACTTGACGGCTGTGAAATGTATGTAACGTTAGAGCCTTGTCCCATGTGCGCGGGAGCAATTATTCAATCCAGGATAAGCACGCTTTACATTGGAGCAATGGACAACAGAGCCGGAGCAGCAGGTTCAGTAATAGATCTGTTTAGAGTTCAGCAATTTAATCATAGGGTGGATGTTGTGCTAGGGCTTTTGCATGAGGAATGTACTGAGCTGCTAAAGAATTTTTTTTTAGCTTTAAGAAGAGACAAGCATATGAATTAACCTTAAAAAGTAAAATATTAAAATCTCCAAATTGATCTTTTGTTTAACCAATTTGGAGATTTTTCATATGAGCCGAAAGTAACAGTTTACCTTCTTACATTATTTGTGAAATGGATTTCATATCTTGCTTTAGATTCTCATAAATAGAACGATATATCTTATAATACTGGTCATATTTCTTTTTATTATAATCATTTGGTATAATTTTTTTGTCTAAAACCTGCCATTTCTTAACATCCTCATAGGAAAGCAATCCTGTTCCTATTCCTGCTAGCATTACATCTCCCATATTTGCTTCTACATCATGAATAGGGCATACTACAGGGTAACCAGTTACATCTGCAAATATCTGTCTCCATAATTTTGATTTTGCAACTCCACCTGCCAGTAGAATGTATTCTCCTAGATTTTCTCCAGTACATTCCATAGCATGTCTTAAGGAATATGCAACAGCTTCCAAAAAAGCTCTATAAATATGTGCTTTAGTATGAGTGAGTGAAAGACCTACAATTGTCCCTTTTGCATCGGAATCCCATACAGGACTTCTTTCACCCATAAAATATGGCAATACAATTAATCCTTCACTTCCAGCTGGTAGCTTTTCTGCTTGTTCATCAAGTATTTTATATGTATTTTTTCCACCTGAATGTTCAGCTTCTAGTTCGAGTTCAGCAAATGTATTGCGGAACCATTTTATAATTGCTCCAGCTGTTGCTGCACCACTGAAATTATAAGACAGATTTTTAGCATTATATAAATAAGGCCAAACTATTAATCCATTACCTTTTATAGGTTTGTCTGAAATAAATGCAGCACACATAGATGTTCCTATTGCAGCGGCATACACTCCCGGCTCAAAAACACCTAAACCTATATTGGCTGCTCCACAGTCAATACCTCCTGCACATACCGGCAAACCTTCATTAAGACCTAATTCATCTGCTGCCAGCTTAGTCAAGCCTCCCACAATATCTGTTGACTCAACGATGTTTTGAGGCATCATGGAATAGGGGATACCCATTTCTTCCATTAACTTTTCTGACCAAGTATGAGTATTCATATCAAAAATACCACCAATATTTCCAGCAGAAGAATAATCAATTGCCACCTTATCTGTCAGCTGATATATTGCATAATCATTTGGGGGTAGAAATAATTTGATTTTTGCCCAATTTTCAGGTTCATTGTTTTTAATCCATAAAATTTTGGTGAATCCATAATAAGGGTCTGCTCCATTATGGGTAATTTGTTTTAACTTTTCTTCTCCGATATTGTCTAAAACCCATTTTGTCTCTTCTGAAGCCCTTCGGTCCATCCAGATTAAACAAGGTCTCACAGGCTTCATATTCTGATCCAATGGTATTCCTGAACCCCCATATAAACCACTAATACATATACCTTTAATATCATCCTTGTTTACTCCTGATTTTTCTACTGTATTTATGATGGATTTTTTTGTAGCTTCCATCCATACCTCAGGCCATTGCTCTGCCCATAAGGGCTTTGGTGTTAGCACGTCATACTCCTGTAAATCATGGGATATTAGATTGCCTTCGGTATCCATCATAATAGTTTTGGTTCCAGATGTTCCAATATCTGTACCTAATAGATAGTTCATACGAAATCTCCCTTTATCTGTTTTAAATTATTTTGAAAAAGCAGCAAAACTAGATTTTAAAGGATTGTAGTGCTACTTAAGATGGCTGACTTTCTTTTTTATTCAAAGGTAATGGCAACTTTAAAGTCACCATACTTTCCAGATGCGTAATCAAAAGCTGTTTCCCATTCTTTAATAGTAAAGGTTTTTGTAATAAGCCCATTTGTTTTTAGATTACCATTTAAGATGTTTTCTATTACAAAGGGATAGCAATATGGACTTAAGTGGGAACCAAGAACATCCAGTTCCTTTCTGTCACCAATAATTGACCAGTCTACCGTAGTTGGTTCACCAAAAACGCTGAATTCCACAAAGCGTCCTAATTTTCTTATCATGTTGAGCCCTTGAACAACACTTGATGGATGTCCTGTGGCTTCAATGTAAATATCACATCCATAACCATCGGTTAACTCAAGTATTTTAGCAACAGCATCTTCTTTGCCGGGGTTCATAACAATATCTGCGCCAAACTCTTTTGCTTTTTCCAAACGTTTATCAACCATATCAAGTACTATTAATTTGGTAGGATTTTGCATCCTTGCATATGTGATCATACCAAGACCAAGAGTTCCTGCGCCAGAAATAACTACTACATCATCATTACGAATCTGTGCTCTGTCAACTGCATGTTTAGAGCATCCATAGGGTTCAATCAACAGAGCAGAACTCAGAGGTATTTCTTCTGGCACTTTAGAAATTACACAGGTTTTAGGGAATCTAACATATTCAGCCATACCACCGTTATTTCCTTTTTGGAAACCAAAAATTGCATGGGGTTGGCACATCCAGTATCTACCAGTTCTACAGAATTTACACTCTCCACATGGAACAATTTGATCTGCTATAATTCTTTCTCCGATATAGAAACCTTTTACATTTTCACCTAATTCAACAATATGACCCAAAAATTCATGTCCTGGTATAAATGGTGGTTCTACCCAAGCTGGTTGGGTATCATTACCCCAAAACATAGCTGCTCCGTGTTGGCATTTTAGGTCACTTGCGCAAACACCGCATCCTTCTGTTTTGATGATGATATCATCTGGTCCACATTCTGGTGTAGGATAATTTGGTTCATAACGGTAATCTCCTTTTCCATATGCTACTAAAGCTTTCATTGTCATTGGTATATTGCTCATAGAGGTTTCCTCTTTTCTTTTTAAAATATAGTTTTATATAAATTGTTTTATGTTAGTAAAGTCCGTTTCTAATGTAAAAGTCTTTTTCTATAGAATATAATTCGTTTTTAAAACTTATACGATGGCACCTTGCTCAATTAACTTTTTGACTAGAAGATCAGTATCCATCTTGCTCATAGAACAATGATTCTGCACATAAATAGCTGCAGCCGTACCTGCTGCCTGCCCCATTGCCATACAGGTTGCCATAACTCGAATTGAACCGAAAGCAGGAGTATCGGCACATACACAGCGTCCAGCAGTGATTAAGTTCTCACTATTTTCAGGTACGAGTACACCATAAGGTATATTGTACTCTTGTTTTAAAGTAATGCAGTCCTGTTCGATACTATCGGGCTTATGAACATCTATTACGTGAGTTCCCTTTGCAATAGTGTCCTTAAATGGCTTTGGATTGAGTACATCGTCTGCTATCATCTGATACATTCCGACGATATGATAAGTTTCTCGAACCCCACTCTGTGTGCCTGATTTTAAGAGCCAACAATTTTTAAAGGCAGAAAAATTTTCGCGCATAATATTTATTACTTTGAACAGATTTTCACGCAAATTGCATTCAGCCTTGGTAAATTGTTCAGGGGAGCTTGCATCTGTGCTTTCACGTAACAAATTAATAGTAACTATACCATCGTGAAAATGCCTGCTTATCCAAGGCCCACCAAATATCGGCATCTCGCCTTTCTGATTAAGCTCGCTTAATCTACCTCTTATTTCAGCACTGATAGGCATTTTTTCATCTACGGCATCAGCGAATAAATCTTTGAGTGCATCGGTATCAACACCGCCAAGTTGAAACCATAGAGACGCAGGCTGAAGTTTGGTTTCCTTGGTAGTTCTAAATCCTGCTGACCGAACTAGGTCTGCATCACCTGTACAGTCAATGGCTGCTTTACATTCATATGCAACCCGCCCTGCTTTGTTTTGTACTATTACATGGCTAACCCTTCCATCAGTCATAACACAATCTGAAAAATACGTATGATATAGCAATGTAACACCACTTTCAAGAAGTAATTGCTGAGCAGCCAGTTTAAATACTTCATCGTCTACTGGAACATTTCCGCTATCAAGTGTAACGTCAGCTCCATTCAGACCGCTTATTTTCTTCATTAGCTCGAAAGGTATTCCATCAATAATAAGCTTTTTCTTTTTCTTAAATATGCTGATTGGAGTTACGAGGGCACTTGATGCCATGCCCCCTACGAATCCATATCTCTCAATTAAAAGTGTCTTTGCACCATTTCTAGAAGCAGCAATTGCTGAAATAATACCAGAAGGTCCACCACCACATACAATTACATCATAGCTATCTATTACCGGTATTTTATTGTCACTTTTACTAATAAACATATATCCTCCTTATAGTTGGGGTTATGACTAGTCTGCTATTTTCTTATAAAACTTGACACAGTGTCCAATATAATATTCTTAACTAAAGCTTGATATACAGATCAATTAAAGAGCTCCACTCCGCGTTCAATTAAAACCTTTTGCACATCATGAAAATCTATATCACGTGGCATTACTTCTTTTTGTGCTGCAAGTCCAGCTGCTATGCCAGCTGCCTCACCTATCGCCATGCAGATTGACATAACTCGATATGACGCATGAGCACGGTGTGTTCCTGAAATACATCTTCCTGCAAGAACTAAACCATCAGTACTCTTTGGAATCAAACTACGCAGAGGAATGTCATAAGGGATTACCTCCTCTGGAACTCCTTCTGCCTGTGCACTACCTGCAGGATTATGGATATCCACTATAAAGCTTGCCTTATGAACAACAACATCTTCAAATCTGCGTCCTGAACGAAGATCTGAGTCTTCAAGCATATATTGGCCAATAAAGCGGCGAGTTTCACGAACTCCTAGCGTATTTGCTGTACTCTTTACAAAACAATTCTGATAACCATCAACATAGTTTCTCAGAAAATCAGTTACTTCATCTATTTGTGTACGCAAGTCAAGTTCAGCTTTTTCTAGATCATTGCTTGACAGCGCAGAAATGCCATTTGACTGTGTTGTGTTGATAACACGTTCACCGGGAACTGCTGTGAGGAATGAACGTACAGATGCTGCATTAGGCGGTAAATGACCTTCCTTGCATAGTCTGGTAGTATAATCAAGAAACCTCTCACCGTTGTAAGTAACATGATCTAGTTCGCCTATACAAGTTAGTGCGTCATCTTCAACACCTTGTAAACGGAACATCAGAGTAACAGGCTGTAATAGGGAATCACCATCACGTCCCATTTCATATTCTGCACCTGCAAAGTATGCAACATCACCGTCTCCAGATGCATCAACAAAGGATTTTGCCCGAACTACTTTCATGCCTGTCTTTTGAGAGATTACAATACCTGTAAGTTTTTTGCCATCTGTTATTGTATCTACAACAGGGGTTTGTAAATATATCTTAACACCTGCTTCATGTGCAAAATCTATAAGCACGCGCTTTGCTTTTTCAAAATCGTGTGTTTGTTGCGTTGCACCTGTTTCATCACTGTCTGGAACACCAAGACGCACAATAAGCTCATCTCGTAAAGTTCCCTTTGATACACTTCCGAGTATTGGTGCAACTGCACCATTAGTTAAATTGCCTCCAAGCGTACCGTAACGCTCAATTAATGCGGTTTTAGCACCCATTCTGGCTGCCGAAACTGCTGCACAAATACCAGCAGGACCAGAGCCGATAACAACAACATCGTATTGTGCTTCTATCTTTAAAAATTTTTGGTATGATACTTCTTCAACACCCATGATTGTATTCTCCTATGGATAGTTATTAGTGCAGATTTTATATTGAATCTGCACTGATAATATATAATATGGTAATTAGTCACCTAAAAACGCACCTTGTTCTATCAATGTTGAACGGAGCTCGTTTACATCAATAGTAGAAGGGAGTTTACCTTCCTTAATAGCTAATGCTGCTGCAGTTCCAGCGGCCTGACCGAATACGATACAGCAAGGTATCATACGTGTAGCTGAACCTGCTATTGCGTCAGCTGAGAGTGAACGTCCTGCTACAAGTAGATTGCTTACACCATTTGGTACCAAGCAAGTGTATGGTACACCGAAGTAAGGTCCTTTTTCAAGGGTATAATATGTTCCGCCTGGGTCGTTCTTATTGTGAGTATCCATATTTGTTGCTAGAACAGCGATGGAGTTTTCAGGCACACGACAATTTATAACATCGTCCGCTGTCAGCTTGTACATGCCGTCAATATGACGGGTTTCACGAATACCTATTGTAGCAGCTGTACCCATAAACTTTGCATTTTCAAAACCTACAGCGTATTTCTTCATAAAATCGAATACTTTATGCACCTGTTTCATGCCAATTAATTCAGCCTTGGTCAAATCCTCTGCATTGGTTCCATCAATGTCCAAAATTCGGGATACATTTAAACGATACTCACCAGGTTCAGGACTCTCAAATAGACACACCTCAGCACGAGGTACATCTCCCCATTCCTCCTGTTTATCTCTGATTAACCAGCTGAATGGACCATAGAAAGGACGAATCTCATCCTCATGCTCCTTGATATGCGCATTCAATCGTTCTGTATCAACATTGCAGACTCGAAAAAACATAGTTGCTGGCTGCATGTTGCCATCGTTAATGTTTCCGAGTTCATATTTTACGCCAGCGGTAGCTGCCACATCTGCATCACCTGAACAATCAATTATAATTTTTGCTCGAATTACTGATATTCCTGACTTGTTTGCAATCACCACACCAACGATTTTATCCTCTTCTTTTAGAACATCTATAAACTTAGTATGCAAGAGGATTTCTGCACCTGCTTCCAGAATCATATCAGAAGCAACCATTTTTAAGGCTTCATGGTCAAAAGGTCCTACATGGTCATGGCCGATTTTGTAGTATCCTGCTCGAGATGTTTTAGATCTTACTTCACTAGGCTGAATAGCACCGCCTATTTTCTCCATACGAGCTACAATTTCTTCAAAGATACCTTTAATGATCTGTTTTTCGCTCTTTGCATCATACACAGTCATAAAAGGGCCTACCAGACCGTTGGTAGCCTGTCCGCCAACACAGCCGAACTCATCAATTACTAAGGTCTTTGCACCGTTTCTTGCTGCACATATAGCTGAACCGATACCGGCAGGGCCTGCACCAACAACAAGAATATCTATATCCCGATAAACAGGAAGTTCTTTGGCATAATTTATTCTGCTCATTATCATTCTCCTTATCATATATTTCGCTATTTAGTTTTGTAGCAGCCCCATATGGGACTGCTACAAAAAGTGAATTCTGAATTAACTTATTTTTTACCGTAGAACTCGTCATACCAAGTCTGCATTTCAGTTCTAATTTTCTCGCCACCACCATTTGTCCAGTCTGACTTGAAGGTGCTAAGGCTATCAATTTTCTTGGTACCACCAATAAGTTGAAGGATATAGTCGCCGGTAGCCTTAAACAATGATTGATTGTACTTGGAGTAATTCTCCAATGAAGGCATAAATGCGAAGGTATTATCTACAAAAATCTGTGGTGTTTCTTTGTTTGCTTTATTAGTAACTGCATCGAATGCAGCCCACATTGCATCACTCTTTCTAACACGTGAAGGCCACTGTTTTGCAAATTCTGCCTCGTTAGTACTGTTTAGGTACCAGTAGGAATTACCGCGTTCTTCTGCAAAAATAGGGTTGATTGGTTTGATGGAACCATCAGTATCATAGGTGAAGTGTGTACCTTCAACACCGATATTAAGGTAAAGCTGATTTTGCTGCTTAATGTTAATCCAGTTAATAGCATGCTCTGCATTCTTAGAGCTCTTCAGTATACAGGTTACCTGATTGATGGCCTCAGTCTTCATATATTTGGAAGTGCCATCAGAGCCTGCTAGTGCACCAATGTATCCGAGATCTTCGTTCTTAAGACCTAAACCATCTTTACCTGTCATGATTGGTGTAGTAACAGCAACACCAACACGGTTTGAAGCTGCAATAATTGCTTTCCCAGCAGATAATTTTTCATTTACTGTGGTTGTGTTGTTAACTGCCCAATCACGATCTATAAGTCCTTCACTTGCAAGTTTTTGCATAAATTCGATCATTTTAGGGAAGTTCTCATGTTCAGTCATGTAGAATACTTTTCCGTTCTCATCAACCATCCAGTCATTATAGATACCAAATGCAGAAGTTATACTCTGTGGGATATCCCAGTTAACTGATGCTTCTGAAGCAGCACGGAAAGGGCCTGTGAAGATAATATGTTTGTCTCCATAGAACTTTTTGAGAGTAACAAGGGTATTATAGAATTCGTCTATTGTAGTTGGGATTTTATCAATACCAGCTGCTTTCATTAAGTCCATTCTTGCTACCATGAAAGTTGTTACTTCAGTTGGGTACGGATATTTGTAAGGAATGCCGTAGATTTTATCATCGGAACCTGAAACAGCCTTCCAAGAATCTTGATTTACACCTTTAAGGACATCTTGACCATACTGGTTAAGTAAATCTGTCAAAGGCATCAATGCACCTTGGGAGAGCAGTGTTTGGAACTGAGAAACACCAACCTGAAGTACATCATAATTGGCACCAGATGCAACTTCCATAAGGAGTTTCTCATCTGCATTTTCAGCGGGAAGTACGTTGTAATTTACTTTATAGCCAGTTTTCTCTTCATAGACTGCTGCCATGCTATCAGTGTTAGGGTCAAAGCTAACATTGTAACCAAGATACTTAAGTTCTGGCTTTTCACCGTCCAGAGCTTTCACCTCAGTTGAGGTGCTTGCATTTGCGGATGAGGTGTCACTTAGTGTCGAAGTATCACTCTGTCCACATGCTGCTAAGCTAGAAACAATCATCAATACTGCAATAAATGATACAAAAATTTTTTTCATAATCTTCCATCCTCTTTTCTTTATTTTTATCGGGTTTCCCGATAAATTACAATATAAATTAAAATTAATTTTGCTCAACCCTTGACTGAGCCAATAGTAATACCTTGAACCATAAACCTCTGAACTAATGGATATATTGCAACGATAGGGATTAGAGAAAGGACAACTACAGCTGCGATAATTCCATCGATGGAAATATTAGCGTAATTACCTGCAACAAGACGCTCAACAATTGTCTGTGTATTACTAACAGTATTATAGGTAAATAGCTGCAAGGTCTGCATGTCAGTACTATTGGTATACATCATTGCATGGAAGTAGTTATTCCAATAACCTACAGCATATAGCATGGCTACAGTCGCCAATACAGGTGTAGACATTGGGCATACAATGGATACCAATATTCTTATATCAGTTGCACCGTCCATTTTTGCGGATTCTTCAATACTCTCAGGCAAGCCTTCAAAATAGTTTTTAACGAGAAACATATTGAAATGCACTATAAAAAACGGCAGAATCAGCGCAGCAAACGTATCCATAATACCTAGGGTACGAACTACCATATATGCAGGAATTATTCCACCAAAGAACACCATGCTAATAATGTATAACATAATAAAGACCTTACGTCCTTTGAATGAGGGTTTAGATAGTGGATACGCAGTTGTAATTGTTACTATCATACTGATAATTGTACCCAAAACAGTAACAATTATTGTATTTTTTAGAGCATGTAAAAATGTAGTCTTTGTAAGAACATATTTCATTGTTTCAAACTGTATATCAATTGGCCAAAATAACACAGAACCCGATGTAACCGCAGACGCACTACTGAATGACTTAGATAGCACATGCAAAATAGGAAGTATCGCACACAGCGAAAGTATACTCATGATAATGTAGGAAATTACTATCATAATCTTTTCACTTGCTTCCAGCGGAATGCCCGTACTCTTTTTCTTCTTTAACATAGTTTTCACCTCTGATACGATATACTTTTGTTTCAAATTACCAAATACTCTTATGAAGTATCTTCTTGCTTATAGAATTTGCACCAACAATTAAGATAAATGCTACAACCGAATTAAATAAACCGAGAGCAGTTCCTAAGGCAAAATCTGACTGACCTAAACCCATACGGTAAACATAGGTTTGGATTACATCTGCCACATCGTATACCGTTGCATTGTAGAATACAAGAATCTGTTCAAATCCCGTATCTAAAATATACCCTATCTTTAAAATTAACATCAAAATGATGGTAGATGCCATTCCTGGCAAGGTTATATGCCAAATTTGACGTAGCTTGGAAGCTCCATCCACTCGAGCCGCTTCATAGAGTGAAATGTCAATACCCGTGATAGCTGCTAAATAAATGACTGTATTCCAACCGATTTCTTTCCATCCTTCAGTAAAGACCAACAGTCCTCGAAATACGTTGGGATCTGAGAAAAAACTGATTCTTTCAAACCCTAATGCAGATAAACCAGTGTTTACAATCCCATAGGTACCTAGCAAGGAATAGAAAATACCAAACGTAACAACCCATGAAAAGAAATATGGAACATATATTGCGGTCTGTGCCAGCTTTCGATAAGCTTTATTACGGATTTCGTTTAGTAAAATTGCACATATTATAGGAATTGGGAACAGGAACACAATTTTATATGCGTTAATGATCAAAGTATTTAAAAGAACTTTAATAAACGCTGAACTTGCGAACAATCGCTCAAAATGCTGCAATCCTACCCAGTCGCTTTTTGCAATTGCATCCAAAGGATTAGTACCTGCAAAAATACTATAATCCTTAAAAGCAATTGTAATACCATACAGTGGTAAAAATTTATAGACTATCAAAAAGAATAGTCCAGGGAGCAGCATTATATACATGAGATAATGCTCTCGCAGATATGCACCCCATTTGAAATGCGTTTGTATTTCGTTTTTTGCTTTAGATTTTGAAGCAAACATTTTCATAGCATTATACCTCCAAGATTACCAGTCAGTAGAAACTTTACATAATAGAACATTTTAAAATGTGTAGAATTAGATTTTTGAAAGCTTTCAATGTAAGTTTATATTCAAGCTATGTTTTTATATTAGCATACAAATCTTTTAAGTTGAATGACTCAATCTTCTGATTTCTTATCCAAAACTGTTATATTTGCATAAAAATCTGCTCAATTTGTGCTGAAATTTATAGAAATAGCACTAAAAAAGTCGACGAATAATAGAATTAGAGACTGATAGAATAAGCCACAGGTATAGCTTACTAACAGTCTCTAACGTTTTTTCCTTTATTTTATAACGCCTCAGTTCAACAAGGTGGGAGATATGTGCTTGTCGCCTATACTTACTCTTGCTTCATGTGTTTCAATGGCAATGACAGTGTGACAGTTGTACCTATTTCCAACTCCGAGCTTATCATTAGGCCACAATCTTCCCCTCCAAATAGCTTAAGTCTCTCATCTACATTCCCAAGACCATAGCCCTTTGTATTGATATTTCCTTGGTTTATGATCTTTTCCAGCTGCTCTTGACTCATTCCATGACCATTATCCTTTATAATGATTACTAATTTACCATTTTCCTCTTTTGCGGTAATATCAAGCCGACCGTCGTTGCCTTGTTTGTGCAGAATTCCATGGTTAAGCGCATTTTCTACTAATGGCTGAAGAGATAATTTGGGGATAAGACACTCCATGAGATTATCATCTATATTAATATCTATGATAGAAATATTGCTAAACCTTTTTTGCATAATGCCAATATAAGAACGAATCAGATCCAATTCCTCCCTAAGAGTAACAACATCTCTTCCTTTGCTCAAACTTAAGCGGAAGTATTTAGAAAAGGCATTAATCATCCATATACTATCGTTCTTATGGTCCTCTAATATCATCCACTTGATAGAATCTAACGTGTTGTAAAGAAAATGAGGATTTATTTGTGCTTGTAAAGCTTTTAATTGATAATCGCGAGCTTTCAATTTTGCTTCATATGATTCTTCCATTAGTTTTTTGATAGAAACGACCAGATTGTTGGCGTTATTTTCCAATAATGCAAGAGACGTATTATTTTTATTGTTCTGTTCAGTTAAACTACCAATTTGATCAATGCCTTCATCATTTAGCATCATGATAGCAGTATTGATTCGCTTAACCGTATTCTCGATAATACTAGAATATACCAATATTAATGCGATTATAAAAACTACTACAACAGCTATAATCAGGAGAACACGAGTAATATCAAATGAAAAAACATCTGAACCATAAACTGTAGATGAGGGTAGTCTCATAATAAGGTACCAATTTGTTGCGCTCAGCTTTGAAAATGCCACAAGATCAGCATTTTGACTCATACTTCCGCTAATATGTCCCGTTTCTTCAATTTGTAGAGTGTTAAGTTCAGTATCAGAAAGACCATTTTTACCAATCAAGCTTGAATCAGGATGGGAGATTATAACGCCACTTGAATCTACCAGATAAATTTCCTCATCAGTGCTGATACCAGCAGAAAATATCCTGCTAAGCTTGGTCTCCTCAATATCTAATTGCAGTACACTTGCGATTTCATCATAATTGGTTTTGCTGGAAATTGTCATTCGACAGGATATAATATTTGTTAAGCCTCTTCCTTCATAAACTTGTGCGCCATAGGTTTTTAGCCAAACAACACCTCGTTTGTATGTTTCATCGGTTTGCTCTGTAAGCTCAGGCAGGGAATAGAATGTTTCTTGCTGATTTGCATAAATTTTACCGGAAGGCACATATAAACGTATTTTACTAATCATGTGTTTCCCTTCATAAGCTGAAACCAGAGATTTCAGTTCATCATATTCTTTCAACTGAGTTTCAACATTAGTACTGCCACTTCTAATATAAGGATAGGCTGTGCTAAGAATTGAAAGTGCACTCTCAGAAATTTGACCAAAACGGTAATCCAAATTGTTTTTTATTTGACTGACTGCTAATTGCATATTGTTGGAAAGCTCATTTTCAATGATATTTGCCGAATGAACGGAATACATATATACGATAATTGTAAGCGGTATAACTACACTAAAGGCAAAAAGAGCTATTGCTCGTTTGGATAAGCGCATCTTATCACTATATATAATTCGAATAGAAAATTTCTCGCGTAACTTAATTCGATTCATAGACATTTCCTTTCTACACACCGATTCCTTATGCAATGGTTATTGCTCAGAAGATGATATTGAAATATTCCTATATTCACTAGGTGTAATTCCTACATATTTCTTAAACAAACGAGAAAAATAGCTTGGTGATAGATAGCCAACTTCATAACATACGTCATACAGTTTAATGTACGGTTCTGACAAAAGCTTCTTTGCTTTCTCAAGCCGGGTCAGAGTCAAATAATCATTTATCGTAGTTCCTGTGACTTGTTTAAACAATACGCACAAATATGTGGGTGTCAAGTAGACATCCTTTGCCAATGTGCTGATTGATATCTGCTCCTTAAAATGATCTTCAATGGTTTTCCGCACCTGATTGATGATCGTATGGGAATATGTTTTACTCATGCTGCTCATGAGGGTTGCTACTTCAAAATAAAGCTTTTTAATCAGAAGGCATTGCTCTTCAAAATTTGAGCAGCATAGAAATTTATCTAAAATTATACGCTGATTGGAATAATCACTTTTTTTATTTATTTTTATATCTGTTACGATGCGCGTAGGGAGGAGTAGTATAAAAATCATCAAATTTTGCTCTTCATCATGATGAAATTTTTCTTTTAAAATATTAAAAAGCTCTTCAAGTACCTTGGATACCTGTTCAGTGTTTCCACTGCTCAAACATTCCTGCAAACTTTTTTCAGCGTTTTGTTTATATTCCTTCAGACTATCATCCATTTCATATTTATCAACGGAAATAGCCAGTTCGTCATCGAGTAAATACCGTTTACTTATGGCATTTGAAGCATTTTCATAGGATGTTTTTATATTTTCAAGACCCTTGAATCTGTCACTGATACCAATGCATACAGGTATATTCATGTTGCCATTGAGACGTTCGTTTAGATTTTCAGAAACTTCAAGGAGTGTCTCCTCAAATTCATCTTCCAATAAGGATAGTATCATTACATATTCGCCTTGTTTATTTTCAAAACAAATAGTATCACTATATTGCTTACCAACTTCTATACATTCATTTTTTATTTGGAGAGATAAAAGCTGGCGCTCACGTTCTGATAAGACATTAAATGTGCTGTAAACGTGCTGTATCTGTATTACTAGTACGCAGTAGTGCATTTCATTACTTAAAGGAATATTTAAAAATGCTATACGTTCCTTCATTATATCTGGATTTTCGAAATCATCACGAATCAATGTGATAAAAAAACGCTCCTGCAGAAGTGGAAAGCTCTGATTCAAGAGGTTTTCCATATCAGCCAAGTTTTTTTTACTCTTATTCTCCATATTCATAATATTTACTACACGACTAACTGTCTCTTTAAGTTCGTCTAAATCAATGGATTTGAGAATATAGTCTATAGCCTCGACTTTAAGTGCCTTTTTAAGGTAGATTATATCATCATGGCCACTAATAAATATTATCTTTATGTCTGGATATAGCTCTCGTAAATTTTTTGCCAATGTTATTCCGTCCATATAAGGCATGAGGACATCAGTAAGCACAAGGTCAATGTGATTATCCTTCACAAACTGAAATGCCTTCTGTCCATCAGGAAGATCAGCAACGATTTCTATATTATAGGCATTCCAATCAAAATGTTTTTTTAAGCCTTGACGTACCAAATCTTCATCATCAACAATAATAGCTTTATACATAAATTTTCCTCCTTCAGATAATATCTATTATTAAAATTATATATATTTATATATCGTAATGAGTTTGTATTAATTTGCATGTTCTATATAAATCCTATGTCCTAGAATGGGATAGGTACCATAGAAATCATGCTTTGATTATTGCATTATGCGATGATTTGAAATTTATTTAGTTTACTAAAAATGAATAGACACCTGAATATAGTTTAGAACATATTACAAATATAAAAGGAATCTATTTTGTCAAGTATACCACAGTAGATTACTACGCAACAAACTTATTAATTCCCATTTATAGAAATTAATAAGTTTCAGATAAGCAAATTCCAAATAGCTATATCATAAACTGTAATATTTGTTGCAAATTGAATAGATATAAACTACTAAGTAATGTACTATTTGTTTAAAAACTATAACTATCCTTCACTCATTTTTCTGTTTTGTTGACTTGAAAATATTAAATGCTATATTTAAAGAAAATACATCTTTTTTTTATTCAATTGAAAGGATATTCTCCAACGCTAAGAAATAGTGATTACAAATTTATTATATTGCCATTTTATTTGTTAACATAAACAATATGATTCATAGGAGGATAGCATGAGTGAAATTCAATACACAAAAACCATTAAAACCATAATTGAAACAGATGTCCTTGTAATAGGAGGAGGCACTGCTGGCTTTGGAGCGGCAGTAGCAGCGGCACGTAATGGAGCAAAGACACTTCTTATTGAGCGCTTAAGCATGCTCGGTGGTATGGCTACAACAGGTCTGGTGGGTCCATTTATGACTTGCTATGATAACGATGCAGAGGAACAATTAGTGAAGGGCATCTTTGACGAACTTTGTCTGAGAACTGAAGCCCGAGGTGGTGCTATTCATCCTTCGAAGGTGGAGGGAATGACTTCCTATTCTTCTTATTATATGGCAAGTCATAGACATGTCACCCCATATCAATCAGAGGTTCTTGCAGTTGTGATGGAAGAAATGCTTGAAGAATCAGGTGCACAAATACTCTTCAATGTGCAGGTTACTGATTGTATCACTAAGGATGGAAAGATAGATTATGTAATCGTCAATATGAAGGAAGGTATTGCAGCAATTCGTGCAAAGCTATTCATAGACTGCACTGGTGATGCTGATGTGGCGTATTTTGCAGGAGTTCCTACATGGCTTGGCAAAAAGGATACGGGTGTTATGCAGCCTACCACTCTTTTCTTTGAAGTAGGTAATATTGATCGTGAAAGATATCTAGGAGAGTTAGAGGCCAATAAGTCCAATCTGGATAACCACATTGCCAATTGTTTTGCACAGTATGTGGAGGAGGCCAAGAGTAACGGTGACTGGACACTTGACCGCAATGAATTAGGTAACTATGAGCAAAACATATCTGGAAGATGGAAGATAAATACCACTCGTATTGCCCATATTGATGCTACAAAAACATCAGATATAACTAAAGCTCTTATAGAAGGTAGGCGCCAAGTACAGGAAGTGGTTGCATTTATGAAAAAATATCTCCCTGGCTGCGAGGATATTCAGCTTATTCAGGTAGCTACCGCACTTGGTGTTCGTGAGACACGGCACATTGTTGGAAAATACGAGCTTACAGCAGAGGATGTACTTTCGCGTAAGCATTTCGATGATGCAATATGCACCTTTGGATATGCCATAGATGTACACAATTCAACAGGAGGTGGTGTTACATTTACCTGTGTTGATAAATACTACACTATACCCTACCGCTGTCTGATCCCTGATAACTGCGACAATATGCTTGTTGCAGGACGCAGTATATGTGGTTCCTCAGAGGCCGCGGCAAGCTAC
Organism: Bacillota bacterium; assembly: GCA_023444055.1. Lineage (GTDB taxonomy): Bacteria > Bacillota > Clostridia > Acetivibrionales > DSM-1351 > Ruminiclostridium. The sequence goes on from JAEZRV010000065.1 coordinate 62,348, forward strand.
AGAGTTATGCCCGCATGCATAGCTATGGGACAGGCGGCAGGTACAGCAGCTGCAATAGCACTAAAAAGTGGTGTTCGTCCTGAGGATGTGGATGTTATTAATCTTCGGAATACTCTGATTGAACAAGGTGCTGTTATTAAGGAATAATTTTTTTGTATTATATGTATTAATATGTAGATTTCAAAAATATGCAAGAATATGTAAACTAATGTTTTATCTTTTCTTGCAATGTTATAACATAAATTTTATAAATGAAGGAGTCTAAACTATGAAAAACCTCCAAAAAAAATATGATGTTGTTGTCATCGGCGGTGGTCCAGGTGGGATACCTGCAGCAATTGCAGCAAGCAGAAATGGTGCAAAAGTACTTTTGGTAGAGAAGAATGGATATCTTGGTGGCAATTTAACCATAGGCCTACCATTACTAGGGTATTTAGACAAAGATGGTAAACCTGTTACAGCTGGTATTGCACAGGAACTTGTTGATGAACTGAAAAAACGTAATTCCTGTACAGATCATTATCAATGCCCAATGCATAACTCTATAACTCTCTATGACCACGAGATTTTTAAAGTCGTTGCATTTGAAATGTGTCTTAATGCAGGCGTTGAAATGCTCCTGCATACTGAAATTATTGATGCAAACGTTGAGAATGGTAAGATTAAAACAGTTACTCTATTTGGAAAGGGTTATCATATTGAGGTGGAGGCTGCTGTATTTATTGATGCCAGCGGAGATGGTGACTTGGGCTATATGGCTGGTGCTACCTACAACATGGGGCAAAAAGACACTGGTGCATTGCAGCCGCCTACTCTTATGTTTACTTTAGGTAACGTTAATACCGATAAAACAATAGAATTCGTAGCAAGTGATCCAGAACAGATGCGTTTATGCGATACAATTGAGTGTGACTTTGATAAATACAACGCTGATTTTTTTCGTTCAAACCCGCACTACCATGTTATGGTAGGTTTACGTAAGCTCTTCCTGGAGCTTAAAGCAAAAGGCGAGTTGCCTGTTGACCGGGATACCTTTATTTACATCAAAAGTCTGATTCCTGGCGAGGTACATATTAATACTACTCGTCACCTTGGAATAAATGGTAGTGATGTACTTGATTTAACTCAAGCGGAAATTGAGGGGCATTTACAGATTCCAAAGCTGGTGGAAACACTTAAAAAGTATGTACCCGGATTTGAGAATTGCTATATAACTCAAATATATCCTTCTTTGGGTATTCGTGAAACACGCCGCTTTTCAGGTCTCTGTGAGCTAACTGAGGATAAAATTATGGTGGGCGACGTGCCAGCAGATACAGTAGCACTAGGTTCATACATCATTGACATACATGAGGGTAACGGTGCAGGTACTATCGTAAAGCGTATAAAGCCCTACGGTATCCCATATGGATGTACAGTAAGTAAGGATATTGATAACCTAATGCTAAGCGGAAGATGCGCTTCCTTGGATGCTGTTGTTATGAGTTCTGCAAGGGTTATGCCAACTTGTATGGCTATTGGTGAGGCGGCAGGTGTAGGTGCTGCACTAGCAGTTAAGCAGGATATCCTTCCAGCTTCAGTGAACGTGAAAGAAGTTCGCAGCATTCTTCGCAATGCCAACGTAATATTGGAACCTGCTGAGTAAAATCAGTAATATCAGCATAGTGAGTATTGTTCAGATATATTGAACTGATATTGTGCCTTTAAGGAGATTACTAAAATGAAACATGGTATTTATTACGCATATTGGGAGCAAGAATGGGAAGCAGACTACAAATATTACATTGAGAAGGTTGCAAAACTTGGTTTTGATATACTTGAAATAGCTGCCTCACCAATACCTTTTTACAGTGACAACCAGATTAATGAACTTAAAGCATGTGCGAGTGGAAATGGAATTATTCTTACGGTAGGTCATGGGCCTAGTGCAGAACAAAACTTGTCTTCCCCTGACCCTGCTATTCGAAAAAATGCTAAAGCCTTTTATATTGATTTGCTTAAACGTCTTTATAAGTTAGATGTACATTTGATAGGTGGGGCTATATATTCCTATTGGCCTGTGGATTATACAAAGACAATTGACAAAAAAGGAGATTGGGAACGTAGCGTTAAAGGTGTTCGTGAGGTTGCCAAGGTGGCAGAAGCTTGTGGAGTAGATTTTTGCCTTGAGGTATTAAATAGATTTGAGAATTATTTAATCAACACTGCACAGGAGGGCGTGGATTTTGTAAAAGAGGTTGGGCATAGCAGTGTAAAGGTAATGCTTGATACCTTCCATATGAATATTGAGGAAGATAGTATCGGAGGTGCTATAAGAACTGCAGGCTCATACTTGGGCCATTTACACACAGGAGAATGTAATCGTAAAGTCCCTGGTAGAGGAAGAATACCATGGAACGAAATTGGTGAAGCACTGGCTGATATAGGCTATACTGGCAACATTGTTATGGAACCCTTTGTTAGAATGGGCGGAACTGTTGGATCCAATATTAAGGTTTGGCGCGATATTAGCAATGGTGCAGATGAGGCAAGGTTAGACAGAGAAGCGCAGGCTGCACTTAATTTTTCTAGATATATGTTAGAAAACTGCTAACTTTAGTCAATGCAAAGATGTTTATCCCAAATAAATGAGGAGAATGAATAGTATGGATATTATTAGTAAATTTAATCTCAGGGGAAAGAAATCATATGTAACTGGTGGAGCAAGGGGAATAGGAAAATGTGCTGCGATTGCACTAGCAGAAGCCGGAGCTGATGTGGCAATAGTCGACATGGATATTATTGAGGCAGAAAAGACTGCAAAAGAACTAGAAGTATTTGGAGTGAAAAGTATTGCACTAAAGACAAATGTTACAGACCCATATGATGTTAATAAAATGATTGATACAATATTAGAAGCATTTGGTACAATAGATATTGCTTTTAACAATGCAGGGATATGCAATAATGTAAAAGCTGAAGAAATGTCCTATGAAGCATGGAAAAAGGTTATAGACGTAAATTTGACCGGTGTATTTCTAACATCACAAGCAGCAGGGCGTGTCATGATAAAAAACGGCAAGGGAAGCATAATAAATACAGCATCAATGTCAGGACATATTGTTAATACACCTCAGCCACAGAGTGCTTACAATGCATCTAAGGCGGGAGTAATAATGCTTACAAAATCATTGGCTGTTGAATGGGCATCATACAATGTCAGAGTTAACTGTATAAGTCCAGGTTATATAGGTACGGAGATGACACTTAAGGCTACAGATTGGATTCCTTCATGGATTCAGGCTACACCGGTAAAACGCATGGGTACTCCTGAGGAACTACAAGGTGCTGTTATTTATCTTGCAAGTGATGCATCTAGTTTTACTACTGGTTCTGATATAGTAATCGATGGTGCCTTTACTTGTATTTAAATCCTTTACAATTTAAATTTTAAAGAGACTGTAGGAATATATGTGTAATTAGCATGTAAAATTCCTACAGTTTTTAATTTAGTAATGTTTATTTAATTTTTATGATTTCTTTTACATAAATAAGGGTAATATAATTTTATAAAATTTGCGGAACTAATACTGTTTAAAGGGGTGGTGCTATCATAATAACTGGAAAATTAATACAAAGAAAACAGGCAATTTATGCAATTGAAAATGGAGAGTTCGAGACTGACATATTAGCATCGACAAACAAGGTGATTATAATTCTTACTCAGGACTGGTGTCCACAGTGGACGGGTATGAAGAGTTGGATTGATACACTTGAGCTTGATGAAGATATTGATATATATGAGCTTGAATATAACAGAGTAGATTATTTCAATGAATTTATGACGTTTAAAGAAAATCATTGGAAAAATTACAATGTACCTTACGTAAGATACTATAAAGAAGGCAAATTTGTTAAGGATACAAATTATATAAGCGAATCAAGGTTTATTGAAATTGTTAGGGATTTATAATGTGTGCGTGGGATAAAACTCGAGATGAGCTGTTAGTGATCCAAGCAATTATTTTGATAATAAACCATATATGAGTTTGAGCATTTATAATTTTAATGTGTAATTTGAGTATTAAAATCCATATTAACATACTATGATTTTAAACAATGGTGCAAAAAACATGAAAATCAGACTTAAAATAGGGTAGAAATCGTTTGCGGCGTATTATTGACGGTATATTATTTAAATGCTATAATAACTTTAACCTAAAGAAATTTCAAGATTTTTGAAAATATAGGTTTAACAAATAAAGAAATTACATTAAAAATACTATTATATATTATGAACATAAAAAGTGAATAGATTAACAGGATCAAATCTACTTGTTAATAAAATTCAATGAAGGAATCAAGATGCATTTATATCGTTTTAGAGAGCCAACGGGTGGTGGAAGTTGGCATGATAGGTGCATGTATAACTCATTCTGGAGAACTGATACCAAAAGATGCTTTTGTCTTAAGTAGGTATATAGCGATGGCTACGTTACAGCTTAGAGCACAGATGCGCGTCTGATTGCTCACTGAGGATACAGTTTTTAAAATTGTATTGAATCAGGGTGGTACCACGATGGAATAGTTCCCTCGTCCCTGCATATGCAGAGCCGAGGGTTTTTTAATACCCAAATATAAATACTTAGGTATTGACACTATAAAAATTGTTCAAGTTAATCAATCAGTTGAAGCTAAATTTAAGAGTGTTAATGCGTATATAATGCTATTTCACATTTAAAAATATAGAAAAGCAAATTTTAATTATAAACTAGTAAAGAACTTAGAAAAATATAAAATATTAATTACATTTGATCATGAAAATGACATGAAAAAGGAGGCGTTAAAAATGAAGTTGACAGGTGCACAAGCTATAGTAAAAGCTTTAGAACTAGAAGGTATAAGTACAATATTCGGTTATCCGGGTGCAGCAATCAGTCCATTTTATGACGCCCTGCTGGATTCAAATATAAAACATGTTCTTACCAGAAACGAACAAGGAGCTGCACATGCAGCAAGTGGCTATTCTCGTGTAACAGGTAAAGTTGGCGTATGTGTATCCACTTCGGGTCCTGGAGCTACAAACTTAATTACTGGAATAGCAACAGCATATTCGGATTCAATTCCATTAGTTGCAATTACAGGGCAGGTTCAATTAGATTTGATTGGAAGAGATGTTTTTCAAGAAGCGGATATAACAGGTGCTACAGAGCCATTTTGCAAGCATAATTATCTTGTAAAGGACATAAATCAGCTTCCTAGAATAATTAAGGAAGCATTTCACATTGCAGCAACAGGAAGACCGGGGCCAGTAGTAATAGATGTTCCTATTGATATACAGACACAAATGATTGATTTCAAATATCCAAAAGAAATTGAAATCAGAGGCTATAAGCCAAACTTTAAGGGACATCCACAACAAATTAAAAGGATAGCTGAAGCTATATCACAGGCAAAATCGCCATTGGTATGTGCTGGAGGAGGAGTTATTACTGCAAAGGCATCTGATATATTGGCAAAGCTTGCAGAGAAATGTGGCATTCCAGTAGTTACAACTCTTATGGGGATTGGAGCATTCCCTAGTGACCATTCACTGAATTTAGGAATGTTAGGTTCACATGGTGTATACTCAGCTAACTATGCTGTAAATAATACAGACTTGCTTATTCTTATAGGTGCAAGAGTTGGAGATAGGGCATTAGGCACGGCTGATAAAGTTGCTCAGAAAGCAAAAATAATTCATATAGATATTGACCCTGCTGAAATTGGTAAAAATGTCAGCACAACTATACCAGTAGTTGGAGATGTAAAGCTAGTGCTTGAAGATTTATTTGAGATTGTCCAGTCTGGTGACACTATACAGTGGGTAAGCATGATCAAGGAACTGAAGGAAAAGAACATAAAGCCTATTGATAATAAAACAGATAATGTCAATCCAAGGCTGCTTATAAGTAATCTTTCCCAGAAGTTAGATACAGAAGCAATAATGACAACAGAGGTTGGTCAAAACCAGATATGGGCTGCCAATAACTTTATAGCCAAAAAACCGGGAGCTTTTATAACTTCTGGGGGACTTGGGACTATGGGGTATGGATTACCGGCAGCTATTGGTGCAAAGCTCGGAAAGCCTGAAAGTACTGTCGTAGTAGTAGGTGGTGATGGAAGCTTCCAAATGTCAATGCCTGAATTAGGTACTATAAAGCAGGAAGGAATAGGTATTAAAATCCTTATTTTAAACAACTCAAGACTGGGTATGGTACGAGAATTACAGAAAAATAGACACCACGGGAGGTATTCCCAAGTATTTCTTGATAGCAACCCTGATTTCGTAAAGCTAGCAGATGCATATGGTTTTAAAGCAGAGAGAATCACTAGTAATACCGAGATAGATTCTGCATTAGAAAGATTTTTATCAGATAATAAAACATATATACTAGAGTGTATTGTTGATTCTGAGGAGGCTTCAGTGTAAGTTGTCAACGAGGCTTTATGGAAATAGAGAATAAAATTTATGGCATTAGATAATAAAAGAACTTACGTATTTTGCAGTCATATTTTTGAGAGATAGTTGAAATAAGGCTGATCAAATAAATTAAGAGGGTGAGAGGGGGAATTAAAATGGCAAAACATACTCTGTCAGTATTAGTTGAAAATCGTTCGGGAGTATTGTCCCGAGTGGCAGGGTTATTCAGTAGAAGAGGCTTTAATATAGATAGCTTGGCAGTTGGAGTAACTGAAGACCCTGAAGTGTCAAGAATGACAATAGTTGTAGATGGTGATGATTACACTGTTGAACAGGTAAATAAACAGCTGAATAAGCTTATAGATGTTATAAAAATAAGAACATTAGAACCATCTGATTCTGTAAGCCGTGAACTTGCCCTTATAAAGGTAAATGCTACTCCAGCAAATAGAACAGAAATTATGCAGATAGTCGAAATATTTAGAGCTAAGATAGTTGATGTCTCTAAGAATGCCCTTACTGTTGAAGCATCAGGTACTAATGAAAAGGTAACAGCACTAGAGGATATGCTAAAGCAGTTTGGTATTAAAGAAATAGTAAGAACAGGGACTATAGCTATTGAGAGAGGCAATAAATACATTAAAGCTGGAAATAACGAAGAATAGTGAAGTACCTCGTTAAGAGATAACTAAATAGTAGTGAAATATCTCGTTTGCTAATGAATAACTAAATATAGTGGCTTAAACCCCATATTTCTTGAAATGGGAAAGCAATTTGGTTGTTTCTAATATAGTAGTTCGAGTAAAAATATAAAATATTAAAAAATGATAATAAAAATTTAGGAGGTATATGAAAATGGCAAAAATGTATTATGATAGCGATTGTAATTTAAAATTATTAGATGGTAAGACAGTAGCGATTATTGGATATGGAAGTCAGGGTCATGCTCATGCTCAGAATTTAAAGGATAGTGGAGTTAATGTAGTTGTAGGTTTAACACCAAATTCTGCTAGAAGAAAGCAGGTTGAAGCAGATGGTCTTAAGGTATTTGATACAGCAGAAGCAGCAAAAATGGCTGATATTATCATGATATTAACACCAGACCAAACTCAAAAAGCTATGTATGATGAATGCATTGCACCAAACCTTAAAGCAGGAAATATTTTAATGTTTGCTCATGGCTTTAACATTGTTTACAATTTGATAGTTCCACCTGCAGATGTTGATGTAATTATGGCAGCACCAAAGGGCCCAGGACATACAGTTAGAAGCCAGTACAAAGAAGGAAGAGGAGTTCCTTCATTAATAGCTATTCATCAGGATGCATCAGGCAAGGCAAAGGATTTTGCATTAGCTTATGCTTCAGGTATAGGAGCTGGAAGAGCAGGAGTTCTTGAAACTACATTTAGAGAAGAAACAGAGACTGACCTTTTTGGTGAGCAGGCTGTACTTTGTGGTGGTGTTACTGAGTTGATGAAAGCTGGTTTTGAAACTCTTGTAAATGCGGGATATCAACCAGAAATTGCATACTTTGAATGTGTTCATGAAATGAAACTGATAGTAGACCTTATTAATCAAGGTGGTTTCGCTGAAATGAGATACTCAATCAGTGATACAGCTGAATATGGTGATTATGTAACAGGTAAGAGAATAATTACTGATGAGACTAGAAAAGAAATGAAGAAGGTACTTAAGGAAATTCAAGACGGTAAATTTGCTTCTAACTGGATAATTGAAAATGCAGCAGGCGGAAGAGCAAACTTCCTTGCAATGAGAAGAAATGAGTCTGAGCATCAGGTAGAAGTGGTTGGTGCGGAACTCAGGAAAATGATGAGCTGGCTCAAGAAGTAGTTTTTAGGTGAGTTTATTATGTATCTAAGATGTTTGGGAGATACATATACAAACAATATAAGAGTTAGCAAAAATTTAAAAGATAAAATTATAGAATAAAATTAGAGTAACAGTTAGGAACATTTTAGGGTAGTTTTCAAAAAAGAGGGGGTATAAGCATGGCAAGAAGAATAAAAATATTTGATACAACACTTAGAGATGGTGAGCAAACACCTGGTGTAAATCTTAATTTACAAGAGAAAATGGAAATTGGAAAACAACTTGTAAGATTAGGGGTAGACGTAATCGAGGGAGGCTTTGCTATAGCTTCACAAGGTGATTTCGAGTCTATCATGACACTATCAAAAAACTTGAAAGGTGTATCAATAGCAAGCCTTTGCCGTGCCGCAGAAAAGGATATTGATAGAGCATGGGAGGCTGTGAAGTACGCTGAAAATCCAAGAATTCACACTTTTATTGCTACGTCAGATATTCATATGAAGTATAAGCTCAAAATGACTGAAGACGAAGTTTTAGAGAGAGCTGTAGCAATGGTTAAACGTGCAAAAGGCTATTGCTCAGATGTTGAGTTCTCTGCAGAAGATGCAAGCAGAACAAGAGAAGATTTTCTAATGAAAATAGTTGAAGCAGTTATTTCGGCTGGTGCTACAGTTGTAAATATCCCTGATACTGTTGGTTATACAACTCCTATGGAATTTGGTAGATTAATAAAGAACATAAAAAATACAGTTCCAAACATTGATAAGGCAGATATAAGTGTCCATTGTCATAATGATCTGGGCATGGCTGTTGCGAATTCACTTGCAGCAATTGAAAATGGAGCAACTCAAGTTGAATGTACTATTAATGGTCTTGGTGAGAGAGCTGGTAATGCAGCTGTTGAAGAAATAATAATGGGTATTAATACCAGAAAAGACTATTATGATATCACTCACAAAATAGATACTACTCAAATATATAGAACAAGTAAATTGGTTTCAAGCCTCACAGGTGTTAGCGTTCAACCCAATAAAGCTATTGTCGGCGCAAATGCATTTGCGCATGAATCTGGAATACATCAGCATGGTGTTCTCTCTGAGAAAACCACCTATGAGATAATGACTCCTGAATCTGTTGGTGTGGGCAAAAACAGAATGGTATTAGGAAAATTGTCTGGTCGTCATGCTTTTGAAGATAGATTAACAGAAATGGGATATGCTCTATCTTCAGATGAGATAAAGACTGCTTTTGAGAAGTTTAAGGACTTAGCTGATAGAAAGAAGGTTGTTACAGATAAGGATATTGAGGCATTAGTTGATGCTAATATAGCTGTGCCTGAAATATTTGTAATAGACAGCTTCCAGATAAATAGCGGAAACAAGATGATTTCAACATCAACAATTAGTATAAAAAGAGAAGATGAAGTTATTACAGAGGCTGCAACAGGAGATGGTCCGGTTGATGCTGCTTTCAAGGCAATTGAGCGTGCGACAGGGGTTTATGCGGAATTAATTCATTATAGCATTAAGGCTGTTACAGAAGGTAAGGACGCACTTGGTGAGGTTACTGTAAAAATTTCAACAAATGACGTCATATATCTTGGTAAAGGTGTAAGCACTGACATTATAGAAGCAAGTGTTAAGGCATACTTAAATGCTATTAACAGGTCAATTAGTGAGATAGGCAGTAAAAGTGAAATTGACAAGGATATAATTAGCTAATAGGAGCCGCTTGAAAAAGCAGCTCCTATTGGGGGTTGCTTTTTTATTTACTATAACATCAAGAAATTAAAATTAACTTAATTTCTTGTGTGGATTTGCTGAAGATTTGTATACTAGATTAAAGTGAAAGGAGCAAGGCTATGACAGATAATAAAGTAATCATTTATGATTCGACCTTAAGGGATGGAGCACAAGCATTAGGGATTTCATTTACTGTTGAGGACAAACTTAAAATAGTAAAAAAGCTTGACCAACTAGGTGTTGATTATATAGAAGCTGGAAACCCCAGTTCGAATCCAAAGGATTTGGAATTCTTTGAAAAGGTTATGAAATTAAAGCTTAAAACCTCAAAGATAATTGCATTTGGTGCAACCAGACGAGCCAATATAAAGGTAGAAGAAGATGCAAATGTACAGTCCTTACTTAATGCTGATACTTCCGCTGTTGCAGTTTTCGGAAAGGCATGGGATTTCCAAGTCACAGATATACTTAAAACTACTTTAGATGAAAATCTTAGAATGATTTTTGATACAATAAAATATTTTAAACAGAATGGTAAGACAGTAGTATATGATGCTGAGCACTTTTTTGATGGGTATAATGCAAATCCAGAGTATGCTATGACTTCATTGCAAACTGCTTATGAAGCAGGAGCTGATGCAATTTGTTTGTGTGATACTAAGGGGTCAAGTCTTCCTTCACATATTGCGAAGGTGACAGCCTTAGTTTGTGAAAAAGTGGGATGTGCAATTGGTATACATTGTCATAATGATAATGGTATGGCTGTTGCAGGGTCAATAGCAGCGATTGAAGCTGGAGCTGTTCAAGTTCAAGGGACTATTAATGGGTTCGGTGAAAGATGCGGAAACGCAAACCTTTGTACAATAATACCAAACCTTCAATTGATGATGGGCTATCAGTGCATTCCAACTGGTAATATGGAAAAACTCACCTCTATAGCTAGATATGTGAGTGAAGTTGCTAATATTATCCATGATGAAAGAGCACCATTTGTCGGGAATTGTGCATTCGCTCATAAAGCTGGTATGCATGCAGATGCAGTAAACAAAAATACCTCTGCTTATGAGATGATTAACCCTAACGTAGTTGGTAACCAACGGAATATTTTAATGTCAGAAGTAGCTGGAAGAAGTGCTGTTATGAGTATGATAAATATGGTGGACAGCACTATAACAAAAGACTCACCTGAGACAAAGAGAGTAATTGAGCGTTTGAAGGAACTAGAATATGAGGGGTACCAATATGAAGGCGCAGAGACTTCATTTGAACTAGTAATTCGTAAGATACTTGGCAAGTATAAACCATTTTTTGAGTTAGTTGAATTTAAAGTAATTGTAGACGAGCCGACTGTTAATAGTGTTAATTCGTCTGCAATGATAAAAATTAGAGTTGGAGAACAGACAGAAATAACTGCGGCAGAAGGCGATGGCCCTGTAAATGCCTTGGATAGTGCATTAAGAAAAGCATTAGAAAGATTTTACCCACAGATAGCTGAAATGAAGTTAACTGACTATAAGGTTAGGGTTCTAGATTCTAATTATGCCACTGCATCAAAGGTAAGAGTACTAATAGAAACTACTGATGGCGAAGACGTCTGGACAACTGTAGGGGTCTCAACCGACATTATAGAAGCCAGCTGGAGAGCTTTAGTAGATTCAGTTGAGCATAAACTTATAAAGACTTAGCTTGTGCTGAGCTAAAGGCGAAGGCAGAAGGGTAGTCGCCCTTATTTCGAGCATGGCGATACTTATGTCTCTGCGAAGCAGGGGCATTAGAAGCGCCGCGAAGATAAAGAAGACTTAGCTTGTGCCGAGCCAACGGCGAAGGCAGAAGGTTAGTGCCCTAAACCATAAATATTTCATATATGGGATGCATTTTTTTTATATTCCTGTATAATAGTAGTAATAGAAAAACTATATTATTATAAGGGGAATAACAATTGAAGCTTTATGGAAGATTAATCAAGAATGGAAAACTAATTAAGGAAGCATGGGTAGAGCCTCAAGATTCTTCTGGTGACTTCAGGAATCAATTAGAGGAATGTCTTATCTTGGTTTGCAAAGATCTTGATATTGAGGTCCCTTTATGGTTAAAGAAGAATTCAAAAGAATTTGGTATATATCGGAAAACAAGCTTTGATAGTAATCACTTTGGTGAGGCTATTAGTTTTGACAGACTTGAAATAATGTTGTATTGAGTACAATCCATGTGCTGAAAATGCGAAGGAAAACAAAATAGAACTACAAAAAGTCTCAAAGAAATTAAAATAAAGATACGATAAAAAAATTGGCTAATCTGAATGGTATTTTTAAGAAACTCAAACTTCGCAGACAATTCTACCACATCAATAGATTTTTATGTGCGAAGTTTGAGTTAATAAATATCTACAGATTAGTCTTTTACGTTTTGATAAAATATATGATCACTATTCTTGGATTTTTGGCAGTTTAACAATGAAGGTTGTACCGTTGCCTAAACTGCTTTCTACCTTGATTTCTCCTTTGCAAAGTTCTACAATTCGTTTAACTATTGAGAGACCAATTCCGTTACCCTGTGTTGCATGGGACTTATCCCCCTGATAAAACTTATCAAATATATGCTTTAAGGTATCATTATCCATACCCTTGCCAGTATCACTTATTTTAAACTCGATATTATTACCATTCTCACAACAGAGGATAGAAATGTGACCATTTTCCTCAGAATATTTAATTGCGTTTTCAATGAGATTTATCCATAAATGAGATAGCATTTCCGCATTACTGTAGATTTTTATCGGTTCTAAGTCAATATTTATTTCAAGATTTTTGGTATCCCATTGTTTTTCAAAAAGTATGACGCAGTTTCTTATTTGTTCATCAAGCTCGAACTCAGTCTGGTTAGTAATAAATTTCTGGTTTTCAAATTTTGTAAGGAGAAGAACGTTTGCAGACATATTTGCTAGACGCTCGGATTCGCTTATAATAATATCAGTGTATTCTTTCCGTTTTTCAGCCGAAAGATTTTCATTCTGAAGCTGCTTTGCAAAGCCTCGAATTGAGACAATAGGTGTTTTAAATTCATGTGAAAAATCATTAATAAAGCTGTTGCGAAACATTTCAATACTACTTAGTTCTTCTGCCATATGGTTGAAATTTTTAAGCAATTCGGATATTTCGTAATTACTGCTTGTTTCTTCAACACGTACGCTAAAATCACCTTTAGAAATTGTTTTAGTAGCCTGAATAATCTGATTTAGAGGCTTCAACACTCTCTTACTGGTTGCAGCAGAAATAGAAGTTCCAATAAAGCAGCTGACAACTAATGTTACCAGAGGTGAAAAAACTGGTGTAAGTGCAAAAATTGAAAAAAGCCCAATAAAATATAAAAACACAAAACTGGCTACAGTCAAAAGCCCTGAAGATATCATAATCCAGAATACGATATATACCAGTGATACATTCAGGGATTTTAATTTGCTCATGCTTTTATCACCGCCTTGTATCCGAGTCCTCGCACAGTTACAATTTCAAAATCAGAATTTCCCTTAAAACGGTCCCGTAAGCGGTTGATATGAACATCTACTGAACGCTCATCAGTATCTGAATCCATATCCCATAACTCATCCATTAAACTACGTCTTGTGAAAATTTTATTTTGATAGGATAGCAACTTAAATAAAAGCATAAACTCCTTGTTTGGAAGCTCCTGAGTATTACCATTGTGAGAGACAGTTAGAGCATCATAATCCAAAATGGTATTTCCAACTACCAATTGATGCTCATTGGCAATCTTAGAACGGCGAAGCAATGCTGCAATTCTTAAAAGCATTTCCTCCTCGTCTACAGGCTTGACCATATAGTCATCAGTGCCGACAATAAAACCTTTCTTTTTATCAGCAGGAGTTTCTTTTGCTGTAACCATTAATATTGGCAGGTTATAGTTGCATTTGCGTAGAGTCTCAGTAAATTCGTAGCCATCCATACGAGGCATCATAAGATCGGCAATAATCAAATCTACATGGTGGTTTTCCATTTTTTCAAGTGCGTCGATACCGTCTTTTGCGAGAATTACCTCATATCCATTTTGAAGTAAAACCGCTTCCATTAGTTTTCTTGTGTTATTGTCATCTTCAACTACCATAATGTAAACCATGAAATGCCTCCTAAAAAGTTCTGCAAATACATTTATCAAAATCATAACTCATCTATATTATAACCCTAGATTCAAAATGAAATTTTTCGATTGTAGATAAAATTCATTACATCATAATAATTTTATCAAATTAATATAAACTCATTTTAAACAAAAATTGAGGAGACTTCAATATAAGTAAAAGGGATAACTATCTTTTATACACCGCATAAATAAGGGTGAAAATTAAAGTGTATAGTCCCCTTTTATTTACTTGTTCTAATTTAAATTATGCTATTTCATTTTCGTAAAGTTAATATTCAGTTTAAATTTATACAATATTATTAAATTACAATAAATTATAACATGTAAAAAATGTTCTAATGTTTTTATTGCTAATTAACTAAGTTCTCTTGATTTAGAATCAAGTATGTAAATTATAGAAATACTATTACAGAACTGGGGAAAGTCAATTGCTATTGGCTAAATATCCAATGATATCGGGCGAAGGCTTTGAACTGTAATTGACTTTAGAAAATTAGATATCATTTTAACTATAAACTCAATTTTACTAGCTGAAAATTACAGGTATTAAAACATTATCAATGTAAAGTTGGCAACAGACCATTGATAACTATACGCACTGGTAAACTTTTTTATGGGAAAGTTGAGTAATTAAATAAATTATAGGTTGAATTAATATATACAGAAAACTTATGAAGCTTAGTATATGAGGAGAGATAAAAATGTCAAAAGTAATTGGTATTGATTTAGGAACAACAAATTCATGTGTTGCTGTTATAGAAGGTGGCGAATCTGTTGTTATTCCAAATGCAGAAGGTGGTCGAACTACTCCATCTGTAGTTGCATTTTCAAAAACAGGTGAACGAATGGTGGGTCAGGTAGCTAAACGTCAAGCGGTTACTAACCACGAACGAACTATAGGCTCAATTAAACGTGAGATGGGCAGTGACTATAGAGTTAATATTGATGGTAAAAAATATACACCACAAGAAATATCAGCAATGATTTTGCAAAAACTAAAGACAGATGCAGAAAACTACCTTGGTGAACCAGTTACTGAAGCTGTTATTACTGTACCGGCATATTTTACAGACTCACAAAGGCAGGCGACTAAGGATGCAGGTAAAATTGCAGGGTTAAATGTACAGAGAATTATCAACGAGCCAACAGCAGCAGCACTTGCTTATGGCGTAGATAAAGAAACATCTCAAAAGGTTATGGTGTATGATTTAGGAGGAGGAACATTTGATGTATCGGTTCTTGACATCAATAGTGGAGTTATTGAAGTACTTGCTACAGCAGGAAACAATCGTCTTGGCGGGGATGATTTTGATAGTTGCCTTGTTGATTATCTTATAAAGGAATTCAAAAAAGAAAATAAATTAGATCTCACTAATGATCCTACAGCAGTACAACGTGTAAAGGAAGCGGCAGAAAAAGCAAAAATTGAACTAAGTGGTGTAACATCAACAGTGATAAACCTTCCGTTTATTGCTACAAATAAATCTGGACCGCTGCATATGGATATTACCATTACTAGAGCAAAGTTTGATAAATTGACATCACATCTTGTTGATGCAACGATGGGACCAGTTCAACAGGCAATGCGTGATTCTGGTTTAAGCATATCAGAAATTAGTAAGGTCTTACTTGTAGGAGGTTCTAGTCGAATTCCAGCAGTACAAGAAGCAGTTAAAAAGTTTACAGGAAAAGATCCATTTAAAGGTATAAATCCTGATGAATGTGTTGCGATGGGAGCTTCGCTCCAAGCTGGTGTACTTGTAGGTGATGTAAAGGGTTTACTATTATTAGACGTAACTCCTCTATCTCTTGGAATTGAAACCATGGGACGTGTTTTCTCAAAAATAATTGAGCGTAACACAACACTTCCGATAAAAAAGAGCCAGATTTTCACTACAGCTGGCAATTTCCAGACATCTGTTGAAATTCACGTCTTACAAGGCGAGCGTGAAATGGCACAATACAATAAGACATTAGGCAAATTCAAGCTAACAGGAATTAAACGTGCAATGAGGGGTGTTCCTCAGATTGAGGTTACGTTCAATATAGATGTAAATGGTATAGTCAATGTATCTGCAAAGGACTTAGGTACAGGTAAGGAGCAAAACATAACTATTACGGCTTCTTCTAACTTGAGTCAAGCAGAAATTGATCAAGCAATGCGTGATGCACAAAAGTATGCATCTGAAGATGCGAAAAATAGAGAAGAAGCTAATGCAAAGAATCATGCTGAACAGTTGATTTATCAAGCATCTGCAATTAGGAAGAAACTTGATAAAGGTGATCGTGCTGTATTAGATGAAACAGTAAAAAGTACCAAGAAGGCAATGAAGAGCAAAGATAGTGCACAAATGGTTACTGCTTGTAATGAGTTATCACAGATATTGGAGACAATGCAATCAAAAATTCCTCAAAGTGATAATTCTGATTCTGCAAATACCGAGAATGATACAAATGATGCAAATTATTATGATGACAATGACAATAATGTAGGATAAGATTGTAATATTACAAAGCATATAAGCAATAAGTGATAAGACAGCGATACTAGCATGTCGGAGATAATTTTTATATATTATTGTGGCTATGCTGTTGTGCACAAACTATATTGTTTATTTGTGTGGCTATTATTAGTCAGAATGACATTTAAGAAATACAACAGGATGTAATAATTATAGCAAATGTAAGTAAGATAAGAGGTAAAGTATGTTTGGGTATGTAGTCGCCAATTTTGATAAGCTAAATGATGATGAAAAGCAGCAGTATAGGGCTTGTTACTGCGGCTTATGCAGAGCACTTGGAAAGCGCCATGGTACAATTAGTCGTATTTCTCTAACCTATGATATGACTTTTTTGGTGCTGGTGCTTTCTTCAGTGTATAACGTAGATAATAAGATTGAAACTGAAAAGTGCATGATCCATCCTCTCAAAAAACATCAATACTGGCAAAATAAGATTACTAACTACGCTGCTGACATGAATGTTTTACTCGCCTATCACAATTTCATTGATGATTGGAAGGATGATAGAAAGTTACTTTCTTTGTGCGAAGCCAAATTGTTTGAGAAAGGGTATAACAAAGTAGCGGTTAAATATCCAAGACAAAGCTCTACAATTAGTGAGTGTTTGAGGGGACTTTCTAATATTGAAAAAAAAGGGGAAATAAACGCAGATATTCCTGCAAATTGCTTCGGGTACCTAATGGGTGAGATTTTCGTTATAGAGGAAGATGATTATGCAGAGAGATTACGAGCATTCGGAAAATGTTTGGGCAAATTTATTTATATAATGGATGCCTGCCTTGATTTAAAGGCGGATATAAAAAAGGAACGCTATAATCCTTTTGTTAGTATGAGCAATGTTGGTTTATCAACTTGTAGTGGCAATTTATCACCTGAAGATTTTAGTGATATTTTAAATCTTCTTATGGCTGATTGTACAGAAAAATATAAGCTGTTACCAATCAATAATAATAAAAATTTGATTGAAAATATTCTTTATTCTGGAGTTTGGACAAAGTATGAAGCAGAGAAGAATAAAACAAAGGAGGCAAATAAATAATGATATCTGATCCGTACAGCGTGCTTGGTGTTTCTCCAACCGCTTCGGATGAAGAAATAACAAAGGCTTATCGCAAGCTGGCGAAGAAATATCATCCGGATTTAAACCAAGGAAATGAAGCAGCTGCAAAAAAAATGAGTGAAGTTAATGCTGCTTATGAACAAATAAAAAGTGGGAATACATCTCAAAGCAGCAGTGGTGGAAACTACTATGGGCAAAGCCAATATGGCAATGGTGGAAATTCATCTAGTGGTTATGATCCGTTTGGAGGTTTTAATCCGTTTGAGGGTTTTGGACCATTTAGTGGTTTTGGTTCCTACTGGGGTGGACAGCAACAGGGACGAACATCATCCGAGTTTGAACCGGTTAAAAACTATTTAAGGGCTGGTCATTATGCAGAAGCACTTAATGTATTAGCAAATATTGCTCAGAAGAGTGCAGAGTGGTATTACTACAGTGCAATTGCCAATTATGGTAATGGAAATAAAATTACGGCGCTAAGCCATGCAAAGACAGCTGTGCAGATGGAACCAGATAATCAAGAATATCAAAGAGTATTAAGTCAAATACAGAGCAGCGGTAGGGTTTATCAACAGCAGAGCCAAAATTACGGTATGCCAACAATGAATGTAAGCAATTTATGTTTTGGCCTTTGTCTTGCAAATATGTGTTGCATGTGCTGCCGTCCATTTTAATTTTATTTGAAGTTAAAATATAGAGAAAAAAATTTTTAACTTACTGCTTGAGCGGTTCACTGTATAATATTTAACAACAATATTTGGGCTTTGCCATACGCCGCAGTATGGCTATTAAATATAGGTTCTACATTTTAAATATAAATTAGTATAAGAAGGAGTGATGAAGACTATGGGAAGTTTTAGAGATAAGTTATCACGTTTTATGTACGGCCGATATGGTCAGGATCATTTATATTATGCAGGTCTTATAGTGAGTTTAATTTTGATAATTTTAAATTCTTTTGTTAGAAATTCTATTATTAGTGCATTAACATGGGTTGTACTAATTTTAATAACATTTAGAGTTTTTTCAAAGAATGTAAATAAGAGACGTTTGGAAAACGAAAAGTTTTTAAAGCTATGGAATCCTATAAAAGCAAACTTCTCTTTAAGAATCCGAAAGTTTAAAGAAAGAAAAACACATTGTTTTCACAAATGTCCAAGCTGCAAAAAGGTACTTCGCTTACCACGCAAAAAAGGTAATCATACAGTAAATTGTCCTTGTTGCCATAATGATTTTAATATAAAGGTACGCTGATAAAACAAATTACACCATGAACCTATGCGGCTTCATGGTGTAACAGGAGGAAAAAACAATTACAAAAGTCAATTACAGTTCAAAGCTTTGGTCTGATAAACTATCGTCCGCTATCATCAAATATTTACCAGATAGTAACTGACTTATGTTTAAATTCATTAAACCTTAAACTTAGCAACTATAGAATTCAGGGATTTTGCATATTCCACACTTTGTTTAGTCATTTTATCAACTTCTTCTGTAATATATACGGTAGCTACAGTTTTCTCTGCTATGTCAGATACACCCTTTGAACTTTCATTAACGGTTACAGCTACTTCATTGATAGCAGTTGTTACATTCGTTATAGTATTTGTTAATTCTTCAGTTACGGCACTAATTGTAGACATCATTGAGTTAACAGTTTCTGCATCTTTATTGTATTGGTCACTTACTTGTATAAATTTATGGTAATCCGTAGTAACATCTTTATCTAGGAATTCTAGAACTTTTGATGAGCTTGCTGTCATATTGCCTACAGAAGCATATACCTCTTTTACAATTTTTTGGATATCAGCAGTTGTTTTTGATGACTGTTCTGCAAGCTTTCTTATTTCATCAGCTACAACAGCAAAGCCTTTTCCGGCCTCTCCAGCCCTAGCCGCTTCAATAGCTGCATTTAATGCAAGCAAATTAGTCTGGTCTGTTATGCCCAATATCGTGTCAGTAAGAAAATTAATTTGTTCTACAGCTTTTGATTGTTCAATAGCATCTTCCATTTTTGCTTTTACATCGTTATAAATACGCTGCGCATTTTCGTTTGAATTAATTGCATCTCCCTTTAACTTTATTGCTCTTTGAGCTATTTCCTTTGATAAAAGTGACCCTTGTTTAGTTTTTTCAGCAATTGATTCGGCATTATTTTCTACATCTACTACAGATGCTGTTATTTCTTCTGCTGAAGCTGCCGTTTCTTCCATTCCTGCTGATAATTGCTGAGTTGTAGCAGAGTTGTCAGAAGAATTGGAGTGAACTTTTAATGTTAGTGACTCTACCAGAGAAGCATTTTCGTTAATTTCCTTTGACGAATGTTGAAGTAATTCCACCATTTCTCTCAAAGTTTTTCTCATTTCTACTATGGCTCTAGCCATAATCCCTGTCTCATCTTTTAATTTTATAAGAAATTCATAGGATGCATCATATACAAGATCAAGTCGAGCGGTTTTATTGACTAACTCAGTAACTTTAATTATAGGAGAGGATATTTGTCTTCCAACAATAAAACTAATTGCTATTGATAACAACATTATTATAAAACCTATAATTATTATAAATAAACTCATACTTCTTGCGGGAGTTTCAATTTCAGCCACATCTCCTGTAAAAAATAAAGTCCAATTAGTCTGCGGAATTATTGTATAGGCTGTGAGCTTGTCTTTACCATTGTAATTGTATGCTATTGTTTGCGTTTCTATATTTTCGCCTTTTTTAACTCTTTCTACAATGGGTTTAAGTTGTTCGGCATCAAGTTGTTTCCCAATCTTATCCTTAGTTGGGTGGTATACAAAATTCCCTGTTTGATCTACTAGAAACGCATAACTCGATGGTGAATTCTGTAGTTTTAAGTCTTTCAAGTATTTTGAGATGCTTTCTGCAATAACAGCAGTTGTTACGAAGCCAGAAAAAACTCCTTTAGTACCATCATATATAGGGATAGTGATAGCTATTACCTGCTTACCTGAGGATTTAGATATCAATGTCTCACTAATCACTGACTTATTACTTTTCAAGGTATTCTTAACATATGCTCTGTCATTCATATCCTTTCCAACTAATTTAGGATCAGTATCTGCAACATTAATACCTTTATTGTTAACTACAAAAACATGCTCTAAATTTTCATTTTCAGAAATATACTTATTAAGCAATTGAGTGGATTTGTTTCTTAGCTCCATATCTTCGGGATTTGCTAGCATATCAATTATTTCTCTTGATGAAGCTAAGTGTTTTGGTGAGAGCTGCTCCTTTTCAATTATTAAGGATATTATTCCGCTTGATGTTTTCACTAAATCTGTCATCTCAGACTTAGTTTGGGCTCCCATCAAGGAACTGCTCCTCAAATAAGTAAAAAGGCTAGTTAAGGTCATTGAAATTAAGATGATAACAGTCATGGAAATGGTGATTTTTTTTCGTATACTCATCGTATTTTCCTCCATTAAATATTTAACATTAATTAACATAAGTATATCTATATTACGACAATATTCGTCAAATTACAACAAGATATAATTGGCAAATAGTTAATATGTTATATAATAATAGATCCCTAAAATAAAAACCTAAAACAGTATATTACAAATTTTGTTTTAGTTTAATTAATAATCCAAATAGTACTATAAGGAATAAAGGTATAATAAAATGTAAAAAACAAATTCTAAATTAGAAATGATAAAATATTCTCTTAAGTACATGTTGAAATAGGATATTAAATCATGCGATAGCAAAAATAGTGCTCGAACTGTAATAGAATTTAGCTAATGCTAAATATGAATGCGTTACTGCAATTGAATTATAATATCATTGCAAAATTGTTTTGACAATGCAAATATATGTTGGTATACTTTGTAATATAATATTACAAAGTAACGTGAGGGTGGTGAGCAATTGTCTTATCTTATTGGTATTGATTTAGGAACATCTGGAGTAAAGACAGTATTATTTGATGAAAACGGCAGACCTGTTGACAGCTCTACTGTTGAGTATCCGTTGTATCAACCAAATTTAGGTTGGGCGGAGCAGAATCCTGAAGATTGGTGGAAGGGTACCTGCGAGAGTATAAATAATGTTATGTTAAAAAGTGGCGTAGATAAGCGAGATGTTAAGGGTGTAGGCTTATCTGGACAAATGCATGGAGCTGTTTTGCTAGACAAAGAGGACAAAGTATTAAGAAATGCAATTATTTGGTGTGACCAGAGAAGCGCTGCTGAGTGTGATCAGATCACGCAGCTTATTGGAAAAGAAAGATTAATTGAAATTACAGCAAATCCTGCACTTACAGGATTTACTGCATCAAAAATAATGTGGGTAAAGAACAATGAACCACAGATTTTTGAAAAAATAGCAAAGATACTTTTGCCGAAGGACTATATAAGATTGAGACTTACTGGGGAATATGCAACTGAGGTTTCTGATGCAAGCGGTATGCAGCTTATGAATATTGCTGAGAGAAAGTGGAGCAGCGAGGTCTTAGGTAAACTTGAAATATCTGAATCAATGTTGGGAAAAATGTATGAGTCCCAAGAGGTTACTGGTAAGGTTACAGCTTCTTCTGCAGCAGTAACTGGCTTAAATGAAGGAACTATAGTAGTAGGTGGTGCTGGTGACCAAGCTGCAGGTGCAGTTGGAAATGGAATTGTAAAACCTGGTGTTGTTTCATCGACTATTGGAACTTCAGGTGTTGTATTTGCATATACAGACAAACTTACTATTGACCCATTAGGAAGAGTTCACACGTTCTGCCATGCTGTTCCAAACACATACCATATAATGGGTGTAACACAGGGTGCAGGTCTTTCGTTAAAATGGTTTAGAGATAACTTCTGTATGGAAGAACTTATGACTTCTGAATTGTCAAATATTGATGTCTATAAACTACTAGACGCTGAAGCGGAAAATATAAAGCCATGCAGTGAAGGACTTATATACTTGCCATATTTGATGGGAGAGAGAACTCCTCATCTAGATCCAAATGCAAGAGGAGTATTCTTTGGATTAACTGCTAAACATACAAAGCCTCATTTCATACGTTCAATTATGGAGGGTGTAACATATAGCCTTAGAGATTGTTTTGAAATTATCAAAGGAATGGGTGTTGAAATTTCTGAGGTAAGAGCTTCCGGTGGTGGTGGAAAAAGTAGCATATGGAGACAGATGCAAGCTGATGTTTTTGGAACTAGCATAAACAGAATATGTTCTGATGAAGGTCCTGCATTGGGTGTAGCAATTTTGGCCGGAGTTGGAGCCGGTATATATGATAGTGTACCTCAAGCATGTAACGATGTTATAAAGGTTAAAGACAGCCTGCCACCTATTGAAGATAGAATAAAGAAATATGATGATTTTTATAAATTATATGTTCAATTGTACAAATCATTAAAAGGAGATTTTACACAACTTAGCTCTACCCTAAAGTAATACTATTTGAATATTTTATAAGTCAATTACAGTTTGGGTTTGAATCTGTTTTATGCCTTCTTAAACCCAAAATATCGTCCTATATCATCAGATATTTTGCTGATAGTAATTGACTTTAGTAACTCTGCATAAAGAGATTATATTTGCTTTTAAATTTATAATCGGCTGATAAATAGTTTTAGATGAATTAAGAGTTTATAGCTAATAACGATAATTGTCACTGAAGAGTACTTGGGTGTATGATTAAACAGAGTTCAAATATTCAGTAGGGAGAATAGAGAATGAAGACTGGTAAAACTGGGAACAATAAGTTCTTAAAAGAGTTAAACGAAACACATTTACTTGAACTAATAAGAACTAATAAACAAATATCAAAGGCTGACCTTGCTCAGTTAACAGGTTTATCGCCAACAGCATGTGGAATTATAGTAACAAATCTGCTTGAAAAGGGTTATATCAGTGAAGCAGGTATTGGAGTATCTACTGGTGGAAGAAGACCAACCTTGTATGAGTTGATTCCAAAGAGCTATTTATCTATAGGTGTAGATATTGATGTAGATTTTATTAGATTCGTATTAATAGACATTACTGGACAAGTTGAGTATCGGGATAAAATTCCTAGTAAATCAAACTATTCTGTATTAAAGTCGGTTGAGATAATTCAGGAAAAGATTAACCAGATTATTGGGGAATTTGATATAAAACAGGATAGGCTATTAGGTATTGGGGTGTCTGTTCCAGGAATGGTAGACAATATAACACATGAAGTAGTTTTTGCTCCAAATCTAGAATGGGAAAGTGTTGACTTACGAAGCAAGATGACCGATACAGGTGATTTTCCGATTTATGTTGATAACGAAGCTATATGTTCTGCAATATGTGAAAATTGGATTGGGTGCTGTATGAATAAAAAAGATTTCGTCTGCATAAACATGAAGTCTGGTATAGGATCAAGCATATTTGCAGGAGGTAATTTATACAGAGGTTGTTGTGGAAGCGCAGGAGAAATAGGGCATATTATGGTAGACCCAAGTGGACCAAAATGTGGATGTGGAAATTATGGGTGCTTAGAAACCTTGGCATCTTCTAGGGCAATGATAGAAAAAGCTCAAAGACAAATTAAACAAGGCTTGATAACAGATATTACAGATATAGATTCAATTACTTTTGATGATATTATCAGTTTAACAAAGGCTGGAAATGAGGCTACAAGAGCAATTTTAGTTGAGGCTTCGGGTTATCTGGGGTTGGCGGTAGCCAATTTAATTAATACCATTAATCCTTCAAAAATAGTTTTGGGTAAGGAATTGGATAACTTTCCAGAGGACATTTTAGAGCATTTAAAAAATATAGCTTTAGCCAAGGCTCTTAAATATCCTGCGTCAAGTGTTGAAATAGTTACTTCAAAGTTAGGTAATGATACATCGGCACTTGGAGCTGCAATTATACCTTTGAAGAAACTCTTTGGCTATCAGATTTAAAAGATATAAATGTATTCAATAGATTTTAGTAAATAAAAATATAATTTAGCGGAGGTTTATTATGTCAGAAATTTTTAAGGGAATTGATAAAATTAAATTTGAAGGAAGTAAATCAGATAATCCATTAGCATTTAAGTATTATGATGAAAATGCTGTTATCGGTGGAAAGACAATGAAAGAGCATTTGAGATTTGCGGTAGCATATTGGCATACTTTTGCAGCGCCAGGAGCTGATATGTTTGGAGCAGGATCATATGATAGATCTTGGAATACAATATCAGACCCAATGGAATTGGCAAAGTACAAAGTTGAAGCAAATTTTGAATTCGTTGAAAAATTAGGAGCACCTTTCTTCTGCTTCCATGATAGAGACATCGCACCAGAAGGAGCAACTTTAGCTGAAACTAATAAAAATCTTGATGTTATTACAGCTTGCATTAAAGATAGAATGAAATCCAGTGATGTAAAGCTTCTCTGGGGAACAACTAATGCTTTTGGTAACCCAAGATTTATGCATGGTGCTTCAACATCTCCAAATGCAGATGTATTTGCTTATGCTGCAGCTCAAGTTAAAAAGGCAATGGAAATAACAAATGAGCTAGGCGGAGAAAACTATGTATTCTGGGGTGGCAGAGAAGGATATGAAACTCTATTAAATACAGATATGAAGCTTGAGTTAGATAACCTTGCAAGATTCTTAAAGATGGCTGTAGATTATGCAAAAGAGATTGGATTTAAAGGACAGTTCTTAATTGAACCAAAGCCAAAGGAACCAACAAAACATCAATATGACTTTGACACAGCAACAGTTATTGGCTTCTTAAAGACATACGGCTTAGACCCATACTTTAAGATGAATATTGAAGCAAACCACGCAACTCTAGCAGGACATACTTTCCAGCACGAACTAGCAACTTGTAGAATAAACAACATGCTTGGAAGTATAGACGCAAACCAAGGTGATGTAATGTTAGGTTGGGATACAGACCAATTCCCAACTAATATCTACGATGCTTCTCTTGCTATGCTTGAAGTATTAAAAGCTGGTGGACTAACTAAAGGTGGATTGAACTTTGACTCAAAAGTAAGAAGAGGTTCATTCGAGCCATCTGACTTATTCTATGGACATATTGCTGGTATGGATACATTTGCAAAGGGACTTGTTATTGCTAACAAGATTATAGAAGATGGCAAGTTCGATAAGTTTGTTGCTGAAAGATATTCAAGCTATACTACTGGAATAGGTAAAGATATAGTTGAAGGCAAAGTTGGATTCAAGGAATTAGAAAAACATGTATTGAACCTAACAGTACAGAATAAGTCGGGACGTCAAGAAATGTTAGAAGCATTATTAAATCAGTATATATATGAAACAAAATAATTGCTTTAATATACTACAATATAAATGCTTTAAATTTCAGTAATGTAGGATAATTATATAGGATTTTATAAATAAAGGCATACGGGTAATTTCCAGAAAATAAGAAGCAAACAATTGCGTTTTTTCTGATAAATTACCTGTATGCCTTTTGCTGTTTGGATGCAAAAGAAAGAATGGTAATTGTTGAAGAGCCAGTAGTTTTAATAATTGATTGGTACTTTGTTTGCATAAAAGTGTCACATAATGTTTGTTTGACATATTATAGATTAGAAAAGTAAAAAGGAGTGACTAATCATTATGTCAAATGAATTTATAGGAGGATTCCCCCCTCCACCGCCACCACCACAGCATAATAAAACATTGCAGGTTCCTGTAATAATAGGCTGGGGCGAAAAGCAGAAATTGGTAGTTAAGGAGATAACCGTAGGGAAACCATGTGGAGATAAAGGACCAGTATTAGATTTGATTCCGGGTCCAGAACCATGTCCACCAGCAGCTATTTTTAGAATTGTTGATGTAGATAAAGAAGTTGTAATAACAAAAACAAAATTAGTTCCAAGAATTGAATCAGACATCCCAACTTGCAGCCCTGCTAAAGAGTATTTCAGTAAAATAATTATAAATGGGTATGTTGACAAAAATGTTATTTACAAAACAATCACATGTCATACAAAAGATGATGTTATGGGAGGATTAAACCAGATTACAACACGCGCATACTTCTCAACATTTGTTGAAATCAAGTCAAAAGAGCCAGTTAAAGAGACTGATAGGGCAGAGATCGTTAGTGCAATAGTTGAAGGAGAAGATGAGGAGTTATTAGATCCTAATCCAGTAGATAAATGCGGACCTGAGTGGGCAGTAACCTATAACAAACTTCTTGAAAAAATGCTTATTAGAATAACTGCAAAAGTTGTTAGAATTGAACATGTAACTGTAAAACCAGAATGTCCACCTCCTTGTTTGGAATAATCTAAATTAAATGCAGAACACATAAAAATGACCTTACCTGAGGTGATAGTATAGGTTATAGTATTTTTAATGCTGTTAGCTTTTTGCTTTTGCATCGCACTGTATCAGCGGTAATTAAATTTAGTTTTTGTGTTTTAGTCGGAAAAAATAATATAAGTGACATTACCTTGCAAAAGCATTTCTTATTTGAGCTTAAAGAGCTACCTTGGTAGCTCTTTAGTCTTTATCATTGTTTTTTAATGCATCAAAGTCCATATACATCATTTCTTCTACTTTTGAACTGTCACTATCCTCAAACTGCCAAGTTCTAGATGAAATATTGTATTCACAATTTCCTTGAGAGTTTGCATAAAAATTTTCATTTAGTGTATCTGTAGTATCTTTTGTGCCATCTATATCTTCAGACTCTGTAATATCGTTATTTTTAGCAGGATCAAAAGGAGTGTCACAGCTTTTAGTGGTATAAGCAGTTGAAACGCTGATATCTGACGTGTTGGCATCGGTAATTTTAGTACTATTAACTCTGTTTACAATTTCAGCTAAATTAATAGTGCCTATGGTATTTGAAGAATTTGCAGTTACAATATTATTAATACTATTTGCATCAGCTATTGGCTTTAAAGAAGTACCACTATTTACAGCAATAACACTATCGATATTCTTTATGGAATCATCTGTATCACAGGCAATACATGATACTCTTATTTCTCCAGAAACTTCAATATTCCAAAATGAACGAAGCCTGCTCTTGCTTATATAGTTATATTTACATGATGGCTGCAATAAGAGTTCAGCTTTTATTTCACTTTTCTCTAATGTATCAAACAGAACTATTTCACAAAAATTTTTCCTTAACGTAAATGATTTATAACTAGCTTCTTTACTAGCGTTAGGCTGTCTATAGAAAACTAGTACCTTGTATTCTCCAAAAACAGCAATTTCTTTCTCTGATATTATTTTTGAGAATATATCCTCAGCACTTGCATAGCAATTAATAATAACTGAGTTAAAGGGTTTCTGGGATTGAATTGTGCTGGAAAATGCTATATTGGTCTCGTATGCTAGAGCCATGTGTTACATCTCCTAACAAATAATTATTTTTATAGCGGTAATTTTATGCATACTTAACAATATGAAATTTCATTCCAAAATATTACGATAATTGAGATATTGTTTAATAACACAATTATTCTATCTAAAAGAGCGATTAAAATGCTTTCTATTTCTATTTTTTTAGAATATGAAATGGTTCTTAATAAAAACACTTTGATTGGTCCGTTTACAGGTGTTTTACCTTCCTTGTTATTCTTATACAAATACAGGACATGCAGTGCCTTGACATTGGTATGTTATATACGTAAAATTATTATTAGGTAATAATTAAGACTCAGATATGTTAGGTAAATAAAGGAGTCAAATAAGGTTGAAAGAAATTGCTAATACGGTTAGAGGAGGTGCCGAGTCCATGTCATTTCTGTCATTTAGTTTTGTGTAGAATGTGGGACATGGGCATATTGATGAAAAACAAAGCTAATTCTGAAACAAAATGGCACAAACTTGATAACACTGCAAATGTTTTTCCTATAATTTCAAATAAGACTTATAGTAGCGTTTATAGAGTTGCAGTTCGTCTTAAAAAAGAAATCAATGGTCATATGCTCCAAGAGGCCTTAGTTAAAACTTTACCAGCATTCAGCTCTTTTGGCGTTAAGCTTAAGCGCGGAGTTTTTTGGTACTACTTTGAAGCAAATAAAAAGCAGCCTCAGGTTGAAAAGGAGCAGACCTATCCATGTGCTTTTATAGATCCTAATAATAATAATCAGTTTCTTTTTAAGGTTACTTACTTTGGAAAGCGTATTAACCTTGAAGTTTTTCATGTCATTACTGATGGTACTGGAGCTTTAAAATTTCTGAAAGCATTAACTTACAATTACATAAAACTAGTATGCAAAGGGAATTTATCTGATAATGCATTGAAAATGCCTGTTGTTGATGTTTTATCAGATATTGAGGATAGTTATCATAAAAACTATAGAAAGCGCTCCTTTCCTAAATATAAAGTAAAAAGAGCGTATAAGCTAAAAGGGGACATGCTTCCCCTATTTACAATGGGAGTTATTCATGGCATTGCTAACATAGAGCCCTTATTGGCATTATGTAAAAAGAAGAATGTAAGTCTCACACAATATATATCAACGCTTATTATTTGGTGTATTTACAAGGAGTATTTAAATGAGCAGAATAATAGGAGGCCCATACAAGTTAATATACCGGTTAATTTGCGCCGATTTTTCAATTCTACAACAGAGATGAATTTTTTCTCTTATATTAATGTTGGGTTTACAAGTTCTAAAAGCAATTATACTTTTGATGAAATGTTAGATATAATTTCAACGCAATTTAAAGAACAGCTTACAAAAGAGAAATTATCTCAGACTATTTCAAACAATGTATCCACAGAAAAAAATATATTTATACGTTTTTCACCTTTAGCTTTAAAGCATTTAGGTGTCAAAATAGCATACGTTAGTTCAGCGAAGGCCAATACAGTTGTTCTCTCAAACTTGGGTAAAGTTGAAGTTTACGATGAATTCAAAGAATATATAGATGGATTTGAAACATTAATTGGTGTGTCAAAATCTGAGCCAATAAAATGTGCTATTTGTTCTTTTGAAGGCAGGATCATTTTTACGTTTACTTCTATTTTAAAACACCCATATTTGCAGAGAGCGTTCTTTAGGCATCTTTCCGATGAGGGAATAGATGTAAAGATAGAAAGCAATGGTGTTTACTATGAAGACATGTAAAAGATGTAAAGTTAATATTGGAGAAGATACTAAAATATGCCCATTATGCAGAACAGTACTATCTAGTATAGATAGTACTAAGCATGATAAGACATATCCTGAAATAGAAGTAAACTTGCATAAATATAATATTGTAAAAAGATTATTTATGTTTGTATCAATACTATCTGCAGTTGGATCAGTTATTACAAACTATTTAACATACAATGGTGTAATGTGGTCATTGATTACTATTTCAGCGATAATATATTTTTGGATTATAATGAGTTACTCGATAAAACGTAACAGAAGTATTGCTTCGCATATATTAGTACAGCTTATATGTACATCAATTCTTGTTGTAGTAATGGATTATTCAATTGGTTATAGTGGATGGTCGGTAAACAATGTAATACCCGAAATCATGATATTGGCTAATGTTGCAGTTTTAATTTTAGTTTTTGTTAATCGTATGTATTGGCATACTTATGTGATAAATCAGATAGTAATTGCTATTTGTGGACTAATACCGGGCATTCTTTTGCTTTGTGGATTAATCACGGCTATAATGCCTACGGTGATAGCAACTGCAACATCATTTTTAGTGCTAGTTATAATGATAATCTTTGGAGATAAAACAATTAAAAGTGAGTTGAAAAGAAGATTTCATTTTTAAGGTCTCAAATTAAGTTCTATAAGTGTCGGTAATCGTGATTAGGGTAGTTTAGAAGAATGTAGATGGGCTATAGAAATAGACTATATTTTGAATGTAGGCTCTTTATATTCTCTTCGAATATCAAAAACCTGTGATCAGCTTTTGTGGATGTGAGCAATCAAGCAATGACCATTCACTTTTCAATTACTATTTGTCGCCGGCGGTACTGGCGAAATGGAGGTTAGCATGAAAATAGTTGTTTTAGATGGATATACATTAAATCCAGGTGATTTATCTTGGGATGGTATTGAGCAGCTTGGAGAATTAGTTGTATATGATAGAACTCCGGCTGAGAAGACAATTGAACGAATTGGTGATGCTGAGATAATATTGACAAATAAGGTGTTGTTAACAAAAGAAATATTAATGCAAACACCTTCAGTTAAATACATAGGGGTAATTGCAACTGGTTATAATGTTGTTGATATTACAGCTGCTAAAGAATTGGGAATTACAGTCACAAATGTTCCTGCCTATAGTACAGCTTCCGTTGCACAGCTGGTTTTTGCATTTATTCTTGAGCTATGCCATCATGTGGGTGAACATAATAGAGAAGTTCACAGTGGCACGTGGACAAATAGTGTGGATTTTTCTTTCTGGAATTATCCGCTATTAGAGCTTTCGGGTAAGACACTAGGTATCATAGGGTTTGGAGCTATTGGACAAGCTACTGCAAATATTGCAATTGCATTTGGTATGAAGGTTTTATTTTTTAATAGAACTAAGAAACCGGAGCTCGAAACTGATATCATAAAATCTGCTGAGCTTGAAGAAGTATTGAGTAAGTCGGATTTTATTAGCTTGCACTGCCCTCTAACCGACGAAACAAAGGAATTGATAAATAAAAATACAATAGCTAAAATGAGGGACGGTGCCTTTATTATCAATACATCTAGAGGTAGTGTATTAGATGAGCAAGACGTGGCTGAGGCTCTAAATAGCGGTAAGCTTGCAGGGGTTGGTGTAGACGTAGTTTCAATTGAGCCAATAAGGGGAGATAACCCGTTGCTGAAAGCTAAAAATTGTATAATAACACCTCATTTTGCATGGGCAGCTAAAGAAGCAAGAACAAGATTAATGGATACTCTAACTGCGAATATAAAGGCTTTTGTAGATAGTAGTCCAATTAATGTTGTTAATAAGTAAAATAAGCGATATGTATTCTACAGAAATAATAGTAAAAGCTACTGTATATTTTTCAACTCGTGCAAGCATAATGGGATTCCATACATTAGTAATAAACCATTGACAAGTATGAGCTCCGATAGAGACTATTTATGTGAGAAATTGGATTGATTAATATAAAAAGAATTATTAATATAAAAGGAGTTAATACTACAGAATAGGTTAATAATAAAAATATAGTTAATAGTCTAAATGAATACAAACTTAAGAAAATGAAAGATAATGTGAATAATATTGAAGCAATTAGTAGATAATTAATAATAATCAAGGTAAGAGTCAGATTTAGCTAATAATTATTGATTGAATTTAGTCTGTGAAAAGTGTATACTAACAAAGCTGTCTGAGAGCAACGCAGATTATTATGAATATTGAGGGTATTATTAAAAACCTGAAATAAAAAATAAAAAAAGTGTTGACAAAGGAACAGCGAGATGGTATTATAAATAAGCACTTGCGGCGAGCAAGTAGCGAAACCTCGAAAAGCAGATAAAATGATGCTTTTGAGGATTGGACTTTGAAAAGTAAACAGTGATAATAGTCTTTTAAATA
>JAEZRV010000072.1 GCA_023444055.1 Bacillota bacterium
TTTGTCATGCAGTTTTCAAGGTTCATAAATATCTAAAATACATTTCTGCACTTTATTCTAAAAATAACATTTTAATACTTGACTTTTAATAGTTAGTCTTCATTTATTTTTTGTATTTCTTTCAACCTTCCACCTCGACAATCAATTCTTTTAATTTAATTAACTGGTAAGACTTAAGCTCAGGAGTGTCTAGGTCTAATCTAATTACATGGTCAACCCCAGTTATTCCCTCTACAAGATAGTACAAGTCAGAAGTATAAAGATTTCTTCCAATTGGCCATCCCTTTTTGTCAGCTCCACCACTTATTGGGTCGAGATATTTTGCTACCACTTCTTTAACAGTGTTTACAATTTTCTTGTCATTTGCTGCAATCTGCATTTTTATCCTGACTTCTTTGTAATCTGGATCTACAACATGAATACGATTTGTCAATAATTTGTGTGCTGATAAGTATTCCTTAACAAACTCCTTGATATCATTATGCATTTTCATAAATTTCATTTGTTCCTGTGTTACCGTAATTAGAATAATTGAAATGTGACCAAAACTTTCCTTCTCGGCTGTTGCAATATCTTCTAAATTTCTGTTTGTGTAGCATATTGTACGTAATGCAATATCTGGAAACACATCTATTAATCCTGGTTTTTCAATTACTGCTTTGTATGCAAGCTTTTCAAAATCATTTGCTGTAACAGCTCTTGTACATTCTGAGAGTTGTTCTACACCACGACGGATTCCTGATGCAAGTTCTTCTCCATCATTTAATTTAATGCCTAACAATTCAATAAAACGCTGATAATTATCATCTGGTACTTGGTCAATACGATACATAACCATTTCACATAGCCAAGCAAACAACTCTATAAGAGTGATTCCGGGGTCTGATGGGTTATGATTAGTCCATTCCGGATCATATATTGGTATCAGCGATTTAGCTTCCTTAACAAATTCTTCAAAATTGATCTTATCTAAGTTTGGTATTGGTAATGACATATTTCTTCCTCCTTTCATAAATTTTTCATAATGGATAAAACAAAACTTAAATACAAATAGTTTTATTAATCCTCTTTTAATATGCAATAATCACATTTTTTTTCCTCTGATAAATTACTGATACTTTCTATATACTTTCTATCATCCTTTGAAATTTCTTTATAATGACAATCCGGTTTTATTCCAGTCAAATTATGAACTATTCCAGTATCTGTGTTTTGAAGGTATGGAAATACTAAATTAGGCTTTTTATTAATGAGATGGACACCACTATAAACAAGTTCGTCTTCTTCTAAGAAAATGTCTTCCGACCGTACTTCACGAATTTTTAACGACATGGTATTAGTGTATTCATCATTACGACTTAAATAAATATTTTCACCAGTCTCAAATACTGCCATTTTAATGAAGAATGATGATGGACTTCCCTTCACTTCATTTAAGATATATGATCGTATAGTTAAATCTTTTGCTATTGGATCAACTATTTCAATGTCGGTTCCTACCGGAAATACTTTCTCACCATTATAACTGCATTTACATTCCTCAAGATTGCAACTAGTTAAATGATATTCTAATGCATCTCCATCAGCAGTTTTTAACTCTAGGACATCACCATCTACAGACACAATAACCAACTTCTGCGTTTTATAATTCCTGTATTTGAGTAGTATCTCATCATCTTCTCTGAAACCTCTTATCCACAATGTGTTTACATCTTTATTCGCCTGAATTTTTTTTGCTAGAGCAAATACAATTCTATTGTCACTGCTTATTACAGCACTATATCTAGGATAAGTTATCGCTGGCTTGTAAGTACCCTCTTTCTGTGTTTGCAAGCTAAGGGTATAGCACTGGACTGATGACTTTACTGTGATATTCTTTATGTAATCTACTCCCTTTGTGTTTCTTATTTCAGAACTAATCTCAGAAATATATACATTCTTTCCAAGTTTCCATCCTTTTCTATCTTGTCCACCATTAAGAGGGTCTAAAAATTGCTTTAGATTATCAATAATACGACCCTCGATTATTTTCCCAGACTCAGGAGTAGTATATTCAACATCTGCCTCAATCCCAACACGTATATAATCAGGACCTATCACCTCAATCTTTGAACCGTTCTCTGTATTTAATACAGATGAAATCCTTTCTAATAGATATTCATCAATTTCGTTCAACAGTTCTTGACTTGGTACAGGCTTGGGATCTTTATACTCAGGGACAACAATAACAATGGCTCTTCCAGGTGCAAAATCTAGTTCCCTATCCATAGTAGGGAAACACTTTACTAATGCAATTTTAGGAGCCACTTCACGAACAAGCCACTCAATGTCCTCGCAGGTTACACCTCTCCCCCTATTTTTCAACGTATAAGGTCCTCGGGCTTTTGCATCTTCGAGTTCTTCTTGATCAAAACCTCCGTCAGCTGCAACAGGATTACTTGCAGAATCAATTCCAGGTATACTATCCCATATTTTAGTTATTGTTCCTGCTCCTACATTTCCTAAAGCTCCACCACCATGCTTATAATCAGACCTTATATTGTCAGTTCCTGCTGGTGGAATCATTCCATTTACTCCATCTCCAAAGGTCAACAGTCCACTTTCCGAATCCAACATATAATGCCTGCTGTCTGCTTTTGAGACAGAAAAAGTCTGTACTTCCTCCCAAGTTACCCACTCATCTCGCCCTAAAGTCTCCTGTATTTTTACAACCTGCCCTGATAAAACCGGAGTAAGTGAAAATTCAAAGGTCTGGCTTGGCTCTCCATTACTTGAACCCAATATTTCTCCCTGCAATGTATTAGAGTTACCAGCCCATACAGCATTTAAATGGATTGCTTTTATTTTTGGATATACTTTATAGCCTCCTTCTTCCAATCTGGCAC
This sequence comes from Bacillota bacterium, assembly GCA_023444055.1. GTDB lineage: Bacteria > Bacillota > Clostridia > Acetivibrionales > DSM-1351 > Ruminiclostridium. Next base: position 2,886 of record JAEZRV010000072.1, read on the forward strand.
GTATCCAGTATCGTTTACTCCCAAAAATTGCACACATTTCTGCATCAGAAGGCATATTAATCTGCAGTATTTCTCTGCGTGTAAAGTCACGTATAGAATCATTTACACTTAATGTAAGCCAACTTCTGCCATTCCAATACTCCCATGCTACAATAGGATTTTTTCCAATTTGGTTTCCTGTCAGCGGGAAAAAGATTGAAAGAGGTAAGCTGCTTATATCTTGGTCAAAAGCTAAATATATTGTTGGCTCTTTATCATCACAAGCAGAAAACATCTCAAAAGGTATAGGTTTATCTCGATTACACTCATCGGTCCTATCGGACATAATAAAGTTGTTTTCTGCAACTACTAAATTAGGATTTATACCACCTGAAGCACTGTAGCTATATTTTATTTTCATTTCCTTTATTTGAGGCGGGTTAAAAGTAGCCTTTATTAATACAGCCTTTTGAACAGTTGCTTTATCTATTGTTCCTGCATCAGCATAATCCACATAGCTATCCTCACCATAGTTGCCTTCGACTATTCTGAATCGTATCCAGTAATTCTCTTGACCATTAACAATGCAGGATTCTAAATCTTCTGGGCACTTAAATTTTATTAAACTTTCCTTAAATTTTCCGTCTTCCCCAATTTCCCCGACCTTTGTAAACGCTTCTGTTTGATCCTCTATATTTTTTCTCACCATTTTTCCCAAATATCCCAACTCATACCATTTGGTTCCATTCCAATATTCCAGACTTAATTTAATATCTTCAGAGAATTGAACGGCTTTATTTGAAATACTTACGTCAATTTCAATATTCGCATTTTTTTTAGAAAAAGCTTCTTTACTTGCAATATAAAAAGTATCATTAAATGCTGGTCTTTCTCCAAATGGCTTAAAATCCTTTGTCAAATCAAGTGGGTAATAATTGAAAAGAGCCACATTCGGAATAAGCGGTTCAGATGTAATAGTTCTGTCTATTTTTATATCTGTCACCGTAGGTATTAAACTCTCATCTTTTAAACTGGTTTTTAAATCTGCATAAATCCAATGCTGACTCCAGCTTTTATGTGCTCCGCTTCTGGTATAGCTTGATATTTCCTTCGGCTTCATTTCTGGTATATTGGGAAATGAAAACTCGTTACTCGTTAATAACGAAATCTCACTATGTTTTAGAGTTTTACTGTCAAAGTGTTTTCCCTCAGTTAATATTTGGGGATTTCCCTCTCCGTCAAAGTAATACCATTGAATTTTTATTCCATTTTCAGATGAACTCTGATCATCCTTTGAATTTTTAGGTTCAGGTATGATCATATCCATATTTACTGTAACAGTTGATCCTTTTAAACCTAACAAATCATCCCCTATGTATAAGCGATGAACAATTTGTTTATCACCAAGAAACAATGTAGCCTCTTTTCCAGTTGGTACTTCTTCAAACAAAAAATTAAAGTTGCTCCATTGATCTTCCGCTGGTTCAACGCTTATTGCTTCAACAAATTTTGGTTTTATTACTGTAAGGTCACTTTCCGTTTCAAAAATAACCTCTTCCTGATTGTCCGGCTGCGCTGAAACTTTTGTACATGCTGGAACAAAACCTTCAGTTTCATAGTCCTTTTTCAAATTAAACACTATTGGAGCCTTTGCTACACGCGGAGGTGTTGGGCTTACTCCTATCATGTTTAAAAATGCTATATAATTCTTTTCCGGAGCCTGGTTAAGTGCATCAATTACATGTCCCGTCATATTTGAAAAAATATGCACAAGAGCATCTATCTGCTTGTCTGACTTTATTTCATTAACATCTTCAAACTCTGGGCAATATTCAAGTATAAGCCTCTTGAGTTCCTCAGCCAAATCCTCTTGGCTACGCTGATCAATTTTTGGTAAAATATTCGTCATTATTTTCCCACACTTTCAAGATAAAATGGATAAACAAGGTTTTCTTTACTATTACTACTCTTAACTGTATATTCAATAAAAATTTCCATAGTTGTACTATCTGGTCTAACATTTGTACTTACATCAGAAACTTTAATACGTGGTTCCCACTTCATCAAAGCCTCTTCAACATAGTTTTGAATTAGTGTTGCAGTTCCCATATCATTAGAAGCAAAAACCATTTCGTTTAGGCGGCAGCCAAAATCAGGGCGCATAACGCGTTCTCCTATTGCAGTCCCTAGAATGAGTATAATTGATTCTTTGATAGAGTCATTCCCTGCAGAAGTACATATTTTAGATTTTTTTACTGAAATGGGAAACTTTAACCCCTGTCCTAAAAAATCAATAACTTCCATAATAACTATCATTCCTTTCGATGTGCTAAATGCACAAAAAATGGTAAAACCATAGTTGTGTATACAATGTCTTTATCTGCATACATTAATTAAAAAGTGTATGGGCATTGCTTGATTGCTCGAATAATGCGAAGAGGACGATGAATGCACAGAATGTAAACTTCGCATTGCTACCCTCCAATTGTAACTGTTCCAACTGCAACAACTTTACCAACCGGTAAGTCTGACGGGTCATTACAAGTCATTGCCATATCACCATTTCTTGCAGCCATTTTGCCATTTATTTTAACAGTAGTACTTCCCATCTTGATTGTGCCCTTATTTGATGGCGCTTTTTGAAATGGTCCGCCTTGTGGCACATGTGCTGGTGTATTGGTAGCAGTTGAATCAACCGTTGCTGCAGGTTTACCCATAATTTTCACATCGCTGCTGAGTCCTCCATCAATTATTCCTGTAAATGGATGTGGCAAAGGTGTGGGAACAGTACCTGATCCAACCGGAATCAGTATAATATGAGTATCTGTTGCCATAATACGATCTCCTTGTTTTGCTGCTGGTTGTCCCATTCCAATCTCCTTTCTTCTTAGTAGATTATTGATATAAGTAAAAATTTATAAATGAACTTTACAATTACTTTTATCAGTCACTAATTGATAGCTACTGTAGCACCTTTAATAGTCATATTCGCAGAAGCCTTTATTTCCATTCCGGCTGATGCTTCCATCTTGGTATCTGCGGATGACTTAATCTCAATATTCTTAGCACTCAATGCCAGTTTTCCTTTTGGGGCATTTAATTCAATGTCCTTTTCTGAAGTTATAGTCACTTTATTATCTTTAGTGCTGATAACTATTGAATTTTTTCCCGATTTGTCTATAATGCTTAAAGTCTCTGAACCATTTTTATCATTCATCTCGATAATTTGTCCTTTTGCAGACTTTATCAAAATTTTCTCTTCATCTTTTTTATCAAAGAGCTGTATTGTATGACCACTACGGGATTTTATTATTCTTGTGTCGTTCTTTCCATCGCTATTGGTTTCAGGAGGTGCGTCCTTTCCATTCCAAAGAGCTCCTATAATAAATGGTTTATTTACATCACCATTTTCAAAAGCCACCAGCACCTCATCATCTACTTCAGGAAGGAAGAATGCACCTCTTTCTTTTCCTGCCATAAATGAAGCAAGTCTGGCCCAGTTGGATTCTTTCATACCTAATAAGGGTATTTTTACCTTTACAAGTCCAGGTCCGGGTTTCTCTGAATCATTTGCAGAGTCATTATTAATGACCACACCTACCATGACCCCAAATAGCTTTCCATTTTCATTTATATAATTAGTAAAATTCGTAATACTAATATCACTCATATTCCAGTCCTCTTCACTTTGAATATTGTTGTATACCCACTTTTATCTATGTTATGTATAGTTGAAACAATGTAATATGTTCCACTAAAGCGTTCATCTATTCCAAGTAATTTAACTGATTTGCCTGCTCTCAAGCGTGAATCCCCCCAACACTTTCCTTCACCTGTAATAAATTCATCCAGAAGGTTATTATATTGGGCAATAGCAGCACTTTTTGCCTCATTCATATCAACCAAATTCTCAACCCATACAGCTACTGGAGATGCTTCTACAGCTTTTGTTGAAAGCTCGAAGCCTGATTCTTTCCCACCCATTTTGGTGGATTCGTCTCCCTTTTTTGCAGTAGACTCTATTTCCTTTTTCTCCTTAACATCCCATCCTCGTACCACAACCTCGCTGCCACGACTTAATACTTTTAGTTCCAGATTAAGTTCTTCAAACTCTTTTCTATAGTTCATATCAATTTCAGGTGATTTAGAAATACGAGATTTTACAAAAAAGAACTTTTTATCTTCAACATACATGTCATAATTCAGATACTCAGCTTTCTTTAATAGGAACTCATAATTGCTTTGATTATTCTGAAATATGTATGGGTAAACCGTTTTTGAATCGTCGATATTAGGCGTTAAACCATGCTCCTTTGCAATCTCAGAAGCAATGTCACTGTATTTTTTTTTCGTAAAGACTTTATTTCTTGTACCCATACGAAGTTTATGCAGAAAATCATATCCACGAATTTCCAAAACTGAATGTTTACCTAAATTAGCACATAAGGATGTAATTTCACCGCTAACAATATTTTCAACCTTATCTATTCCTATTGATATAGCAACCTTATCCCCTGGCTTTAAAGTCTTTAAATCTATTCCTCTCCATTTTCCCTTATCACTATCAATCATATTAATCTGAATACAGAACATAGTTGGAAGATTGATTTCGTCCTCTATAGTTATGGACTCAATTGCAGACTTTAATTCCGGTGAAAAATCAGTACCGTTAAGCTTAACTTTATAATTTGCAACTCTAACATCACTCATTTAATTGCACCTATATATCTGGTATTACCAGAGTCCTTCCAAAATCATTTTTACTTGGAAAGTTAAATGGATTGGCAATCTTGTTAAGCTTTGCAATTTCACGCCATTGAGAAGGGTCTCTCAGTGCTTGATTTGCTATCAAATCAAGCCTATCTCCGCTTTTAACTGTCCATAGCTTTCTACAAGCCTGTAAGCCTTTATCCTCTTCTACCTTCATTTTAAGTTGTTCAGTTTCAAATGTGATATCAAGTGTAGATCTTACAGGGACTCCGTTTGATCGAAACATGGTAAACTTCTGATTAACTTTTTTAAGTATTCCACGGTAGGTGAATCCTCCCCATATAAACAGGCATGTTGGTGGTTTCTTTGTGCTTTTTCCGCTAACTGTTGGATATAACAAGCTGGTTACTTTAACTGTTTCTTTTCTAACATCTGTACCTTTTTCGTATGTATCATAGAATAGTGTTACATTGAAATCAGGTATTTCTGTTTTTACAAATTGCTTTTTTGAATCTTCTCCAGTGTAAGTTGCTTCAAAAGAAATAGTATATTCATTTGGGTTAAACATTACTTCAATTGGTGCTCCTCCACCTTCTAGTGGAATAATTTTTGCTTTTTCTGCCATTACCTCAGCCCCCTCCGATCTTTTTGAATTGCAATCTTCTTTTCAATAATTTTTAAAACCTTATCTGCTATTTGATTTACTTCCTCTAATTCTAGATTATTAATTCTATTTGACTTTGAAGAGGTAACTGACTTCGCAGAAACCTGATTATCAGCTTTCATTACATTTTTATTTTCCTCTTCTGTGGCTCTTGGGGTTTCTTTAATATGAGGATTACAATGAATCAAGCTGCCGTCTATCAGCTGCTTTCCGGTGTTATTTGATATTCCATTTGAATATCTGTCTTGCCTTACCTCAGCTTGTATTAATCTAGTTCCGTCCTGATAGATATTTTTTTTTGATGCTTTCCCTTCAATACTTTCAACTTTCTGATTGTTTGAAAAGCTTCTAATTATTTTCGAAATTGCGCCATCTGCTTGTATTAACGCACTCTTTAGTAATCCCCGCGTCTTTGTTGTATAAACTTTATTCGCCACAGTAGTATGAATAAGAATTTCACTTTGTTTACTATCCTCATTTGCAGTATGCTGCTGCCGATTTTCAACCTTTTCATCTCTTTCTAATGGTGTTGCGATTAGCTCAACTTGCTTAGAATCAGGCGTATAGTTGTTATTTATTAGTAATAATTGAGGATCTCTGCTTGTTTTTTCATTGTTTTCTAATCTATTTTGAATTGTATTTGCAATAATATTTGTAGTTCTATTTATAATTCCACTAGAATTTCCATTTATGGTTCTGTTTATATTTCCACTAGAATTTCCATTTGTTGTTCTATTTGTAATTCCACTAGAATTTCCATTTGTTGTTCTATTTATAATTCCACTAGAATTTCCATTTGTTGTTCTATTTGTAATTTCACTAGAATTTCCATTTGTTGTTCTATTTATAATTCCACTAGAATTTCCATTCGTTGCTCCATTTATAATTTCACCAGAATTTCCATTCGTTGCTCCATTTATAATTTCACCAGAATTTCCATTTGTTGTTCTATTTATAATTCCACTAGAATTTCCATTCGTTGTTCTATTTATAATTTCATCAGAACTTCCATTGGTTGTTCTATTTATAATTTCACTAGAATTTTCAGTTGTTGTTCTATTTATAATCCCATTAAAATTTCCATTTATTGTTCTATTTATAATCCCACTAGAATTTCCATTTATGGTTCTGTTGACAACTCCATTCGCTATTCTATTGGTGATAATATTATTTGTTATATTTTTATTAGAACTTCCATTGGTTGCTCCATTAATAGTTCTATTAATAATTAGGTTTATTATTCCTTGTTTAGCTTCATTAGTAGATTGATTATTTATTACATTTAAAGTTTGACTAAAACTTCCATTAGTACTTATATTAGTAGTCTTATTAATAATCTCATTTTGGATTGCAATGGTACTTGTACTAGTAGCTCTATGAATTATTTCATTCGTATTTGCAGTAGTGTTTACGTTAATATTTACATTCGTAGCCTGATTACTGTTTTCAATATCGTTCCCATCAGCAGCTCTATTCCTTAGTACATTTATGCTTCCATTTACATCCCTATTAATAACTCTATTACTGCTCCCATTGATATCCCTATTAATAGCTCTATTAGTGCTTCCACTGTTGCTTTGTTTGATTCTCCCAATATCGCTTCCAATGGAAGTTCTATTGCTTAAATTCTGCTTTTCAAAGCCGAATGACTTTGAAAATTCAGGAACTAAAGCTCTCAATTCAGATTGCTGATTATTGTCGTAAAGCAATTTTGTACCGGATTTATACGATATATCTGAAGAAAATGTATTACTTTCATTATTTAACTTTACCTGTGGATCTAGGGTATTTATCTGATTTTCTGCGGTTTTTGGCTTTAAAAGCATCCACTTAGGTTCAGAATTTATTTGAGTAATTTTACTTACCCTATCAATTAAAGTCTCTCTATTTTTTGACTCTATCAGCTGTTTCTCAATTACTTCCGTCGAATGAAGCTCATTACTATTTTGATAAACCTTATTTACTAAATATTCATTGTTATTCTCATATAATATTTTTGCTGAGTTAACAATTTTTAATGTATTAATGATACTGGTCTCTCTGAAACCAGGAAGTTTTCCATGTTCTCCGACATACCCGCTAATTTGTTCCCCCTGAGAAAAAACCCTATACATTAGCTTAATTACTTCTTTTTCGTATTCCTGTTTATTACCAGAATGATTCCGGCTAATTGATTGCGAATTTTTTAATATATAAAAAGGAACATTTAATTCCTTATTGCTTTTTGAATTATTAGAACCTAATGACCGAGTTATAAGGTTTAAAACAGATTTATTGGTACTATAATAATTACTATAGTTTTTTATTATTGTATCGCCTTCTACATTCGCATTTATCTCTTCATCCTTCAATAACATCTGGTATAGTCGAAATATCAATTTTGAGAATGTGTTCTTCAATCTTCCAAAACCATATTTGCCCATTATCATTTTTGAAAAATTCAAATACGCTTGCTCTTTAAGGCAGATAGATGTATTTATACCAGCGTTTGTATACATCTCTATTTGAGGCTCGGCATTTTTGTCTATACTCAGGTCTATTTGCTTCTTAAGCCTTAGCCTTACTGGTGTATCTATCTGTAGTTCTGCTGGCTCGTATTTCAGTAATTCTGTTTGCTCAAGAATCTCAGGTTCAGTCAGTTCTTTTTTTTCTAATTCAGCTGAGCTCTCAGTCTCAAGTTTTTGCTGTTCTTTTAGCAGTATCTCTTCTATTTTCTCAGTTTTAGTTTCTTCTTGCTCCTCCGGCGCTAGAATTATTTGCTGTTCTTTTACCGGTATCTCTTCTATTCTTTCAGTTTTAGTTTCTTCTTGCTCCTCCGGCGCTAGAATTATTTTATGTTCTCCCTCTGGTTGTCCTTGCACCTCAGGATTAGACTCTACTTGCTCGTCTGCTGCCGGCTTTATTTTTCTCTCTTTATCAGGTCTTAATAGCTTTTGCAATTCAGACCTTATACTCTTTTTTTTCTTCATAAGCCTCAATCCCCATATGCAAAAACTATTAATTTCTATTCTGAGTATGCATTTTAATTCCATTATGCGTTAGCACTATAGTTTCAACAGCTATCGCACTGGTGGTTGCACTGAGTGTTGGACCCTCCCATTTGATAGGACATGCATCTAAAACATCCCACCAAATCAGTGGATTACCACAGTCATCCAATAAATATATTGACGTATTGTGTCTGACACCAACACAACTTCCTTCTACTACTTTTTGATACCATTCCCATAAATACAAATCTTTCATTAGTCCATGCTTTAAGGTTATATCAGAGTATTTAGTCTGAGTTAAAAATGTATACTCTCTATGATTTTCCCCACCAAAGGTTTTCTTTTCAACCTGAGTTTCAACGCTTAAGCCCGACACATCTGTAAATTCAGCAATTGTGATTCCCTCTATCTCTACAACAAAGTTATAAGCAAGATATGGATCCTTCCTGTTTCCAGGGGAATTATTTCTTCTATTTCCTAAATTTACTGTACTATGCTTCATAGCCATTAGTATCCTCCTATACCTCAAAGAAGTCTTTCTTGTTTTCATCTCCGTTGAGTTTTTTATTTATTTCACTGACTTCCTTACACCATCGTTCTCTGTCAGCGTGTTCTAAGCCCAGCACCGTCTTGTAATCCCAGTGCAAGTAGTAGGCTAAAAAGGCTACCTCCTCATAGAGGCGTTCGAGTGGGTAGCCGGTTATTCCCCCAGAGTTTCAGCCTCAACGTCAAAGTCATGCTGACATTTTGGACACTTTGCCTTTATTACATTTGCACCATTTTGGTTTATTCTGTTATACATTTCCTGTAAAAAAGCAAAATCTGCAGTATACAATTCCTCTATAACCCTTGGTGTAACCATTTTAAGAGTACCTAATCCAGTTACTACCCTTGAAAGAAGGATTACTGCTAGATATGCTGGATTTTGCTGAACACGTGAATCCCTTAGTGGCATGATTTCATCTGCAGCAGTAGCCAACCTCATAGTTCCTTGTTTATGTACTGTACCTGTTTCATCAACATATCCCTTTGGTAGGGTAAAATTAAATTCAGTTTGTAAAATATCCATTTTGTATTAACCTCCAACCTAATCTTGGTATAAAATTTTAGTAATTAATTTTGCATAGTATTTGTGAAGGAACAACTTCAACTAAAATTTGTGATGTCTTGTAATTTATGTTGTAAGGCTTACAAAAAAGTTGAAGTAATTCTTTCACGCAGCAGCTTACTACGAATGTAGTTGAAATAATTATTGAAAATGATATTAATACCTCTATGGTAAAATTTTGCTGTATATTATCATTTCATGCAAATTTCAAAAATAAGCCCATCTTGAACTATGCAATTCAATATAATTTATTTAACTCTGCTTACACCTTCATGTGCGAGTTCAATAGATTCTATACTTACTTCATTTCCTTTAGCACTCAATGCGCTAACATCGTATTTAATAGGCCATGCCTCAACGATGTCCCACTGTGCCTTTTCGTTACCTTCCTCATCCACAAGAATGATGGACAAGCTTTTTCTATTTTTTGCTGCACCTTTTTGCATAACTGCTTTACGCCAGTTGTACAATTCCATTGTATCTGTAAGACCTCTTTTTAGAGTTACATTTCCAAACTTAGTAAGTCCGGAGAGCTTTCTTGAATGTGTTGCATCTGTTCCTTCTCTGTAATCAACAGCTTCTGTAGATGTATCAGGAATAGTTGCATCTGAGAATGCAGCAATTTGAATACCATCAATTGCAATTCTAAATCTAAAATTTCTGTATGGATCTTTTCTATTTCCAGTTGCCATAGGATTTAATCCCCTCTCTATTCATTTTCAAATGTTTTTTCACTTGCATAGGTTTTTCTATGAAAGTTCTAGCATCATTGTAAATTATTTAGCTAGTGTCTTCTGACTAACTTTGATTATTACGAATTCTGCTGGTTTAACAGGAGCCACTCCTACTTCTATTATCAATTGACCTACATCTCTAGTAGCAGGAGGATTATTTTCTTCGTCTACCTTTACAAAGAATGCTTCTTCTGGAGCAGCACCATATAAAGCTCCATCTCTCCATACTCTTGTTAAGAAAGCGGATAGATTTCTCTTTACTTTTCCCCATAAGCTAGCATCATTTGGCTCGAACACTACCCATTGGCTTCCTTTATCAACTGACTCCTCAATATACATCATCAAACGTCTGATATTAATATATTGCCATTCAGTATCTGCTGAAAGTGTTCTTGCACCCCAGATACAAATTCCTTCTGGGAGTGATCTGATTACATTTACACCTGTAGGATTTAATTGTCCTTGATCTCCTTTGGTAACTATTTTCTCTACACCTACAACAGTATCGAGATAGCCATCTGTAATACCAGCTGGAGCTTTATGAACTCCACGTGTTGAATCAACATATGCATATGTACCTACAACAGATCCTGAAGGTGGAACTAATTTTCTCTTACCTGTTAATGGATCATTAATAAATATCCATGGATAATATAAAGCAGCATATGAAGAGTTGAATGGATTACCTTGGAATACATCGCCTGATGCTTCTTTGTATTGTTTTACCTCTTGAACACTTAGTCCAGGTGGAGTATCTGCAACAAAGATGCAATCCCCTCTTTTTGCACAATAATTAATCATCTCAAGAGTAACACCACGACCAACGTTATAGTCTTCAGTATTTAGATTTATTACATCTGGAGCAGCCATGATATTGATTTCATCAACAACATCAAATGCATGAATACCAATAATTTGATCCTCCTGATCTAAATAATCAACTGTTGACATTCCATCTATTCCATCTAATAGCTCAACTGGACTCTCTTCATTAAAAACAGGAACTCTCTTCATTTCAGTTAATACTTTCATGTCTCTGAGAACCTTAACTTTAATAAATGATGAAGAATCATTGATTTTTTCTTCCATATTAGGTAGTAATAAGTTATCAAATATTTCAACTATTTCACCCTCAACCTCTTCACCTCTATACTCGTCAGCAAACGCTTCGGCATACTTGATTACTAATTTAAATCCGTTATTCTGTCCACTGGTTGATTTTGAGATTTCATATGAAAGACGGTTACCCCATTCACCTTCTGAACGAGCAGATATTTCAATCAAATCAACTTGTTCAGCACTTGTATCTTTTACAATAGTTTTTGCTTTTACTGCGTCTTTTGAAGCAGCTCTTACAACGTAGCAAGTTGTACCACCTTCAGCAAAGAAATTGTACACAGCATATGAAAGATATGCATTAGGAATAAATCCTCCAAACTCATTCGTATACTGACTCCAATTAGTACATAATACTGCTTTACCAATAGTACCTCTTTCAGCAAGTCCAATGAAAGCACCTACTGATGTGCCCACACCAGCAATTGGTTTTGATCCACTGGATACTTCCTCTACATAAACTCCTGGTGATAAATAATTTGGCATTTCAAGCCCTCCTTGTTATAACTGTTATTTAGGATTTATATGTTACGCAATATCCACATATTTGAGATTTGCGGATACATATCAGATTTGTATTACTTTTTGAATTTAAATCACCCTTATTCCCAAAATCACCCCTTTCAATATCTCAGCACTCCATTACTCTGAGAGAAGCTATTTGTTTTCCATTATTTTATACGGAAAAATATCAATATCCCTACTTAATACTCTTGGTATTGTTATTAATTTTTCTGCTGGCAATCTAACAGGAGATACAAGATAAGATAAACTCAGCTTGGCAGGCTTTCCCGGGAATACTTCCCACAACTGCTTGATATCCTGCAAAGACAGATTATTGTAAGATATTCTGATTTTCTCATTGCCACATGCTGCTAGATTTCCTTTTAGGTCATTACCACTTAGAGTCGCATGTTCATGGAATAGTTGAAATATCCTCCCCAGTATAAGCAATTCAGTATCCCTGTCTTTTGCATAAGGAGTCATCAAGTAATAAAGATCTAGATAAGCCGGTGGCTCATAAAATTGATTTGTTCCCACTATAGGGTCATTCTCACTATTTCTCATACTTGGATTTTCTGTTAGATAATACAAACACATAGAAAGACATATGTTGCTTGCATCTATATCACTAGGCGAACCAAAGGTTATATAGTTGTCATCATTTAGTTCGGCAACATTATCCTTTATCAGCGTTTTTAAGCTTGTACTAACATCTCTTATTACTGTACGAGTATCTACAGCCATTACTCAGTCACCTCAATCAATTTGTAATATGGGTCAAAATCCGATTTAACAAATGTTTTACTCATTTTCTTATATTCGCGTTTTGCAGCTAACATAATTTGCTTCATTCCAATTGAACATTTTTCATTTGCCGCATAAAAAGCCGCATTTAAAGCAATATTTTTTATATTTCCTCCAGCCAAAATAAATTTCTCAGCTAAGAAGTCATAATCTAGTTCATTATCAATTGGTGCACCTGCCGGAAACATTCCCTGCCATATAAGCTTTCTCTGTTCCTTCTCAGGGAATGGGAAGGCTATATTAAAATGCAGTCTGCGCAAAAATGCATCGTCGATATTTTGATTTAAATTTGTTGCTAGAATAACAATTCCGGTATATTCCTCCATTTGCTGAAGGAGATAACTTATTTCTACGTTTGCATAACGATCGTGAGCATCCTTTACATCTGATCTCTTTCCAAACAATGCATCAGCCTCATCAAAAAACAGTATCGCATTTGATGTTTCAGCCTCTGCAAAAATTTCAGAGAGATTCTTTTCTGTCTCACCTATGTATTTGCTGACTATTTGTGAAACATCAATTTTATATATTTCCAGGCCAATTTCATTTGCAATAACCTCCGCGGCCATTGTCTTACCGCTACCAGGAGGACCTGAAAACAGAACATTTATCCCCTTACCTAAAGCCAATCTTTTTTCAAATCCCCAGTTTTCATATACAAGTGAACGGAATTTTACTTGGTTACAAATTTCTTTCATTTGAGCCATTTGGTCAGTTGGAAGCACTAGCATATCCCATGTATAAGTCTTTTTAATCTTTGAAGATAGCTTATTCAGTTTTCTATTTGATTGGGTATAGCAGGCAGTATTCAAGTCATCTATCCCTATTTGACCATTACTTTTTCCATTCCAGACTGAATTACTTTCTCCTAGCTTAAGAACTGTCTGAATCTGCCCTGGTGTAAATCTGAAATTACCAGAAAAATCTCCTATATCAACTGATTGCTCTAATATGTAATTCTGACTGAAATTTTTCCAATAGCTCTTTCGTTGGCTTACTTTGGGATAAGGGAACTCTACTCCTACGAAAACAACATTTTTATTAGTAGTTGAAGGGCTCCATTCAGATTGTCCAAGTATAAATGTCATTGGGGAATACTCTTCAATCATTTGAAGAAGGCTTGTTAATTTCTCATTATATCTTCCATCCTCAGACAGCATCAAGCTGAAATTCTCCAAACAAAGTGCTGTGTATCCTATCATTAGCTGGCGTCCAAGCAATCGTAATATTTCATCAAAATATATTTCTGAAAAAAGCATCTTTTCTAAATCTGCAATAATCAAAGGTATTTCAAGGCAACTACAAACTGTTATTGCATGTTCCTTTTTGCCTGCTCCATTTGGCCCGTTAAAATAAAATATTTGTTTGCTGGCATATTCTTTGTTTTGCCGATAATAGTTTACATAACGAATGATATTATTTTCCACATCAGTATGTATAATTTCTTTTTTTGTATTGTCCGGCAAAACCATTTCTGCTACATTTGCTAAACGTGCATCAAGCAACTGAGCATCCAGTAAGAAATTTACAACCCATTCATCCAGCTTCAAATGGCGTGCAATCATTGGTATACGCCTATCACCTATATCACCCTGTAGCTCCATTAAGTACCTTATTAGCGGAGCCTGCGGATCGAAGTAATATCGAGCTGTTATTTTTTCACTTTCTGTTCTTGTAAGTATCTTTAATATTAGGTCAATGCTAGGACTCTTTACTGTTATATCATCCTGAAAGCAGCCAAATATCTTTTCATATTTTCTGTTGATTTCAGGCAATAGGCAGATTATAATGCAATACTCTTCAAATAAGCTTAGTCCAAGCATCTTAGAAATATATGGCACAGATAGATGAATACCATTGCTTAAACTAGCTTCAAGCTTTTGTGCTATTACATTATTTAGCTCCGCTAATTCAGCTTCTATAAGACCTTTATCATATTGTTCATAACCATTACCATTGAGTAAACAATATATCTCATCTACTGCTGGAGCATTGCTAATATATGAATTTGAATCATTATTTTCATTTTCAGTCTGTCCATCTGATAACATATATAGTTTTAGCAACAAATCCATACGCTTGAATTCGTCTGTTAAATGCTCCCAGCTTGACATGTACATATCTACCATTTCACACTCTCCCGATTTCCTAATCTTGCACTAAATTGCTTATTACATTGGATCAAATATCTTATACTAATTGCATTTAAAATATGGAATACAGTATCTGCTAATTACATTTAAAATTCTGAATACAGTATCTTAACTTATTACAATTTAATTTTTGGATTCACTTTTGATTAGCTGAACCTTTTTATCTGATATTTGATGTCATTACCTTATTTCGTTTTTCAATATATATGGTAATACTAACTGGTGATTTACAACTAAGTGGAAAAGTATTTTAAATTATTGTGCTGGTAATCACTAAACCTTTGTAAACTAGACTTAAATGCAAGCTAAACCTTATTGGACAGCACATAAACCCAGCTAAACTTGTTAAACAACCTTCTCATATATCTGAAAATGCTTTGTCTCTTTTTACCTCAACCGCACTTATGATTACTAAATTTAGCCTCAGTTTTCAGGCTTTTATCAATGACTTCAAGCAATATAATCAGATTTTTAAGCTTGAAATCTGATGTCCAAAGACTTTGAAAAAGTCTCCCATACTCTGCATCACTTAGTAGCTTATCCTCTGGACATTCATTTAATGCTATGCCATTTTGTACTCTTACCTTCTTTAATAGCTCTATAACGCTATTTAATTCACTGTTTACCTCTTCCATTAGCTTTCCTCCTAATATTAGTTAATTATCTTTTTCATAATACAGGTAAGGTTATCGCAGCCTTAATGCTCCATGCCCCCTGATATAATTTAATTACTCAACTTTTACACTAAAAAGTCTGTCGGTGCTTAATCCGAGTTTTAAAGCATATTTCGCCTAAAATCTGATAGTATTGGTTAAAAAACAACCAATATATATTAGATTTTTTGACGAAATGCAAATTCAAACCCAAACTGCGTTTAAATCGCTAAAAACTCGATTTGCCATAAAAACCGCAATCGCTTATATTATTTTTATTAAACTCACTCGCATATTAAGTAAAAATGGGAGGGGAATTACAACCGGAAATTTGGGGAAGTGATTGGGAATAAATTTTTTTGAAACTTAAAAGAGTTATTATCTTTATACCGAAAAAATAGGAAGGATATTACTACATCAAAACATATAGTTCTAATGTAATAATATCCTTCCTTGAATTATGTAGTAGTCTTATTTGTGCTTTTAATTATAAATTAATAACAAACTTATCATCGCTTTTCTATAGAGTATACCAAGCTTTCTTGTCTTCCCATCGTCTTTTGGTATCTCCACCCTTCTGACGGGTCTTAGAACATATGTCCCTTAAAATATTGCTTTACGGAGTTGTGATTTTAAATTTGACAAGCTAGCTTATCAACTTATCCGAGGATGTTATCTTAATAAACTAGCAAGTCTTGTGTTATATTTAAAGAATTTTTACCTTGAGCTAAAAAGTTCATCAAATAAATTTAGAAATTATTTGTACTTTTTACTACCTTCCTTTAAAAATTTATCTAACTTATCACTTATGAATACTTTTGATTCTATAATTCCTAAATTATCGTCAGCAACTGATTTAGGGATATGAATAATATTATCAATAAAATCGAAAAATCCTTCATTTAACATATAATAATTTTTTTCATTCTCATCATCATGGATCCATAAATATACTTTACCACATGTTTTATCCATGCAAATCAAATCGCCACCTGCCAGCTCACCAATAGGAAAAAGAAAGTCAGGAATAATATTTTTGTAATACTGTATCTTATTTTCTAGGTAATTTTCATTATTTAATAATCCATATAGTGAATCAATTTCAAAATCTTTTATTTTCTCCAAGTTCAACTTTTCGTTATGATATTTATATTCATCATTAATATAGTTCGTTTTGTAATTGGATAAGTAAAAAAGGTAATCATCAGAAAATGAGATTTTTGAATTATTTTTTATTTTGTTAATGATATTTAAATCTATATTTTCTTCTTTATCTCTTTCCATATCAAAATCCATAATCTCATCCAGTTTATTCTTAATATATTTCATTTTAATATCCTCCTCTTAAATCAGATGCAGAGCCAATGTGTGGCATATTGGCATGTAAATCTGTTGGAATTAGTTGAATAATAGTATTTGAATAATGATGTGGTGTTAATTTAACATCCTTTAAAAGACTTTTTGCTGCATTATTTGATCTTAACTTATATTTTTCTTTTATATACTCATATACAAGTTTAAAGTCTTCTCTCGTACCTGTCAATTTTCCTCCTTCAAAAGGTATTTCACTATCTTTCCAAGGTGAAAAATCCGGTCTACCGTTCTTATATTCAACACCTTTTCCTCCTGTTATACTCTTTACCACATCTTTATCTGAATACCATTTACTATTTCCTACTTCTCCCTCCCAATGTCCATCACTTTTTGGTAATCTTGTTCTAGGATTACTCTTTAAAGCTTTACCTATTTCTTTTACAAAAGCTACTGCTTTATCCAGTTCAGTTGCTTTTTTAGTCTCATCAGTTGTTGTTTCAATTATTGCAACACTCTGCTCCAACTGCTCAATTAGCTTTACAATTTTATCCTTTTCAGTATCAACTTTTATATTCGCCGCTTTTTCCTTAAATCCTTTAATTTTTTTTCTTATTTTATCAGCTTTACTTGCCATCATAACAACATTTTGAAGGCCCTGTTTTTCTACCCACATTTCATGGTTTTCACCACCAAAGCTAAACTTTCGCTTTAGACCAAGTATAACTTCCTTACCCTTCTTCGCTCCTGCCACTACTAGTTCTTTACCTTTTTGCAATCCTTTCTTGGCCAAGCTAGTTCCCTTCTTAAGCAGATTTGCTTCTCCAAATCTCATTAATCTTGTATGTATTCCGGATTTTAGAGTGCCGAAGAAGTCTCCTCCTCCACCGCCTTTTCCTCCGCCGCCTTTACTTCCGCCCTTACCGCCTATAAAGCCAGATATGAGCTTCTCACCGCTTCCAAAGGCTGACGTAGCTTTCTGCTCAGCATCATCTACCACACCTGTTACTCCAGAAGTTACCTGATCAATAGCTCCGCTAACCTTGCTTATAGGTGCTTTTAGTGGTGATGCAATTGCCTGTACTGGACCTGATTCAGATACTTTGTTAAGCAAAGCGTCCGCAAATGGTATAGTCTGGCGTATCAGCTCTACAAGAGACTTTCCAGCAACTGCTTCTATCAGCTTGAATATTGCTTTTAAAAGAGCTGATGGTGGATTCATTATAATGAAATTCAATACCATATCTACGCCCTTGTTGAGTATTACCTTCAAGAGTTCTGCAGGCTTACCCAGTATTGCAACCTTTTCCTTTATGTCTCCGGCAACTCCAGATATTTTAGTCTTTATACCGCCAAAGAAATTTCCTGCTGCTGCTTGAAGATTTCCAACTCCTTCACCAAGTGCTTCTGCAGGATTTTGTACTACCTCAACCACCTTTGCAACTCCTGCATATATCATACTAAATGGATTAAACCACTTTTTATTTGTTATGTTGATTGTTGGCAATACCTTGTTTACTGCTCCTGCAAACTTTCCATACACTCCCTTAATTTTGTTGAATACATTTGTGAGTGTACTTAAAACCTTCATCAATCCTTTTTCTGCTCCACCAGATGCAGGCTCTGGAGCACCTTTTTCGCCCTTTTCGCTTTCTGCTCCCGGTAAAGCTTTAAGCTCACCAAAGAGTCCTTTTACAAGGAAGTCTGCAATTCCTGATGGCTTAATCATGTTCTTAATATCACCGAAGTTAATACTTTTGATTGTATTTACAAAGCCCATTATAGCCTTTGCTTTATTAATCAATCCCGGAAGTGTAGTAGCAAGCCACTTACCTATTTGGAGCAGTACACTTCCACCACCGGTTGCAAAGGCTGCTGCGATTTCTGCTGCAATCATTGCTGCTTCTAACGCTATTTCTAAAATTTTCATAAAATCCATACTTAAGAATTTCTTTAATCCTGACATAATTCCGTTGTACAATTTCTGTAACCCTGCAAAGAGATTGTCAAATCCTTTTGCCATGAAGTCCAGAACTGCCGTTACTGCTTTTTTGAGACCATCTGCTATTTTGTTTACAGCTTCTACAGCCTTGTTAACTGCTGCATCTATAAAGCCACATATTTTCTTTGCTATTCCAGGGAATTTTGCTAATAACTTAGTTACTAACTTTTTAAGGATTTCTCCTAATCCTTTAATACAAGTAACTATTAGCTTACGTCCTGCTTCAATTAACGCTAAAGCCGCTTTCTTTGCTTTTTCGAATATAGTTTTTACTGCACTACGCAATGCATTAAATATACCACTGACTGCTTTCTTTATTCCCTCTCCTATCGCCTTTAAACCATCACCAATCCAATCTAAAGCTCTTCCAAACCAGCCCTTTTTCTTTTTCTCTTTCTCTTCCTCTCCTTCTTTTTCCTTTTTATCAGCATCTTTCTTTGCAGTATCACATTCCTTTTCTGCATCATTTTCGGCAGTTTTAAGAGTTGATTTTACCTCTCCGTCTTTTTCTTCCTTTATATTTCCTACTTCTTTTCGCTTCCCTTCAACTTCAGTATTAGCTTCGTTATCATATTCTGAAGTAGCCTGATCGATTTCGCTTTGCCATTGACCTCTATAGCCATCTACATCTGCTTTAGCCTTATCCTGTTCAGCAAGCTGCTTTTCTTTAGCTTCTGCTTTATGACCTTCTATTTTCTGATCTGCTGATGCTTTTTCAGCTACTACTCCTGCATCATATTCAGACTTACCCTTTTCATACTCACCAGTTTGCTGATTCATATATTTCTGTAGAGTATCATTTACAGATGGGTCAACTCTTGATGCAACCTCTGGTTTTATTGGAGCCATTTTCTTTATATCAAGCTTCAATGGCTCTGCCGGGCGTATCGAATCTGTTGCCTTCAATATCGTGTTGTCCACTAATGGAGCTATATTGTTTTCTCCGAATTCCTTTTTAATCTGTTCCACTTCAGCCTTTTTTGAATCTTGAACACTTCCAGAAGCTTCTTCCTCAAAACCTTCTATTTGTGAAGGATCTGCCTCACCTGTCATACCTATTTCCGGAGGATTCTCATTACAAGCTTTTGCCTCCTTCATAACATCATCAGCATCAAGCTCTTCTCTCTCAGGCAAATTAAAGTCCTGAATATTTCCTTCAAGTGCTTTACCACCAGTTTTTGCAGCCTTAAATGCACTCATTACCTTTTGTTGTAATGGACTTTGTTTTTTGTTGATATTACCTTGCTTTTTTACCGGTTCTAATCCTGTAGGCGCAGGTATTTTAGGTAAAAGCTTCTGTGTTTTATCTCGCTCTTTATCAAATGCCCCTTTTGAAGCAGATGTTGCCTGAGAAAATGTATTTACAACTTGAGTTGCATCTGCACTACCCAATTGATTTAGTATTTTTCCAGGATCCTCTCCCGTTATTTTTGGTGCAGGTTTTACTTCTCTTTTTGGTTTAAGACTATCATTGATTTTTTGAGCACTTGCTCCTTTTGCACCACCTTGCTCTTTTCCCAGCCCCGCACCACCTGCTGCTTGTGTTGCTACTTTTTTCTCTGTCTTCGCTTCTTGCTTATTATCTGCTTTCACTGCGGTTTTTGGTGTTGCCTTTGTTGCTTTTGCGGCTGTCTGAATCACTGGTTTTTTTGCTACCTGTGCTGCCTTTGTAGCTATCTGTGCCGCTGGTGTTTTTGCTACCTGTACTGCTGCCTTTTCAGCCATCTGTGCCATTGGTGTTTTTGCCACCTGTGCTTCTGCCTTTGTAGCTATCTGTGCCGCTGGTGTTTTTGCCATCTGTGTTGCTGCCTTTGCTGCTATTTGCACTACTGGTTTTTGTACTGCATGCGCTACTTTTGTGGCTGCCTGCACTATTGGTTTTTGTATTGCATCCGCTGCTTTTGTGGCTGCCTGTACTATTGGTTTTTGTACTTTATTCGTTGCTTTTGCAACTGTTTGTACTGCCGCTTTTGGCACCGCCTTCTTGGCTATATTGGCTACTGGTTTTTGTTCTGCCTTTGCGCCCATTTGTAGTACTGCTTTTGACTCTGCTTTGTTGGACTTAGTTTTCTCTGACTCAGCTACAGGTTTGATTACATTTTCTTTTGGTTTTGCCATATCTATTATAGTTTTAGTCAAACTATTCTCTTTAGTTATTCCTTTTGGGTCGGCTTTTGCAGCATTCGTATCTGGTGCTGATTTTTCTGCCGCAGATGTTGTTTCTGAACCCTTCTTCTCACCTTTTCCAGCTATTTTACGGCGTTTTCCTTCTTCCATTAGTCTGACCGTCTGTCCATAACCAATTGCACTTTGGAACGCAACAAATTCATCTCGTGTAACTGAATCCGGATCAGTAAGACATATTTCAATCATTTTTTTATATTCAGTTGTTCTGACTGTATTCTTTTTTGTGATGGGCTTTTGAGAAGCAGGAACATTTTTTAAATTATTACTTACTCTTCCCGAATACTGCTCTGATTTGTTTTCTGCCGGTTTCTGTGTCTGCATTTATGCTATCACTCCCCTAAAATCTACTCTAATTGATAAGTAAATTTTAAGGGTAAAATACTACCATTTTTTAATAACATTAATTTTGATTTTTAATTTAAACTAATTTTTTGATTTTTATATATTTATAAATGTCTAAATTATTTTTATAACATATTTGTGACGACTAAAAATCAATGATTTGATGTCTAAAACGCTTGAATTTTAGGTAATGGTTAATCTCCATAACGGTGTTTATTCCACCAGTTAATAAAAAACTACAAGCTACAACCCATTAAATATGGATTGTAGCTTGTAGAAAAGTTATTACTTTTACTTTGGTTCTATAACAGAACTGAAAACCAAAGCACTCTTAGTTTTTAGAGATAGGCTGTTATTTTTATGGCTCAACACCATATATTAAGCTGCCAGACAAATATACTGTTATCTTAGTAGTATCAGCATAGTCTGTCGCTGTTGAATTAAAGGAGTAATCATTAGACTGTGTATAGTTTGACCAGTCTGATTTTGATAGTCTACCTTGAACCATAGCCTTCTCACCCGGTTTTAAGCTACCAGCAGTGCTTGAAAAACTGATCTCAATATAATAATCACTACCAGTCTTTACAGTACTCGTTTTAACAGCTCCTGTTACGTTAGAAGTAATATTACGCTGGGAACCAGAATCAGTAACTTGAGCATAATCGCAGGAGTATGACTGTCCTTTATCTCCATCAATAGTATAATAATATCTTATCTTTATGTTTGATAGATTAATTGCTGTATTGCTTGCATTCTCTATCATTATTCTTGGATCAATTGTATTTGATACATTTGATCTTGTAGAATTAAATGACTTCACTTTTATACTTTGAACAGCCTTAACAAAAACATTCTGAACTGCTGTAGTAATATTTCCGTTTGCATCTTTTGCTGTCCATGTTACCACTGTTTGTCCTACTGGGAAGTCAACTGGAGCATCATTTGTAATAGTTACAGCAAATATATCTGTTGCTGTAGCTTGACCAATTGATACTGCTGTTCTAGCACCTGTTGCTGAAACTGTTACATCAGCAGGCACCTTTAATACCGGCTTTGTAGTATCTACTATTGTAATCATCTGCTGGCCTGTTGCAACATTAAAGTTTTCATCCTTTGCTACCCAAATTACAGTAGTAGTACCAATTGGATAATCAGCAAGTGCTTTCTTTATAATATTTACTTTAAATATGTCAGTTGCTGTTGCCATTCCTATATTTACAGGAGTTCTTATTGCTGTAGCTTCTACTGTCATGTCATCTGGTTTTGTCAGAACTGGTGCTGTAGTATCAATTATTGTGATAATATGCTCCCCTGTTGCAACATTTCCATTTGCATCTTTTGCAGTCCATTTTACAGTCGTTTCTCCTATAGGATAGCTTTCTGGTGCATCACTTGTTACATCTACTTCAAAGATATCTTTTGCTGTTCCTTGTCCTATGTTTACAGGAGTTTGTAATGCTGTTGCCTCTGCTGTAAAATCAACTGGTACTGTTAATTCAGGTTTTGTTGTATCCACTATTGTGATAATCTGCTCCCCTGTTGTAACATTTCCATTTGCATCTTTTGCTGTCCAGGTTACTTTTGTTTCTCCTATTGGATAGCTTTCTGG
>JAEZRV010000093.1 GCA_023444055.1 Bacillota bacterium
ATGCTATAGATGGTTCAAGTATTGATTTAAAAGTGCGTCAGACAACCGAATGAACAAAGAATCTATCAAGTCACACATATTACGAAAATCTTATTCTTTAGAGAATTAATAATTCTAGGATTTTAAACAGCGACCTTTGTTTTGCGCAGTTGAGTATATTATATATTCTCTCCCACCAGCAGCCTCTGCGTATAATCCCTGTCCGCGTCGCAAAACGGCGAAGCCGTTTGCGTGAGCGCCCAGACGCCCGATGCGGCAATGTCGATATCGGGATACGGCGGTGCGGCGGTCGTGACGAGCGGCACCTTGGATGCGCAGGCGAGCTTGGAGAGCACATCGGGGCTTTTCGCGCCCAGCACGCGGATGTGTGAGATGGGAGAGGCGTTCGCTGCGTCAATCATGTTTCTCGTGATGCCGAGCATCGCACATAGCAGTATACGCGATATACGCGCGTAGGTGTAGCGCTTTGTTTTCACGCTGGTGATCAACTCACTGCGCGTATCGCATTTGAGGGCTGCGTCGTAGATGCGGTTTTCCAGCCCTTCGCTCACATCAGGCAGTGTGGCGATGTAATTGCGGCCTTTGAGCCGCAGTGTGGTGAGCAGCGCGTTGTCGAAAGCGTCCGCAAACGCCGGTTTGAGTCCGGCGTTTATTTGTTTGCGCAGATAATCTGCGCAAGCTCTAGGCATCGCGGCAAGCGCTTTTTCCGTATCACCGGCGGCGAACGCGGCGCGTATCGCTGTCGCGCTGGGCAGATATTCGCCGATGTCGGCTGAATGATATGCCGCGCCTTCACGCTTGATCACATGCGGCGTGATATGCGGGTGATAGGCATTGATCGCTTTTATGTATTCGATGCCGAGAAGTGCGCCGGGCATGGACGCAATCTCGGGCGCGTCCGCCGCGCTCATGCGCGCACGCGGGAAGCTGTGGCCTTTGCTTAAATGCGCTTTGAGAGCGTCCTTATACGTCAGGTCTTCATCGGAAAGTGTTTGCGCCAAGCGCCTGAGCAATGCAAGATCATCCGTCTCACAGCCAAAGCTTAAATGCGTCGCGCCGGCGGCAGCTAGCGTATTCACACCGCCTGCGGCAAAGCCTTGCGCGCTTTGAATCGCGAACAGAAGCGGCAGTTCAATCACCGCGTCCGCTCCGCACTTTAGTGCACAGGCTGCCCGCGTCCACTTGTCAAATATCGCGGGTTCACCGCGCTGCACGAAGCTGCCGCTCATCGCGCAGACAATCAGATCGTCAGAACTTTGGCGCGTAAACGCGATATGCCTCTCATGACCTGCGTGAAATGGATTATATTCTGCGATAACGCCATAAATAAACATCATTTTGTCCTTTTCAAACACGTTTGGATTATATATAATAGCAGTTGGCTTTATTATACCACTACGCGGATGTATTGTTGATATACATATTTATTGTTTTGAAGGGAGATTGGGGATAGAAAATGGGACTCATGGACGAAATCAAGCAAAAGGCACGCATCGCGGGCAAACGGATTGTATTGCCTGAGGGTGCAGAGGAAAGAACGGTCAAGGCGGCAGAGCTTATCGCCAAGGAAGGTATCGCACAGGTGATACTTGTCGGCAACGAGGACGAGATTAAACAAAAATCCGCAGGACTCGACTACTCAGGGGTCACAATCATAGACCCGGAGAAATCCGAAAAGGTCAAAAGCTACGCAGACACGTTCTACGAACTTCGCAAAAGCAAAGGCATCACGGAAGAACAGGCCTTAAAGCAAGTCAAAGACCCGCTCTACTACGCATGTATGATGATCAAAATGGGCGATGCAGACGGCATGGTGGCAGGAGCCATCAACACAACAGCCAACACTCTGCGACCCGCACTTCAGATAATCAAAACTTCACCCGGCATATCAGTGGTTTCCAGTTGTTTTATCATGATACTCAAGGATGAATGCTATGGCCATAACGGCATCATGGTCTTTGGTGACTGCGCTGTGAACCCGAATCCGGACGACAAGCAGCTTGCGGCGATCGCTGTATCGACAGCGAAAACAGCCTCGCAGCTGACGGGCATGGAGCCCAAGGTGGCGATGCTGTCGTTCTCGACAAAGGGCAGCGCCAAGCACGAAAACGTGGATAAGGTCGTAAGCGCCACAAAGCTTGTCAAGGAACTTGCTCCCTCGCTGATGGTGGATGGTGAGCTTCAGGCAGACGCCGCGCTTGTGGCCTCCGTCGGTCAGCTTAAATCGCCGGGCAGTCCGGTGGCGGGCAACGCGAACGTGCTGATATTCCCTGATCTGCAGGCGGGCAACATTGGGTACAAGCTCGTGCAGCGTCTCGCGGACGCCGAAGCGATCGGCCCGATCTGTCAGGGTCTTGCCGCGCCGGTCAACGACTTATCGCGCGGATGCAGCGTGGATGATATCGTGTCTGTGGTGGCCATCACGGCTGTGCAGGCGCTTCAATAATCAATAAAATATAAACGGGGGACACTATAAAGTACAGCCTTTATAGTGATAAATAGGAGGTTACATAATGAATATTCTTGTTATTAATGCTGGCAGCTCATCTCTGAAATATCAGCTCTTTGAAATAAGCAAAGAAGAGGTGCTGGCAAAGGGGCTTGTGGAGCGTATCGGTATTGAGGGCTCAATACTCACACATACCGCGAAGGGAAAAGAAAAGCTTGAGATCAAAGAACCGATGTGCGATCATAAGCAGGCCATGGGGCACGTGCTTCGCGCGCTCACGGACAAGGAATACGGCATTATTTCGGATATGAGTGAGATTAACGCCGTGGGACACCGCGTTTTGCACGCGGCGGAGAAGTTTTCGGACAGCGTCATCATTAATGATGAGGTTATTGCGGCAATAAAGGAATGCATCAAATTCGGCCCGCTGCACAATCCCGCCAACCTGATGGGCATTGAAGCGTGCATGGCCACAATGCCGGACACGCCGATGGTCGCAGTATTTGATACGGCTTTCCATCAGACAATGCCTAAAAAGGCGTATCTTTATGGTTTGTCATACGAGGCTTATAAGGAGTACGGCATTCGCAGGTACGGTTTTCATGGTACGTCGCATAAATATGTGTCGCAGCGTCTGCCTAAGCTCTTAGGCAAGGACAAAAAGGATCTGAAAATTATCACCTGCCACCTCGGCAACGGCTCGAGCCTTGCGGCGGTAGACGGCGGCAAATGCGTCGAAACATCGATGGGTTTAACGCCGCTTGCGGGTGTGGTGATGGGTACGCGCTGCGGTGACATTGATCCCGCAATCGTGCCACATCTGATGAAAGAGATGAATCTGAACTCCGAGCAAATGTGCGATTACATGAACAAAAAGTGCGGTGTTCTGGGCATCTCGGGTGTATCAAGCGACTTTAGAGACCTTGCCAAAGCGTCAGCCGAGGGAAATGAGCGCGCGGCGATTGCTATAGAGATGTTCTGTTACGGCGTCAAGAAATACATCGGCTCGTACGCGGCGGCCATGGGCGGCGTCGATGCGATTGTGTTTACAGCGGGCATCGGCGAGAACGACTTCGTTGTGCGTTCAAAGTGTGTCGAGGGGCTTGAATATATGGGCGTCAAGCTGGACAGCGAACTCAACCAGTTCCGCGGTAAAGAAATGCGCTTATCCGCCGCCGATTCCAGTGTGGAAGTCTGGTGCGTGCCCACCAATGAGGAGCTCATGATCGCCATCGATACATTTGAGCTTTGCAAATAGTAGACAAACGGTTTTCAGCCGTGTATAATGTGCATAATTGAAGAGGACATTCGTTCAAAACATGCCGGGCTTTAAGGGACTTTCCGACGTGACTGCAATCGGAAAGAGGCCGGATTGAGACGGATAACAGCCTCTTTGCATCGCGAATAACGCTAAAGCGCCCAAGGATGAACTTGGGAATCAAGGGTGGTACCGCGGGTGAATGCTCGTCCCTGTCTTTCTTATAAGACGGGGACTTTTTATTATTTTGGAAGCACTGGTTAACTCTGTGCGCCGTCTTGACGGCTGATTTTGCGCTCTGCTGTGTCGCAAAACCTCGAAATAGCGCTGCTATTCCACTCAGTGTCATTCTGAGGAGTGAAGCGACCGAAGAATCTGCCCTAAGCGGT
>JAEZRV010000025.1 GCA_023444055.1 Bacillota bacterium
CATAGAGTTTCAAATATCTGGCAATAATTTAAATATAATATTAAATTTAAAGTTTTAGTACTTAGGAAATACTTAACCAAAAAGAGTTAAAAAGTAATTCCATACACAAAATTATTTACAGTCCCTATTTGGATCATATTTTGTCTTAATAGTAATGGTATTAGAGCCTATTTTAAAGTCTGTGTAACCTTCAAATTGATGTTAGTACAAATTCCATCAATTTGGAGGTTTTTCTATTTCCCGTAAGTTCTAAAATAATCATCTACTAACTTGCTATATTTATTAGAAAGCTCTTTTACTCCAGCATTCACTTCATTATACTTCGACGATGACCGGTCTAAAAGACCTTCTTTTTCCTCTTCATTCATATCTACAATACTTTTGCTTATAACTAACAAATCACTATTCATTGCTTTCAATAACTCTACCGCTTTTTCCTTATTTAAAGTTTCTCCTGAATATGCTAAATCAGTAAACAACGGATCATATGATGAAACTAACCAATTATGCATATTACTATTTAGTTCACTAAAAGGTGCTGCTAATTGAAAATGATAACATACCTGATTTACAAATAGTCCGTATCTTTCCCAACCATTACTACCGCCATTAATGTATATGTCTACTTTGTCAGCCATATGAAATACTTGATACCATTCAGAGTACATTTGTCGTACATCTTCTTTTTTTAATTTTTGGTTCTGCATATTTAAATAAACATTATTTATTACTGATATTAAAAGAAGTATAGCCATTACTATACAAATAATATTCGATTTTATACTCCCCAATTTTATCACAGTGATTTCTCCTATTACTATTAATTATTACTACCCAAGCTGATAATAACAAATGTAATTATTTGAGTCAATCTCATAATTTTTTAAATATTTTTACAAATTAGCATCATTATATTAAAAACAAGTAACCGATATGGCTGGTCGTCAGACTCTACTTTCATTTTCACCTATGCGATAGATCATCAACAACAGTCCCTGCTATTTCTTGTTTAGCTCAAAATTATACCCTCTGTAACATGGATAAAGCATCAGAAACAGTCCCAGTGATTACTTCAATATCATTATCTGTTATATACGGATGCATTGGTAATGACAAAACTGTATTACACAATTTATTTGTAACTGTATAATCACAATCATTAAAAACTAAATTTGAGAAAGCTTGCTGCTTATGCATTGGCTTAACATAATATATCATGCTGGGGATGTTGTTTTCTTTGAGCTTGAACTGAAGCTGTTCTCTTTCTACACTGCTGCTAAGTTTAATTGTATATTGTGCAAAGCTGGATACATAGCCTGAAGGAATTTCAGGTATGCTAACAATTCCATTAAGCCTTGCATTATACATCCTACTAACTCTATTTACATCGTCAAGCTCATGCTCCACAAATGCGTTTAATTTAACATTTAAAACAGCTGCTTGAATTGTGTCAAGCCTGGAATTAACACCTATTCTTAAATTATCATATTTATTTTTTCCTTTTCCATGGACTTTATATGAACTTATAATTTCAGCTACGGAATCGTCATTAGTAAAAATTGCACCACCATCACCATAGCAGCCTAACGGTTTAGCTGGAAAGAATGATGTAGTCGCAGCATCACCAAAGCTACACGCCTTTTTACCATTAATACTTCCTCCAAAGCCCTGAGCTCCATCTTCTAATATTAAAAGATTGTATTTCCTTGCAATTCTGGAAATCTCGTAATGATTCGCAGGCAAACCGAATATATCCACTGGAATAATAACTTTCGGTGTCAGCACACCTTCCTCAAGCGTGCGCAAAATAGCCTCTTCAAGCTTGTTCGTGTCCATATTAAAGGTGTCATAATCTACATCAACAAATATAGGTGTTGCATTCCTAAGAGAAACTATTTCTCCTGTTGAAAAGAAGGTAAAGTCTGGTACAAATACTGCATCACCTTCTTTAATATCCCAAGCCATCATAACTAAAGTCATGGCTTCTGTTCCGTTAGCACAGGAAATACAGTGTTTTACTCCAACATATTCAGCTAGCCTTTTTTCAAGAATATTTACTTCATCTCCACCAATGAAATTAGTATTTTCTAAAACTCTATGTATTGCAGAATCTATTTCTTTTTTATGTCTGTTATATTGTGCCTTCAAATCTCGCATTTCCATTGCAACACCTCCACCTCTTTCCAATTGCATATGTTTCCAACCCAATTTTATTGCGTTCTTCTTCCAAGCGAAGTTTGCATGGAAGAATAGTTGTAATAAATAATACTTAACATAGGAACGTTTAGAGCTAGCATTAGTGGTTTTGAGAAAAGTAGGCAGTTTTTAATCCTTCTGAATTTCTTGAAGCTGTTTATTGACTAATTCATACTTCCGCCCACATGCCTTACAACTAAGACCTTCCTTAAGCCGCATCCCACATTCACAAACCCATCCAGTTTGTTTTGCTGGCACCCCCATCATTAGAGCATAATCACTAACATCTTTTGTTACAACAGTTCCAGCTGCAATCATAGACCATTTTCCCAAAGTGTGCCCACAAACAATAGTTGCATTAGCTCCTATTGAAGCTCCATATTTAACAATTGTCTTTTTGTAACCTACTGTTCCTTTAGGATACTTACTTCTAGGGGTTAAATCATTTGTAAATACCATTGAAGGCCCGCAAAACACGTAGTCTTCCAATTCTACGCCTTCATATACCGAGACATTATTTTGAATTTTGACATTGTTTCCGATTCTTACATTGTTTGAGATGTTTACATTTTGACCTATAGTACATTTAGCACCGATAATTGCACCCTTTTGTATATGGCTGAAATGCCATATCTTAGTACCATCACCTATTGTTACATCTTCATCAATATAACTGCTCTCATGCACAAAAATACTCATCTGTCAAACCTACCTTTAAAATCTATAGTACTGCAGTCATTCAGGGGAAATCTTATAGTTTTCCCTTCAGCAGCTGATTTATAAATGGAAAGTACAAGTTCTAAGGATTTTCTACCATCCTTAGCTGTAACATATGGTTCTCTATCAATTTTTATAGCCTCAATCATATCTGCATACAAAGGTTTATGCCCAAATCCATACACATTCTTGGGATTTTCATGGTACTTTGCTTTAACTTCTTCTGAATTATCAAGATCATCAGCAAATTGCCATTCTTCAATAATATTCACAGATTTCCCACCAGCTTTTACTGTTCCTTTTTCTCCAAAAATGTATAGAGTTTCTTCTAGATTGTTAGGATAAATATTTGTAGTTCCCTCAATAATACCGTAACTCCCATTAGAAAATTTTATTAATGCCATTCCTACATCCTCTGCATCAATAAAGCTATGTATCAAATTATCAGTCATTCCAACAACCTCTTCTATTTCACCCCCCATCATCCAGCATAACAAATCAATATTGTGAATGCATTGATTCATCAGGGCTCCACCGTCCTGCTCCCACGTTCCTCTCCATGGTGCTTGTTTATAATAATCTGCTCCTCTATTCCAACGAATATGGGCTGTGCCATAGAGCAACTTTCCAAAACGATTCATTTCAACAGCTTCTCTTATCTTTTGGATAGACTTATTAAATCTATTTTGATAGCAAACACAAACCTTCACAGCCTTTTGCTCAGCATTTTTAATAATAGCATCTGCATCATCAAGAGAAAGAGCAATTGGCTTCTCAATAATTATATTGCAGCCTGCATTAATACAATCAAGAGCAATCTGAGCATGTTTACCGCTTTCAGTAGCAATTGCAACTAATTCAGGCTTTTCTTTTTCCAGCATTTCTTTATAATCAGTGTATTTGCTAGTTGATTTATCAATATTCAATTTTGATATTATGTATTCAATATTTTCATAAACTATGTCACATAGAGCGATTATTTCAAGATTATTCTCAGTAGCTGCCGCTATATGATTTGGAGATATCCTACCACAACCAATTAACGCATATCTCATTTTTCAATCCCCTTAGCCACAACGTTAGTGTAAAGTAGTTTATTAAACTCAAGACTTACTTTTCTCATAAATATACCCATGCCCAACATTTCGCACAAAAAATCATGACAGAAATGGCATGTGCCCGGCACCTCCTTCTCTATTTTTTAATTTCTTTCAACCTTTACTTTACATTGTCGCCACAACTTTTTAATACTATTACATTATATGTATTGAATTATTGATATGTTTCTTCTAATCTTTTTTATTTATAATTATGACTAGTATTACTTTTCTGCCGTACATAAAGTCTAATAAAAAGACCCTGTAAAATAGAGTACGTCAAAATAGAAAAATTACTATTTCTCTTTTAACTATCTATCTTACAGGGTCTATTTTACATGCGGCATCTCTGAGTTATGTACCCATACTTTGTTATTCTGGAAACATCTGTTTTAGAATTTTCAATTGTGCCTGCAACATTAACTCTGACTTTGACTTATATGATATTAATTCTGATTTTAGTTCATCACATTTAGCTTTGCTTTTGATTACTTCCTGATTTGCATCCTCAATAAGTTTTTTAGCAGTTGCTTCTGCTTCCTCAGTTATTAGCCTTGCTTTTTCGCACGCATTTGCCTTAACCTGTTCACTGGTATGCTGTGCAACAAGTATTGAATGCTGAAGTGATTCCTCAAGAAGCTTGTAGTGGTTAATTGCTTCATTTTGAGCAGATATTTTGTTTTTCAGTTCTTCATTATCTCTTAGTTGTTTGTTGTAATCTTCACAAATCAGAGCAAGTAAGTTATTAACCTGCTTTTTACAGTAACCATCAATGATTGATCTTTTTAAACAAATACCTTTTAACTCATCCGGGGTATAATTCATTTTGTTCACTCCTACACCTTCTATCATATTTAATGTATATTCCGTGAAACGAAATATATTCAAGAAATGATTTTTATTTATTCTTTAGACTCAGATGGAGTAATACTAATGCATACTTTTAAAAACAATATTAAAAACTCCATTTGAATCTAGAAAATTATTACGGTTGAGAAACGTAATCAATACTCAGTTTTGTAGGCTCTCCTTCTAACTTGGATTTATAGTATAAACGTGTATACGGTGCATAATAATAAGGTATAAATATTTCTAGCCCCTTTGGAATTGGATCATAGCTTTGCCTTAGAAAATTAACACCATCAGAGCTTACTTCTATTCCGACATCTGCCAAGTTATCACCTAGATTATTTACAAAAAAGCTAACATGTGTCTTATTAGAAGTATCTCGTATCATTGTAGTCTGGTACTCATCATCTGTAGTTACTTCTTCATGATCTGTGTCTACATTATTTCCTGCAAATACTGTTTTAATTGGCTCTTGTGGAGTTGTATTGTTTTCATCTAAAAGAGGCTCATACTGGACTACCAGAACTGGTTTAAATGATTGTTGCTCAAGTAAAGTTTCATCGCTACTAACAAAACGTTTATTATCATCAATATTTATTTCATCTGCCTTTAGTTCCAAACCGTTATTAGCAAAACCATGGTTAACCCATCTGTCAATAAAATCCGTTATTATAAAGCAATAATACCCTGGGGTAGTCAAGTTTGTTGCTAATCCCCTAATTGAGTTACTTATTTCAGGTTGATTATTCCATGACACTGTTGATACATCCCAATTGTCTGTTATAGCATATGGTGTAATAGTTCCCTCAATTTCCATCTCACTTGCATCATAATCAAGATAAACATTTAGGTTTGAACAAATAATTTTAGAACCTGCCGGAATAAAACTCAAATCACACTTAAGTAAAGACCTCTGAATAGCACCATTTTGCTGTTTACCAACCCACAAAACAGTTGAATCACTGAAATTTTTATCAGGTTGTGACGAATCAATATATACGTCATCAAAAATTTGAATAAGAGTAATTATTGACATTGAAATATCTCCTTTCGTTTAACTATAAATTTAGAATATACTTCATAATATGCTTTTTAGGTATACGATGTTAGCTTTGCAGAATTATTTTCATTTAATATAAAAGTTTTATATTTGTTTCAGGCCAGTCTCTCAGACGCATTACGGTATTCGACAAACTTGAATAACCATTTCCTATAAAGAAGTCGCACTGTGCAGCTAGATATGTGTCTTTTATAACTTCGATAGTATCTTTTACAAGTTCAACACCCTTATGCCTTTTATTAGGATAATCAAGCAAGCAAGTGGCAATACGTTCTTTAAAAGGCACTTTTTTGCTATCGGTATAAAGTAACATATTCTGCTTGCCATATAGCTTTTTATATTGTCTCAATAGTTTTGCAGAATCAGTTATTAAAAATAAATGTCTCGCATTATATTTAACAACAAATTGCCATACATTGGGCTTATAAAACTCATTAAGGTCATAAATCTGGGCGACCTCATTTGCAATCGCATTATCTCGCACATGAACAGCGATTACAGGCCTTTCATCTCTAAAACTAGGATTCACATTAATGAACTTCTGAATCTCTCTCTTTACTTCTGGTTGAAGTTTCAGATACTTGTCAAACAGCTGGCGATATATCTGATGTGGAGTTTTTCCATATGCCCAGTGACTTTTCTTAACCCAAGGTATCAACCCTCTTAATGGATAATAAACATCACTTACTACAACATTTGCATCACTCTTCATAAGACTACTCAAATCACGGTTTTCCATTTTAAGCCTATCGGAGTCCTCTGCCAACAAATTTTCATATTTCCAAATTGGAGGATAAAAAGTGTACTCCTTTTTAGTGATATCATGAACATTGTATTGAGATATAGGTTCAAAGAATAATTCAAATGAATTAATTTCTATAGATGTGCTGTAGTGGCTCTCCATCCCCCAATATACGATTGGAATGCGGTCGGTCAGTTCAGCAGCAAAAATTTGACATATAACATGGTCTACATCTGTCCAGATGCTTTTACCTAATGCTTTTATAAGTAGAAATCTATTAGTTGACATATGTGTTAACACCTCCGTACAATTCTGGGTATTCTATCTTATGGTTCTTTTGTTCCGCTTTGTAAATATTTTTTACACCCTTAGCTCGTTTTTTTGCCAATTTCAGCTCATCCTTTAAGTCCCTAAAAAACAGAATTATGTTATCCTCGGACCAGTCTCTCAGTCTTTTTACAGTATAGGATACATTTGAGTATCCGTTTCCAATAAAGAAGTCACATTTTGATGCCAGAAAAGTGTCCTTAATGATTTCTATACCTTTACGCCTTTTATGTGTATAGTCCTGTAAATGAGGTGCATTATCAGTAGCATATATTGCTCCCCTTCTGCAATCAGTAAATACTAGTTTAGAGCCGTATTTCTTTTCAAAATTTCTTAAGATATCTTCACAATCTGTCAACAGTAGAATTTTCTTTATGTCATAACTATTCATATAGTTATCTATCGCAGTATAATATCTCTTATTAAATTTTGATAGATTCTCAACTTCACGTATTTTATCTCCTCCTCTAATATGAACCCCCAGAGTGGGATTATAATCTTTAAGATTTGAATTATAAAATTCCTGTATTTCTAACTCTATATCTGGTTTTAGCTTAATATATTTATCAAAAAGCCCTCGGTAAATCTGTTGTGCCGTCATTCCATAAGCCCAATGGTCTTTTGTAATATAATTTATAATGGGGCGTACAAAATAATGCACATCACTAACAACTACATTCGCATCATTAGCCATTAGCTCACCTAAATTGCGATACATCCATGTAATTTTATCAAGATCCTCAACCATTACATTGTCATATCTCCAAATCTTTGGATAATATGTATAATGCGGCTTAATTACATCATAAATGGAATAAGGGGATACTGGTTCAAAATAAAGATCAAAAGCATTAGATTTGAAAGATTCTGCATATAAGCTATTAGTTCCCCAATAAATTACAGGAATTCTATTTGTCAACTCAGCCACAAGCAATTGTCCCATAACATGATCCACATCTGACCAAAAACCACAGCCCCAGGACTTTATAAGTAAAAATCTATCATTTGGCATATCCTTTACCTCCTTTTGCTAGCTTCTTATAACGCCTATACTCAAAGTAAAATTTTCCGATTGTAGAAAAATCTTATTACATCAGCGGCGTTTCAATAAAGAAAACTTGGTTTGTGACAAGCCAACGGCGAAGTCATAAGCCTAGTTGCACTTATACTTTTTTAAAAGTGCGAGGCGGCAAATATTCTCACCGTCTGAAAACCAAAACGATAACCGTCACTTATAGAAGTGGGAACCTTTTCTTGCCTCGTTAAATTTATCTATAATTACTTTGGTTCTATCCTTCATTCGTGTAAAAATGTTATTCCTATCTTTTTTTACTATGAGCATGACATTTATAGGGTATTTAAGCTTCTTGTACATCCAATATAAGAGGCTTACACTCTTATCACCCCAATCCTTTATTCGTAGGACTGCATGGGATAAGTGTGAAAAGTCATTGCCAATAAAAAAATCACATTTAGAAGCAAGATAGGTGTCCTTTATTACCTCAACACCTCTACGCCTTTTAACCATTGGATTTTCCATTTGAGGAGACACATCTCCGTTTAGAATTCTCTTGCAATCAGTGAATAGTAACATATCACCATACAACTTTTTATATTCTCTTACTGTCTCCTCACAATCAGTAAGTAAAAAAATCTTTTTAATATTATATTTTTCCATATACTTTCGTATTTCAGAATGATACAAATTATTAGGTTTCTTAATCTTGCCCTTTGGTGATATTCTTTTAACTTTTTCAGGAGTTTGTTTTTTTATATACCGTTTATAAACCTTATTCCAGTATTGGTTTCCATATTCTTTAGAATTTCTTACATCAAACACTTGGCTTTTATCAACTTTACGTACATGAACTGCCAAAACAGGATAATTGCCCTTAATCCATGTATTATAATAATTCTGTATCTCCATCTCTATATCGGGCTTAATTTTAATAAACTTGCTAAAAAGATAATGGTATATTTGCTCTACACTCATCCCATATACTGTGTGATTCTTCTTCAAAAATGGAATAAGCTCAATTACGTTATAGTATGCATCACCTACTACGACATTTGCGTTACTGCATATGATTTCACCAATATTTCGATACATCCAAGTATCTCTATTCCAGTCATCAGTCAGCAAACTATCTGAATCATATATAGGCGGATAATAAGTATATTCGGGTTTTGCTATGTGATTAATTGTGTAGCCAGAAATGGGTTCGAAGTATAATTCAAATCCATTTGTTTGGACAGACCCATTGTATAAGCAGTGTGTGGGCCAATAAATGATGGGAATCCTGTTCGTTATCTCAGCTATTAAAAGTTGACACAATACATGATCAATATCAGCCCATAGTGTATAACTCCATGCTTTAATAAGTAGGAATCTATCATAAGACATATTTTCTTATCACCTCAATTAGAATGGTTATCATGTTATTTTATGTAATCCATAATTGAAGTGTGAAAGATAAATTTTATAACTTTTGACTTATTGCAAATTTATTAAATAATTACCTATTGATATGTTATTAAAAAATATTTAATGTAATTACTGGTATTAAAACTTCATAAGTTAATAATTGATGTAATATATTAAGCAGTTATGTCCACACGTAAAACGTGTGGTATTCGTTACACAAAAATCCAGAGACACCTACTTTGGTTGGTATCTCTGGTTCAATTGTATCAAGAATGCTAAATGTTGAGAGCTACTGCGATAGCAGTTTAGTACAAATCGTACGCTAAGGAATTTCTTTCAAAAGATACACTTATTAAAAGTGGAATTGCTGTTGTTTTCTGTTGAGTTCCTAAGCACTTACTGTT
This sequence comes from Bacillota bacterium, assembly GCA_023444055.1. Taxonomy (GTDB): domain Bacteria; phylum Bacillota; class Clostridia; order Acetivibrionales; family DSM-1351; genus Ruminiclostridium. The sequence goes on from JAEZRV010000025.1 coordinate 9,818, forward strand.
AAGAATCATTAAAATCTACCGCTATCCTAATCTAGTCGGTCATGATATTATTTATGATAAATGTTTTCTAACTTTAAGCCTTCTTTATCATAAGCATTAAAATACTCTACATTTTTCATATTAATAAACTTAATGTAATAGCCCGATTCCAAATTTTCTTTTATCAATTTGTGTTTATTTGAATATATACCGATGTATGAAATCTTTTTATTGCTATTTTCACCAGCAATAATACTAAATGTTTTCAAAAAATATCTATGCGAAAATACGTAATTCTGCCTATTTAAAGTGATTATTTCCTTTTTATATTTAAAATTTATTCCATGTTTAAAAACACCTACTCCTATATCACTTTTATTAGGTATACTAAATAGTATAATCTTAAGACCGTTTTCATTTACCTCTTTTTCATATTTCAGGTTGTTAGCACCTAATCCTTGAGCCTTTACCTCTTCCTGAATTAAGTTTTTAACATCTGCCTCTGTAATATTGAACTTTGATTGATATATTTGAAAGATTAGTATAATTCCTAACAATATAATTAGAGTAACACAGTATTTTGTAATAGTTCTCATAAATTAATACCCCATATTCCAGATATATGCTTGAGTAGTCTTTATATTCATTTTTTGATACATTATAAAGATTTTTATTTCAATTATATACATATATATATTAAAAAAGAGGCTGTCTAGACATTGTTTAAAAAGACAGCCTCTTTTTAGTAACTTTAATTAAAGTGGTGATCCATTTACCCCATAAACAGCAAAAAATAACGAATTATGTAATGGAGAATTATTGTTGTAGTAATCCTCAGTAATATACGTATCTTTATAAGAACGTCCGTTAAGTGATGGATGGTTTATATCATTTATTATATATTGATGCCCAACCCAATGTCCTTCATTGTAATTTAGAGGTCTATCTCCATCTCTTGATGTGAATTCATGTGTATATTGAATACATGATAACGGTATTGATGTACTTATGGATAGTACATTACCAACTAGAACACCTAAACCTGCACTGATTATAGCTGCAGCTAATTCAGTAGCAACAAAAGCAGGTACAATTAATCCTATTGCAAGTGAAGATATAAAACTTGCAAGTGTGCCGTTATAAGATGATAATGAGTAGGTTGTTGTACCGTTTTGAGTAACATAAACTGAAGTACTCAAATATTTAGTTACAGGAAAAGCACTACTTACAAAAGCTTTTCTACCTAAGTATGTGTAACCTAATGTCGGGGAAGTTGATGAAATTACCATACTATTGATAGCCATTTCCTGTGAATTATTGTTTTCTACTGTAGATTCGATCTTATCGTTCCTTTTATTATCTACTTTAACCGTGAATTCACTTTTACCATTAAGTTTATTATCTACCTTAATTATTCTAGACCCTTTTGTTATAGTGCAGGTTTCTACTAAATTACCACTTTCATCATATTGTTCTATATTTGTATTATCACCTATGCTTACTATATTTATTTTTTGCATAATACCGTTTGTATCTTGAAACTGAAACTCGGACTTAACATTGAATTCTGAAGCATTTGGCTGTGCTAGGCATATCCCAAATGATGAAATAATAATTGATAAAATCAAAACCATCCCTACTATTTTTTTCATACCATATTCTACTTTAAATTGTAATTTCCTTCATTTTATCACATTGTTTATCAAAGTCAATACAATATTTGAATATAATGGTTATTTATGTAATACATATAACCTACATCTTTTGAATGGTATCCATCAACACATATATTTGATATCCTATAATTAAAAAAATAGCTAAACCAATAACTATAGAATATATAGCCCATGCGTTATGACTATTAAAAGGGGATATTTTCTTTTTCTCATGATCAAGCATTCTTTTAAACTTTTCTCTTTGATACCACCAGTTATATATACAATAACAAAGTGACATAACAAGTACCAGAACAATTAAAATTAGTTTCCCCATAAGTTTCCACCCCATGTTTTTTATATCTCTATAATATCATGGGGTTTTATTTATTACAAATTAACAATATAAAAAGATTATATAGTATATATGACTACAACCCATTACTTCTCAGAGCATTCCAGACAATTGTACGAGTGAGTCCTTCGCTAAATGGCTTAAAGTATTCAAGCTCAAATTCTTTACATACCCTCTTTATATCTAACTCCACATGTTCTGGGGAAACTTTAATGTCTTGTTCAGGAAGCTGTTTCTGTATATCAACTGAAAGGCTACTTCCTGTCAAAGCACAAATTTCCTCAGCCAGCTTTCTTATACTGATACTGTCCTTTCCTCCTACATTATAAACAAAATCATTACCATATATAAGAATGTTAAGCAGCATAAGTACACCATCTGCAATATAGCAAAACGTCCTAACTTTACTGCCATCATCAAGCATAACAATTTTCTTTTTTTCCAGTGCTTGCTTTATGAAATTCGCCATTACCCTTTCATCATCTAGTTTGACTCCCGGACCATAGGTCATAGATATTCTGGCAATTTTAACATCCACATCTTCGAAGTTTTTATATGCAAAACAAAGAGTCTCTCCCATTCTTTTAGATTCAGAATATATAGCTCTTATGTTTACAGATGAGCAAAAGCCTGGATATTCCTCTAGCGTAGGTATATTTTTTTTATCAGGTTCCCCATAAATTTCAGATGAGCTTAAAAATAGAAGCTTCGCACCATCTTCTTTTGCCTTTTGCAAAAGCTTTTCTGTCGCAGATGTATTTAAATGTATTGTGTCAAGATAATTCCTCAAAAATTTACCTGGCTGAGCATATGTTGCACCATGGATAATGTAATCTGTTTTTATTTGTAAGTCCTTATAATCCATCTTAGTAAGATCTTCTGAGATAAATCTATAATTATTAGCAAAAATATCTTTTAGTGCCTGACATGGAGCATTTTTGCTAACTCCTACGATTTTAATACCTGCTCCCTCCATTATATTTGTCAAGTGAAGCATGTATATCAGATATGTTCCTATAAGACCATTGGCTCCTGTTATTAAAACAGTTTTACCATACAAAGGTACAAGATTAATTCTCTTTATATACTCTAAGCAATCCTGTTCAATGATTTTGTCCATAGCGCTCCCCCATCCCCGTTACTTCATTAAGTCAATTGCCTTATTGCATATACTTTCAGAATCCTGATAATATGCCTTCTCTAAAACATCACTTGCTGGCGTTGGCACATCAGGGCAACATACTCTTGCAATAGGCTTTTTTAATAGATTAAATCCCTTTTCTGCCACAACAGCTGAAATTTCAGAAGCCACTCCTCCTGTTTTGCAGCCGGTATCAGTTATTAACAGTTTCCCAGTCTTTGCAAGTGATTCAAAAATTATATCTTCATCAATAGGCTTTATTGTTCTTAAGTCTATAACTTCAGCAGAAATATTTTCAGATTGAAGCTTTTCCGCCGCTTTTAGAGCTTCTATAACCATATAGGACACAGCTACTATCGTTACATCAGTGCCTTTTCTTCTCACTACGCCCTTACCAAAAGGTATAGAATATAGAGCATCTGGAACACTGCCCATAGTCTTATACAACCACCTGTGTTCAACAAACAATACTGGATTATTGTCAATTATGCTGGAAATCAATAACCCCTTTGCATCGTATGGTGTAGCGGGAGCAGCTATTTTTAGTCCTGGAACATTCATCATCATACCCTGTATGCATTGTGAATGTTGTGCTCCGGAGCCCCAACCTCTGGCGCTGATAGTCCGAACTACCAATGGCACTTGAACATTCCCCCCAAACATATAACTCCATTTACAGGCATGGTTTACTAGTTGATCCAAAGAAATAATTAAAAAGTCCATACGGCTGTGAACAAAAACTGGTCTAAGACCAGCCATTGCAGCTCCTGCAGCTATACCAGTCAAGGAGTTTTCAGCTATCGGAGTATCAAAAACTCTATCATTACCATATTTTTCGTGAAGACCTTTTGTTGTTCCAAATATACCACCTAGATCATCAACACCCTCACCCATTATAAATACTCTTGAATCTCTTGCCATAGATTGATCTAATGCTTCGTATATAGCATCCTTATATGAAATTATTCTGCTATCATCAGATTCATCTTTTATAAAAAACTTATCCTGCTTTTCTACTTCAATTGTTGTCCAAGGCATACTAACCTCCACGCCGAGTTTTCAGCACAAAATATTTAATTGGCATATACAAAATCTAATAATTCATTTGGTAATGGTTTCGGGGAATTTTGAGCAAATTCAAAAGCTTCCTTTATAACCTGATTTATTTCTGCAGTTATGTTCTTATCCATATTGTCATCAAGAAGATTGATACTTTTGAGGTAATCTTTATACCATTTTATCGGACACTTTGAAATCCAATAATCATACTCTGATTGCGATCTTTGACCTTCACCAATATCATTTACCGTTCCAATGTGACCTTTCCACCTATATGTGACGCATTCAAGAAAAGTAGGTCCTTCACCATTTCTAGCTCTTGTAATAGCTTTTTGGGCAAAATTAGATACTTGTAACACATCATTTCCATCTATTTGATAGCTTGCCATACCATATCCTTCAGCCCATTTATATATGTTTTTTGATGAGTGCCGCATTAATTCATGCGAATTTATTGCATAAGAGTTGTTTTCACATATATATATTACTGGCAGCTTTTTTAAAAGTGCGAAGTTAAGGCTTTCATGGAAAGTGCCCTCATCTACTGCTCCATCACCAAAAAAAATTGCGGTTACACTGTCTTTATTTTGAAGTTTTGATGCAAGAGCGACGCCTGTACCAAGTGGAAGATTACCTCCCACAATAGCAGTTGAACCAAGAATTCCAGCTTCAGCATCAATTAAATGCATTGAACCGCCTCTACCAAAAGAGCATCCGGTCTTACGTAGATATAGTTCTGCTATCATTTTCTTAATGTCTCCGCCTTTTGCGATATACTGGGCATGGCTGCGATGTGTCCCGATAACACAATCATCTTTTTTAAGATGAATACAAACCCCTGCCGATACTGCCTCTTGTCCGATAGACAGATGTATTGGAGTCTTAATTTCATCATACTTATATTCAGCCTCAATCTTTTGCTCAATCATTCTAATTGTCTGCATTATCTTATACATTTCAATAAGTTTTTCATCTTTGATCATGATTTACTCCCTTCATATATGCATCTATCATCGTTATACATTTATAAAAAGCTCATATATTCATTACATTTTTTTAGTTTATCAACAATTGTTTTAACTTCTTGAGCTTTATTTCTAGGGCAGACAAGGATTACATCTTTAGTACTTATAACTATCATATTATCGATACCCATAGTTACAATAAGAGTATCCTCTCCGACTACTACCGAATTAGATGTATCTACACCAAAATGTTTACCTTTTACTGTGTTGCCATAAGCATCTGACTCTTTTGTCTTTGATAAGGCATCAAGGCACCCTATATCGTCCCAATCAAAAATGCCCTTAACTACATAAACATCCTTACTTTTTTCAAGAATTCCATTGTCAAAGGATATATTTTGTATTTCATTATATGCATTCTCTATAAATGTGTTACCGTCCTCCTCATTTAAATGTTTAACAGCATATGACAATTTATCATGATGGTTAGGTAAAAGCTCTTTTACATTTTTAATTATTGCATAAAAGCTGCCGACTAAAATTCCACCATTCCAAAAATATTCACCTGTTGAGATAAGCTTTTGGGCAGTTTCAAAATCAGGTTTTTCAATAAATTTTAATACCGTCAATATTTTGTCAGAGCTATTATCATTATCAACCTGAATATAACCATAACCTGTGGCTGGATAAGTGGGTGTAACACCTATAATAACTAAGCCATTAGTCTGCTCAGCAGCCGAATATGCAAGTTTTATCGAATTATTATACGCCTCACGATCCTTTACATAACCATCCGCTGGTAGAAAACACACTATTCCCTCACCATATTTCTCCTTTAAAAGTAAAGTAACAAAGGATATGCAAGCTGCTGTATTTTTCTTTTCAGGCTCTAAAAATATGTTCGAATAAGGTATTAAACCCTTAACTGTATCCCAAGTAATGTCAAGAAGCTTCTTATTTGTTATAATAAAGCACCTATCCGCAGGTACAATTTCACATACACGCTCAATAGTTTGAACCAACATACAATTGCTATCATCAATATTAATAAACTGCTTAGGTTTAAATTCTCTAGAAAGAGGCCATAATCTTGTTCCAGATCCACCCGCCATTATAACTACAAATTTATCCATGCTTACATCTCCAAAAATTCCGTTTTAATTCATTTTATGTAAATAAGCATACAGAAGTTCATAAATTATTACACTTTTATGTAAACCTTGCAGATATATTCACCCACCTTTAAAAATACAACTAAACAACCGTTTTAAAGCATTGAAAAAATACTATTTATGTGATAATCTAGTATAGATTCTTGAGGATAGTTAACATTAAAGAGTCATATATGGTGTAGGAAACTCAGGTAAAATGCAAGAAATAGTAAGCTATGAAGCGGACTAGTAAAAGGAAATTGCACCTTATGGAATGCCTAATTATTAGGATATTATTTCCTATTAGAGAACTGCAAATTTGGTGAAATTGCAGTAGGTTGCAAACTTTGAACTCACCGTAGAGCTGCTGACAAAATCAGCCGAATACCCTGCGTTAAAGGGCAGAGTGAGCTATTTATGCTAACAAGAGTGGTACCGCGGATTACCCCGTCTCTTTTTAAGAGGCGGGTTTTTATGATTTTATAAAAATATTGGATATAATTATTTAAAAGGAGTTGATTAAATGCCATACTCAGCAGATATAGATAGAAAGTGGCAAAAGAAATGGGCAGATACTGAGATTTACAAATTTAATCCACAAAACCTAGACAAGAAGCTGTACTGTCTTGAGATGTTTTCATACCCATCAGGTGCAAATCTACACGTTGGGCACTGGTACAATTACAGTTTAACTGATTCATGGGCAAGAATGAAGAGGATGCAAGGTTTTGAAGTATTTCATCCAATGGGTTTCGATGCATTTGGATTACCAGCTGAAAATTATGCAATTAAAACAGGTATTCATCCTGAAGATTCAACACTCAAAAATATTGAAACGATGGAAAACCAGCTCAAGGAGTTAGGAGCAACCTTTGATTGGAATTATGAATTAAAGACCTGTACACCTGACTACTATAAATGGACACAGTGGTTATTTCTCCAATTATATAAAGCTGGACTAGCTTATAGGAAGAATGCCCCTGTAAACTGGTGCCCAAAGTGTAACACAGTACTTGCGAACGAGCAGGTTATCAATGGTACTTGTGAAAGATGTGAAAGCGAAGTTACCAAACGTGACCTTACACAATGGTTCTTCAAAATTACAGCATATGCTCAGGAACTGTTGGACAAGCTAGACACAATTGATTGGCCTGAGAAAACTAAGAAGATTCAAACTAACTGGATAGGACGCTCAGAAGGCGCTGAAATTGAGTTCCAGGTAGCAGATCAAGATCTTAGTTTCAAGGTATTTACAACAAGAGCTGATACTCTCTATGGTGTAACATATGTTGTTCTAGCGCCAGAGAATCCACTTGTAGATAAAATTACTTCAGCTGAAAATAAAGCAACAGTAGAAGAGTATATTAAAGAGACTAAAAAGCAGTCTGATATTGAGAGACTTTCAACAACAAAAGAAAAAACAGGTGCTTTTACAGGCGCTTATGCTATTCACCCTATTACTGGCGAAAAGGTTCCAATATGGATTGCTGACTATGTATTGGCTAGTTATGGTACAGGCTGTGTAATGGCTGTTCCTGCTCACGATGAAAGAGACTTTGACTTTGCTACAAAATACAATCTTCCAATTAAGAGAGTAATTAAGAGTGCTGATGGAGCTAATGATGATTTACCATTCTGCGACTATGGCGTTCTTGTAAACAGTGCAGAGTTTGATGGAGTACCAACTACAGATGCTAGAATTGGTATTGTTAAAAAGCTAGAATCAGATTCAAAAGGTAGCTTAAAAATTAATTACCGTTTGAGAGATTGGCTAGTTTCCAGACAAAGATACTGGGGAGCTCCAATTCCAGTTGTTTATTGTGAACATTGCGGTGAAGTTGCTGTTCCTGAAAAGGATTTACCAGTATTACTCCCATATAATGTTGAGTTTAAACCAGATGGAGAATCACCTTTAAAGAAATGTGATGAGTTTATAAATACAGTTTGTCCAAAGTGTGGAGGTCCTGCAAAAAGAGATGCTGATACATTAGATACTTTTGTCTGCTCATCCTGGTATTACTTGAGATATCCAGACAGCAAAAATAGTGACAAACCTTTTGATACAGAATGGATTAATAAGATACTTCCTGTAGACAAATATGTTGGAGGCGCTGAGCATGCAGCAATGCATTTGCTTTATGCACGCTTTATAACAAAGGCTTTGCGTGACCTTGGATATGTTAACTTTGATGAACCTTTCCTTTCACTGGTACATCAAGGCACAATTCTTGGCTCAGATGGCAACAAAATGAGTAAGTCTAAGGGTAACACTATTTCTCCTGATGAATATGTACGTAAATATGGTTCAGATATATTCAGAATGTATTTAGGTTTTGGTTTCAATTATGTTGATGGCGGCCCATGGAGTGATGACGGTCTCAAAGCGATATCAAGATTCGCAAGCAGGATAGAGAGATTAGTAGAAAGCCTGGCAGAGCAGAAAGCAAAAACAACAAGAACTGATATGGATAAAGATGATAAAGACTTAAATTTCGCTCGTCATATGGCTATAAAGAATGCAACACAGGATACAGAGAGATTTCAGTTCAATACTTCTATCTCACGTTGCATGGAGCTTGTAAATGCGCTTTACAAATATGATGCAGAGGTTAAAGTTAAAAACATAAAGCTCTTTGAAGATACTATAGTAGACCTTATTAAATTAATTTCTCCTTTCGCTCCTCATTTTGCTGAAGAGCAGTGGGAGCAGCTTGGTTATGAGTATTCAATATTCAACCAGCCTTGGCCAGAATTTGATGAAAAAGCTTTAATAAGAGACACTATTGAAATCGCTGTACAGATAAATGGAACTGTAAGGGGTAAAATTGAGATATCTGCAAATGCTGAAAACAGTGAAGCAGAAGCTGTCGCATTAGCTGATGATAAGATAAAACCGTTCTTAGAGGGCAAAGAAGTAAAAAAGGTTATCGTTGTTAAAGGTCGCCTTGTTAACATTGTTGCGAAGTAATATATTTTAAAATATTACTCAATTTTCGTATAGGAGAGTATTTCTAACTTATAGAAGTATTTCAGCTGAGGAAGTTGAGATTAAGCATAAAAAAGTCTGATTCATGTAGATACTCGTAGTTTCTCTACATGTTTTAGACTTTTTTAGTGTAATTAAGCAACTTTCTACTGATAAGCTAAACACCATAACAAAAATCAAGTGTATTAGTCTGAAATATTAACCGTAAGGTTTCTATATAATTTTCTTACAGTAAATTTAACAATTTATTTTCACAATCTAATCTGGTATATTTATATTAATATGATAAAATAATGTGCGTTAACAATATTTTGGGAGGCTTTGCTTTGGAAATTACATTTTATAGAACTCTTGCTAATAAATTAGCAAATGCTGTTATAGAAAATCAAGAATACTCCGAGACGGATGAAAAACGTATCCGATATGGCTTGGTATGTATTTTTTCAGATTTATATAAATTTATTTTACTATTAATAGTATTTTCAATCTTCTCATTAACCAAAGAACTTTTGATAGCTTTTATTAGTGTTTTGTTACTTCGCCCTTTCTTAGCTGGCTACCATGCTAAAAATGAGCTTACATGTATTTTTATGTCTTTCTTAACAATATGGATAAGTATTTCAGTGGGTAAAATGAATATTATTCCTTCTACTCTTGAGCTGTTACTGACTATTTTATTGCCCCTATTAGGTTTATTAATCGCACCTGTTCGTACTAAAAAAGTTGAAGAAAAAAAGTTAAAAAGCAAATTAATAACAGTATTTTTTACTGCTCTAATTTTATTGGTTGATTATTTCCTACTAACAAGTCAAATTTTATTAGTATCTGCTATTTTAGTCTACATTCTTGCACTATATCAAATGTTAAAAAACTATATTAAAAAATGAGATTATATATGGAAAAATGGGTCTAGAAGATTAATTTTTAAAAAATTTCCCATAGTTCTTGACATTATGTGTAATATAAGTCATTATAATACTTTGTATTAAGTAATGAAAGGTGGGTTAAATTTGAAAAGACATTTATTAAAATTAATTGGTATTAGTTCTATAGTAATGTCAGGTCTTGTTGCTGGTGCTACTAAAACGTTCTGGTTTTATCAGCCAGAAGAACTATAGAACAATTAATCACTGGAAGCCCTATGAATACAAATGTGGTAATGCTACAGCATTTATAGGCAAACTATTATTAAGCGTTGCGAGGTTATATGGTTATGTAGTAATATCGTAAGCTTAAAAATTTATATTTACATTATGTGTAATATAAATCATTATAATACTTTGTATTAAGTAATGAAAGGTGGGTTAAATTTGAAAAGACATTATTAAAATTAATTGGTATTAGTTCTATAGTAATGTCAGGTCTTGTTGCTCGTGCCGCTAAAACCTTTTTATTCTATGAACCAAAGCCAAATTAATATATTTTGACCTACATAAAAACCCAGAAATATATGTGCTTAATCGTACATGTATTCTGGGTTTTTTTAGTCACATTATTTCTATTCAATAAAGGTAAATTACTTTTAGATTTCATCATTTTCATTAAAAACATTTTTTCGCCATACATCTTTGCTTAATTGTATATTTTATATGTTTATTTTGCATAATATCTGTATATTATACGTCATTCGCATTTTTTTGCTAGTATGTATTGACTTTATATGTAAAACTTGCTATTATTATGTTAATTTAATGTAAAGGAGGGTTTCTATTGAAAAAACATTTGTTAAAATCAATCGGGATGGGTTCCTTACTAATTACAAAGCTTACTGCAGGAGCTACTAAAACTTGGTGGTTTTTTGAGCCTAAAGAATAAATAGTCTGTGAAAAATCTATCGTACTACTTGAAAAAACTCGTAAATACATGTAAAGTTAGTATATAGTATTTATGGGTTTTTTTGTGATGTTTTTTTTGAGAGGAGAGTTCGAGTGTACGAAGTTAGTAACATTTTTTTTACTGCCCTAGAAGGCTTTATATTTATAATATATTTTATATCACTTTCAGATCGGAGAGATTTTTTATTTAAGCATTTTAATAAGGTTATTAATTTTGTAATACTTTTTACAATTTATACTTGTTTGCTAACCCTTATAATTCCATCAGGATTGCAGTCATTTCCTGTTATTTTACTCACTGTAGTCATTTTAAATTATATATTTAATGGTACATTCTTTAAAAGCATAATAAAGCATTTTCTAGTCGTAACATTCTTTTCATTTGTCGAGTTATTTATTCTAATATTCTGTATTATTGTTATTAAAATCCCTATGAATGTTATTGTTAATGACGGATATATTAATTTTGTATGTACTATTATCGCTAAGTCTATTGAGTCTATTGCAGCACTAATTTTATTTAAAAGTAATATAAGTATAAACTTCCTTATTGAAAAGGATTATCACCGTTCAAAATTTGCACCAAGATTAATACTTATAGCCTCTGCATTATTTATATTAGTAAGTTTAAATATTTATATATCAGGTGCTCCCGACAAACTTGAATTTTTCAATATTCTCTCATTTATTGTCTATGCAGTTATCATAGTTGTAGTTATTTTTATGTTTCGTGAATTTTCAAGGCTTGAAATGCTTGAATTTGCCAGCGGATTAGAAAAGGAAAATATACAGCAATTGATTGAGTTTAATGAAATGGTAGCAAAGGAGCGCCATGAATATAAGAACCATTTAAACACAATATATGGTTTATGTACTTTAAACAAACCTGATTTAAATGAAAAAATTAAGTTGTACATCAACAATTATGCAAATACCAATGTGACTCGAAATATAGCAATAGAATCCGGAAATGATTATGTTGACGCAATTATCAATGTAAAATATAATAATGCGATACGTAAGGGAATAAATGCATCCGTAGACTTCGAGGCCCCTCTATCCTTTGCAAAAATTGAAGAGGATGCTGCTGTTACAATCATTTCTAATATTATAGAAAATGCTTTGGAATCAATAGTTCCAATGAAAAAGGAAAATAAATATATTGATATTAAATCTTACATTAATGGCAATGCATACTATATTTCAATTTCAAATAATGGACCTATGATTACTGAAGCCGATAAGAAAAAGATTTTTAATGCTGGTTTTTCAACAAAGGATAACACATCAAAAAAGAGAGGCTTTGGTCTTAACATAGTTCTTTCAGAATTAGAACGCTCTGGTGGAAATATTACTATAAATAGTACTGATGAAGTAACAGAGTTTTTGGTATCTCTCAAACTAAGTTCCCAGCAGGCCATTACGAAGATGGCGGCATCTTTATAATTTAGTATGTGATTTCCGAATATGGCTTGACTACAATAGTGAATGTCGTAGAATGACTTTTAACCCATTGTATGATAGTGCACAATTTCAGCCTAATAATTAGTAAAAATTAAGACTTGTTTCTCATTTTTGAGCAAGTCTTTTTTTGTGAAAGTAGTATGGTTTTTTTGACTGTATTTTATTGCACATCTATATTTATTATTAAATATCTACACATTACTCTGGAAATTGGTTATAATAAAGGGATAGTCCGGAAAAAATCGATTTAGCAATACTGCAAATTATAACTAAAAAATTAGGAGTAACAGATGTTTCATATTTCAAAAGATAGTATATATTATTTGTCAACCCCTATAAAATTTAACAGAGGGTTGGATTATTATAAATCTAAAAGGGTACGTTCTGTATCTTTTAATGAAGATATGTTTTTGTTTGATGCATCTGTTATAGGGACGCACCCTTATAATGTTCAAATACAATTTGATAAAAGTGGTGATTTAAAAGATTATTCTTGTACCTGTCATGACTTTTTGGATACAAATAGTTGCTGCAAGCATATTATATCGGTATTATTTTTAATAAATGCAAAGGACGAGCAAGGCTTTTTTAATTCTACAAGTCAAAAACAGGCATCGAAAGAAATCTTCGACTTCTTTCAGTCTTTATCTAGTACCTCTAAGACCGAATTAAATGTTGAGTTTAGCCTAGAGCTATTTAAGTCAAAATCCTCTTTTGCAAAAATAGGCCCATCTGCTATACTGACAATGCGTATTGGATTAGACCGTCTTTATATTGTAAGAAATATTAATGAGTTGCTAGAATGTATTACAAATAATAAAGAACTTAGTTATGGAAAAGGATTTTCCTTTGATCCTGCCATACATGATTTTAAAGAAACTGATAAACCAATAATCTCATATATACAAGAAATATGGCAAAATGAATATTTAAATGATTATATGGCTGGAGATACAAAAAAGCAATCCACTTTAAAAAGCAAAGATATATTTCTATCTGAGGCAGCACTAATGCGTTTACTCAAATTAATGGAACCTAGCATTTTTAATGTAGTACTTAATGAGCAAATACTTGAAAATGCCTGCATAATTGAACAGGATATCCCTATAGAGTTTATACTAACTAAAAATGCGGCTTCAGTGGAACTTAATATTAATGCAAAATACCCTATTCACCAGATTACTTCTAATTGCGAATATTTTTTATATAAAGGTAATATTCATAAAGTTTCAAAGCCCCAGCAAGAGTACTTCAAACCTTTTTTTCAGTATATGTCAAACCAAAAATCAAACAAGATTACTTTTCAAAATCAGGATAAAGAGAAGTTTTTTACTGAGATATTGCCCTTCGTTGAGAAAATAGGGCATCTATCCATTGATGATGAGCTTCTTGCAATAGTTGAACGCCCTGAATTTGAGCCAGAAATATATCTTGATAGACTAGAAGGTATAATAACCGCAGATGTTAAATTTAAGTACGGTGAAAGAGCTATAAATCCATTTTCTGCTGGAGGAAGCCAGTCTACTTCTGATAAAATACTCATAAGAGATATTGAGAGGGAAAGAATTATTCTTGATATTCTTGCTGAAACAGATTGTAAAGTAAGTGGAAATAAAACTTATCTTGATGAAGAAGAAAAAATATTTGACTTTGTTAATTATGTCATTCCTAAACTGCAGGAATATTCTCAAGTATACTATTCTGAAAGCTTTAAGGCGATGAGCTTTAGGAAAACACTTTCATTTTCAGGTGCTTTAAGGCTAAATAGCTTAAACGACTTCCTAGAATTTAGTTTTTATATTGATGGAGTTCAGAAGGACGAGTTGGCTGCTATATTCGATAGTATCAAGCAAAAAAAGAAGTATTATAGGTTGAAGGATGGCGCATTTTTGCCATTAGAATCCGAAGAATTAAACAAAATGGCTGAAATAATAGATCAGCTCGATTTAAGTTCCTCTGATATTGAAAATGATATAATTCAGCTACCTAAGTATCGCGCGCTTTATATGGATAATATTCTTAAAGAAAGCGGCATGAAGTTTTTTGAAAGGAATAGTGCTTTAAAGAATTTAATTCGTGATATACAAGAGCCTGCTGAAACCGAATACAAAATACCTGGAACAATTAAGGGTACACTAAGAGACTACCAGAAACTAGGCTTTAAGTGGCTCAAAACACTCTCTGTGTATGGTCTTGGTGGTATATTAGCTGATGATATGGGATTAGGAAAAACGCTGCAAGTCATTACACTGCTTCAGTATGAAAAGCAAATTTCCGGCAGCTCTACATCCATTGTTGTTGTACCAACTTCATTGATTTATAACTGGTGCTCAGAAGTTCATAAATTTGCACCTGAGATGACAGTTACCGCTGTAGTTGGCAATAAATTAGAGCGTGAGAGCTTAATTAAATTAGGTCTTAATTCAGATATACTAGTTACCTCATATGCCCTTATAAGGAGAGATATTGATAAATACAAGGATTTATCCTTTAGATACTGTATTCTTGATGAAGCACAGCATATTAAAAATCCATCATCCCAAGCGTCCAAAGCTGTAAAACAATTGGTATCAAATAATAAGCTGGCTTTGACAGGAACTCCAATGGAAAATAATTTGACAGAATTATGGTCCGTATTTGATTTTATACTTCCTGGTTATTTGCATTCCCACTCAAAATTTGTTGAGAAGTATGAGGTGCCCATTTCTAAAGGTGATACTTCAGCATTATCCAGTCTAAGTAAGCAGCTTAAACCATTTATTCTAAGAAGACTCAAGCAAGACGTTCTTAAGGAGTTACCTGAAAAAATTGAGCATATAATAGAAGCTG
Source organism: Bacillota bacterium (assembly GCA_023444055.1). Taxonomy (GTDB): domain Bacteria; phylum Bacillota; class Clostridia; order Acetivibrionales; family DSM-1351; genus Ruminiclostridium. Next base: position 25,237 of record JAEZRV010000025.1, read on the forward strand.
AGCTTACTGATGAGCAGAAAAAGCTTTATGTGGCCTATTTAGAGCAAGCTAAAGGAGACTTGTTCAAAGAAATAAGCGAAAAAGGCTTCGAAAAAAGTCACATGAAAATACTCTCAGTGCTTACAAGGCTAAGACAACTTTGCTGCCATCCATCACTCTTTGTAGATAGCTTTTCAGGAGATAGTGGTAAGTTTTTGCTTCTTAAAGAAGTTGTAGAGGACTCATTGATGGCTGGTCATAGGATACTTCTCTTTTCTCAGTTTACATCTATGCTGTCAATTATCAGGGAATGGCTCATTGAGTCTAATATAGATTACTCTTATTTAGACGGCTCTACTCCTGCCGAAGAAAGAATACGGTTAGTCCGTGACTTTAACAATGGCGAAAGTAAGATATTCCTGCTCTCTCTTAAGTCTGGAGGGACAGGTTTAAACCTCACGGGCGCAGATACTGTAATTCATTACGACCCGTGGTGGAATCCTGCTGTAGAGGATCAAGCAACTGACAGAGCCTACAGAATAGGTCAAACCAAAAACGTTCATGTTATGAAACTAGTTACGCATGGTACAATCGAGGAAAAAATATTAAACTTAAAAGATCGTAAGAAACAGTTAGTTGACGCAGTTATTCAGTCAGGTGAAACACTAATAACTAAGATGAGTCAGCAAGATTTGACCGAGTTGTTTGAAATATAAATGACAAATTCCTTAAAGGAATTGTAGAAGTCAAATTTTTCAAGCTATTATGTATATAGAAAATTTTACTTTGTTCTATTAAGCGTTATTTTGTACTTTTTGCATAAAATAAATACACTAAAAAAATTAGTATCTTAGTAATTGAAGATTAAGTATCAAAGATAGTTAGAAATATCTATATTGGAGGTGCTGAGTCTATGTCATTTTTGGGGATTACTTTATGTAAAAGGTCTAATTTGAAAACACTGATTATAAGAACGTCTTTAGGTCTATTATTATCAACTTTTCTTGTATCAACACCGACATTTTCTAGCAAAATGTTTCAAGGAAAAAACAACTTAATTGCTTTTAATAATATAGCTCAAGCTATGGAACAAAGCAATGATGAGAGCGTAGATAAACCCTTTTCAATAATATGGTTTACTGATACTCAGTATTATGCATCAAAATATCCTGAAACATATGACTTTTTAGGTAATTGGCTTGTTAAAGAGTACCATAAAGGTACATTCGAGTATGCAATTAATACTGGGGACATTGTAGACTCTGCAAGTGATGTTAACCAATGGAAAATCGCCAGCGATAGCTTTAAAAAACTTGATGCTGCAGATGTCCCATATGGTGTTGTAGCTGGAAATCATGATGTTACACTTAATGGAATAGATTATAGTATGTTTAGTAAATATTTCGGTAAATCACGATATAAGCATAATCCTTGGTATGGTGGAAGTAAGTGTGACAATCAAAGTCATTATGATCTCCTATCTTTCGGCCACCATGATTTTATTATTCTTTATTTGGGGTATGATTCGGAAATTGCTGACAAAACAATTAAATGGTCAAATAAAATTCTTAAAAAGTATTCTGATAGGACGGCAATTTTAGCCACACATGAATATCTTGAGAATAATGGTGAATTATCATCAGTGGCTCAGAGGGTTTTCAATAACATAATCATGGAAAATAGCAATGTAACTTTGGTTTTGTGTGGGCACAACTATGGTGCTGTTAGGAATATAAAAACTATTATTAATGCAGATGGCAGTACCAGAAATGTGTTGGAACTGCTATCAAATTATCAAAAAGATGAAAGTGGTGGAGCTGGTTTTTTGAGATATCTCAATTTTAACCCAGCTAAGGGCACACTTAATGTTGTCACATACTCACCTTATTTAAATAAATATAACTTTTTTGAAGCTAATCAGGATAGTTTTACCGAAAAAATACAATTAAAATGATATCATATTTTTTGTTAATAGTTATTTTGTATATGGCAACGAGCAACAAGAATATATTGCGATTAGTAGTAGAAATGCCGTTAGCTGTATTTTACAGCTCAACGGCATACATAAAATTATTATTTCAAATTTTCAGGATTTAGACACTTTAACTCGTCCAAAACAAATAATCCATCTTTCCTAATGAGCTTATCATCAAACCATATTTCTCCACCGCCGTATTCTGGCCTTTGAATAAATACTAAATCCCAGTGAATCGAAGACTTATTTCCATTTGGACATTCATCATAGCAACATCCAGGAGTAAAGTGCAAGCTGCCCTTAATTTTTTCGTCAAATAGAGTATCCTTCATTGGCTTATCAATGTATGGATTCACCCCAATTGCAAATTCACCAACGTATCTGGCACCCTCGTCAGTATCAAATATTTCATTAATTCTCTGAGTATCATTTGCAGTTGCTTTAACTATTTTTCCATTTTTAAATTCAAGGCGGATATTTTCAAAAGTCACACCTTGGTATACAGCTGGACAATTGTAAGTTATGACACCATTTACTGAATCTTTCACAGGAGCTGTATACGCTTCTCCATCAGGAATATTCATTTTACCATCACACTTTATCGCTGGTAATCCTTTAATTGAAAAACTTAAATCAGTATCTTTACCTGTAATTCTTACTTTATCTGTTGCTTCCATTAATTTAACCAAGGGATCCATAGCCGCTGACATTTTATTGTAGTCAAGATTGCAAACATTAAAATAGAAATCCTCAAAGTATTCTGTCGGCATATTTGCAAGCTGTGCCATTGAATGGGTTGGATATCTCATAATACACCATTTAGTATTGTTTACACGTTCCTCTGAATGAACAGGTGTTGAAAAAAGAGTCATGTACAGCTTCATTTTATCCGCTGGTACTGAGGCTTTTTCACTAACATTGTCACCAGAACGAATACCAATATATGCATCCATGTCCTTCATACGAGCCAGCTCATAGCGAGCCATATCCTTCATTTGTTCTTCAGTACACTGTTCAAGAATAACACGGTCAAGCTCTGGATTCTTAACAGTCAGATATGGAGTTGCGCCAACTTTGTAGGCCTCACGAATTAGCGCTCTAGAAAGGGGCATTTCGTTTCCCATATTCTCAATTAATATTTTCTCTCCTGCCTTTAACTCACATGAGTAATTTATTAAGTTTTCAGCAAGTTTTTCTATACGTGAATCTTTCATTTCAATTCCTCCAATTTAAAGTTTATACTTTAGTAAATATTTGAATGTATAATTGTTACATATCATATGGCTATGCCATATATAATATCAGATTAGTGTTACAATATATATTTCAAATTCAAGCTTCTCTTTGGTACGGCACTAAAACGTCAGATGGGCTAATAAATCGGATGTTAGCCCATCAGCACCTTGTCAAAGTTATCCCAATAGCTCTTCAAGCTCATTTAGAGTTTTTTCAAATACGTCTAGTGCATCCTGTATAGGCTGCGGCGATGAAAGGTCTACTCCTGCTATTTTAAGTAGCTCAATTGGATAGTTCGAGCCCCCGCTCTTCAAAAACTCCAAATACTTGTCTACAGCTGGTTTACCTTCTGTAAGTATTTTTTCTGCAATAGCTGTAGCCGCTGAGAAGCCAGTTGCATATTTATAAACATAGAAGCTGCTATAAAAATGAGGTATTCTTGACCACTCCATTGAAATATCTTCGTCTACATTAACTGTTTCCCCAAAATATTTATTATTGAGTTTATAATATATATCACATAGCTCTTGAGCATTAAGTGCCTCACCCTGCTCCACCTTTTCGTGAATTGTCTTCTCAAACTCAGCAAACATTGTCTGCCTAAATACCGTGCCTCTAAATTCTTCAAGATAATGATTCAAAAGATATGCCTTTTCTTGCTTACTATTTGCCCTTGGAAGCAAATATCTCATTAACAGGGATTCATTTACTGTAGAAGCTACTTCAGCTACAAATATTTTATACTCTGAGTAGATATATGGCTGCGTCATATTCGTATAATATGAATGAAGAGCATGCCCCATTTCATGCGCCAGTGTAAATACATCATTGATTGTGTCTTGATAGTTTAACAGTACATAAGGGTGAGTTTTGAAGGAACCCCACGCATATGCTCCGCTTGTCTTGCCTTGGTTCTCATAAACATCAATCCAGCCTGAATCCATACCTTTTTCCAGATAGCCTATATATTCCTCTCCGAGAGGTTTCAATGCTTCTAAAACTGTTGCTTTTGCCTCTTCATATGGAATTTTCTTATCAAACTCTTCGACCATTGGAACATATAGGTCATACATGTGGAGTTCATCAAGTTTTAAAACTTTTTTTCTTAGCTTCAAGTATCTGTCCTGCAAAGTGAGATTTCTATTTATAGTCTCTATAAGATTATTATATACATTAACTGAAACATTATCATTATCAAGTGACGCTTCAATTGCAGATGGATAATTTCTAACCAAAGAATAAAATCTATTCTTCTTTACATTTGAGGTAAGAGTCGTAGCCAGTGTATTTTTCATTTTCTTGTAGGTGCTGTAAACTGCATCAAATGCATCTTTTCGAACACGTCTGTCTTTGCTTTCCAGAAATGCAACATACCTGCCCTTTGTAACCTCAACCTCTTCCCCATCCTCATCCTTTATGTAGGGGAATTTGATATCTGCATTGTTGAACATTGTAAAAACATCTCCGGCAGCATCGGATATTTCAGCTGACATCGCTAATATCTGTTCTTCTTTTTCTGATAGGATATGATCCTTTTGTCTCAAGTTTTCCTGTATCATAAATAGGTACATAGATAGCTCACTATTTGATTTAACATATGATAATAGCTTGTCCTCTGGGATACTTAGCATCTCAGGCACGATAAAGGAAATTGCTGCAAAAACATCTGTAGCAAGAGTTGATGCTCTGTCAGTTAATGCTTGGTAAGTAGAATTTCCATTATCCTCGTCACGTTTCATTCTTGCATAAACAAAAACCTTATCATTGAGTGATAGTAGTTCATCGCTCTTTTTTAAGCAGTCTAATAGAATTTGTGGGTCATCTGCAAGCTTACCCTTGAAACCTTCTATTTGAATTGCGATTCCCTTTACTTTTTTAAAGTCTTTTTCCCATAATGAAATATCACTGTAGATGTCTTCTAACTTCCACTTAAATTTTGAATCAATATCTTGTCTTTTTGGTAAATCCTTATTTGTAGCCATTTAGTATACCTCCATATATTTTTGATTCATTTAAAAACTATTTAGAACTTGCTGGACAATAATAAACATGTATTAATGCTACATTATCATATAAAGTCTATCAAGTACGAGAAACTTATCAATAGTTTGTTGCCAAATATATTCCATAATTTAATAAAACCTATAACTAGCTATTGTTCATTCACAGTGGGTTGGCACTCGCTTATTCACCGTACATGCCTCATAATATAATTTTAAAATAATACATTAAAATAGAAATTAAATGCCTCTAATTAGTTTGCACCTAATTTTAAGAATATTGCATATTATTTTAATATATTGCTTAGCAACCTCCCTATCTAATTTTATCTATGTACTTAATAAATTATAGACCAATAACAAAATTAATTCCATGAATTTCCTATATTTATTGCTATATAAAAAAAGCAAAGTCAAGTCTATTCCCACAAAATTGTTAGTACAATCAGACCCTTCCGCAAAGCAATACATGTTGATGAGTTAGCCTTGATTATATAAGTAAAAAATGGAACTATGTAATTTTTATAATTTTTATGGTAAAGTATATAATTATAGTTTAAAATTATAAGAAATAAAAGCTGTCTTTATAATATTTTCTAATTTATTCTGTATTTTTATATATTAATACCATTTGAGATTGTTCTAATTAGAGCTTAACTCATTATAATCATATATGGGTAATAGTAAGTTCATAAGATTGTAGCTAAAGCAAGTATTATTAACAGCACTTAAGAAGTCAAAAACTATTTTATTAACTCTACTAAAGGAGGAAATATGGGATTATTTAATTTTATTAAGTCTCAATTTATCGAAGTTATTGAGTGGACAGACAATAGCACAAATATAATGGTTTATCAATTTCCTGTTGAAAATAAAGAAATTAAAATGGGAGCACAGCTAACTGTAAGAGAGTCTCAAATGGCCGTATTCGTTGATGAAGGGCAGCTCACAGATGTGTTTACGCCTGGAAGATATACTCTTGACACTCAGAACCTCCCAGTGCTTACCAAACTTAAATCGTGGAAATATGGTTTCAACTCCCCTTTTAAGTCTGAGATTTACTTTGTTAATACCAAACAGTTTACAAACTGCAAATGGGGTACAACAAATCCAATAATGATGAGAGATGCAGAGTTCGGTATGCTTAGAATGAGAATGTTTGGTATATACTCATTTAAGGTAACTGATCCTACAATTTTCCTGAGAGAGGTATTTGGAACAGCTAGTCTCTTTACTGTAGATGGAATCACTGGTCAGCTCAAGAGCAAAATTGTTTCAGGTGTTGCTGACCTATTGGCTGAAGCTGCTATACCTGCTCTTGATTTATCATCCAAATACGATGAAATAGCATCTATGTCAAAGAAGAAATTAGATGAAAGCTTTAAGCAGTTAGGTTTATCACTAGAGTCACTTGTTATTGAGAATATCTCTCTTCCTGAAGAAGTTGAGAAGGTACTTGATAAGCGCACTTCGATGGGCATAATAGGTGATAGCTTAAATCAATACACTCGCTATCAGGCTGCTGAATCAATACGTGATGCAGCGCAGAATCCCGGTGGAATGGCTGGTGCAGGCGTTGGTATCGGTGCCGGAATGGGTATAGGAAATATGTTCGCTGAAGCTTTTTCACAGAACCAGAAGCAGCCTGAAACCTCAACAGTGGCGCCGCCTGCGAAAATTAAGTGTACTAATTGTGGTGCCTCCCTAAATGAGCAGGCGAAATTCTGTATAGAGTGCGGTACAAAGGTAGCACCAGCTATAATAAAGTGCTCAGGCTGCGGAAATGAGCTCCCTGCAAACAGTAAATTCTGCCAGGAATGCGGTCAGAAACAGTAGCGATTACGACTTCAATTGGCTCTAGGTTTTTATGCTTTATATATACCTACACTTAGCCTGGATTTTACCGCATTAGCAATAACAAAAATTATGATACTCTGATATGGAGACAAAATTTATGAATGATACAAAGGTAAATAATTCACAATCTGATTTTAACCCTGAAGATGCACCAACTACTGAATCAACCTCTTATAAATGCCCATCCTGCGGCGGTGTTATGGTATTTGATCCTCAAGGGCAAAGCTTACAATGTGAATATTGTAAGAATGTAATTAGTCTCAATGATAGCAAGCAAGACCCGACTGCATATGGCTTTGACAATGATAGCGAGCTTGAACCTCAAGTATGGGGTGACGAGAGACATAGTGTCAAGTGCAAAAATTGTGGTGCTTCAACGGTATTTGATTCATATATTGTTGCTGATAAATGTCCGTTCTGCGGTAACAGCAACATACAGGAGGAAGTTATTACAAATGGCATTATGCCTGAAAGTATAATTCCTTTCAAAATAACAGCCGATACCGCCATTGCCCAATACAAAAAGTGGTTGAAAGGTAAATGGCTTGCTCCTACTAAGCTAAAAAAGGGTGTTAATAGCCAGCATGTGCAGCTAACAGGTATGTATGTTCCTTGTTGGTCTTTTGATGCGGATACCAACTCCTTTTATACTGCAATGGCAGGAGAATACTATTACGTTACAGTTTACAGAACTGAAACACGTAATGGTAAAACTGAAAGAGTACCTCACCAGGAAAGACGGACAAGATGGTATCCTGTATCAGGTCAGTATTTAGAAGATTTCAGAGATTATATCGTTGATTCTTCAATACATATTGACGATGACATGATGGCTGATATACAACCTTACAATATGAAAGAGTTAACACCATATAAGTCAGAATATCTGTCCGGCTTCAAAGCAGAGCGCTATTCCGTTGATTTAAAGACAGGATGGGAAACTGCTAAAGATAGACTTTCCTATGTAATTAAAGACGGAATAAGGTCACAGATACATGCTGATGAAGTAAAAGATATTCGGTTTAAGACATCATACTTCAATAAAAAGTATAAACATATTCTGCTACCTTTATGGTTTTCTTCCTTTAAGTACAAGAAAAAAACATATGGCTACATGATTAATGGTCAAACGGGTAAAGTTGACGGAAAATCCCCTCTGTCCCCATGGAAGGTAACTGCCTTAATAATAGCTATTATTGCTCTAGCTGTTCTGGGCTTTTACTTAATAGGTATGTATACTGGTAGCTAGGTTTTGTGCTTATAGATCAATAAATTTAACATATAGAAAAATCTTTTAGTCAACAAATTGAATCCTTCCTATTCTAAAAGGCAACTTAGCAGATTCATGCTGTTCAAAGCCCGCTTGAAGCATAATTCGTCTAAAAAACGATATAATCGTTATAAGGCTTTAAGCCATAGTTGCCTTTTTTAAGAATAGTAGTAAAGACATATTTTTAATGCGTTGCTGAAAAGTTCAAATAATTTTCCAAGTTTGCTTTTGCAGTAGGATTTACTGATTTAAGAAAATTAGTTTTAATTCTTACTGTAAGGTGAATAAGCAAAGTACTTACGACCTTTGCAATAGTAAGTGGAGAATCAATCCTAAATGTAAAACTGCATAAACGAATAAATCTACTTGAAAATATCAAAAATATTTAGTATACTATTATAGTTGTTGATTTAGATGTAATACACTTCTAAATATTTTAAATTATGTTTAAAAAACTTTGTTGTTCAATTTTGAGCAACTGCTAGTCAACAGAAAAATGTTTCCGTAGCTCAGTAGGATAGAGCGTCCCCCTCCTAAGGGGAAGGCCGTGGGTTCGACTCCCTCCGGGAACGCCATATTCCCATCTTAGAATGGCAAAGTTCTAACGATGGTGTAGAAAGTCTCTGAAGTCCTTGATTTCAGGGGCTTTTTCATTTCAGTATATTCGTTGATGAGCTTTATTTTTACAATATGCCAGTCAAATTGGAGTCAGGATTAATTTTGAGTCCTGACTTTCGTTTTTGATGTAACCGATTTGCCATATCGTAGAATCCGACATATTATTATTCCATTTGTGAGCTCGGAGTACCGTTTTGAAATTTTTTCAATGCGTAGTTAAATTCTTTTGCAACTCTTTTATCATTTATCCACAACACCAGATTGACAGTTAAATCAATCACGAATATGGAGATTCCAAGCGATATTGCCATAGAGATGCTTGTGAGCATTCCCCCAAAATAGAGAACCGACAGTACGACTACTTCAAGTAAAAGAAAATGAATCACATTTCTTATAGCTGTCTGCCTAAAAGACAATTCTCTCTTTGAATATTTCACAAGCATGGGAAGTGATGCAAGCACACCAAATATAAGAGGTGACAGAAATGCTTCATAGCCAAAACGAGGATCCGGTTCAAATAACATTCCGATCAAAGCCATAGCTGCGGAAATGCAAGTAATCGATACAAAAAAGCTCATCATAACCTTTTTTACAAAGAATGTTTTGAAGTCCATCTTATTTCCCTCCCATGACAGCATGCTTCAATTCCGGCACATATTGCCGTGAGATAATTATTTTTTCGCCGTTTTTCATATGAGCCGTAAACCGTCCGTTTAAAGCCGGGCTTATGCTTTCAAGCTTCATCAGGTTGATAACAAAGGATTTGGAGCACCGGATAAAATGTTTATCCGCATAGGCATTTTGAAGCTCATATAAACGGATTTTAAGTTCATACGACCTGCTCTTTGTATAGGCAAACACCCGCTCGTCAACCGCCTCAAAATAGAAAACATCAGAGAGATTAAACTGATAAATACGTTCGTCTATGCTTCCTGTTAATGTTGTACCCTTGGTGAGAGCATATGATCGTATGCTCTCGATATCAGGCGTAACCTCAACGCATTCTATAATGAGACACTCGTCGGCTTTGTCGCTAATTTGCTTGATTCGCACTTTCATGATTAATATTCCTTTTCAATTTTCGGCTCTCCTGTGTCCTTTAAATAACTGTTAAAAAACTCCATAACAACCTTGTTCATGGTCTCAATACAATACCGTTCATCAATCGTTCCCACACCGAGCATTCCAGCAAGCAAGGGGGAAAACAACGGTAGATCAGTAAAGTTCAGATGTCCCGCGTTTTTAAACACCGTTTCATATGCACAGACAGCGTTTTTCGTGGCATAAAAATTATTGTAAGTGTCTCCAACGAGTTCCTTTGAATTTGTGTAATGATCCTCCGCATAAACATTTAAAAGCGGAATAGGATAAGGTGTATCGTTTAGGACAACCGCATTGTTTTCAAATGCCACCTCTTCGCCTAACATGGTTCCGTCAAGGATTATTACAGCATCGATATCGTCACGTTCTCTGCCAACTTGTGCGGATGTCGCTCCCCCGAGAGAGTGCCCCATCAGACCCATTTTCTCCGTATTGATGACGGAAAAGAGTATATCCGCATTATCATTGTCACATTCTGATAGTATTGTATCCAAAACGAAGTTTTCATCATCCGTGCGAAGCTTCATCCACTCTTTAGTGGTATTGTAAATCTCTTCTTCATGCTGTGTGTCATGAACAGCATTAATTCCGGACGCCTTATTAATGAAATTGGTGTCCACAATTGTAAGCTTTCCACTTGTATCCATCGTATAAAACGCGTGATATGTATGTCCGATGCTTGCGACGACATACCCGTTCGAGGCAAGCTCCGCAAACGTAGAATAATTGCTTCCGCTGAAGCCAAACGCGCCGTGAGAAAAAACAACAAGTGGATATGTCTTATCGGTGTTTTCAGGATACCAGAATTCTACCGTCAAGGCTCTGTTTTCGCCGGACTGAGAAAATCCATCCATTCTGCTGGTATCAGTCCAAGTGTATTTCGCCGTAGCTATTTCATACCCACCTGTTGTTTTGGGCTGGCCGTACTGCGGAAATAGAATGGCAAGAGACAGCGCAAAGGTAAAGATAAAGCAGTTCTTTACAAAACGTAGGATGTTTTTCCCTAATTTGTATTCTTTGCCCTTTTTTCTGACGAGTATGACCGTGCTGGTAAGAGCCTGTATGACCAACACGAGTAAAAATACTACATAGCGAAAGCTCCATTCGTAAATCCCCGTGAAAAGTGATAGTCCGAAAATCATCAGTAAAGCTATGCTGATAATTCCTTTTTCTTCTCTGTGACTATTCCTTGTTATGATTGACCAAACGAGAAAAAACGTTTCAAGCGTAAGTAATAAAACCAGTATTATAATTCCCATAATTGCATCCTCCAAATTTAATTTCTGTCCCAAGTATAGGTGCAAATTACCTTGAGAGCAAGCGATATTGGATAAGATGCGTTTTGGGAGGATAAGCTGCGAGAATCCACATTAATTGCCTTGCTTTTTATTGTACATCAAGTTTGTGAATATTTAAAGTGGTTATATACTAAAAAGTCGACACAAAAAGGCTAATTTTTTTCTGCATTATGTTCCGTATAATAGGCATTTCCTAAGTCCTTAAATGGCTGAAGTTTATTAAAATATGATTAATAGCAATTATCATGCTATATGCAATTGCTATTGAACAGCCCCTTTAACTGTTACTCTTCTTATACTTATCTATTATACTATTTATCCTAGTTCAGAAATTTATTAGAAAATTTATTTCTTCGTAATCACATAATTCGCTCCAAATTAACCGTGTTTACTGTGCCTAAAAATATGTACTTTTATAGTGAAGCACATTTCCAACCCCATATACCCCACTTTACAAAATTACCTAACGCATCTAAAATGGAAATATAATACTAATCCTATTTTAAAATCGAGGAACATTTTTTCATACGGATTAGTATTGAACAACATTTGCAGACTACATCCATTCTCCACAGATGCGGCTATTTAGAAATGTGATACCATATTTTAAAATGCAAATTAGAATAAATCACTAAAAGGAGGTTACACAAATGCAGATTGAATTTGAGAAAATGGATATCAAACATCAAAAGTCTATAATGAAAATATTCAATTATTACATAGAAAATAGTACAGCAGCATTCGCGCAGTCTGCTCTACCTGAACAATTCTTTGGTATGCTATTAGAGAAATCAAAAGGGTTTCCAGCTTATGCAATCATAAATCCAGAGAATGATGAGGTTTTAGGCTTCTTCATGTTAAGTGCTTATAATCCCTTCTCAACGTTTAAAGAAACAGCTACTATTAGTTACTTCATTTCTAAAGACTATGTTGGAAAAGGTATTGGAGCACAATGTCTAAAAAGATTAGAAGCTGAAGCCTTACAATCAGGTATAAAGCATATCCTCGCACAAATTTCGTCAGAAAATCATGGAAGTCTGAATTTCCATTCAAAACATGGATTTAAAGTCTGTGGCACATTAAAAAATATTGGTTATAAGCTTGACCGGCAGTTTGATGTGATTTATATGCAAAAAGACTTGAGCTAAGCATTTTTAATACATATTTGTACATTGTAATTAGCATCAACTGTAGCCAATAATATGTCTTTTGGATCTTTATTATATGTTTTACTTAGTACGTCAATTAGCCAGCCCTTAGTTTTGTTAATTTCATGGAGGGCTATCAAATCAATTTGCCCCTCTCTGATAACTACAACCGGCAAAAAGAAGGGGCTTTTAGGTATCTGCATGTCATTTGGAGTAAGTGTTTGATAAGCTGAGTCCAAAAATATAGATATTTTACCCCCAGGCTCCCATAAAGCTATAGCTATCTTCTTTATATCATCTACCTTTTCAGCTCTAATTTCTGATAATAGAAAATCAAGAGTAATCTTTGCTTTAGCCATATTTTTATATATAATTTCACCGTTTCTGATAATAGGAAGCGGAGGAGGAGAAAGAAGCTTATCAAGTTTCCTAAATTTGAGTGTTAACTCTAAAGACAAAAGATACATAACCACCAATACTAGTGTAGTCGTTATTGATCCAGTCATTCCCAGATGCTGATCAGATAGAGGATGTGCTAATATATTACCTAAAATAATAGCCATTATAAAATCAAGCAGCCTCAATTGTGAGATTGCTCTCTGACCCAGAAATTTAGCTGCTATGAGAAGTACCAAAAAAGCTACAACGGCGCGGATAATCCATTGAACTATTGTCAGATTTTCCTGAGAAAAGAAAAAATCCATGTAGATATACCTCCCGTTAAATATTTATTAGTAGTATGGTATTTTTATAAATATATTATAAATAATGATAAAAATTTTTTTATGCTACTCTAGTAATAACCACCATCTCAGATGGGGTATTATTATTTCGTTTAAGAATAATATAAGCAAAAGCAATTGGATCTTCAATAAAAATCTTCAGTTTCCTCTCTACCACATCTATTTAGAACAAAAAAATGGTAACCTTAAGGAGAAGTCGTTCTTAGACTTCTCTACCTTAAGGTTACCATTTCAAATGAATTTATTCCTTATACCGAATATACTTTATATTCTAGTATTGATATCCATAGGTTTTGACTACTGTATTAAAAGTAACTGGAGCTAATCCTGATACCGTAGCTGTTACTTGCAATGTTTGTTCAATATATGAATATTGAGAATATACCTGAAACCCTTCTCCTAAAAATCCAGAAGCAGTATTTGCAGCAGTTGCAATACCATTTGAATCAGTATATACCGTAATAGTCCTTGAATATGTACCTCTCATAAGAGACGTAATATATGAATTGCTAGACACTTCAAATGTAACAGGTGTATTAATAACTGGTTCACCGTTTTCATTTAATACACATACTTTTTGCGGAGTCATAAATCCACGTCCACCTGGAACCACCGCCGAAGGATTCGATAAATTTACTGTTTGTTC
>JAEZRV010000083.1 GCA_023444055.1 Bacillota bacterium
GCCTAGAGATGCTTGAGGTGGACGAAATCGGGCTTGACGGTGTGGACAAGGCGATACTCGAAGCCATCATCTATAAATTCGGCGGCGGCCCCGTGGGGCTGGATACGCTCTGCGCCGCGACAAATGAGGAAAGCGTCACCATAGAGGATGTGTATGAGCCGTTTTTGATACAGCTTGGCTTTATCAACAAGACGCCGCGAGGCCGGGTGGCCACGCAGCTTGCTTACGCGCATATGGGCTGCTCATACGGCGGCGATACCGCACAGCTAAAGCTGGGTATCATGGAGGACTAGTTGAAAACAAGCGACTTTTATTATGACCTTGACGAAAGCCTGATCGCCCAGACACCGATCGAGAAGCGCGACACCTCGCGGCTGTTCGTGTACGACCGTGAATCCGGCGAAACGGCGCACAAGGTCTTTAGCGATATCACAGGCTATTTGCATAAGGGCGATGTGCTCGTCATCAACGACACCAAGGTGCTGCCCGCGCGGCTTTTTGGAATAAAGCAGGGAACCGAGCGCAGCGTTGAGTTTTTGCTGCTGCATCGACTGTCTCTCACGCGCTGGGAGGTTATTCTGCGGCCCGGTAAAAAGCTAAGGATCGGCGACACAGTGGTTTTTTCCGAGTATCTCAGCGCGGCCATCGAGCAGAAAAAAGAGGATGGCGTGACGGAGGTAGAGTTTTCGTTCGACGGCGTTTTCGAAGAGATTCTCGATGCGCTGGGCGAAATGCCGCTGCCGCCGTATATTCACGAAAAGCTTGACGACAAGACGCGTTATCAGACGGTATACGCGAGGGAGCAAGGCTCTGCCGCCGCGCCCACAGCGGGTTTGCATTTTACGCCAGAGCTGCTCAAAAAGATCGAAGAGATGGGCGTTTCCATAGCGCGGCTGACGCTGCATGTGGGGCTGGGCACGTTCCGCCCCGTGAAAGCGGAGAACGTGGAAGATCACATCATGCACTCCGAGTACTATCGCGTAACTGAGGAAGCGGCAGCGTGTATCAATGGTGCCAGAAAGAACGGCGGGCGCGTCATAGCGGTGGGCACCACCAGTGTGCGTACGCTCGAATCCACTTCGGACGAGCAGGGCACCGTTCATGCGGGCGGCGGCTCAACGAATATTTTTATCAAGCCGGGCTACCGCTTTAAGGCTGTGGACGCGCTGCTTACCAATTTCCATCTGCCCGAATCCACGCTCATCATGCTCGTGTCCGCGTTCGCGGGGCGGGAGCGGACGCTGGCGCTTTATAACGAAGCGGTGAAGCTCCGTTACCGCTTTTTCAGCTTCGGTGACGCGATGCTTCTTCTGTAAGAAACTTAACAGAACCTCATTTTGAGTCATTTGGCGTGACAATTAACAATAATCGCCGATGGCTTTTGTTTGTATACTCATAATTCGCCGATAATGACACAATTTATATTTGAGAACAAATAATAATTGCGTTATAATTATATGACAATAATGGACAAGTTAGCGAAATCGATGAAACGGAGAGGCTTTGATTTGAAGATAAACCGATTATTCTTTTGTGTTGTGATGGCATGTGTGATGCTGGTGTCAGCTGCCTGCACAGGCGCGCCCGCATCCGATACGGGGTCAGCAGCGCCCGAAGAGCCGACTGACCCGGTGGCTCAGATACTTACGGCCTATATGGCGGCCATCAATGACAAAGACTATGAAAAGATGCATAGCTTTATCAGCGAAAAAAGCACGATGTCCAAGGATGACTATCTGGCGCGCAACAAGAACATCTTCGAAGGCATTGAAGCGAGCAATATACAGATATCCGACATCACTGCTGACGGGAATTTGGTCACCTATATGACATCGATGGACACGCAGGCCGGGCCGATCTCCTTTGAGAACACCGCAAATTTCAGTGAATACGAGGGAGAATACAAGCTGGACTGGACGTCTAATCTGATATTCCCGAATTTGAACGATGACGATAAGGTGCGCGTGAAAACAACAACAGGTGAGCGCGGCAGCATTCTGGACAGAAACGGTAACCTGCTTGCGGGAAAGGGCGACGTGTGGAGTGTGTATATCGTTCCCGAAAAGCTGAACGCAGAGACGCGCGATGCGGACATCACCGCGGTGGCTGAAACGCTTGGCATGACGGTAGAGACGATTAACGCCAAGCTCTCGGAAAAATGGGTCAAGGATGATCTCATGGTGCCGCTTGGTAAGAATATATCTAAGTCTGATGTGGAAACCGATGAAAAGCTGACCGACATACCCGGCGTCGGGCTCACTACGGCGGAGGCTCGCGTATACGCGTTGGGTGAAAAAGCCGCAGCGCTAACGGGATACATCCACAACATTAACGCGGAAGAGCTTGAGAAGCATGCGGGTCAAAGCTATACGGCGGAGAGTAAGATCGGCAAGGTGGGCATGGAGAGTCTGCTCGAAGAGCGAATTCGCGGCATCGACGGCTGCAAAATATATATCGAGGACAAGGACGGCAACGAAAAGCAGGTGCTTGCAGAAATTGAAGCGCGAAACGGCGAGGATGTGACGCTTACTATCGATTCGGAGCTGCAAGCGAAGCTCTACGACCAGATGAAGAACGACAAGGGCACAGCTGTGGTGATGGATCCGCATACGGGAGAGATACTCGCGCTGGTCAGTACGCCGTCATACGACCCGAACAGCTTTATACTCGGGCTTTCGGAGGAAACATGGGCGGCATACAACGACGAAGCAACGCGTCCCATGTACAACCGGTTCAAAGCGACATATGTGCCGGGCTCGTCATTTAAGCCCATCACCGCAGCGCTGGGCTTAAGCAGCGGCGCGTTTA
>JAEZRV010000064.1 GCA_023444055.1 Bacillota bacterium
TCAATAAAGAAACAGAGATAAACTTAGGCTATAATATGGCGAAATTTGATATCACAGTAAATGTAAATATAGTAGAAGAAGGATATGACGTAGCTTTTGAATACCGCACAGATTTATTTGAGGAAGACAGTATAAGGAATATGTTAAGACACTTCATAAAGGTAATAGAAGAAGTGGTAAGTATCCCTGAAAAAAAAATAAAAGAGATAGAAGTTATTACAGAAGAAGAAAAAGAAAAGATTCTATACAGATTTAATGACACAGATGCAGAATATCCAAAAGATAAGACTGTAACAGAGTTATTTGAAGAACAGGTAGATAAGACGCCTGACAATATAGCCCTCATATTTGAGGGAAAAGAGGTTACATACAGTGAACTGAACAGAAGAGCAGATCAAGTAGCATATAAGCTAAGAAAATTAGGAGTAAAACCAAATGACCTCGTAGTAATCATGGCAGAAAGAAGCCTCGAGATGTTATATGGAATTACGGGAATACTAAAGGCAGGAGCAACTTATGTACCAATAGATCTAAGTTATTCGCAAGAAGAAAAAAAATACATTATAGATGAATGTGGTGCTAAAACAATACTAATTTATGGTGCTGATGCAAAGAAAGCAATAGAAGAATTGAAATGTGAAGATAAGGCAGAAGTAATCGACCTTGCTGATAATGAATTTTTTACAGGTATGTCAGAAAACCTAGAGAGGATTAATAGGCCTGAGGATTTAGCATATGTACTCTATACGTCAGAAACAACTGGAAAGACTAATGGAGTTATGATTGAAAACAGGAGTGTAGTAAGGCTTGTTAAAAACTCAGATTATGTTGTTTTAAACGAAAACAGTATTATTTTGCAAACTAGTTCAATGTCATTTGACGCATTTACATTTGAGATATGGGGAGCACTACTTAATGGAGGAAAACTAATACTTCCTAGAGGAGGTATTATTAAAAGTAGTATAGAGTTAAAGCAGAGTATTCAAGCGAACCATGTTAATGTAATGTGGCTGCCATCAACGACATTTAATCAATTGTTGTTATGCGATAATGGATTATTTGATGGATTGAATTACTTAATTATTTCTGGAGAAAAAGCCTCGGAAAAACATGTAAGAAAATACCAAGAAAAAAATTCGAAAACAAAATTAATTAATGCGTATATCTATACAGAAAATACAACATTTACTACTACATATGAAATACCTAAGGACTTTGAAGATATATCAATGGGGAAGCCAATTAATAATACAAAAGTATATATTGTAAAAGATGGAGCATTATGTGGAATAGGAATGCTAGGAGAACTGTGTATTGGAGGACTAGGAGTATCAAGAGGATATTTAAATAATCCAGAATTAACACAAAAAAAGTTTATTAATAATTCATATGGAGAAGGGAAGTTGTACTGTACAGGAGATCTTGCACGATGGCTACCGGATGGTAACTTAGAGTATCTTGGAAAAGTTGAACAGGTAAAGATAAAAGATTTTCGCATTGAACTAGGAAAAATTGAAAGCATAATAAGGAAGAATGAAAATATTGCTGATGTTGTAGTTATTACTAAAAAAGACGAAATTGGCAAAGAAGCTATTTATGCATATATAGTATCAGATGAAAATCTGAATTTGGGAACATTAAGGGAAGAACTAAGAAAAGAGCTACCTGAATATATGTTACCTTCCTATATGATGCAGATAAATGAGATACCTGTTGCCAGAAATGGTAAATTAGATAAGAGTGCATTACCTCAAATTGAAGAAAATACTATAAATAATTACATTGCACCAAGAAATATTAAAGAGAAGGCCCTTTGCGATGTGTATGAAAGTATACTTGGAGTACATGTCGGAATAACTAGTAATTTCTTTGAACTAGGTGGTGATTCTATAAAAGCAATAAGACTTGTGTCCAAAATCAGAGAAAATGGATTTAATATCACTATAAAAGAAATTATGAAATATGACACAGTAGAATTACTTGCAACAAGAATAAACGAAGTTGAAGAAAATAAAAAGTATGAGCAAGAAGAAGTAATAGGGAAAATTATAATGACTCCGATTCAGAGAGCATTTTTTGAGTGGAAACTTTATGAACCATGGCATTTTAATCAAGCAGTTATCCTTAAGTCAAATACAGAACTTAAAGAAGAGTATGTAAAAAAAGCATTGGAAGCATTAGCGATTCACCATGATGTATTAAGAATGGTATATAAAGAAGAACTCAGTATACTGAGTGTGAAAGAGAGTAATCTATATGAAATGTATGTTTACGATCATAGAAAAACTAAAAAAGATTTAAAAATAGAAATAGAAGAAATAAATTCAAAGATACAATCTGAAATGAATCTTGAGAATGGACCTATTTTAAAAGCGGTACTGCATAAGACAAGTAGTGGGGATCATTTGTTACTGACTGTCCATCATCTGGCAGTAGATGGAGTGTCATGGAGAATATTAGTAGAAGATTTCGAAACTACATATAGGCAGGCTGAAAAAGGGCAAAAAATAATACTCCCTAAGAAGACAGCATCGTTTAAGGAATGGTCAGAGGCCCTTAATGAATATTCAGACAGTAAACTCATAAGCGATCAGGAACAATACTGGAAAGATGTAAGCAGAGAAATCAGTGAGTATACTATACCTGAAACTTCCGATGTTAAAGAAGTACATATAGGAAGCGCTATTATAGAATTTGATGAAGAGACAACATATAAATTGCTTCATGACGTTGGCAAAGCGTATGGTACAGAAATAAATGATCTTTTACTAACAGCACTAGGAATGGCCATAAAAGAAAGTGTAGGGCTTGAAAAGATAGGAATATCTTTAGAAGGTCATGGTCGAGAGGAAATACACAGAAAAATTGAAACTTATCGAACCGTAGGATGGTTTACAAGTGTATATCCAATAATAATAGATGCACAAGGAGAGATAGAACAACAAATTATTCATAACAAGGAAATGCTGAGGAGGATACCTAATCATGGAATTGGGTATGGCGTATTAACATATGGCCAAAATAGGAAACTTAAAAATCTAACGCCTAATATAGGATTTAATTATTTAGGAGAATTGGATAATGAAATAAAAGAAAGAGGAATGTTTTGCACGTCAGAATACTCTACTGGAGAATGTGTTGCTAAGAGAAACAGCATGACAAATACAATAACATTTCTTGGTTCAATAATAGAAGGTAAATTGAAATTTCAAGTAAATTATATATCTGAAAAACATACAGATGAGAACATTAAGACACTATGTAATTGCTATAATGAAGCATTAAAAAGAATAGTGAATTACTGTATGGAACAGGATGAAAAGATTATAACTGCATCAGATGTCGGCGTACTTGATATAAAAGATTTAGATTTTAAAAAGGCAATTGCCAATTTAGGAATTTGCATAAATGGTATAGAAACTACTTATTCATTAACTCCGATGCAAGAAGGAATGCTGTATCATAAGATATTAAATGAAGAATCAACTGAGTATGTACTTCAAAATGTAATTAATGTTAATGGAAGAGTAGATGATGAAACAATTTTAAAAAGTTTAGGTCTTTTATCATATAAGTATGCAATTTTAAGAACGGCATTTCTATATAAGGAATGTACAGTTTTTAAACAGATTGTATTTAAAGAAAGACAAATCGAAATTAATATTGAGGACCTAAGTAAATTAGAGAAATCAGAGCAAAATTATATACTAGAAAGAATAAAGGATAATGATTTAAAGAGAGGTTTTAGACTTGATAGAGACAGTCTTTTAAGAGTAACAATTGTCAAGCTTGAAAAAGATGAATGTAAGATGATATGGAGTAGTCACCATATTATTATGGACGGTTGGTGCTTATCACTGCTCTTTAGCGATTTTATAAACTATTATCAAGTATTAAGCGAGGGAGCAGATTATGAGATAGTAAAGAATAAAGTAAGTGAGGAGAAAAATAAAATACTGCCTTACGGGGACTACATTAAGTATCTTGAAAAACAAGATAAAAAAGAAGGATTAGAGTACTTCAGAGAGTTGCTAAGTGGTTATGATACACCAGCAGAAATAGTTCCACTTCAAAAGACAGAAGATCAAGAAATAGCGGTAGAAACATTAGAAAAAGTCTTTGAAAATGATTTATGCGAACAACTAAGAAAAATATCGGCTGAGAATAATATAACAGTCAATACCATATTTGAAGCTGCTTGGGGAATTGTACTTCAGAGATATAATGTAACTGAGGATGCAGTGTTTGGGAAAGTCGTATCTGGAAGAAATGCAGGATTATTAGGGATAGAGCGCGCTGTAGGTTTGTTTATAAATACAATACCGGTAAGAGTGGATTGCAACGAATATAAGAAAAAGATAGGGTTACTAAAAGAACTTCAAGAACAAGCATTCGAGAGTGGAAGATACGATTTCTGTCCTCTATCAGAAGTTCAACAAGAAAGTACACTTAAGGATAAGCTAATAAAAACATTATTTGTATATGAAAATTTTTATGTAGATAAAAGAGTAAAAGACGGTATTCCTGGACTTGACATAAGTGTTGAATCAGATAGAGATGAAACAAACTATCCAATAAGTATACGTATATTTGGAACAGAATACATAACAGTAAGAATCCAATATCAATCGAGAATGTATTCAAGAGAAGAAATTGAAAAACTGTTAGAAAGATATAAACTTGCAGTTAGAGAATTGATTCAAGATATACAGAAGCCGATTGGAGAAATTGATCTTACAACACAAGAAGAAAAAAATTTAATATTATACAGATTTAATGACACAGATACAGAATATCTGAAGAATAAAACAGTAGCTGAGTTATTTGAGGAGCAGGTCAAAAAGACACCTGATAATATAGCAGTAGTATTTGAAGGTGAAGAAATTACTTACAGAGACTTAAACAATAAAGCAAATCAATTAGCATTTAAACTCAGAAATCTAGGAGTTGGAGTGGATGACTATGTACCAATAATGGCTGAAAGAAGCATTGAAATGGTATGTGGAATATTGGGTATAATTAAGGCGGGAGGAGCTTATGTACCAATAGATTCAGCCTATCCTCAGGAGAGAATATCTTACATTTTAGGTGATTGTGCACCACAGGCAATATTGCTTTATGGAGATATGGTTAAAAAAACATTTGAGAAATTGAAACTAAAGGAAGAAATACAAGTAATAGAACTGTCAGAATGTAAGTTTTATGAAGGTGTGTCTGAAAATCTTGAAATAATAAATTCAACAGAGAATTTGGCATATGTAATTTATACGTCAGGAACAACAGGAAAGCCAAAGGGAAGCATGATTGAAAACCAAAGTATAGTAAGACTTGTCAAAAATCCAAATTATGTTAAATTGGATGAAAGTAGTATTATATTACAAACAGGATCAATCTCATTTGACGCATCAACATTTGAAATCTGGGGAGCACTACTTAATGGAGGGAAATTAGTTCTTCCCGGAGAAGGTGTTATTACAAGTAGTGTAGATTTAAGGGAGAGAATTATATCGAATAAAGTTAATACGATGTGGATAACATCAACATTGTTTAATCAATTGTTGTTATTAGATAATAGTTTATTTTATACTTTGAACTATTTATTGATAGGTGGAGAAAAACTCTCAGAAAACCATGTAAGAATATTTAAAGAAACAAATACAGCAACAAAATTGATTAATGGATATGGTCCTACAGAGAATACAACATTTACGACTACATATGAAATACCTGATAAATTTGAAAGTATTCCAATAGGCAAACCGATTAATGATACGAAAGTATATATTATAAAAAGTGGAAATTTGTGTGGAATAGGAATGCCGGGTGAATTGTGTACATCAGGAAGGGGTGTGTCAAGAGGATATTTAAACATGCCTCAATTAACTAATGAAAAGTTCATTACTAATCCATATGGGGATGGTAAGTTGTACAGGACAGGAGATCTTGCGAAATGGCTGCCAGACGGAAACATAGAATATCTAGGAAGAATAGACGAGCAGGTAAAAATTCGGGGATTTCGTATAGAATTAGAAGAAATCGAAAGCATTATAAGGAAAAATGAATATATCAAAGATGTGGCAGTTTTAGCAAGAATTGATGCAAATGCAGATAAGGCTATCTATGCATATATAGTATCAGATATAATTGTGGATATAGCTGAATTAAGAGAGCAATTACGAAAAGAGCTCCCTGATTATATGCTACCATCCTATATGATGCAAATCGTAAAAATCCCAATAACCCCAAATGGAAAATTGGACAAAAAGGAATTGCCGGATATTGAAATAAGAATGACAAATGACTACATTGCTCCAAGAGATAAAATAGAGGAAATCATCTGTAACATATATGCAGAAACACTAGGAATAGAAAAGGTAAGTATAACAGAAAGTTTCTTTGAAATAGGTGGACATTCATTAAGAGCTGTTAAAGTAATAAATAGACTTGAGGAATTAACAGGATTAAGATTATCTATAAAAGATTTATTTGATTCACCTACAGCTGAAAGCTTAGCTAAAATAATAAGTAATGCAAGGCACGAAGTATATGAAGAAATACCAAAAGCTGAAGAAAAAGAGTTTTATCCAGTTTCATCAGCCCAGAAGAGGCTGTACCTGATCAATGAAATAGATGAGCAGGGGACAACATATAATATCCCATCGGCAGTAATATTAAGTGGGGATGCTGATATAAATAAGATAAATAGAGTGTTTAAAGAGCTTATCAAGAGACATGAAATTTTAAGAACATGTATTGTAATGAAAAATGGAGAGCCAGTCCAGAAGATTATGAATGCAGAGGATATTCATGCTAATGTGGACTTAATAGATCTTAAAGAAGCGGATGAGAACAGTAAAAAAGATATTTTTGCAAGATTTGTGCGCCCATTTGACTTAAGTCAGGCTCCCCTTGTAAGGAGTGCAGTTGTAGAACTTGATGAAAAAAATAGTTTGCTTCTATTTGATATGCATCATATAATCTCTGACGGTGCAACAATGGCAAACATGATAAGTGAATTCAATGCAATGTATAAAGGAGAAGAATTAGAACCGTTAAAACTTCAATATAAAGATTACAGTGAATGGATGAGAACGAGAGACTTATCATCACAGAAAGAATATTGGTTAAATGAATTTAGCAAGGAGATACCAATATTGGACTTACCATACGATTATGCAAGGGGGCAGATACAAAGGTTTGAAGGAAGTACAATAAATGGTGTGATAGGAAAGGAAATAAAAGAAAAGATAAAAAAATTAAGTAAGAAAACAGGTGCAACAGAATACATGATATTGCTTTCAGGACTTATGGCATTGTTAGCGAAATACAGTCGTCAAGATGATATCTTAATTGGAAGCCCAATTGCAGGAAGGGTACATAAGAATACTGAAAAGATGTTAGGCATGTTTATAAATACCCTTGTTATGAGAGGATATCCAGAAAAAAACAAAAAATTTGAAGATTTTTTATATGAAATAAAGGAAATGGCACTCAATGCGTATGATAATCAAGAGTATCCATTTGAAGAACTCGTTGAAAATGTACAGTTTAAAAGGGATATATCAAGAAATCCATTGTTTGATATAATGTTTGTTCTACAGAATAATGAGACAAAAGAATTAGATATTGAAGATAAGTCAGAATATAGCGTCGTTAATGGAGATACAAGGATAAATCTTGGATACAGTACGGCAAAATTTGATCTAAAATTAAATATTATCGCATTAAACAATGAGTATAAAGTAGTATTAGAGTATCGGACAGACTTATTTAAAGATGAGAGCATAAGGAATATGCTAAAGCATTATATAAAAGTAATTGATGAAGTGGTAAGTAATCCAGAGAAAAAAATTCAAGAAATAGAGGTAATAACTGAGGATGAAATACAGGAAATATTATACAGATTTAATGACACAGATGCAGAATATCCAAAAAATAAGACAGTAGGAGAGTTGTTTGAAGAGCAGGTAGAAAGGATACCCGATAAAACAGCAGTAGTATTTGAAGGGAAAGAAGTTACATATAGAGAGTTGAATACAAAGGCAAATCAAATAGCATATAAACTTAGAGAACTTGAAGTAGGTTCTGATGATTTTATAGTAATTATGGCAGAGCGAAGTCTTGAGATGATATATGCGATATATGGAATAATTAAGGCTGGCGGAGCTTATATTCCAATAGATCCGGCTTCTCCACATGAACGTATATCTTATATGCTAGGTGACTGTGCTCCTAAGGCAGCACTAATTTATGGTGATAAAGCACAAAAAACAGCTAATGAATTACATATGAAAGATGAAATAGAAGTGTTTGATCTATCGAATAAAGAAATATATACTGGTATGTCAAAAAACCCCGAAAATGTAAATAAACCTGAGGATCTGATTTATGTAATATATACATCTGGAACATCAGGAGCACCAAAAGGAGTAATGGTAGAAAACCGAAATGTTACTAATTTTTGCAGTTATCTTGATACAATATTATATAAAGATGACAATGATGTGTCTTTACTGATCGCATCATATGTATTTGATGCTTCTATAAAAATGTTATTTACTACGCTTCTTAATGGTCATGTATTACATATTGTGCCAGATGAGATAAAAAATGATAAAAATAAAATGTGTAAATATATTAATGATAATAAAATTAATGTTATGGATGGAACACCGTCGTATTATAAAGAGATCTTTTTGAGTCAAAAGAATAGTTTTAATTTAAAAAAGTGTATTTTGGGTGGAGAAGAACTTACTGTATCTATATGTGACAAATTGAAAGAAATAGATGATATTGAAATAATCAATTCATATGGACCAACTGAAGCTACTGTTGATGCTACATGTTATGTAGTAGGACATTTTGAGTTGAAAAATATTAGAGTACCAATTGGAAAGCCTATAAATAATGTAAAAGTATATATTATGAGTGATAATATGTTGTGTGGAATAGGTATACCTGGAGAGTTGTGTATAGCTGGAACAGGTGTATCAAGAGGATATCTGAATCGTAGGGAATTAACAGATGAAAAGTTTATAGATAACTTATATGGAAAAGGAAAGATGTATAAAACAGGAGACCTTGCAAGATGGATGCCAGATGGAAACATAGAGTATCTTGGAAGAATGGATGAACAGGTAAAGATAAGAGGATTTCGTATAGAGCTTGGAGAGATTGAAAGTGTACTACAAAAAAAGGAATATATTACCGCGGCTGCAGTTGTTGTAAAAGTTGATGATAGTGGTGACAAAGCTATTAATGCATATATTGTATCAGACGAAAGAGTTGAAATAAAAAAGCTAAGGGATGATCTAAGAAAACAACTACCAGAATATATGATACCATCCTATATTATGCAGTTAGAAAAAATTCCAGTAACAGTAAATGGAAAGCTTGATAAGATGGCACTACCTGAAATAGAAAAAACTACAGTAAATGAGTATATTGAACCTAGAGATAAAGCAGAAGAGATAATTTGTAGAATATATGAAGAAGTACTAGGAATAGAAAAAGTAAGTATTAAAGACAGTTTCTTAGAAATTGGTGGGCATTCATTAAGCGCGATAAAAGTCATAAACCGAATAGAAGAAGAGACGGGGATAAGATTAGCGGTAAAAGATTTATTTACTTCACCTAGTGCAGAAAATATGGCAGAAATTATAAAAAGCATAGAAAGCAAAGTATATGAAGAAATACCGAAAGTGGAAGAAAAAGAATATTATCCAGTTTCGTCAACCCAAAAGAGACAGTATATGATCAATGAAATTAATGATGTAGGAATAGCTTATAACATGCCAGCTGCAGTAAAACTAAATGGTGTTGCTGATGTAGAAAGAATTAGTAAGGTAGTTAATGAACTAATAAAGAGACATGAAATTTTAAGAACATGTATAGTAATGAAGGATGGGGAGTTGGTACAGAAAATTATAAGTGCTGAAGACATTAATACAGTAGTTAAATATATAAATCTAAAGAATATGGATGAAAAAAGTAAAAAAGAGAAAATTGCGGGATTTGTACGACCATTTAATTTAGGACATGCACCTCTTATTAGGGTTGTAGTTGCTGATATTGATGAAAAAAATAGTCTTTTGCTAGTTGATATGCATCATATAATTTCTGATGCTGTAGCACGAGCAAATTTAATAAGAGAATTCAATGCTTTGTATAAAGGAGAAGAATTAGAGACATTAAGAGTGCAGTATAAAGATTATAGTGAGTGGATGAGAAAAAGGGATTTATCTTCGCAGAAAGAATATTGGAACAATGAATTTAGTGGAGATATACCTGTATTAGATTTGCCATATGATCATGTAAGAGGACAAGTACAGAAGTTTGAAGGAAATACAGTTAAGGGAGTAATAGGATATGAGATTAAAGGTAAAATTGACAAATTATGCAAAAAAACCGGAACGACAGCATATATGGTACTGTTGTCAGGGCTGATGGTATTGTTAGCCAAGTACAGTCGCCAGGAAGACATAATAATAGGAAGTCCTGTTGCTGGAAGGACACACAAGGATACCGAAAAAATGTTAGGTATGTTTATTAATACTCTTGCGATGAGAGGATATCCTAAAGAACATAAGAAATTTGAAGAATTTTTATACGAGATAAAAGAGGCAAATTTAAAGGCATATGATAACCAGGAGTATCCTTTTGAGGAACTAGTAGAGCAAATTCAGATAAATCGTGATATGTCAAGAAATCCTTTGTTTGATGTAATGTTTGTTCTACAAAATAGTGAGAGTGAAGAAGTTGGACTTGCAGAGAAATCAGGAAAAGCAGAAATAAATCTAGGATACAAAATTGCTAAATTTGACATAACAGTATATGTAAATATAATAAACGATGAATACGATGTAGCTTTTGAATACCGCACAGATTTATTTGAGGAAGAAAGTATAAGAAATATACTAAAACACTACATAAATATAGTAGAGGATGCCGTAAATTATCCAGAGAAAGAGATCAAAGATATCGAGGTACTTAAAGAAGATGAAAAAGAGAAGATACTATACAGATTTAATGACACATATTCAGAATATAAAAAAGATAAAACTGTCATAGAGCTATTCGAAGAACAAGTAGAGAAGACTCCAGATAATATAGGAGTAGTATTCAAAGAAAATGAGGTTACATACAGAGAGCTAAATAGAAAGGCAAATCAGGTAGCTTATAAGCTAAGAAAACTAGGAGTAGGACGAGATGACTTTATAGTCATATTAGCAGAAAGAAGCCTTGAGATGATATACGGAATTTATGGAATACTTAAGGCAGGAGGAGCTTATGTTCCAGTAGAACCAAGTCTTCCAAAGGAAAGAATATCCTACATGATAAATGACTGTGAACCTAAAGCAGTATTGATTTATGGTAAAGAAGCCCAAAAAGTAGTAGAAGGATGGAGTATAAAAACTGAGATAGAAATAATCGACTTGGCAGACAGTAAGGTTTATAAAGGTGTGTCAAAAAATCCAGTAAAAATAAATAAGGCAGAGGATGTAGCTTATGTAATCTATACCTCTGGAACAACAGGAAAACCTAAGGGAGTAATGGTAGAGCATTGTAATGTAGGGCATTATATAACGAATCATGAGAGAAATATATATGGCGGAACAATCAAAGGAAATATAAAAAAAATATTAGGTGTAACAAACATGTCTTTTGATATATTTGTAACTGAAATTATATTGTCGCTTGTACATGGAATGGAACTTTATTTGACAGGAAATAATGAATATAACAATCCACAACGTATTGCTGAAATAGTTGATAGATATGATGTTGAAATTATACAAACAACACCATCTAAGATGAAAATGTATTTAGAGGGTGAAAGTTATAAGAAATACCTTTCTAAGTTCAAGACAATACTATTAGGTGGAGAAAGTGTACCATTGTCGCTTTGTAATGAATTAAGAAAATATACAAAAGCAAAAATTGTGAACGTGTATGGGCCTAGTGAAGCAACGGTATGGGCAACAATGGGAGAAATAAAACCGGGAATTCATAGAAATATAATTGGAACACCAATGTCAAATGTACAGATATATATAATGAATAATAAGCATGTGTGTGGAATAGGAATGCCAGGGGAACTATGCATAGCAGGAGATGGAGTAGCAAGAGGATATCTGAATAGGCTAGAACTAACAAAAGAAAAATTTATAGATAATCCATATGGGGAGGGGAGGATGTACCTTACAGGAGATCTTGCAAGGTGGCTGCCATATGGAAACATAGAGTATCTTGGAAGAAAGGATGAACAGGTAAAGATAAGGGGATATCGAATAGAGTTAGGAGAAATTGAAAGCGTCATAAGGACAAGCGGATATGTCACAGATGTAGCAGTAATAGCAAGAACTGATACTAACGGAGATAATGCTATTTATGCGTACATAGTATCAGACGAAAGTGTTGATATAGGAAAACTAAGGGAAGAACTGCGAAAAGAGATTCCTGAATATATGATACCATCTTATATGGTGCAGATTGAAAAAATCCCAATAAATAAAAATGGAAAGCTTGATAAGAAGGCATTACCAGAAATAGAAATACTAACCTTAAATAAGTATATAGCTCCTAAAAATAAAACTGAGGAGATTATATGTAACATATATGCAGAAATACTAGGAATGGAGAAGGTAAGTATAACAGATAGTTTCTTTGAAATTGGAGGTCATTCACTAAGAGCTGTTAAAGTAATAAACCGTATAGAGAAAGAGATAGGAGTAAGATTGCCAGTAAAAGAATTGTTTACTTCACCCACAGCAGAAGGCATGGCAAAAATAATAAGAAATATAGAAAAAGAAGATTATAAGGAAATACCAAAAGCAGAAGTAAGAGAATATTATTCAGCATCATCAGCCCAGAAAAGACAGTATATGATTAATGAAATTGATGACACAGGAACTGCATACAATATGCCTGTAGTAGTAAGATTAAATGGAAATGCCGACTTAGAAAAAATAAAAAAGGTATTTGTTAAACTTATAAGAAGACATGAGATACTAAGGACTTGTTTTATTATAGTTGATGGAGAAATTGTACAGAAGATTATAAGTGCAGAAGATATCAACCCTGATATTAGCTATATGAATCTGAAAAATGCAGATGAATTTAGTAAAAAAGAGAAACTAGCAGGATTTGTGCATCCATTTGACTTAAGCCAAGCACCACTTGTTAGGTTAGCATTGGCAGAGATTGGTGAAAATGAGAATTTTCTGCTATTTGATGTGCATCATATAATATCAGACGGTGTAACAATGGCAAACATGATAAGTGAATTCAATGCTTTATATAATGGAGAAGAATTAGAACCATTGAAACTACAATACAAAGATTATAGTGAATGGATGAAAACAAGAGATATAAATTCACAGAAGGAATACTGGTTAAATGAATTCAGCGGTGAGATATCAGTATTATCCCTGCCATATGATCATGCTAGAGGAAAGACTCAGAAGTTTGAAGGGAATATTGTAAAAACAAAAATTGGAAAAGAACTAAAGGAAAAAATAGAAGAATTAAGTAAAAAGACTGGCGCAACAGAATACATGATACTATTATCAGGATTGATGGTACTGTTAGAAAAATACAGTAGACAGGAAGATATAATAATAGGAAGCCCTGTAGCTGGTAGAGTACATAAAGATACAGAAAAAATGTTTGGTATGTTCATAAATACATTACCACTGAGGGGATATCCGCAAAAAAATAAGAAATATGAAGACTTCTTATATGAAATTAAAGAAACAGCTCTAAGGGCGTATGATAATCAAGAATATCCATTCGAGGAACTGGTAGAGCATGTAAAGGTGAACAGGGAAATGTCTAGAAACCCTATGTTTGATATAATGTTTGTTCTACAAAATAATGAGTCAGAAGAATTAGAATTTGTAGATAAATCAGGATATGAAATAAAAATAGGAGATTCAGATATAAATCTTGGATACAGAGCAGCTAAATTTGATATAACGGTAAACCTAAAAGCTGTGAATGAGGGATATGTTTTAGAATTTATATACCGTACTGATTTATTTGAGGATGAAAGTATGAGGAATATGTTAAAGCAATTCTTAAAGGTAGTAGATGATGCAGTAAGTAATCCAGAGAAAGAAATAAAAGATATTGAGGCAATAACCGAAGAAGAAAAAGAAAAAATCTTATATAGATTTAATGATACAGTTAAAGATTATCCAAGAGATAAGGTTGTGTCAGAATTGTTTGAAGAACAAGTAGATAATACACCTAATAATGTAGCACTTGTATTCCAAAAAAAAGAGATTACATATAGTGAACTAAACAGAAGAGCAAATCAGGTAGCACATAAACTAAGAAAATTAGGAATAGGTGCAGATGTCCTCGTACCAATCATGGCTGAAAAAAGCCTTGAGATGATATACGGAATACTAGGAATAATAAAGGCGGGTGGAGCTTATGTACCAATAGATCCAACTTATCCTATGGAGAGAATATCTTACATGATAGATGATTGTGCACCGCAGGCAATGTTGATTTTTGGAGACGTAGCTAATGAAATGTTAGAGAAATTGAATATAAAGGATGAAATTGATGTAATAGATCTATCAGATAGTAAGATATATGAAGGTATGTCTGAAAATCCTGCAAATTTTAATCAACCAGAGGATTTAGTGTATGTAATATATACTTCAGGAACAACAGGCAAACCTAAGGGCAGTATGATAGAGCACAAGAGTGTTAATCGTTTAGTAAAGAATACAAATTATGTAGAACTCGACCAGAATACAGTTATATTGCAAACAGGTGCTATATCATTTGATGCTTCTACATTTGAAATTTGGGGAAGTCTTTTAAATGGTGGAAAATTGTATCTTGTATCAAACGATATACTATTGAATCCTAATATGTTTAAAAGAACAATATCAGAATGTAAAATAAATACTATATTTCTAACAACAGCATTGTTTAATCAGATGATAAACACAGATGTAAAAATCTTTGATGATTTGAAATATTTGATCACAGGAGGAGAAATAATTTCAGAAAAACATGCAAGAATACTTCGGGAAAGTAATCAAACATTAAATTTGCTAAATGCATATGGACCGACGGAGAACACTACCTTTACAACAACATGCGAAATTCCTTGTGAATTCGAAAGTATTCCAATTGGTAAACCGATAGCCAACACACAGATATATATCTTAAGTGAAAAAAACTTATGTGGTATAGGCATGCCCGGTGAATTATGTACAGCAGGAAGCGGTGTATCAAGAGGATACTTAAATCTTCCCAAATTAACAGATGAAAAGTTCGTTGATAACCCATATGGAGAAGGAATGATGTATCATACAGGAGATCTTGCAAGATGGTTGCCTGATGGAGATATAGAGTATCTTGGAAGAATGGATGAGCAAATAAAGATAAGAGGATTCCGTATAGAACTAGGAGAAATCGAAAGCGCCATAATGAGGAAAGGATATGTAGCAGATACGGCTGTAATAGCAGAAAATGATGCAAATGGAGATATGTCTATTTATGCGTACATAGTATCAGGTGAAAGAGTAGATATAGGAAAACTAAGGGAAGAGCTACGAAGAGATCTTCCTGAATACATGATACCACCTTATATGATGCAAATTGAAAAAATCCCAGTAACCAAAAATGGAAAGATAGACAAAAAGGCATTACCAGAGATAAATGTGTTAGATTATATAGAGTATGAATTACCAAGGAATGAAGTAGAGAGAAGTATATGTAATATATTTAAAAAAATATTAGGTATAGATAAAGTAGGAATAAATGAAAAGTTTTTTGAGATAGGTGGCAATTCCATAAATGCAATGGGATGTGTAGTAGAAGCCAAAAAGATGGGATATGATATATCAATAAAGGATATATTCTATTACCAAAATGTAAAAGAAATTAGTGAAAATATTAAAGAAAAGGAGAATGAGATAGTAAAGCAGTCAGTTGAAAGTAATGAACAACTATTTGATAGTATTACAAAAGTGAAAAATTATTTATTAGTCGAAAATAATTCACTTAATAATATTATACTTAGTAGAGATATCGAAAAAAGTTATAATATGACCTCAATGCAGAATCTATTTTTAAAGAAAAATATACTTTTAAGCGGAATGATAATAGATCTGAAAGAGGAGCTTGATATAGAAAGAATGAAAAGAAGTATAAAAACATTAATTAATTCTCAAACTGTATTGAGAAGTACACTAGCTAAAGAAAATGAAAAAATTGTAATTAAGCAGTATAAGAATATAGCTGAAACAGAAGAAATATCAATTCCGATTATAGATTTAAGTAAGGAAAGTGAAGAGAAAGCAAGCGAAATTATAGAATACATAACAAAAGAAATATTTACAAAATGGATTAATGATAAAGAAAGTATGTATAATAGGTTACTATTCCAAATCGTATGTGTAAAATTTGCTCCGAATAGTTGGAAGGTATACATACCAGTAAATCATCTTATATTCGATGGAATGAGTATAGAAATACTTAAAAGTAATCTATTAAAAATATATAAGAATAATATAAACTTTATAAAAGAAGAAAGTTATTATGAGTATGTCTATGACATACAAAAAGGAAATGAGAGCATAGAAAAAAATGATAAGTTGATTAATTCGTTTAATTTAAATAAATTCAAAGATAGATTAGATAAATTAGATAGTTCATTAGAAAAAGGATTAAAAAATACTAGTCTACGAATAAAAATGCTAAAAAGAGCTGATCAAATGGACAAAAAACAATTGTGGGAGATCTCGTATAAAACATTTAAAAAACTTGTTGGATATACATTTGAACAAGATGAAATACCATTCTTATTACTGGCAATTTCGAGACAGTATAATGGAAATAATTATTATAATACAATTGGGGAAATGTTGGATATCTTACCATTATCAGATTTTGTGAGTAAAGATGAAATAGATTATGGCTACACAAGCAATTTTATAAAAAGAAAGGAAGTAGCTAATATTAACTTTGCAGAAGTTCTATTTGGAGATAAGGAAACAAGATGTAATCAATTGGAAAATATAAGGAAAGAAATTAAAGAAAAGCTAAAAGCTTTACCAGTTTATAATTATCTTGGTTTGTATGAAATTGATGTAAAAGAAAAAATAAAACCGAAAGAGGAAAAACTAAATAAAGAGTTGACAATGATGGTAAACATATCGTTTGATCAAAATGAAATATTAGTATATGGATTCTGTAAAGAAAATGAAGAAAAAGAATTGCATAAGCTATTGGAGCAATATGTAAAAGAAATAACGTGAAAAAATGAAAGTGATTCTTGGACTAAGGTTTAGTTATTTAAAAATTAGGTGCTATTGAATTTGAATACAAGGAGATTAAGCAAGATAATGCGAGTAAATAAAAGTTATTATAAGGAGGAATAATGTGGATAAAAGAAAAGTGTTATATTTCCCATATGGAGGAGCGTCATCGTCAACTTTCAAAAAATGGATGCCTATGTTTGAAAAAGAGATTGATTTCAAAGTAATGGATTATCCTGGACATGGAAAGAGGATATTTGAGGATTATTGTACATCTATTTGTACATTGATTGATGATTTATACGAAAAGTTAAAAGTCGAATTACGTCCTGAGCAACCGTATTATTTAGCTGGTCATTGCATGGCTGCAATTGTTGTATATGAATTAAGTAGAAAGATAGTTGAAAAAAATGAAATAAAATTACCCGAAATGCTTATTGTTTCAGGCCATGGAGCGCCAAATAGAATTGTTAGAGAAGGTTTGTACCAGCTAACTGACAACGCACTTATAGAACAACTTAGAATCGAAGGTGGTATTGATGAAACATTATTTGATGAGTCATGTAAAGAAATTCTAACTGAGGTTATTCTTCCAGCAATTAAAGTTGATTCAAAAATGTATGACAATTATCATTTTGATGAAAAAAATAAGCAGTTGAATATAGAGATAGCAGTTTTGTATGGTGATAAAGATTGGAAGACACCAAAAGAGATAATAAATTGTTGGGATGAATTCACAACGGAAAAAGTTACATATATTGGCTTCCCTGATGGACATTATTTTATCAATAGTATGACAAAGGATTATATAATTAAAACAAGTGAATTGATTATGAGAAAATAATTTATAGATATTATCAAAAAACAATATAATTCTTTAGTAGAGGAGTGTAAAGGTGTATTTATTTGCTAATACATCGGACAATTAAATATGAATAAAATAAATACAAAAGACCAAGAGCCTAAGATGGCATATATAGAGGCAGCACCATTGAATGTGGATGATGAAAACATTACCATGGTGGATGTATTTCATAAGGCAGTAGGACTCAATTGTAATGAGAAGATTACTTATTATAATGCTGAAGGCGACATGAGTCAATATACATATAGTGAACTCGAAATAATATCAAGAAAAATTTTAACTAATATGCGCTCAAAAGGTTTGAAACGTGGAGATAAGGTTATATTTCAATTTTCTACAGGGAAAGATTTTGTTGAGGTTTTT
Organism: Bacillota bacterium; assembly: GCA_023444055.1. Taxonomy (GTDB): domain Bacteria; phylum Bacillota; class Clostridia; order Acetivibrionales; family DSM-1351; genus Ruminiclostridium. The sequence continues at coordinate 18,514 of JAEZRV010000064.1, forward strand.
TGGGCAAGTATGTTTGGCGGATTTATACCAGTGCCACTTAACTATATGACATCACCAAATGAAAATTTAAATGAGGCAAAATTGCTTAAAAATATATGGAATTTATTAGGTGAATCTAAAATTATTATAAGTGAAGATGGATATAAGGACTATATAAAAACATGTACTGAGTTAGGCATTGGTGAAGAATATTTAATCTCAGTGGCTGAACTTAAGGCTGAATCTGAATTAGGTGAGGTTACTGCTTTAGAATCAGACGAAATGGCAATTATCTTCTTTACATCTGGAAGTACAGGCATGCCTAAGGGAGTTGTTCAAACTAATCGAGCAATAGTAATGCGTGAAATAGGAGTAATTCAGCTAAATAATCTGAAGAAGGAAGTTAATCTGAATTGGATGCCATTAGAACATCCAGGCGGGGTATTAATGGCTCATTTTAGAGCTATTATGTTAGGCAGTGAGATAATTCAGGTTGATAAAGAATATATATTGGAAAATCCAATAAAGTGGTTGGATTTATTGGATCAGTATCGAGTTGGCTACTCATGGGCACCACATTTTGCTTATGTGTTAATTAATGAAGAATTGGAGAAAAAAAACGATTATAGTTGGGATTTATCAAGTGTGACAATGCTGTTAAATGGCGGGGAAATGGTTAATGAGCAGGGAGCACGTAGGTTTTTGGAATTATTGCAGAAATACCATTTATCGGAAAAAGCTATGGTTCCATCATGGGGAATGGCAGAAACGTGTTCTGGAGTACTTTATAATAAAGAATTTACACTTGATAAAAGAAGTGGAATTCAAACAATTAAAAAGGTGTCAAATAGCAGCTCGGTTATTTTTTCGGAACTAGATAAAGACGCGATTAATATTACTGAAATCGGTGTTCCAATTCCAGGTATTTCAATACGAATAGTTGATAGCAATAATGTTATTTTACCTGAGGCTAATTTAGGAAGATTTCAATTGAAGGGATATTCTGTAACAAAAGAATATTATAAAAATCCATACGTTAATGGAGTATCTTTTACAAAAGATGGTTGGCTCATTACAGGTGACTTAGGGTTTATTTATGATGGAAAGATGACGATGACAGGACGAGAAAAGGATATTATTATTATAAATGGACTTAATTACAATAATGTGGAGATTGAAACTGTAATTGAAGATAATACGGCTGTAGTTAAGACATTTACTGCTGTATGTACTGTTCGAGACGATACTTGTAGTACAGATAAAATAGCATTATTTTTTGTACCACAAAGCAAAGAAAAAATATTAGATTTATGCAGTAGTATTAGAGAATGTGCAAATAAGAGGATGAGATTGAAAATCGATTATCTAATTCCTTTGAAAGAGGATGACATTCCTAAAACTAATTTGGGTAAAATTCAAAGAGCTAAGCTTGGACAATGTTTTATGAATGGAAAATTCAATAACGTTCTCATGATGCTTGAAGAAAAGATTAACCTTAATAAGGTAACGGATTGGATCTACAAAGAAAAATTTATAGAACAAGAACTAGGAGAAAAAGAAGTTCAGACGCATAAGAATATTCTCGTTTTTTGCGATGATAATTTGCAGTGTAAAAATCTAGTTGAAGAAATTAGCAGTAGTGGCAACAGAGTTATAAAAGTTAAAAATACGATGGGTGATACATCATTTGTAAATGATTATATTTCGGTTGATTTTTCAAATTACGATAAAGTTAGCTGTCTAGCGGATGAATTTAATAAAAATAACATTGATACCATTTTATATTGTAGTTCATTTGTTCGTGAACCATCTTCAACACAAGATTTAATTTATGATCAGCAATGTTTTTTTAGAGGCTTTTTTCACGTTTGCAAAACAATTGTCAATAAAATAAATTCAGTAAATAAGATTGTGATTGTAACCAATAAATTAGTACAAGTAGAAAATGAGCACCCTAATTATACAATGGGAAATATTGTTGGACTGTTTAAGTGCTTTGCAGAAGAGTGTACACAGTTGAAGTGTTTCCATATTGACGTGGATGATATTACAAATATAGATAACATTACACAAATGATTAACACAATACTAGGTAATAATATGAAACAACAGGAAATTATTTTAAGAAATGGTAAAAAATTTATATTAAAACTGGAAAAAGTAAATAATTCTACGCAAGAAATTCAAAAAGAAGGTTTTGTAAAAAATGGTTGCTATGTAATAACTGGAGGGCTTGGCGGTATTGGCTTTGAACTTGCTAAATATTTAATACAAAGGTATGACAGTAGTATTATTTTATTTGGACGAAGCAAGGTGACAGAAGACAATAATAAATCAGCAAAACTTGAAATTCTTAAGAAGCTTACTGAGAATGTTGTTTACTATTCATGTGAAGTAGATGATGAAGAGAATATGGAAAAATTCATCAAAGACGCGGAAGATATGTTTAGTAGGAGTATTAATGGAATCTTTCATAGTGCAGGCTTGGGAAATCTTGAAGAACATTGGAAAAATGTAGAAGATAGATTAATTAAAAATATGTCGTTTGATTTGATGGAAAAAATGAATAAGGCTAAAATATATGGCAGTTTCGCATTGTATAATATTGCAAAAAAACGTAAAGATGTTGTGCTGAATTTGTTTTCTTCTACAAATAGTTTTTGGGGCTCTGTTTCTTTTGCGGCTTATTCCTCAGCGAATAGCTTTGTTAATTACTTTGCAGGTTATTTAAAAGCAGAAGGTCTCGTAAAAGTGAAGTGTCTGAATTTTTCATCATGGCGTAATCTGGGTATGAGCCAAAATGTCGATTTTGGAGTAATCAGTAATAAAAAAGGTTTCTGTGAAATGGAAATCAAACAAGGATTGTTATCAATAGATTTTGCAAATAGGCTTGAACCATATAGATTATTCATTGGATTGGATAGTAAAAAAGATACAATAGCGAAATACATTAATAAAACAGATGAATGCAAAATTGTTTCTCAAATTGAAATTGATGATGTAAAAGAAGAGGCTGTTTTAACTATGACAGAAGAAAAGCTATCTGCAATTTGGAGAGAATTATTGAACGTAAGAGCTAAACAAAATGATGATTTTTTTGAATTAGGTGGTAAGTCAATTACTGCAATGAAGTTGGTATCACGCATAAGAGATGAGTTTAAAGTGAGAATTACTATTAAGCATGTATTTTCAGCATGTACATTAATGGAAATGGCTAAATTTATTGAAAATTCGGTTGATGAAAGTCGTAATATATTATAAATGCTCTTTTTGAATTGCTTTTACTTTTATTTAAAATAACTTCGAGGCTCACACAAATAGAAGAATCAATATTATTTATCATACTTTGGAAATAATATAATAAATAATATTGGACAAACTACGAGAAGCAAACTTGATACCGCTGGGAATTGACTGAAATATGTTGTCAAAATTTTATTTTAGGTTTGAAAGAATCCTGAGTGAAATGTTTGTAGCTACCATCCTATATCTAATTTCGCTCTATGTAAAAATGAATATTCTACTTCAGATGTTTCTTTGATGCGAAAGCATTATATAGTAAATTTTACACCAATATAAAATACTCTCCTATTTCACCGTTATATACTATAAAGAAGGAGTTATATAGGGCTTGCTGAAAGAAACTAAATATACTGAAACTACTGACTTTGAAGGCTATTTATGGTAAAATATATACAAGAGAAACAATAAAATCTAGTTAAAAACCTTGCATGTGGAGACAAAAATTTATAAAAATATTAGCCGTCAAATATTTCTTTCTGATGATTTCTTTCTTCCCTTTGGAGGAAAACTAAATAGCGAGAATCGCTGGGTTAAATTGGCACAAATAATCCCGTGGTGGGAGTTTGAAAAGCGTTACTCAAAATGCTTTAAAGCTACAAATAGAGGTGGAAAAGCTTTGCCAGTAAGAGTTGCTCTTGGTACTCTGATAATTCAGGCTAAAATGAATCTGACAGACCCAGAAGTTGTTGAACAGATAATGGAAAACCCATAGTATCAGTACTTTATTGGTTTTGAGCGGTTTAATGATCGTGAAGAACCTTTTGATTCATCTATGCTAGTATATTTTCGGAAGCGATTGAATAAAGAAATTTTAATGGAAGCAAACGAAATTATCGCTAAGAAGGTTGCAGCGGATGCAATGCCTAATAAAGATAAAGATGATAATAATGATGGTACAGGAGCAAATGGAAGTCAAAATAAATTGGAAGACGACAATTCAGTAGAAAATCACAGTAATGATGGAAAAGCGACATTCTCAAAAGGAGATGAAGAATCTTTAGAAGAAGCAGTTTGGGAGAATCATGGATATTTGATACTTGATGCAACCTGTGCCCCAAGTGACATACGATACACTATTGACCTTAGATTGTTGAATGAATCACGAGAGAAACTAGAAAAGATAATTGATGTACTTCATCAGCCAGATGCAAGAACAAAAGTTAAACCAAGAACCTATAGAGAAAAAGCCCGTAAAGACTATTTGGCAATAGAAAAGCAAAGAAATACGCAGTTGAGAACTACAAAACACGATTTGGTTTTTATCCTGAGGTGGTCTTAGCTGACACGATTTTTAGAAACCAAGTAAACCGGGAATTCTTAAAATCATTAGGAATCAGAAAACCTTGTTCAATTAAAATACGGTCACTTAATGTTAAATGTTTTTGATTAAATTTCACGGATACCTCTTTCTGCACAGTCAGATTACCATGAAATTATTATATCTTCATCAAGTCAATGTGCACGACTAAATTCCACTTCGATAGAACACTGGAATTTAATCTTGCAAACTGGACGTTACTCTCACACAACCGGAATTTACTTTTTCATTTTACGTTCTATTAATATAGCATGATAAAGATTATTAGTTTTTTGTACGATTGCATATCAAATGGAAAATATGGTAATAATTCTATTGAGTATAGCTTGAAAAATGTGAAGTTTACATTTCGTGCATTCATCGTTCTATTCGCATACCAAAAAGCTGCGGGCAGCTTTTCTTGGATATTGAGCAATAAAGCAATAGCCACACACTTTTTAATTACTAAATTTTTGTACCTAAAGTCGGCGTGGGAGGTTAGTATGTATAAATCATTTCGAAGAAAGAAACTTAAAGGCAGTAACAATACAAAACAAGAAAAAAGTATACAACAAAAGGAGTTAGTTGAGTCTCTAGATAGGAATATATCATTCTTTATGGATATTTTTAAAAATGACGAGACTTTCATTGTTAGGGAAATTCAGAATAAGTGGTTAGAGGCTGCAAAATGCTGTATTATCTACATTGATGGAATGGTAAATACTGAAATTGTTAATGAGAATATTATAGAGCCTATTCTTCGTAACGATTTATCAAAAGATATTGATTGTGACAATTTGTTGGAAGAATTAAAGAAAAAAGTTATTGTATCAAATAATGTGACATTGGAGATCCAAATCAACAAAATTGTAAGTTCAGTTATTTATGGCGATACAATTTTGTTGTTAGAAGGATACAACAAAGCTCTAATTATTAGCTCAAAAGGCTGGCAGTCAAGAACTATTAGTGAACCTGAGTCAGCAAAAGTCGTTCGTGGACCTAGGGAAGGCTTTACAGAATCAATAATGATGAACTTGACTCTAGTGCGACGTAAAATAAAAAATCCTGATTTGAAATTTAAGTTTAGGGAAATTGGAGAAAGAACAAATACAAAGACCTGTATTTGCTATATAGAAGGTTTGTCTTCCGATAGTGTATTGAAGGAACTGGAGCAGCGTCTGGATAAAATTGAAATTGATGGTATAATTGACTCCGGGTATATTCAGGAGCTAATCAAAGATGCACCTTATTCTCCATTTGAGACGGTAGGTTCAAGTGAAAGGCCGGATGTTGTAGCCGCAAAGCTTTTGGAAGGCAGAATAGCTCTGTTTGTTGATGGAAGTCCTTTTGTATTAACGGTTCCATATTTGGTGGTTGAGAATTTTCAAGCAAATGAGGACTACTATAATAATTTTATCTTTGGTACGATGAATAGGCTTATTAGGGGCTTTACTGCAGTAACCTCTGTTGCTATTCCTGCATTATTCCTATCAGTTGTCGCTTACCATCAGGAAATGCTGCCTACACCTATGTTGTTGAGTGTTGCTGCTGCAAGGCAGGGTGTTCCAATACCTACAGCAGTGTCTTTATTTCTTATGCTTTTTATATTTGATATTTTGCGTGAGGTTGGTACTAGAATGCCAGCTCCTATTGGTCAAGCAGTAAATATCGTCGGAACGCTTGTATTGGGTCAAGCTGCTGTAGAAGCGCGATTGGTAAGTGCTCCCGTCATTATAATAACAGCTTTGACAGGAATTACAACCTTGATCAATATGAATTTTATATCTGCAACAATTATATTCAGAACTATTTTCTTATTGGGAGCATCATTTTTAGGAGTATATGGATTCCTAGTGTGCTTTATTGCTATGTATCTACATTTAATGAGTCTACGCTCTTTCGGTGTACCTTACATGATGAATGTCACTAGAGCTAAAAACCATGATGGGCAGGATGCATGGATTCGTGCACCTTGGTGGACTATGACCTTAAGACCTAAAATCGTTGCAGCGAAAAATTTAGTCAGGGAGTCACCTAGGAAAAGCAAGGAGAAATAGCCTATATGCAAAAAATAAGAATCACCATGCTAATATTTGCAATTTTACTAAGTTTGATATTTACTTCGGGCTGTTGGAATTATAAAGAAGTAGATCAATTCGCAATTGTTGCAGGAGTGGCTATTGATAAGGGAATGAAAGAACAATTTCTAATGACAGTGGAAATTATCCAGATTAGTGGTGGTAAGGATTCAAAAACAACGTCAAAAATTGTGGCAGCCGAAGGAAAAACAATGTTTGATGCCGCAAGAAATATAATATCGCTAACAGGGAAAAGACTTTATTGGAGTCATTCAAAGGTTATTATTATAAGTAAAGAAATAGCCAGTGAAGGTTTAATTAAAGTTATTGATTGGTATAACCGCGACTCAGAGACGCGAGAGGATGTTAATATCTTGATTTCTGAAGATGCATCTGCTAAAGAAATATTTAAAGGACAGGTAGCCACAGAAAATATCATATCTCTTGCATTGGGTGAAATGATAAAAAACCATGTGAGTTTAAATAAAGCACCTATAACAGATATGTTAATGTTTGATATGAATGAACAGACGAAAAGTAAAACAGCAGTAATTCCTACAGTAATTCTAAAACAGGTTGATGGAAAAATAATGCCTCATATTATGGGGACTGCAATTATTAAGGAAGATAAATTGGTAGGTTTTCTGAATGGTGAAGAAACAAAAGATTTGCTTTTCATTAGAAATGAGATTAAAGGTGGGATATTAATTGAAGAAATGAAATCAAAAAAAGAATCCACCTTCGTCTCTCTTGAAATATTTAATAGTAAAACAAAAGTTACTCCTGTTGTAAATGGTAAGGATATTCAAATAAACTTAGAAACTAAAACAACAGTTGCTATTGACGAAATAGGTGGCAAAGAAAATTTTATTGATGAGGAAGGACAAAAAAAACTGGAATAAAGTGCTGAAAATACGTTAAAAGAACGTATGGAAGCTTTAATTAAGAAAGTTCAGTCAGAATATGGCGCAGATATATTTGGATTTGGTGTAAAGTTGCATGAAGACAAAGCAGAAGAGTGGAACAAAGTGGAGAATAATTGGGAAGAAGTTTTTAAAGATTTGAAGGTGAACATTAAAACCAACGTGAATATAAAGGGTAGTGCCTTGTTATCAAAGACTTTTGGAGAAGGTGATTAACAGGTATGTGTATATTGGTAATTATAGCGTATTCTTTATTAATAATTATTGAAGTAAAACCATTATACAAGAAAAAACTGTGGCATGATTTTTGGGTATATATTGCATTGGGTATTTTTTCATTTACAATTGCTCTTTTAATATGCTTTGATGTAAAGATCCCGAGCCCTTCTAAGCCAATTCAGGAATTTATTACTGCTATATTTGGAAAGTAGGTTTATGATGCAAAAAGAGCAAATTACAGACAAGGAAGCAATATTTGTTTTAGTTGTATTTATTTTGGGGAGCTCACTCATTATCGGTATTGGAGGAGAGGCTAAGAATGATAAATGGATTGCTGGAATAGTGGGAATTATAATGTCTATTCCTATGTTACTTGTATATTCAAGAATACTATCTCTATTTCAAGGAAAAGATTTATTTGATATTCTTAATATTACACTGGGCAAAGTAATTGGTAAAATTGTTGCTATAATATATATATGGTATGCTTTTCACGTAGGTGCACTAGTACTTCGTAATTTTTCTGAATTTGTTAACACAGTGGCAATGCCTGAAACTCCCATGCTTGTACCAATGCTATGTTTGGGAATATTGTGCATTTTTGCAGTAAGCCTAGGTATAGAGGTAATGGGAAGAACTACTGCATATTTTCTTCCTATCGTGTTATTCACTTTAGTCGTAGTACAAATATTTGTAGTACCACAACTTCATTTTAACTATTTAAAGCCTATTTTAGGAAATGGGCTTAGCACTATTTTGAGAGGCGGATTTTCGACTTTTTCATTTCCTTTTGGTGAAACGGTATTATTTATTGGCGTTTTTTCTTCATTGATAACCAAAAAGTCACCTCGTAAGGTTTATCTTTGGGGACTATTATTTTCGGGAGTTATTATAATTGCTACTACAATCAGAAATATCACAGTGCTGGGTAATATGCTTGGCAGTTATTACTTTCCGTCGTATGCAGCTGTAAGCAGGATTAAAGTTGGTGATTTTCTAGAAAGAATAGAAGTAACTGTAGCTATTGTATTTGTATTTTGTGCTTTCATAAAACTCTCAATTTGTTTGTTAGTGGCATGTAAAGGGATTAGTAAGTTGTTCAATCTAAAGGCTTACAAATCTATAGTTATACAAACCGGATTGTTAATGATTTATTTTAGTTATACAGTTTATGAAAGTAGCATGCAGATGCAATATTGGGCTTTTAAAGTTTATCCCTATTATGCTTTCCCTATGCAAGTAATATTGCCTATTATCATTTGGGTTTTAGCAGAGATAAAAGTAAGAAAAAATAAACAAGTAATTTTATAGCTTTTCTGATGGAACGCTAATTGTATTGATGCACGAAATTTCCTTTCAGCTATAAATAGGTATACAGACTACAAATAACGAGACACTTGAAGAAATAGAAATAGATAGAGTTACTGATATTGCTTAAAATATTGAGAAATGAAGCAGCAGAGCCAAACGACAGCCGACTTAATTATCTTTTACCACCTTGAATAACTCGTATCTCAACGGCTTGTTGCTCAACTGTGTTACTAACACCATCTAGCTTTGATTCTAATCTGTCAAATTTACTGTCTAACTGTTTATATCCATCAAATAAAGCACTAGTTTTAATTGAAAGCTCATTTTCGAGAGATGTAACTTGATTGCCTATTTTTTTGATTTCAGCTGTATTTTGATCCACTTTTGCAGTAATTTCTGTTCTGAAATCAAGCATATCTGTTTTGAAATCAAGCATATCTGTTTTGAAACCCGTCATTTCTTTTCTGAATTCTGTAAATTCTAAATACATTTTAGTAATTAAATCATATATTTTTTCATCCATGTTTGTTCACCTCCTTTTATAAAAGTTTATCATATTCAATAAAGAATTTAAATATACAAAATTGATATTTACAAATAAAAGTTAGTTTCCCAAGTTACCTATTCAACATAAAAAGTTTATCAGTAGTATATTCGCTCTGTATAAAAAAATTATTTTTATTCTTAAATAAAAAATTTCTTTTTAAGTTATTAACTTGTCTAATTGATAATATTATGAAAAAAGAGTACATATATTTTAAAATGAAATACTTTATTTTAAAAGAAAATAATTATTATTTAATTAGAAAACATCTACAACTAGCCAAAAAGGGAGGTTTTTGAATGACCACACCGGAGTTTAATTTTAGAGAAATGATTCAAAAGGATAGGGAAGAAAGAATTAAAAAGCAGTTTGAAGGTACATTCATAGATTATCTGGATTTAGTTAAATCAGATCCCAGTGCAGCAATTCTTTCACATCAAAGACTGTATGACCTAATAATTTCTCAAGGTATTGAGGCTGTAAAAACAGATGAGAATCCAAGATTAAGAAGAATATATGGCAATGATATTATAAAAAAGTATTCTTTCTTTGAGAACGACTTTTTTGGAATTGATAAAACAATAATGAAAATTGTGAGATACTTTCATTCAGCAGCTATGGCAGGAGAAGAGGCTAGACAGGTGTTATATTTAGTTGGCCCAGTAGGAGCAGGAAAGTCTTCAATAATGGAAGTACTAAAAAAAGCACTTGAGCGCGCAGATCCTATTTATACGCTAAAAGGTTGTCCGATGAGAGAAGAGCCATTACACCTTATACCAAAACATTTACGAGATGAGTTTGAAAAAACGTTAAATACTAAAATAGAAGGGGATTTATGCCCAGTCTGCAGATATAGGTTAAAGAACGAATATAATGGCGAGTATGAGAGATTCCCTGTAGTTTCCACAGGATTTTCAATACGCTCAAGAAAAGGTATAGGTGTAGTACCTCCAGTTGACCCAAACAACCAGGATACGTCAATCTTAACAGGCAGCGTTGATATTTCTAAAATAGACTTATACCCAGAGGATGACCCTAGAGTACTTTCCCTTAATGGAGCATTTAATGTAGGTAATAGAGGAATTGTTGAATTTATAGAAGTCTTTAAAAACGAGACAGAATATTTACATACAATGATTACAGCCACGCAGGAAAAATCAGTACCATCTCCAGGTAAAGGATCTATGATTTATTTTGATGGAGTAATTTTAGCACATTCAAATGAGGCAGAGTGGAATAAATTCAGATCAGACCATACAAATGAAGCTATTCTGGACAGAATTGTTAAGGTTGAAGTTCCATATTGTCTAGAACTTAATGAGGAAATTAAAATATATAAGAAAATGCTGTCTAGAAGCAATTTCAAAGCACATATTGCTCCACACACAATAGAAATTGCATCAATGTTTGCAATACTGACAAGACTTAGCCCATCTAGCAAAGTTGATCCAATAACAAAGCTAAAAATATATAATGGAGAAGAAATACTAGAAAAAGGTATGACTAGAAAGATTGACATATTTGAACTGCGTGAGGAAGCAGCTAGAGAGGGAATGACAGGAATATCAACAAGGTTTATTATGAAGGCACTAGATACTACTCTTTCAGAATCTGAAAACAACTGTATAAATCCGATAGCTCTTATGGAAACTTTGATTAAATCTGTAAAGGAGCTTGGAATAGGTGAAGAAGAGAAAGAGAGATATTTAAGGCTAATCTATGATGTGGTGAAAAAAGAGTACAATAAAATCCTTGAAAAAGAGGTTACAAAAGCCTTTATACATGGATATAAGGAACAGGCGGAAAGCTTATTTAACAATTATTTGGATCATGCAGAGGCTTTTGTTAATAAAACTAAAATTAAGGATTCAAATACTGGAGAAGAATTGGAACCTGATGAAAAGTTTATGAAATCTATTGAAGAACAAATTGGTATATCTGATACAGCAGTTAAGGGATTCCGTTCAGATGTTACTGCATATATGTTTTTTGTTATGAGGAATGGCGGTACTTTAGATTATACCAGCTATGAGCCATTGAAAGAAGCAATTGAAAAGAAACTAACTGCATCAGTCAGAGATTTAAGTAGGATAATTACACAGACAAAGGTTAGGGATAAGGAACAGACTCAAAAATACAGTACCATGGTAGAGGAAATGAAGAAAAATGGATATTGCGATAATTGCTGCAATGTTATATTAAAATATTCCGCTAACAATTTGTGGAAGGACTAATTGCAGTTTTGGAGGGCGCGATATGACCATTTTTAGGGAGTGTAACAATGATGGCAGAGATAGATCTGCTGAAGACAGACGCAGGCACAAAGAATTGATCGAGGAATCAATAAAAAAAAATCTTGGTAACATTATTGCAGAGGAAAGCATTATAGGTAAAAGTAAGGATAAAAAAATTAAAATTCCTATAAAGGGCATTAAGGAATACCAGTTTATATATGGTAGAAATAAGCCTGGAGTTGGTGTTGGTGATGGTAGCGAAAAAAGGGGCGATAAATTCCAAGGAGAAGCTCAGAATAACACAGGGAAGGGAAAGGCAGGCAATCAAGAGGGTGACGAAGTATATGAAACAGAAATAACTATAGAAGAGGTGGTTAGGTATCTGTTTGATGATTTAAATCTTCCCGATATAGATAGAAAACAGTTATCCCAATTAGAAGAAAAGAGCTATAGAAAGCTTGGATATAAAAATAAAGGAATACCTCCAAAGCTTGCAAAAAAACGTTCAGCTATCGAGAAAATAAAAAGAATGCAGTCATATAAAAGGGCATTGGATGAACAAAATCAAGCAGGGCTTGCTTCCAATCAAGATGACCTTGATTCTATTGAAGATGAAGCTTGTTCAAATCCACGAGCAGGAGGCGTAAGAACACAAATTGGTAGGTTCCCATTTATTGATGATGATTTAAGATACTACAGGATTAAAGAGGAAAATAAAAGGGACTACAATGCAGTAGTATTATGCATAATGGATGTTTCAGGATCTATGGATCAAACTAAAAAATATCTTGCTAGAAGCTTTTATTTCTTACTATATCAATTTTTACAGTTGAAATATTCCAACGTAGATGTAGTTTTTATTGCTCATACAACAGTTGCTAAAGAAGTAAATGAAAAGGAATTCTTCCATAGAGGAGAGTCAGGAGGTACTTACATAAGTAGTGGTTACGAAAAGGCCCTTGAGATAATTTCAGAAAGATATAGTCCGACTAATTGGAATGTATATGCGTTTCATTGTAGTGATGGAGATAATTGGTCAGAAGATAACAAAAAAGCTATAGAAAGTGCAAAGAAACTTTGTGAGGTTTGCAACTTATTTGGATATGGAGAAATAGTACCAGGCTATTACAGTATTGGTAGTACAATTAAAACTGAATTACTAAGTAAGATAGATAGCAAAAACTTTGCAGCAATTAACATTAATAAAAAAGAAGATGTTCTGCCTGCATTAAAAAAGCTACTTGATAAAGTTAGTGACAAAGATGTGGAACAGGAGGTTTGACATACAATGGCAGACTTTAGCATAAGAGATTTAGAGTATTGGAATGAATGTATTGAAAAGCTGGCAAAGGATTGTGGTTTAGATTACTATAATCAAGAGTTTGAAATAATAAACTATGAAGACATGATTGGTTATGAGTCCTATATAGGGATGCCTTCTCACTACCCCCATTGGAGCTATGGAAAGTCCTATGAAAGAATTAAAACTTTGCATAAATACAATTTGACAGGTTTGCCATATGAAATGGTTATTAACTCTAATCCTTGTATTGCATATCTAATGAAGGATAACTCACTGCTTGTACAAGTATTAACGATTGCTCATGTATATGCTCACAATGATTTCTTTAAAAACAATAGACTTTTTAAGATAGGAACAAAGGCAGAGTATGTTATTGAAATGTTTAAAAATCATGCAAACCGCATTAGAGACTATATTTCTGACCCTAGCATAGGATATGTGCGAGTTGAAAAAATACTAAATGCTGCACATGCGGTAAAGCTTCAGACAGAAAGGATAGTTGAATTTCAGAATAGAAGAGAAGGAAAAAAAGAACCAAAGTTTGCAGTAACAGAAAATAAAAAAGAGTTCCCAAACCTAGAGAGATATTCGAGCAGCCAAGCTGAAGATGATAAAAATCTCGGGCAGATAGATGAAAGATTCCTTTTAAAACCTGAAGAAGATCTTTTAAAATTTATAATTGAAAATGGAAGACTTCAGGATTGGGAGAAGGATATATTGTCTATAGTAAGAGAGGAAGCGCAGTACTTTATTCCACAGATTGAAACAAAAATTATGAATGAAGGTTGGGCTAGTTTTTGGCACTATAATATATTAAATAAGCTTGAATTACCTCAGAATATGCATTTGGAATTTTTGAGAAGGCATAATGAAGTAATAAGACCCTTGAAGTCAAGCATTAATCCTTATTATATAGGTTTTAAAATATTTGAAAACCTTAATAATAAATTTGGTTCAGAGAAAATATTTGAGGTTAGGGAAACTGAAAGGGATCAATCCTTTATAAGAAGATATTTAAATAAGGAACTCTGCAGTGAAATGAATCTATTTGAATATATTACAGCAGGAAATGATTATATGGTTTCAGAGGTTTCTGATGATGAGGGGTGGAAAATAGTTAGGGAGACTTTGTGTAATACAGTTGGTATTGGAAGTGTTCCAACAATTTTTGTCAGTGATTGGAATAAGAAAGATAATACACTAGTCTTAAAGCATGAATTTGATGGCCGCGAGCTGGAATTGGGGTATGCATATGAAACTTTAAAGCATATTGTAGATCTTTGGAATGGAAAAGTTTCGCTTGCAACGCAGCTGGAAGGAAAGCAAAAAATCATAAATTGTGATGAGTCAAAAAGGATCTCGTTATATGGTTAATAACTCGAAAGTATACCATCCATAGTTCATTGAGTGTGACAATTTAGAGAGTTTTTTATGAAAGCGGTGTTAGCAAAACATCGCTTTTTACATAAGCAATAAAAGCGAAGGAAATATAAAAAACTAAACTCTAGTTGAGATAATTTTAGTATTTTGTTAGCACTCTTATTAATTGAGTGCTAAAAAATACTTGAAATTTTTCGCTATAAGAGGTATATTATTACTATCATATTATTTGAAGCATAGACTTGCTTAATAATTAATTAATATTATCAAAAAGGAGGATCGAGTCCATTCCAGGACGTTAGTGCCAAAGCGGGGGTTGGACATGATTATTATGGGACAAGAAAAGGGAAACATATCTATTAATACGGAAAATATTTTTCCAATAATAAAAAAGTGGCTGTATTCTGAAAAGGATATTTTTATAAGAGAGCTTGTATCAAATGCTAGTGATGCAATCAATAAACTAAAAAAGCTAGATGCAATGGGTGAAGCGGAACTGCCAGAAGAAAATAAGTATGAAGTTAAGGTCATTGTCAATAAAAATGATAAAACAATAAAGGTTTTAGATAATGGTTTGGGAATGACTGGAGAAGAGGTAAAGAAATATATTAATCAGATAGCATTTTCAGGTGCTGTAGACTTTATTGAGAAGTATAAGGACAAGTCTGATGATGGCCAGATAATTGGACACTTTGGATTAGGATTCTATTCAGCATTTATGGTATCAGAGCGTGTACAAATAGAAACATTATCGTATCAAAAGGGTGCAACTGCAGTTAAATGGGTAAGTGATGGCGGTACAGAATTTGAAATGTCAGATTCAGATAAGACAGAAAGAGGTACATTAATTACTCTATACTTAACTGATGATAGTCTTGAATTTGTTGATGAATATAAAATGAGACAAACTCTTGAAAAATATTTTGCATTTTTACCTATTGAACTTTATTTAGAAGATGCTGCAAAAGAACCTGAAAAGGTAGAGGAGAAGCCAGCTGAAGCTTCTGGAGATGATAAAAGTGAGGAAAAAGCTGAACCGATAGCTCCAAAGCCTCTCAACGATACAAAACCATTATGGCTTAAAAACCCAAAGGATTGTACAGACGAAGAGTACAAGCAGTTCTATACAAAGGTATTCCACGATTTTAATGAACCACTTTTCTGGATTCACTTGAACATGGATTATCCATTTAATTTAAAGGGTATTTTATATTTCCCTAAATTAAAGCATGAATTTGAAACAATGGAAGGTCAAATAAAGCTCTACTACAACCAAGTATTCGTTGCTGACAATATTAAAGAAGTAATTCCTGATTTCTTAATGCTCTTAAAGGGTGTATTGGATTGTCCAGATTTACCTTTAAATGTATCAAGAAGCTTCTTGCAGAATGATGGATATGTGAATAAGATATCTACACATATTACAAAGAAGGTTGCTGACAAACTAACTTCTATTTTTGAAAATGACCGTGAAAGCTATGACAAATATTGGAGTGACATAAATCCATTTGTTAAGTATGGCTGTATTAGAGAAGACAAATTCTATGATAGAGTAAAGGACATAATTATTTACAAATCAACTAAGGGTGGGTATGTAACTCTAAATGAATATCTTGAAAATAACAAGGAGAAGCATGAAAACAAGGTGTTCTACGTATCAGATGAAAATCAGCAGGCACAGTATATAAAGCTGTTTAATGAAAATGATATGGAAGCAGTTATTCTATCAACCATGATTGACAATCACTTTATGTCATTAATTGAAAGTAAAGTAACAGGAGTTCAATTTAACAGAATTGATGCTGATATATCAGCTAACATGAAGCAGGAGAATACCGGAATTGCTGAAGCAGATGTAAGCTATCTTGAAACACTGTTTAAAGAGACTATAAATGATGAAAAACTAAAGATACAGGTTGAAGCACTGAAAAATGATTCTATTCCTGCAGTTGTTCTACTATCTGAACACTCTAGAAGAATGCAGGAAATGAGCAAAATGTATGGTGGCGGCATGGATATGAGCAGCATGTTCCCTAAAGAACAGACACTTGTACTAAATTCATCAAACAAGCTTGTTAAGGCAGTTATTGATTTGCAAAACAATGAATCAAAGAAGGAAGATGTTAAGCTAATTAGTGAGCACATATATGACTTAGCAATGATGAGCCATCAGCCATTGGATTCAGAAGCAATGTCAAAATTTATTGCTAGAAGCAATGAAATATTAATGAAGTTGGTGTAAACGAGTAATGGTTAGGTATTAACTGTTTTGTCTAAAAAATAAAAGGTATAATTTCTATATGAACTATAGGATTATGCCTTTTACTTATTACATTATTTTTTTATAACTGATAATATAAGAAATATTTTGCTTGCTCTGCCCGAAAACGAAAGACAATCTAGCTCTAAGTTATATTTCTTTATTCACAAAAGAACACCTCAAATTTTCTAGTAAAAATTTGAGGTGTTCAAATTTGCATTTTAATAAATTACTTCTTAGTTTCGTCAGTTTCTCTTATTTCTACACGTCTTATCTTTCCGCTTATAGTCTTAGGAAGTTCAGTTACAAACTCTATTATTCTTGGATACTTATAAGGAGCAGTTACATTTTTTACATGTTCTTGAAGTTCCTTAACAAGTTCTTTACTTGGGGAGTAATTCTTTGCGAGAACAACTGTAGCTTTTACGATCTGTCCTCTTACCTCATCAGGAACAGCTGTTATAGCACATTCTAGTACAGCAGGGTGCTCTAATAATGCACTTTCAACCTCAAAAGGCCCTATTCTGTAACCAGAGCTCTTGATTACATCATCGGCTCTGCCGACAAACCAGAAATAACCTTCTTCATCACGCCAAGCCAAATCACCAGTATAGTAAATATCATCATGCCAAACTTTATTAGTTAAAGTTGCATCTCTATAATATCCACCAAACATTCCAGCAGGTTTCATCTTATCTGTACGTATAACAATCTGACCTTCTTCACCGATTTGACATGAATTGCCATTGTCGTCTATTAAATCAATATCATAGCCGGGTGATGCTTTGCCCATAGAACCTGGTTTTGCTTCTGTCCATTTAGTTATAGATAGAACAACAGTTAATTCTGTTTGACCAAATCCTTCTTTAAGTTCAATACCAGTTGCCTTATAGAACTGGGTAAACACCTCGGGATTTAAAGGTTCTCCTGCAACTACACAGTATTTTAGAGAACTTAAATCATACTTTGTAAGATCTTCTTTTATAAAGAATCTATATATTGTTGGTGGTGCACAGAAGGTGGTTATTTTATGATTAGAAATAACTTCAAGCATGTTTTGTGCATTAAATTTATCAAAATCATATACAAATACAGCACTGCCTGATAACCATTGACCATAGATTTTACCCCAAACTGCTTTTGCCCAGCCAGTATCAGCAACTGTAAGGTGTAAGCCACCATCGATTACATTTTGCCAGTATTTAGCAGTATAAATATGACCTAACGGATAAACATAGTCATGCTGCACCATTTTTGGCATACCTGTAGTTCCAGAAGTAAAATATAATAAGGATATATCATTATTGTGTGAGGCTTGATCACCTGTGGGTCTTTCAAAAACATTTGACGCTTCATCAACAGACTTTGTAAAGTCTATCCATCCATCTTTACTATCACAAATTAACGCTTTGTGTAAAAGAGATGGACAGTCTTTTTGTGCATCCTCAACATTTTGTATAACTTCAGGATCTGATACACATACAATCATTTTTATATCAGCTGCATTAAATCTGTATACGTAATCTTTTTTAGTTAAAAGATGTGTAGCTGGTATTGTTATAGCTCCTAACTTGTGCAACGCAAGAATACTGAACCAAAATTCATATCTCCTTTTTAAAACAAGCATAACAGGGTCACCCCTCTTAATGCCTATAGATTTAAAGAAGTTTGCAGTTTTATCGCTGTATTCTTTGAGCTGTCCGAATGTAAATGTAGCTTCTGCACCAGATTCATCACACCATACGATAGCTACTCTATTAGGCTCTGTTTTTGCGTATTCATCAACTACGTCATACGCAAAATTAAAATTTTCAGGTATATTTACATGGTAGTTTTCAACAAGATCTTCATGTGAAGAAAATTCTACCTTTGATAGATATTTTTCTAACATTTAATTTTCCCCCTACATTACTTAAGAATTATTGCTAAAAATTTGGCTTGCTTTCCGTTTAAGGCTTTCATACCATGATTTGCAGAAGAATCAAAATATACTGAATCTCCTTCTTCTAAAATAAGTTCATGGCCATTTATTATTATTTCTACAGTTCCTTCAAGTACATAATTGAACTCTTGACCTTGGTGAGAATTGTTATGAACCTCACTCTTTTTTAATTCAGCAGGAACAGTGACAATAAATGGTTCTGCCTTTTTACCGATAAAATTATTAGCTAGATTGTGATATTTATAATCTTCTCTTCTTTCTACACTAGCACCTTTTCCTTTTCTTACGACCTGATAAGTGTGGAGCTTTGGAGCATCACCAGTGAGTATAGCTGAAAGCTCAACTTTAAACTTATTTGCTATTTGATAAAGAAAACTAACTGGTATATCAGTGTCGCCACTTTCATATGCTCGGTAGGTTTCCTCGGGGATTTTTAGCTCATTAGCAAGAGTCTGAATTGATATCTCTGATATTTCTCTCAAGTCCTTAATTCTTGATGCAATTAGCTTTATTTGTTCAGACATAAAATCACCTTCCTATTTTTTCATATAATTTATTTTATTAATGCTATTATCTTTGCCACCAACACTATCAAAAATCCACATTTGGAGTTTTGTTGCACGAAATCGCATCATGTTTGTACAAAGTTGTTTCTCGAGCTAGCCTCCGAACCCAAACGATCGTCCATTCATCGGATTTTAACTGATAGTAATTGATATAGAAGTATGTATTAAAATTCGTACATATATAGAACCTATAATAACATATAAAAATAATGACTGTAAATCCTGTTTATTACCTTTTTAATTGTATATTTTAACGATTACGACCTAATTTTATTCTAAAAAAGGTAGTCAATTTAAATAAGTCACACAAAACGTTAAAAATAAAACGTGTATACCAAATATTTTTGTTTACACAAAAAAAGTAAAGAAAAATCCCGAAGAACAAAATATTATAGATATTACATAGATAATATGATAGTATATAAGAGACGGAATACATTTACTTGCTAGGAGGTCTGATAGATATGTCTAATAGTAAAAAGATTTTAATTATTGTTTTAGCTGGTATATTATTGACTTGCTTTGGTATAGTGGGGAGCTTGACTTTGAATTTACCACCATTAATATATCCCCTTATTTCTGGGGTTATTATTATTTTAATCGGGGCTTTTTTCTTTATTTCAGTTAGCTTACCTTTAAAGACCCTTGGAAAAGTTGTAGAAAGAACAGCTAACTTTGACTTATCTCATGACAAAACATATAACAAAATTAAACTAAGAAAAGATGAAATTGGTTTTCTTGCCCAAAATCTCTCATTAGCAAGAATTGCATTAAGAGATATGCTAGGATTAATGCAAGAAACGGCTAATCACCTAATAAATAATACTCAAGAAGTAGAGGATATGACATTTGACTTAAAAGATAAAACAGATGATACACTGCTTACTACTGAGCATATTTCAGCTTCTATGCAGCAATCCGCAACAACTACCTTTCAAATTAGCAATAGTACCCAAGAGATAATGCAAAACATTAATTTGATATCTCAAAATTCTGAAAAAGGGGCATCTTCTGCTAATTCGATAAGTGAGCGTGCAAGCGAAATTAAGGAAAGTGCAATATTGTCAGCGAAAAATGCTAACAATATTTATGTTAATGTAAAGCAACAGCTTCAAACAGCTATGGAGCAAGCAGCCGCAGTTTCACAAATAGAATTACTTGCTCAAGCTATACTTCAAATTACTGAGCAGACGAATTTATTATCACTAAATGCTGCAATTGAAGCTGCTCGAGCAGGAGAAGCTGGTAAGGGCTTTGCAGTTGTAGCTGACGAAATTAGAAAGCTGGCAGATCAGTCATCAAAAACTGCATCTGACATCCAGAAAGTAGTGCAGACGGTTAATGAGTCAGTGAATGCACTAACTGGAAGTGCTGGAGTCTTATTAGACTTTATGGATAAAGAAGTACTTAATGATTATCAAAAATTAATTGAAACTGGAGAACAGTATTATACAGATTCTATACAATTTAGTACGATGATGAATGAATTTAATGATTCCTCAATAGCTATGAACCAGTCAATTTCAACCATTGTGGGTGCGCTTGAGCAGGTTTCAGAAAGTGTTAATGACAGTGCAAATGGTGTTGCTTCAATATCAATTAAGACTGCTGAAGTAGCAACTAAAGTTTCGGACGTTAAGAATTCAGCACAAAATAATTTGGTTTCGTCTAAAAAGTTAAAAGACCAAGTTTCAAAATTTACTTTATAAATTTAATACACTTAAAAGACCTTTTTTATACCAAGTAGTATTTTTCTTAATTAAAATTACTTTATTTATGATTTGAGTTTAACTTAAGGTAGGTGCTATATATGTTAAATAACTATGTAAAGGTTAACGAAGATATCATAGGTAGCTTATTAAGCAATGATGTATATACTTCATTGGGAAATATGGTCGTGCCGAAAGATACATTAATTACAAAGTATATACTTAATAAGTTGCTTAAATTTGGAATTGAAAAAGTTAGTACTTACAAGATTAATACTATTTCTAGAAATGATGATTACATAAAAAGAAATGATATAAATGATACTCAGAAGAAATATATTGAATATGCTAACAACGCAAAGCGGTTGCTTCAAGACTTGGCTTCTGGAAAACAATTAAATTTAAATATTGTTGAATCTATTTCAGAGAATTTATATAGCAAACTCAATGATTGTGGTTCTCTTATTGATTGCGTTAATTCAGTTAGAATTGCTGATGAATATACATATTCACATATGATTAACGTGTCTATCTATTCCATGCTTATTGCTAGATGGATGGGAATGAGCAAAGAGCAGGTAAAGGATGTTGTCATGGCAGGAATTCTTCATGATGTGGGAAAATCACGTATTCCATTAGAAATTTTGAATAAAAAAGGTTCATTGACTGAAAGCGAATTTAAAATAATGAAAAAGCATACAGTGTATGGCTTTGAGATTATAAAAGATAACAAATATATTAGCATGGATGTAAAAAGAGCCGTAGTAATGCATCATGAAAAAGAAAACGGTTTAGGTTATCCTTATGGAATAAAAGGCGACCAAAAAAATGTATATGCAAAAATTCTGACAGTAGCTGACATATTTGATGCTATAACTTCAAATAGGGTTTATAAAAGAAGGCAAACACCATTTGCAGCATTTAGAGAACTTGAACGCATTAAATATGATGTTGTTGACCCAATAGTAATGATGACTATGCTTTTTAATATGCCAAATTATTATATAGGTTCAAAAGTTAGAATGCAAAATGGTGAAATTGGAGAAGTTGTTTATGTGCCTAATCAGTGTGCGTATGCACCTGTAATAAAGGTAGATGAAAAGTTTTATGATTTTTCGAACGAGGAAGAAGATTTGATAGTAGAATTTTTGTGATGACTGTGAGGACATTAGCTAAGTTGTTTCTAAGAGTATATCAATAAATGTGTTGACAGCTTTTGATAACACAACATTTTTCATTTTCACAATTCCTATTTCTCTTGTAGGAAGCGCTTCCTTGAGATGAATTTCAAATAGCTCTTTGTTCTCTATGAGGTCTAATGCACTTTCCTTTAATACATAGGCAATACCAGTACCGATTTTTGCAAATTCCACCAGCAATTCGAGACTTTCTAGCTCTATTTCAGGCGAGCAAACAAGGTTATGACTGTTAAAGTAGGCATCTATGGATTTCCTAGTTGAACTTTCTGAAGGTAGCATTACAAGAGGGTACTTAATTAATTCAGTTAGTTCTATTTCTCTGTTTTGAAGTTGGGCAAACTTCTTTGAAGCTACAAAAATGTCATTTACCCTAATAAAGGGAACAGATATAAAAACTTCTTTGTTTACTGGAAGTGTAGAAATTGCTATGTCAACTAGCCCACTTTTTAAGACATCAAGCAATTGAGGTGTAGTCCTATTTATTACTTTAATCGCTACCTTTGGGTAGAGACGCCCAAACTGTTCGATATATGGCATTATAAAATATTTACAAATGGAGTCACTGACACCTATTCTAATTTCACCAGCACGAAGCCCTTCTATTTCTTGAAGCTTGTCCTCAGCGGCTTTTAAAAAGTTAAAGGCTTGCCCCGCATAGCTAAATAGCAATTCCCCCTCAGATGTGAGCTGTATATTTCTGGACTTTCTATAGAATAAATTTACTCCTAGCTGCTTTTCAAGACTTTTTATTGATTGGCTTACAGCTGATTGCGTGATAAAGAGCTTCTGAGCTGCGATTGAAAAGCTTTTGTTTTGTGCACAATAATAAAATATTTTATATAACTCAAAGTTTATATCCATAAGCACCTCTAATATATAGTATTAAATATATTAATTTTACTAATATATTTTATCATATTATAATTATAGCGACTAGATTCAAAATGAAATTTTTCGATTGTAGAAAAATTTCATTACATCAGCGGCGTTGTTTTTTAACATAAGTGAGAATGTTGCACTAGCTGCAAATAAATAAATGCAATTGAAAAGAGACAATGGTTAAAAAAATAGAAAAATATCAAGGGAGGTGTCAAGTCCATGTCATTTTATGTTGTTTTGTACAAATGATAGACATGGATAAATTATTATGAGTACTGTTAAGAGATTATTTGTTGAGAAGAAGCAGCCATATGATGTTGAAGCTCAGGGACTTTTATCTGATTTGAAAGGAACTTTGGGTATTATTGCATTAGATTCTGTAAAAATAATAAATAGGTACGATATAGAAGGAATAAATGATGATGAATACATGATGGCTAGAAATACTATATTTTCTGAGCCACCTGTAGACTATGCTTATGATGAGGAATACAAAATCCAAGCTGGTTGTAAGGCATTTGCGGTTGAATATTTACCAGGTCAATATGACCAGAGAGCTGATTCTGCTGCTCAATGTATTCAATTATTAACTCAGGGTGAAAGACCTGAAATTAAAGCAGCTAAAGTAATTGTTCTTGAAGGAAAAATAACAGATGATGAATTTTCAGCAATTAAAAAGTACTATATAAATCCTGTTGAAAGCCAAGAAGCAAAAATGGAAAAGCCTGCTACATTAAAAACTGAAGTTGAGCAGCCAGCAGATGTTGCTATAATTGAAGGCTTTACCGCTATGAATGAAGAACAACTTTCAGAGTTGTTAAACAAAATGGGTTTTGCAATGTCCTTTGATGATATAGTTTTTTGCCAAGATTATTTCAAAAACACTGAAAAACGTGACCCATCAGTAACTGAAATGAGAATGATTGATACTTATTGGTCTGATCACTGCAGACATACTACTTTCTTGACTTGTATTGACAGTGTAGAATTCGAAGAGGGTAAATACTCAGATATAATTAAGGACACTTTTAATGATTATAAGACTACTAGAGAAGACATATACAAAGGTCGTGATGACAAAGATGTATGCCTTATGGATGTAGCTCTTTTAGCAATGAAGGCACTAAAAAAGCAGGGCAAGCTTGATGATTTAGACTTATCAGATGAAATAAATGCATGCAGTATAGTTGTTAATGCTGATATAAAGAGTAAGAATGAAGAATGGCTTGTTATGTTTAAAAATGAAACTCATAATCATCCTACTGAAATAGAACCTTTTGGTGGAGCTGCGACTTGCCTAGGCGGTGCAATAAGAGATCCATTGTCAGGTAGAGTTTATGTTTACCAAGCAATGAGAGTTACAGGAAGCGGAGACCCAAGAACTAAGCTAGAAGATACAACGCCAGGAAAACTACCACAGAAAAAGATAACTACAGGAGCAGCTTCTGGTTACAGCTCATATGGAAATCAAATTGGACTAGCAACAGGTCAAGTTGCTGAAATATATAATGAAGGCTATGTAGCAAAGAGAATGGAAATAGGTGCTGTAATTGGTGCTGCACCAAGAAAAAATGTAGTGCGTATGGTTCCACAAGCAGGAGATAAGATAATACTATTAGGTGGAAGAACTGGAAGAGATGGCTGCGGAGGAGCAACTGGCTCATCAAAAGCTCATACTGAAGAATCATTAGTTACTTGTGGTGCAGAGGTTCAGAAGGGTAATCCGCCAACTGAGAGAAAAATTCAGCGTTTATTCAGAAATCCTGATGCAAGCACTTTGATAAAGAGATGTAACGATTTTGGCGCAGGTGGAGTATCTGTTGCTATTGGTGAATTAGCTGATGGACTTGAAATAAATCTTGATGTAGTTCCAAAGAAATATGAGGGTCTTGATGGAACAGAACTAGCTATATCAGAATCACAAGAGCGTATGGCTGTTGTTGTTGATGCGAAGGACGTTGAGAAATTTATAAACTTCGCTTCAAAGGAAAATCTCGAAGCTGTTGTAGTTGCTGAGGTAACAGAGCTAGCTAGACTTAAAATGACATGGAGAGGCGAAAAGATAGTTGATTTAAGTCGTGATTTCCTAAATTCAAATGGAGCAAAGCAGAGAATAAATATTGAAGTAACTGCTCCAAAAGAACAGACTTACTTTGAGAAATTCAATGATATTAAGATTGATAATATTACAGATAAATGGATTGAAAACTTACAGAATTTAAACAGATGTAGCCAGAAGGGTCTTATTGAGAGATTTGACTCTACAATCGGAGCTAACACTGTTCTAATGCCATTCGGTGGAAAAACTCAGTTGACACCAGCGGAAGGAATGGCTGCAAAGCTTCCTTTAATGGAAGGTGATACTACAACAGGTACATTGATGTCATATGGCTATAATCCTGAATTATCAACTTGGAGTCCATTCCACGGTGCTGTTTTTGCTGTAGTTGAATCAATAGCAAAGATTGCAGCGATGGGTGGAGATTATAAAAAAGCAAGACTTACTTTCCAAGAATATTTTGAAAAGCCAGGCAAGGATGCTAAGCGTTGGGGTAAACCACTTAGCGCATTGCTTGGTGGATATTATGCTCAATTAAAATTGGGTACTGCTGCTATAGGCGGTAAGGACAGTATGTCAGGAAGCTTTATGGATTTGGATGTTCCGCCAACACTTGTATCCTTTGCTGTTGACACAGTTAATGTAAATAATGTTATTTCAAATGAATTTAAAGCAACAGGTAGCAAAGTTGTAATGCTCAAGGTTGGTTTAGATAAGAATAGTTTGCCTGATTTTGACCAATTGGACAAGGTATACAGTCGTATTTATAAAATGGCAAATGAAAAAGCTATATTATCCGCAAGCTCAATCAGAGAAGGTGGTATAGCTGAAATAATCACGAAAATGGCATTTGGCAATATGATTGGATTTAATTTTGAGAATGGTATAGATGCTACAATGTTATTTAAGCCATACTACGGTTCAATAATACTTGAATTGGCTGAAAACACTGATTTAGCTAAAGTATTTAGTGATTTAGAATATACATTGCTTGGAACGACAACAAGCAGTGCAGAAATAAATGTAAATGGCACTGCAATAGCACTTGACATGCTAGCTCAAAAATGGCAGGAACCACTTGAAAAGGTATTCCCAACAAGAGCAAAGCAAATTAATGAGACACCAGTTGAATACAGTTATGAAGCGAAGTCAAAGGTTAAGCCAGCAGCAAAAGTAGCAAAACCTAGAATATTTATTCCTGTATTCCCAGGAACAAACTGCGAATATGATACTAAAAAGGTATTTGAAAATGCAGGTGGAATTGTAGAAACCTTAGTAATTAGAAATATGTCACACAATGACATCGAAGAGTCAATAAAGGAAATGGAAAGGCTTATAAATAATTCACAGATAATAATGATTCCAGGTGGCTTTAGTGCCGGTGATGAACCTGAAGGATCTGGTAAATTTATAGCAACAGCTTTCAGAAATCCTATTGTAAGTGAAGCAGTGATGAAGTTATTAAAGCAAAGAGATGGTTTGGTAATGGGTATATGCAATGGCTTCCAGGCACTAATTAAACTGGGCTTGCTCCCATTTGGAGAAATAAGAGATATAGATGATAGCTGCCCGACATTGACATTCAATACAATTGGACGCCATCAGTCTTGTTTAGTAAATACTAAAATAACTTCAAATCTTTCTCCTTGGCTGAATAATGTTAAGGTTGGAGATGTGCATACAATAGCCATATCACATGGGGAAGGCCGTTTTACTGCAAGTGAAGCAGTACTTAAAACATTAGAAGCTAATGGTCAGATTGCAACTCAATATGTAGACTTAAATGGCAAAGCAACATATGATATAGCTTATAATCCAAATGGTTCAGTAAATGCAATTGAAGGTATTACAAGTCCTGATGGAAGAGTATTTGGTAAAATGGGTCACTCAGAAAGAATAGGTTCAAACCTTTACAGAAATGTACCAGGTGAAAAGGATCAGAAGTTGTTCCAAGCTGGAGTGGAGTATTTCGGGTAAAGTCTAGCAAAAAGTTGGGGTTAAACAATGCAAGATTTCCACAAAACAATTTAAAAAAACTAGTAAAACTTAGTGAGAAGTGTGGTTTAAACCCAGTAAATAGTTAAAAATGAATGGTCAAAAGTTGGAGCAAGATGGTTTGGAAACTTGTTTTAAAGAATAAGACTAGTGACTATTTTGTGATAAAATATAGATAACAAGCAAAATTGGGGAAGTTGGTTTTTAATGCTGACTTTCCTAATTTTGTATAAAAGTGTTCAACTTCACCACGATAGGTTAATTATTTTTGCGCCAGTAGTTGGCGTGGAGGTTTTATGAAATCTAACTTTAATAACAAGTCAAAATGTATAAAAATGTTGTTTTCGATCTTATTTGTGGGATACCTGCTGCTGTTGGCATATCTAACCTTTTTTAGCCATTATTATGGTCGTGGACAACTACACCGCAGTATAAATTTAATACCATTTAGAACAATAATTGAGTTTTTGACTTCTGGATATAATTTGAGAATTATTGTTACAAATATAGCTGGAAATATAGTTGCTTTCATGCCAATGGGGTTCTTACTTCCAATAGTTTTTAACAAGAAGAATGGATTTCGAAAGGTAGTTTTTGTAGCATTACTTTCTTCACTAACCATTGAAGTTGCTCAATACATTTCTGGAGTAGGAGCAAGTGACATTGATGATTTAATATTAAATGTGCTGGGAGCAATGATTGGTTATATTGGTTATTGGATTTCACGATTATTTAATTCATACAAAGAGATGCAAAATACCTAACTTTGTTTGCTTTTTATATCTTCGCCATTATTAAAATGAATATTAGCTAAAGATATCCTAATAGAATATAGAGAGGCTATCATATGAGAAGATAGGATGCCGTCTATTTAAATAAAAAATAATAATTGATAAAAAAGTGCCTTTAAAATGGGCACTTTTAATTTATAGTAACATATATGTTAAAGCACAGTGCAAGATTTAATAAATATTATGTCAGTTTAGATTTAAGTTCATTAAAGTATTCTTTGAATTTATCAACATCAGATTTATAGACTTCCATACATGCTAGCTCAAAATCTTCATAATCAGGATTATCCAATAAATCCAATCGTTTCGATACAATATCACCAAGAGCTGGATACTTAGGTTTAACCTGATCTAGAATTTCCCTAAAGTTAGCAGCTGATTTTTTAGCTTTAAGCAGTTCTTTTAACTGTTTAGGGAAATTTAGTTCGGGATTTGCTAATTGCCTTGAACATTCATTATTATATGTTCTCAAAAAAGTACCATATTCATTTGGTTGAAGACGTTTCCTTCGTTTTTTAAGATTTTCTAAAACATCAGGTATATCATCCCCTCTTGTACGCTTATGATCAGAGTAAGCATTCTTAGTTTCATCATCAGCTGCTGCGAGACGAGCAGGAGTTAGTAACCTTATGTTTTTAATAATGTTAGATTCCTGTTCCTCTTGAAGTAAGCTTTGTTTTTTGCTAACCTGTTCTAACACGCCTTCAGCATAGTCAAGTACCACTTCATCCTCTGCAATTGTCGTAATGGCTTGAGGTTTAACATTACCTGTAGGATTATCTTCCGTTTTTATAGCAGTCTTAGGGGCCTTTTTTCTATCAGTAATAGGCTCTGGTTGGCTAAGAGTAAATTCATGATTATTGTTAGTGGGAGCACCATCTTCATCAAGTTCCCCCCAGACTACTTTTAGCGAAGATGCATATCGTAATTGATTGGGATCATCGGTAAATTTCTCTAACGCATTTTTAGATTCGGAGGAAGTAATGGGATTATGAGTAACATCAATTTTGAAGTGAACCCATTTCCCATTTTTATTAACTATATCTTGTAAAGCATTTTCAAAATGATTAGACATATTAGAGTTTGTACTGGCTGAAATAGCTACTAGGTTCTCGGGCTTGTTACCTGGCCCACCTAATCCATCATTTAGTAAATGTCCTTGTTTCCAAGTTCCGGTAAAAGCCTTGTTGAAATTTTGTACTCTTTCTGATATGCCATTTGATCCGGTTTTTGAGCCGAGTTTATGATCTGGACCCAATATGACAGCATCTACAGAAGTGCCTTCACCTGAAGTATCTAGTGGGCCCCAATTCACCTTTGTTTTAAGAGTTTTCACAGTGCCATTTACAGTTGCACCAAATCCTGTTTCTGGAGTAGCTTTAAGACCTGATAGATCATTTATATCAATTTCAGTTATCTTTTTCAATGTTCTTTGAATCGCATTAGAATTAGTAAGTTGTTGTTTTTGAATGGAATAATTCATAGACACGGCTTGAAAACCTCTTTTTGCATTATTCTCTTTCAACCTTACCCCCATTACATCCGCCTCATGCTCCAACCCTATATCATCATTTACCTGCACACTCTTCAATTGCTTAGTAGACTGTACTCTTCCTTGAGCTTGCTGCACTGCATGCCAAGCTTCATGTGGCAAATGATTTTCCTGTCCTGAAGCCACATGAATATCCGTACCCTGAGTATAAGCCAACGCTCCTACCTGTGATGGTTTATCTGAATTATAATGTACCCTAACATCATCCATTGACAATCCTGACAAGTTTTCAACTCCAGCTTTTAAGTTATCTGGTAATCCTGTTTTGTTTTCTTTCTTAATCTGAATAGGTTCTTGTTTTGCAACCTCATTGTGATTTATTGTCTCTGAACCTGCTGTTGACCGCTCTAGCTGAGTATTTTTCGCAAGTTCTTTTCGACGTCTCCCCTCTTCTAGTAATCCTTTCGCATGACGAAACCCCGCGCTGCTTTGATAGAGCAGGAATTCATCACGCGAAATAGAATCCGGATCTGTGAGGAATAAATGCTCCATATAGCTCCATTTCGTTGTCCTTATTCCATGATTATTATTATTTATTTTTACATTCATTAATCTGCTAAAATCCGTTATCCAGCTTAAACTGCTATTGCCATTAGAACTAAAGGCTTTTCTCGATGATTCAGAGCTTTCTTCGTTATTGGATTTTCCGTAATTACTCATGTTGTTACCTGAGTTTCCAATACTTCCCAATCTATATGTATATCTAGGAAAGGCGTCATTGTATTTTTTATTCTCAGTTTCTTTATTCATTATTTGGACAGTCCGCTCTGGTTTATTTTCCACTTTTTCCATTTTTTTACCCCTTAAAATTTGCTTTAATATATAAGGAACTTTTTGTGGGGTTTTAACAACAAAAATTAGAAATCATTTTGCCATATGGTATAAAACTTATTTTAAAATTAAAAAAAATATATATTACAAAAGATATTGAAGTGTAATGGAACGATACCAAAAGAGGATTGAACTTGAAATAGGCAAAGAAATTGAGCGTTTAGAGAATATGAAATGGTCTGTCAGAGTAGCAACAAAAGGCGAATATGAGGCTGTATACGTATAAAAAACTGGAGGTAAGAATGGCAAAGAGTAAGAAAAAACGAAGTGGTAGTAGCTATATTTAGGAAATAAATTGAGTCGGCATGGAATAATATGGTATTATCTTTGCAAATAATAGTTTTAGCAGAGGTATATAAATGAAACGAACTATTTTATACATATTATTAATCATGTTAATTTCATTTACAGGCTGTAAAAGCGAAAATGAAGCCATTCCAAAGCATGGAGCATCTATGTATGATGACTCGTCAGTTGCTTTAAGCAGAGGAACTAAAACTTTAGATATAACTATAGATTCAGGAAATATCCAGATTTATTGCTGGGATAAAAAGAATATTAAACTAGAAACAAAACATAATATCAGAGATAACAAAACAGATGAAGATTTAGAAGAGCTTCTCAAAAACTATTCTATAATGTCTAAAGAGGAGGATAGTACATTGTTTTTTACAGTTGATTATAATGGAACAATAAAGAAGCCTCAGGACATTTACACTGATATAAAGTTAACAATTCCAAAACAAATCAAAAATTTAAAAATATCGCAGCAGTATGGCAACATTATAATAAGAGATAAGTTTGAAGGAAATATTGAAGCAGAATTAGATTCTGTAAACTCGGATATAAAGTCATTAAAAGGACAATTATTATATGAATGTGATAATGGAAATTTAAGGCTGAATTCGGCAAAGCTGTTAAGCCATTCTTATGCAAATATAAATTCTGGTAACATATATGTAAAGGCTAAGTGCCAGGAAAAATCAAATTATTCTTTTAAAACAAAAAAGGGGAATATAGATTTATATTTTCCAGTTGACTCAAACATAAAACTTAATAGCACTGGAACAGTTAATAATAACCAATTTGATGGAACTGATGGGGACATAGAAGTAGAGACATTTACTAAGATGGGGAAGATATCAGTGAATGGGTATTGAAAAAAGTTTTGCATATTTTTTTTAATATATCTTCAGTATATAGTTTGTATAAATATGCTATACACTACATTTTGTGTATGAATTAGCTAAATGTAGCCTAAAAAATACAAAAAATTAATAATTATTCAAAAAATGTGTTGACAAAATATGAAAAATTGTACTACAATGTAAATAGATAGTTTGCTAAATCTTTCTCTTTAAAATTTTAGTAAGTTAATTAAGTGATTTTTTTACTTGGTTTATATACAAAAGAAGAAGGGGAAAGGAGAAAAGCAATGGCTCTTATTAAATTAGCAATTCTTGATGATGATGATGAGTATTCATTTAATTTATGTAATTATCTAACTCACAATTATTCTGAGACGTTACTCGTAAATTATTTTAATAATTCTTACAAAATTGAAGAATGGATTAAAAAGATTGATCCAGATATAATTTTAGTTTGTGAGAAGTATTATAATCAAATCTGTAATCAATTCAAAACTAACCTGATTATATTAACTACAGGAGCAAATAGTACCTATCTAGGAGATGTATCCTTAATCTATAAATATCAGGATGCAAATCAAATTGCGGGACAAATCATTAATTTCTTTACAAAATCTTGTGACATTGTCAAACTTAAAAATGAGAAAACAGCAAAGGTTGTAGCAGTTTATTCAGCAAGTGGAAATACAGGAAAAACTTCTGTAGCAATGGGTATCAGCACTATATGCTCATATTCGGGAATATCTGTGTTCTATTTAAACTTTGAACAGTTCCCGTCAACAGGTGTTTTTCTTTCAAGCGATGTAGAGTATTCTATTGCTGATATTATTTATTATGCAAAAGAGAAGGATAAAAATCTAATATCAAAGATTTCAACAATGAGTTGTAAGGACATTACTTCAAATATACACTTTTTTAAAGAAGCGAATAATGCATTTGAAGTAAATGAATTACTTCCTCAAGATATTGAATTAATTCTTGATACTATGAAATCGAGTGGACTATATGATCTTATTGTATTAGATATGGATTCACAGCTAAACGAAAATAATATTTCTATCTTTGAAATAGCTGATGAAATACTGTATGTTTTTACTAATGAGGAAATATGTTTACATAAAACTAAGTTGTTCAAGGATAGTATAAATAAACTATCAAACAGCTCACCCCACAATACTTTTTTAGCACATAAATTCCTATATGTTGCCAATAAAGTATCAAAACAGACCCTCCATTCTCAAAATTCCTATCTGAAAGAAAAAATTCTATCTGCAATTCCTTTAGATTTAAATTTCAATTCTTTAAAAAATCTTTTCAATGCAAATGGAGGGTCTGAATTAATTAAAAATGCTTTAAATGATATTGCTAGAAGATATATTTAAACAGTATGTCGCTTTTCAGGAAGAAGAGCTTCCTTGCAGATATAGCGGTTGTTTATCTCAATAGATAATTTTTCAATTGTTGATTAAACAATAAGTTATGTAGCTGAGAACGGTACAATCGCTATATTTGTTGTTAATTGCAAAAGTTAGATTCAATATATTTTTCCAAGTCGGTAAAGAAGGTGATAATCGAAAAATTTTAAAATTATAATGAATTATTAGTTAAACCCAAGTTAAGTAAATAAAAAAGATAAAGAGAAAATAAGCAAATAAACTTAATAAAAAAATAAATTAAAAAATTATTAAATTAAAAATTTAATTAGGAGAGAAAATTGAAGCAAGATCTTATTAATGAAATAAAAAGTTCTATTAGTCAGCAAATTGACTTAAAAAGAGATGTCTCAGATGAAGAAATAAGTGAAATGATAGCCAAAACAGTATTTGAAAAATCAAAACAACTTGTATTGAAAGCAAATGAGAAGAAGGAGGTAATAGAGGCTGTATTTAATGCTTTTCGAAGGCTTGATATATTACAACCAATTTTAGAGGATACAGACATAACAGAAATAATGATAAATGGGCCTAATAATATTTTTATTGAGAAAAATGGTAGAAACACAAAACTTGATTTGAAGTTTGAATCTTCTCAAAAATTAGAAGATATCATACAAGTAATGGTCACAACTGTAAATAGAATTGTCAATGAGTCTACACCTATTGTTGATGCTAGGTTAAAGGATGGTTCGAGAATTAATGTGGTATTGCCTCCTATTGCCTTAAATGGTCCGATCGTTACAATTAGAAAATTTCCAGAAAAGCCGATTGATATTAATAAGCTTGTAGATATTGGCTCATTGACACCGGAAGCTGCAGAATTTTTAAAAATGCTTGTTATAGCAAAGTACAATATATTTATAGCAGGAGGTACTGGGTCTGGAAAGACGACATTTTTAAATGTGTTATCAAATTTTATTCCAGAGGATGAGAGAATTATTACAATTGAGGACTCAGCAGAGCTTCAAATATTAAACATTCCAAACTTGGTAAGGCTTGAAACTAGAAATAAAAACCTGGAGGATAAGGGAGAGATTACGATCAGAGATTTGATAAAAACCGCTCTTCGTATGAAGCCGGATAGAATAATCGTTGGGGAAGTAAGAGGCGCAGAAGCAATTGATATGCTCCAGGCAATGAATACCGGACATGATGGCTCCCTATCAACAGGCCATGCTAATTCCTCAGAAGATATGCTTTCAAGGATAGAAACAATGGTACTGAGTTCGTCGACGTTACCTATTGAAGCGGTTAGAAAACAAATAGCATCTGCTATTGACATAGTTATTTTTCTTTCAAGACTTAGGGATAAATCCAGAAGAACAATGGAAATATCAGAAGTAGCAGGTATAGAAAACAATCAAATAAAACTAAATCCACTATTTGTTTTTGAGGAAGCCTTTCAACCTAATTTAGACCTGTCTGATTCAAATCTGCTTAGACCAATTCAGACTAATACAAATACTTCAAACATGTATGATTCAAATCCACTTAAATCAATTAAGTCTAATTCAAATACGTCTAAATCAAATTCATCAGATTTGTCTGATTTAAAGCCGTTAAATTCAATTTTGTTTAATTCGAATCCGACTGATTTAATTTCGCGTAATCCAGTAGTTGGTTCTCTAAAAAGAACTAACAATCAATTATTCAACAAATCTAAATTATTAAACTCTGGAATTTTTACTGGATGAGGGAGATATAATACTATATCGTATTAAAACGTAAAAAATAAATATTAAATACAAATAAATGCAGTACCATGATGACTTTAGCTAGGAGGAATGCCTTTGATTGATTATGACTCGTGTTATATGAGCATTAAAATGAAAATTATTTATTCTTTAATTGCAGCATTATTCATTTTTGCAGTAGCATATTTATTTTATAGAAATGTTTTGTTTTCTGTAATTTTATGCCCTTTTGGAATTCTATATCTTAAATTTAAGCAAAAGCAAATAATATCTAAAAGGAGAAATGAACTAAACCTACAGTTCAAAGATCTACTGATATCATTATCCTCATCTCTTAGTGCTGGTAGGGCTTTAGAAAATGCTTTTGAAAGTGCATTAGAAGATTTATTTGTACTTTATCCCAGTGATGACGTATTTATTATCAAAGAAACACATATTATAATTCACAAACTATCCTATAATATTACAGTTGAAGAGGCTATAAGTGATTTTGCAAAACGCTCTAATATTGATGACATTATGAATTTTTCTGATGTAATAACAATATGTAAAAGGACAGGTGGAAACCTAATAGATGCAATAAAAAATTCAGCTGCAATAATTAGTGATAAAATTGAGATGAAGCAGGAGATTGAGACTTTATTGTCATCTAGAAAGTTTGAACAGAAGGTATTAAACATCATGCCACTCGGAATGACTTTTATTCTATCAATAACAGCATCAGACTATATAGAGCCGGTTTTTGCTACATATCAGGGAAAAGTGGCTATGACAGTTTGTTTATTATTGCTTATAGCTGCATACTTCATTTCAAACAAAATTATGAGCATAAAAATGTGAGGAAATATGTTAATTGTTAATTTGATTGCTTTATTTTTAATTATATCTTTGCTAGCTAGTTTTTGGGGAATCATTATTAAGTATGGCTTTACCTATTCTGAACATGTTGAGGTATTGGATAAAAAAGATTTCAAACTAAAAAAGTTTTTGTCGTTTGGACTATATGTATTAGATAAGTATGGCTATTCTTATGATTCAAATTATGATAGAAGGATTCTTAATACCATTAGTGAAGTGTATGGTCAGGAATATTCTGCATTCTATATTAGGATTTTTCATGCAAATAAAATTGTATTAGTTATGCTTGGGATAATCTGTGAGCTTTTAGCAGGTTTATTGTCACAGTTTCAGGACGTAACATTGGTATATGTATTTCTTTTATTTGGAGTATTTGTAATATCAGATGATTTAAGACTTAATAATAGAGTGAAAAAAAGAAGATTAGAGATACTGTTGGAATTTCCAAATTTCATAAATAAACTTACGCTACTAATTAATGCGGGCATGACAATGTCTAAAGCATGGGAGAAAATATCTATGGATTGCAACAAAAATGGAGATTTCTATGCAGAGGTGGATAAAACAATTCTTGAAATTAAATCTGGTAAAAGTGAAGCAGAAGCGTTCAGCCAATTTGCTAAAAGGGTAAAGACCCCTGAAATATCAAGACTTATGTCAACTATTGTTCAAAATACTAAAAGGGGTGGAAACGACCTTGTTTTATCATTAAGAATTCTGTCAAATGAATGCTGGGAAATGCGCAAAAATACAATTAAAAGGCTTGGAGAGGAAGCGTCAACAAAGCTGCTATTTCCAATGATGATTATGTTTTTTGCTGTTGTTATAATAGTTATAACCCCTGCAATCATATCAATGCAGGGGATTTGAGATAACATGACAAAATTGGATGTTTTCTAAAATAAAAATCTAATAAATAAAAGTTATAAGGAGGAAGTAATATATGTTTTGTACACTTAAAAGGTTTATAACTGAGGAGGATGGAATGGGAACAGTTGAGGTGATTATTATTATAGCTGTTCTTGTTGGAGTTGCTTTGCTATTTAGAAACCAGTTAATAAAATTTGTAAATAGTATAATCGAAAATCTTTTTCCAGATGGAAGCCAACTTGAAAATAACACTGGAACACAAGTAAAGTTAAAGGAAACAAACTAAACAATGACATTGATATCAACTATAAAAGCATTGTATATCAATAAAAAGGGCAGCTTTACAGTAGAAGCTTCAATTGTTTTTTCGGTTGTATTTCTACTTCTTGCTGCTATTGTATATATTTTTATAATCATGTATCAATATGCGTTCCTACAAAGTGCTGCAGATCAAGCTGCAAATGTTGGAGTAGGCTATTACTGTAATCAATATAGTAATTCTAATCCTTATGATGCAGAATATAATGTTAATGCTAATGTTGGGGAATCTAATGCTAATGGTACTGATCCTAATCTAAAGTCAAATTACAATCTATATTGGAGGATGTTTGATAAAGAAGCATCATATAAAAAAGCTCGCCTGAATAACTATATATCTAAAAGGCTTGAGAAGACAATTATTGATTCAAACACATATTTGGATAATTCTACATCCTACAAATTCTTATTGAAGCAAATTAATATCAATATTGAGGCTCAATATCCACTTCCAATAGGGAATTTGTTTGAAATATTTGGTCTCCCTTCAACAATAAACATAAAGGCTGAGTCTAATTCTCCTCTTTCCGATAATGCTGAGTTTGTTAGAAACCTAGATACTGTATCTGATATTAAAAAGTGTATTTCAAACAGTGATAATAAATGGATTGGTAAGGAATCAAAGGTAAATGATGTCTTGGCTAAGTTGCTCAAATAAACTGCATATAGACTACTCAAAAAGCACTAATTTAATAGAATTTCACAGGTTAGTCGTTCAGAAAATGCTTAACCTGTACAGTTGTAAAACTGCTCCACTGGGTTATGACAAAGCCAGTTTATTCAAGAATACTTGCAAGGTAATTATTGATAGAGGTGAATGGAATTTGAAACTAAAACATAATAACGGTGCAATAACTATTTTTATTAGCATTGTGCTATCAGCTGTTTTGCTAGTTGTTGGTGTATTTACAGATGCTGCAAGAATTAGCTTGGCACATTCCCATATACAGAGAGCAAACAAAACAGCTATTTCTTCTATATTAGCCAGCTATAATAATCAATTAAAGGATGAATATGGTCTTTTCGGTGTGTATCAAGACAATGATTCAATTCAAGAAAGCTATGAAGAGTACTTTACAAAGAATTTGAATATTTATCAAAAGGATGATTTTTTATATGATTTTAATGTTGAAAATATAAATGTTAATCAACAGTATAATTTAGAGAATAGAGCTATATTTGAGAGTCAAATACTTGAGTTTATGAAATATCGCGCACCTTATGAGTTGGTTTCTGACTTATTATCTAAATTTGATGGTATGAAAAGCATCTCAAGCGGTTCGAAAGTATGTAAAAGGATACTGGAAACGAACAAACAGTCTGGTATTATAGGAAATTTACAGTTAACTCTTGAGGGTAAAACAAAGAAAATAAATGAAATGGGCATTACTGCAAAAATAGTAAAGTTTAAAGAAAGTTTTTTGAAGCAAAATAAAATGTATCAGGAGTATTCTCAGAAATTATCTTCACTTCAGGCATTAGTTTCATGCGAAGGTGATGTAAAGAAGAAGGATGAGTTATTAGATAGCATTGAAAGTGTAAGAGACGAGTTGATAAATATTACTAATACAAAACAAGAGATAAAGAGCAGTATTCTTAATACCTTAGATCAATACAAAAGTTTGAATTATGAAGCATTAGAAAATGCCAAGGCTATTACTGCAAGAAAAGGTGATTTATCAAAGCGAATAATAGAAGAAAAACAGTACATACAAGATACTAAAGATGGAATACAAGAGCTAAAACAGTCTTATGATGATGATTTGTCTAGGATTCAAAGAATTATTGGTGAAGACAACTCTGCAGAAATTATTTCAAGCCTAAATAGCAATATCACAAAATGCTCAAATATCTCGACTATAGCAGATATGGACGAAGGTGGCTTTTTATTAGAATTAGACAAGCTTTCTGAATCAAGTATTAATTACATTTTTAATAAGGCAAAACCTGCAAAGTCAGATGATGAGGATAATAGAGATAAGGTTGAGCAGACTCTAAAAAAAGCTTACAGCAAAAAAAGAGAGACTAGAATTATTGATGACAGCTTATTAGAACAACTACCTTCAAGGAAAGCAAATATTTATGAAGAGGTAGATAGTAAAAATCTATATAACATTAGTTTGAAAAGTGAAGGCTTTGTAGAAAGTTTTTTTGATGACTTTTCATTTGACAAAAATATAGAAGCTAATGCTAGGTGGCAAAACAATTTTTCAAGTGTTAACCAAATAGCGTCAAGAATAACTGAAAATATATACGTTAATGAATATGTAATGGGTACATTTAAGCATGATGTACCTCTTTTGAAAGGTGAGGTTGAAAGTAAGGCGTACAACTTGAGGTCAGAGGATAAAACAAAGAGAGATGGATATTTCTCAGATTTTGAGGTTGAGTATATTATAAATGGGAATAAAGATGAAGTCATGAATTCATTACTAATAAGGTCTGAAATTCTGGCGATTAGGCAGGTGGCAAATGCTATACATATCTATACAGACACTTCAAAGATGGCAAGAATAACTAGTCTTGCTGCTGCACTAAGCTCATGGAATGCCGGACTTTCTACACCGTTAATTCAAACTATGATACTTTTTTCATGGGCTTTAGCGGAGTCAATAAATGATATAGAAAAATTAACAAAAGGTGAAAAAATACCTTTAATTAAGACAAAAGATCAGTGGACGACTGACATTTCAGGTGAGTTATCTAAAAAAGCTAATGTAAATGTTAAAGATAGCCCGTTATGTTTAAGCTACCAGGATTATTTAAAAATATTTCTTTTAATGATGGATAAAGAAAAAAAGTTAGCTAGGATACAGGATTTAGTACAGCTTAATATTGGTGTATCAAATACTGGCTTTTTATTAGAAGACTGCAAAGCAATGCTAAAAACAAACACAACAGTATCTATGAAAAATATATTTGTTTCATTTCCATCATTTTCATCAAAGTCAAAAAGAAGCATTTCAAGAACTTATATAAGTGAGGATGTCTGCATTGGTTACTAATAAAAAAGTATATAGTTCGGATGGCAAAGGTTCAATTACAGTAGAGGCTGCTATATTATTGCCAATTTTCATTACTGCAATTATGACATTCGTATTTATTATAAAAGTATATTATACGCATGAAATTATTCAGCAGGCTATAACTGGAGCTTGTGAGGAAATGAACGTATATAGCTTGATATATTATGAGACTAATGTAGACGAAGTTATAAGCAGTATGGAAAAATTCAGCGAATCACAAAAAGTTAGAGATGCTTTAGGAGATACCTGGATAACTTCGATAGTAGAGCAACTCGGTAAAGGTGCAACGGATTATGTAAGGGCTCAGACGGTTTTAGTACCGATATCAAAGTCTTTGGTTAAAAAGAATCTGGAGGTTAGTTACTTTGATAATGCTGACAAGAGATTAAGATGGTTAAATTTAAAGGATGGCTTTAGTGGTATAGCTTTTACAAGCAGCAAAATGTTGGCAGATGGAAAAAGTATAGACATTATCGTTAGCTATGAAATGTCTTTGCCATTTTTGACAGACTTTTTACCTGGATTAAAAATAGAACAAACAGCTTCAAGCTGTGTTTGGGCAGGGGAAGATGGTGTAAAAAGGGCTGAAGAGAGGGTGGAAGAAACAAGTATATGGGATATGAGCAATATAAATCGTGGTAAAGAAATACGAAAACTTCAAGGCGCTAATCTGCCGTTTAATTTTCCAACAATAGCCAGCTTCAAGAACGGAACGGCTACTAGTATAAAAAGTTTAAATATAGATGAAGCATATTACGAAAGTTCAATTAATCTAAAAAAGAAATTACTCTTGTATATTGATAAGCTTGATAAGTTTGAATGTGGGGAAAGTACTGAAATAGCAATTGAAAGTTGGCAAGTTAACAAAAAAGAGCTGAGATTAATTATTCCAGAAACAGAACTTCATTCAAATCAGCAGCAAACCATAAATGAGTGTATACAAATAGCAAGAGGCAAAAGCATTGATTTAGTGGTCATTAAGGCATATGGCCGACAATGCGATAAACAACAGTAATTTGTAGCTTTAGTATTTAATTTGGTGATAAAGCATAGAGGTGAAAAAAGATGATAAATAATTTTGAAAAAGATTTTAAAGTTTTATATGAGAGTGATTCAACATCAAACTACTTAGTTTTAAAGAATAGAAGAGGGCAAAACGTAATTAATTATCAAGCACAAATGTTATTGAATAATAAACTAAATGGGCTACTAAATTTTAATATAAATCGTATAGGAGATGAGGTAAACTGCTTTTATAATATAACATCAAAATGCACATTAGTCAGCTTTGTGACTAGAAAATATTTTTCTCGTGATGAATTTCTAAAAACAATTCTAAATATTATTAACAATATATATCAGCTAAAAAACTACTTGCTTTATGATAATAATATTTTACTTAATGAAAATTTTATTTATGTCGAACCTGATAATATCAATATTTATTTTGTATACTTGCCTTTTCAAGATTGTAAAAGTGACATTAATGCTTTTTTTACTAAGCTCATTTTTCATATGGTAAAATTTAATGACGAATACAGTGACAATTATATTCAAAAGATACTTGAAGTTATTAAAAATGATAATTTTAGTTTATGCAATCTGAAATCCCTTATTGAAAGCCTTCTGTGCGAAGGTGTTAAAAATTACTCAAAGTATCCAGAGGGCTTTGATAATACAGTAGCCAATACAGACACTAATCTCAACAATGGTAATTTACAAGTTAAAAGGGCACGCCAAGATAAGATATTTGGAAATTGGTTTAATTCAGACAAGGCAGGGATTAAAAAAGCTACGACAGAAGTGCAAATAGATAAAACAATAAAAGCAGATAAAATAAAAAAAGATATTGCGAAAGCTAACAAGACTGATGATAATAGAAATTTATTAACAAGAGGAAATTTGAGGATTCCTTATTCCCAAAATACAAAAAAGCAAGAGTGTATGAATACTGAAAGATATTCAGAAATTCAAAAATCTTCAATATCCTCAGCAACTTCGAAATCTACTACTTATAATCAATATAAGGACTCTAAAAGTGAGGTTAAATTAGAGAATAATAAAAAAATGAATATATTCTTGCTTGCCTTGATTTTGCTTCAACCATTTCTTTTGGTAGGCCTTGTCTTAATTATAAATAGTGAGTTTGTCAGGTTGTCAGATAACCCCAAATACACAGTAACTATACTTGTTTCTATATTTTTAGCAGTTGATGTTTTATTAATTAGGTTGCTTAATGAAAAAG
This sequence comes from Bacillota bacterium, assembly GCA_023444055.1. Classification (GTDB taxonomy): domain Bacteria; phylum Bacillota; class Clostridia; order Acetivibrionales; family DSM-1351; genus Ruminiclostridium. The sequence goes on from JAEZRV010000064.1 coordinate 60,463, forward strand.
CAAAGTTAATAGGAGATTATTTTACGCCAAATAAGAAAACAGACCAATCGAATAAGCCATTACAAATAATATCTAATGTTGATAGCAAAGCAGTAAATAAAGATGAGGAAATTTTAAGTAGCATAAAAGAAGAAAAACTCAATGATGTTAGTGAGAACTATAGTGGTGAAACTGTAATTATCAAAAGACCTAAATTGACTGGAGCACCTTATTTAAAAGCAAAAGATGGAGATGAGGTTATTAAAATTGATAAAAGTAGCATTCTCATTGGCAGAATGGACAACTTTGTAGATTACATAATTAATAGCAGTGCTATAGGTAAAATACATGCCGAGATTTTACGGGAAGGGGATGAACTTTACGTAATGGATTGTAACTCAAGAAATGGGACTTTTCTCAACGATAATAGGATACTGCCTAACACAAAAAATAGTGTGAAAAACAATGATATCATAAGATTTGCCAATAAAGAATTTGTTTTTTGTTATTCTGTAAAAGCTGAAATAGGATGAAGGTTGTGATGGTCATCTATATTGTATTAGTTTGTTTGCTTACACTCTCAGTGGTTAGTGACATTAAGGATTCAAAAATTCGAAATTTATATGTATTGCCAGCTGTTTCATTAGGATTGATTATAAATGCTTATATGTATGGGTTTGAAGGCTTAAAATCAAGTTTGTTTGGAATGGTGGTGCCAATAGTATTTTTATTTGGTCTGTTTTATTTTAAATTAATAGGGGCGGGCGATATCAAGCTATTTAGTGCTATTGGAGCGCTAATGGGACATAAATTTATTCTGTATACTATGGCCTATTCATTTATCTTTGCTGGGGTATTATCTGTATTTAGCTTATTACAAAATAAAAACATGAATTGTGCTAGTAATTTGAAATTGACTAAGCTTGTCAAAAGCACGTTTTATGATTTTTACATAGACATAATAATGTGTTGTCTTATATCTCCCAAGTGTTTTCTGGAAAATGGTACAAAGCATACAATTAGACTTTCTCCAGCAATTGCGATGGGAACCTGCCTTCAATTATTTTTAAGCTTTTATACAAATTAGATGTGTTTCTCTCGACTTTTCTTAGAATTTATGGATTCTTTTATTTTATTTATTACATTTATTTAAAAATTTATTCCGGCTATTCTTTTAGGTGATAAAAGGATGTATAATATAATTGATTAAGACTACTTTTGAGGATTGACTGGAGAGGGGCTTATAATGCCAAAAATTGTTGAAAATTCTTATGGAAAAATATTTAAATATACTATGAAAGCTATAAACCCTATAAAAAAAGCAGTTATGACGACTGAATGCTTTGTACACAAAGCTATTAATACACAAGCCATAATAATTCTAAAAAATGATAACAAAGTCGCCCAGTATGAGTTGTTTACTAAATATATTTCTGATTTGAATTTGGGAGTTGTATGGGCAGATCAAGATTTTAAAAGTTCAGGGCATTTTTATAATCCTGTTAAGGATCGTGGACTTTACGGAAACACAAATGCACTTACATTAGCGAAGAATTATTATGCTTTTGCTATTGGCTTTTGGAATTCACGAGAAAATAAGAAAGCAATGTTTTTTTTGGGAGCAGCTGCTCACTTAGTTCAAGATATGACTGTTCCCCAACATGCTAACATAAAGCTTTTACAAGAACATCACAAGTTCGAAAAATTCGTAAGGGATACATTTTATGAAACTCCTGACTATCTTGTTGAGAAAAAGGGGTGTTACCTAAGTAGCATCGAAGATTTTATAACACACAATTCTATATCTACAATAAAGGCAAATAGAATACTAAGCCGTATTGAAGATGAAAATGAGCGTTTTTCAGCTTTAGGCAAATATTCTATTCCTTTGGCGCAGAGAACTACAGCAGGTTTGTTTATGATGTTTTATAAGGATGCACAGGTAAATAAAAATAAGATTTACAGTCAAGGTACCAATTAATTTGATAAGTTTAAGAGATATTTTAAGATATGAAAAGTTATTCAGACAGAAATTAATTTCTGTTTTGGATGACTTTTTTTGTTAATCTTTTTTATTAGTTTTTCAGCTGGCTTTTAATTCGTTTGGTTTCAAATTCGATTTTAAATATGTATAAGCGCTCAAAAATAAGATTTTTGATATTAAGATAGATATGGTATAATTATGGAAAAATTAGTATAATAGCAATATAAAGATATACATGTCTCACATTTAAACAAGAACAACAAGGAAATGTTCAACACAAGTTTGCAAGCCAACAAGGTTTTTATTAAACAAAAGGGGAATATAGTTATGAAATCATACAGAAAAGAGTTGTCATTTAATATTCCAAAGAGAAGGGCATATATTAATATTACCAAGGAAGTTCAAAAATCTATAGATGAAAGCGGCATAAAAGAAGGAATGGCACTTGTAAATGCAATGAATATAACGGCAAGCGTATTTATAAATGATGATGAAATGGGATTACACCAGGATTTTGAGAAGTGGTTAGAAACATTGGCACCTGAAAAGCCATATAACCAGTACAACCACAATGGTTATGAGGATAATGCAGATGCACATTTAAAGAGACAGATAATGGGGCGAGAAGTTGTGGTTGCAATTACAAATGGAAAGCTTGACTTTGGAACATGGGAACAAATATTTTATGGCGAATACGATGGTATGAGAGAAAAAAGAGTGCTTATCAAAATAATAGGAGAATAAGAGGATAGGAGATTTTTTATGAAAAAAATAGTGTTAGTTATTATTGCTATTATGCTTTTAATGGTAAGTTCTGCATGCGCATTAAAAAATGATCCTGTTGAACAAAATAATCCAGCAGAACAAAGTGAACCAGCAAACCGAAGTGATTTAGTAAAACAAAATAATCCAGTAGAACAAAGTGAACCAGCAAAACGAAGTGATTTAGTAAAACAAAATAATTCAGTAGAACAAAATGACGGTGTTAAAGCCAGTTTTGAAATATACTTAGTTAACGTTAACGAAAGTTCTGGCCCGTTAAATAAAGATTTAAATAAGGACTTAAACAAACTTAAATTAGAAGAACCACCAGTATTAACAGATAAGAATATTTCTGAATATATATGGGATAAACATCAGATTAAACTAATAAAAGATGATGAATTAAATAAAGTTTTTGAAGAAAAGTTGAATTTGAAGATTCCGGTTGGTGGAAAAAGATTTGTTGTGGTTTGCAATGGTGAAAGGATTTATTGTGGTATGTTTTGGTCAATGCTTTCCTCTGCATGGCCTCCAGAAGAGTGTCCTATCATAAACTCGTTTTTTGGTGATAGCGATTATTTTAATATATATTTTCAAGGAAAAAATGATGTTGAAGGAAAAAATGATGTTCAAGGAGAAGATGATGTTAGAAGCGACAAGAGAATTTATGAAACACTGAAGAAGCTAGGAAAGTTAAAATAGGATAATATCAATATGATTAAATAAAAGGAGACAATACTTATGGGTATTATGAGAGAAATTTTTGGACCAAGCAAAAAAGAAATTTGGCAGGAACTGAGTCAGCAAATGGGAAGTGAATATATAGATGGTGGCTTTTTTAAAGGCGATAAGGTAGTTGCACATATTAAGCAGTGGACTGTAACACTCGATACATATACAGTTTCTACTGGTAAATCAAGCGTTACATATACAAGAATGAGAGCACCATACGTAAATAAGGATGGAATCAGATTTAAAATCTACAGAAGCGGAATATTTAGTGGTATTGGAACAGCTCTAGGAATGCAGGATATTGAAGTTGGATTTCCAGAGTTTGATCAAAATTTCGTGATAAAAGGAAACAATGAACAAAAACTTAAAGAACTACTTGAAAATGCTCAAATACGTGAATTAATGGAACAGCAACGGCAATTCCACTTGGAAGTAAAAGATGATGAAGGATGGTTTGGTGCTAGTTTTCCAGAAGGTGTTGATGAACTATATTTTTGCGTTCCTAGTGTTATTAAGAACATAGAACAGCTAAAAGGTCTTTTTGAGCTATTTGCTGAAGTTTTAAATCAGTTATGTATTATTGGTTGTGCATATGAAAGCAATCCTGGTGTTGAAATTTGAGTGTAAGAAAAAAGGAGATCTTGTGAGTAAAAAACTTTTAAGTCAGAGAAATAAATTCTTCTATTTTTTAGCTGTTTGGTACAGAAGATTGATTAGATATTCTAAATGGCATTTCGATTCCAATCCATATGCAAAAAAGAAGCAAACGGAAAAGCTGCCATACAGAGTAAAAAAACATCAGTCTGTCTTAGTTAGAAAACTTGGAGACAGCGATATGATTCTGCAATACAATAAAGTCACCAATTTGAAAATAGCAATAAAAAAGCTAAATGGCATAATTATAAAGCCAAGTGAGGTGTTTTCTCTATGTAGAATTATTGGATTACCAACAAAAGGAAAAGGGTATTTACCTGGCATGGAACTTTATAATGAAGAAGCCAGAGCTGGAGTCGGAGGTGGACTGTGCCAAATAGCAAATCTAGTTCATTGGCTTGTTCTACACAGTCCATTAACTGTTATTGAGAGGCATCATCACAGCTTTGACCCTTTTCCAGATAACGGGAGAGTTCTTCCTTTTGGGAGTGGAGCAACAATTTTCTATAACTATATAGACTTACAGATTAAGAATAACACACCGTACACATTTCAATTTAATTTTTGGCTATCTGAAAAGTGCTTAGAGGGTGAATTGAGAATTAATGAGGAATTGCCATATTCATACCATGTATATGAGAAAGACCATGAATTTTTAAAGGTAGAAGGTGACTTCTTCAGGAAAAATGAAATATGGAGAAATAAAATTGCCAAATTTGAAAGTGGAAAAATTCTTGAAACTGAAATGCTTATAAAGAATTTTTCTAAATTGAAATATATACCAGAGTGTTTTCAAGAAGCAAATAATGTATAAGAAAGTTAAAAACAAAGATATTTTTACAAAGATATTTACATAAATACAATATGAAATTCTAAGGTTAAGTGAGATAATACAAGTATTCGAAAGATATATAAGGAGGAGTTAAAGTTGGAAGGTAAATCAGTTAACATAAAGGTGGATTTGACAGAGGATGATGTTTATAAATTCCTTAAGTCATATATTATTAATGGAGCATCAAAGATTTATTTAGCTATTATCCTGTTTGTTTTGTTTTTACAAATTGTAAGTTATATTATGGGTATAATTAGAGGTGATTATTCAGAACAGAATATAATTAAATTATTTTTATTAATCATAATTCCTTTGATTATATTTTTTGTAATTCTAATTTCATTAAAAAAGTCTGCAGCGAATTCATTGAAAACTAATAAGCTGCTTCAAAAAACTCAAGAATATACTATAAGTAGTGAAGGATTTAATGGATACTCTGAATCAGCCCAAGTATTCATAAAATGGAATGAAATGTATAGAGCTACAGAGACAAGAGATAGTTTTCAGTTCTTTATAGCTAAAGGTCAGGCATATATTATTCCAAAGAGATATTTATGTAATTCTGAAGATATAGAAATTATTAGAGAAGCTGTTAAACTGGCTCCTGTACCAAAAGGCAAGAATAAGTTTATATGGGGACTACTTATTTATATACTGATATTTATAATTATATTGGTTGTAATTACGTTATATAACCCTTAATAAGTCTATTAATAAATTTATTAATGAATAATTTGTTTATAAGGAGTTATAGCAATGGAAAAGAAAATATATTATATATTAGGTACTGTGTTTATTATTACAAGTGGACTTATCTATACTTTTGAAAGGTTTGCGGCAAATTATTTATCTCCATCGGGGCATGGTGAGGCTACATCTCAAGGCAGTATCGTCACATATACTATGACATTAAAACCAAGCCTTTTTTCAAACTTATTTATTGCTATATTTATTGTGATTGGTGTTATATTTTTTGCTAGAGGATATGCAAAAAAATAATGGGGATACAAACAAGTGCTGTATATGAATCTTTAAAAAACATAAGTATCAAAAATAAAGGTATAAATATACATCTGATAAGTACTAAAGGTTTATGAATTATAAAAAATTAAAAAGGGGTACTAAATTATGTGGTCAAGAGAAGAATTAAAAAGTAGGGCAAAGGCAGTACTAAAACTAAATTATTGGAAAGCCCTCCTAATAAGTTTAGTTATTACAATAGCGGGCGGCAATGGAAGCAGTGGAGGTAATGGAGAGGGTAGCAATAGATTTAATAATGATAATATTAGTAGTACTGATAATGGGATATTATCTAATTCTATATTTTCAAATGTTACTGCTAATGTTATAGCTATAATTGCTTTAGGAGCTTTTATTATTTTATTAATTATTGTAGTAGTATCGGCTTTCCGTATTTTCTTAGGGTATCCACTGGAAGTTGGAGGAAGAAGATATTTTATTAAATCCGCAAGATACGAAGACAATAAAAATTGCTTTAGCTTTGCCTTTTTTAAAGAAAATTATTCGGGTATAGTTTTTACGATGTTATTAAAAGGCCTTCAAAACTTCTTATGGTATTTACTTTTTATTATACCTGGAATAGTAAAATCATATTCATACAGCATGGTACCGTACATATTAGCTGAAAATCCGAATATTGGGATTAGAAGGGCTATAGAGCTTAGTAACGATATGACTGATGGACATAAATTTGATATGTTTGTATTAGACCTTTCATTTATAGGGTGGTACTTACTATGTTTACTGACTTTGGGGATAGGATTTTTATTTCTTGCTCCTTACATTAATGCTACTAAGGCAGAACTTTACTTGGTATTGCGTGAGAATGCTTTGAACAGTGGTCTTTGCAAGCATGAAGAATTGCTTTGTGAGAAATTGTAATGAACTTAATTTGCAATATTACAATGAATACCAGAGAATTAATGAGCTTCTTGATAATATTGTAACTTCCGGAGCTGATTTTATGTATTGAAGTCTGTCCTTATACTCAGAAGTATTTACATAATATCTGAAATGCACATGAATATAATAATTATATACAAAATGGAGGATGTAAAAATGAAATGGAATGAAATTTTCACTAAAGATGTACAACCCACCATGGAAGATATTGCAGACTATATTGGTGGAGAAGCTAAGTTGCTATGGCAATCGTTATTAGAGTATATGGAAACAGAATACAAAGTAAAACCAAAGCTATCGTACAGTGGCTGTTCGGGTAAACCTGGCTGGAATATTAAATTACAAAAAAGTGGACAATCCTTTGGAACGTTATACCCAGAGGAAAACTCTTTTTCTGTATTATTGGTTATTAGCTACAAATTAGAACCAAAGATGGAGGATATACTTCCAACACTGAGTGATAATATTGCTGAGCTTTATAAAAAGGCTGTAGATTATATGAAAATGGGTAAGTGGATAATGTTTCAAATTAATAACTTGACTACATTAGAGGACTACAAAAAACTGTTATCAGTTAAATCAATAACTAAGTCGAATAGTAAAAAATAATAATTTCAAATATAAAAACAAATAAAAATATAAATACAAATACTGTGTTTATTGTAAAGCAACCTAGTCTACAAATTTATAGTCTCTTAAATTATTATATAAATACTTATTTTAATGTAAAAACTATTGAAAATAGTTTCCTCTATTTTTAAATTCGAAATAGTATTATAACATCAAATAATATTAGCGATAAGTATAATCGCTTTTTTTTTGGAAAATAATTATAAATAGATGGATAACTAACTTTGCAGACTGTATAAAATTGGTTTAATGAGGAAATTATTTATCTAGAGGACAATTAGTTTTTCAGATAGTGATCGTAAATAAAAGGAGTATATAAAAAGCATGGTTGATAGCGAAAGTAATTACAATAGAAACAGTACATTTAAAGTACTTATAATCTTGTTAGTTCTTACATGTTTGATACTTACATTTTACTGCTTTAAGATAAATAATTTGTTTTTACAATATAAAGAACAATATACTAATGAATATGTTCAGGCAATGATGATAATGAAGTCAAATGATTCTCTTGTTCTAAATGAAAAGCGAATACGCGATGAGAATAGAATATTAAATGAAACTTTAAAAAAGCAAAACAGTCTAATCCAAAAGGAAAATGAGCAAATAAAAAATGAAATTAATAAATTAAAAAAACAAAATAAAAAAATAGAGGCAACTAAAAACGAGTTGACTACAGATAATATTGAACTTCAAAAAACACTCAAAAAGGCAGCTGCCAGTGGTATTACTCCTCAATCCTATAAGATATATGACACAGAAGAATTAATGACTAATAATACAGATAGGAAGTACTTGGGGAAATTTTTAGGAACTGCTTATACGCCTTCTGCTGAAGAATGTGGTAATAATAAAGGAATAACTAGCTCTGGGAAGCCTATAATCCCAGGTGTAACGGTAGCAATAGATAAAAAACATTGGCCATATGGAACAGTATTTTACATAAAAGGTCTTGGCTATACAATTGCAATGGATACTGGAAGTGCAATAAAAGGTAAAAATAGATTTGACTTTGCAGTACTAAATAAAAAGTTTGCAGATACACTGGGGCAGCAATATTATGACGTTTATTTAGTAAAAATGGGTAATGGGAAGCTTGAGAATCTATTTTGACTTTCTCATTATTTTTAGTATAAGAGTTATCAGTTTATATATCAATATAATAAACTCAATAGCTACAAGGATAATTACTATTGTCACTAAATCATGGTTTTCTTTAAATATTGACTTTATCTTAGCTTTATAATCCTCTGGTGCTACTACCACTTTATCCGAATACAAATTGACATCAATGACAGTATCATCATTCAATGTGTAAGTTAATACACCTGCAATTGTATCTGAATTAATTGGCAGCTGTAATTTTTCATTTGTATTGAAGCTAATATTTTTTATATAACTATTGCCCTTCGGATAGGTATAGAAAACATCAATTTTGCTTATCAAATTAACATTAACATCTTCTATTGATATACTGCGTATAGGTGTGTTTTTAGGCACTAAAACACCGCTAGAAAAATGCGAAAATCCATAATCAAATAACTTGGCAGATTGCTCTAACGTACTGTCTTCATTTTCATCAAGTACAACAGCTATTAATCTCCTGTTATCTCTGGTTGCGGTAGTAACTGAAGTTGTTCCCTGCTGAGGAGTAGTACCAATTTTGCCACCATCAACACCTGAATAACTCCAAAAAAGCTTGTTTTGGTTAGTGAGAATAGAGGAATCCTTTCCGTTAATAAAAGCTATACCTTTAGCTCCAAACAATAAATTAAAGGTAGAATTGGAAATAGCAGACTTAACTAGTTTTGCTATGTCTTTAGTTGATGTAAACTGCTTTTTGTCATATAACCCTGTAGGATTTACAAAAAATGTATCAGTTAAACTTAACTCTTTTGCTTTATCATTCATAAAAGCAACAAAATTGCTAACATTACCGTTACCAACATATTCAGCTAAAGCTATTGCAGCATCATTTCCCTGTGAAAGCATAATGCCATATATTAAGTCTTCTACACTGTAAAGATTTCCAACTACAAGATTTAAAGAAGATCCTTTTATGCTGGCAGCGTTTTTACTTATAGTAACCTTAGAATTTAACTGTGATTTTTCAATAGTTATTAAAGCTGTCATCAGCTTGCACATAATTGATTGAGAATAAATAGAATCTGCTCCTTTTTCGTACAATACTTGCCCTCTATTGGTATCCATCAAAATAGCAGAAGTAGCTGGTATATCCTCTTCTGGTGTCCAAGCAAACACAGGTAAACTGTTAAATATTAATATAGACACTATAACAATTAAAGTAATTTTTTGTAACTTATTATTCATTTCTCTCCTTATTGAAAAAATAATAGTATAAAAATAAACACTCTGATTACTATATAATAATTTATTATATAATAATTAACAAGAAAATAATCGAAAAAAATGTAATAAATATAACTTGATTTTATATTTGAACTAATTTGTAATTGAAGGCTTTCATATTATATTTTGTAATTTTTCTTGATTTTCATGTATAGTAATGTGGTTTATTTAACATAATACTCTTAATTAGTTAAAAATAAGAATTTTGTACTAAAAAGGAGCATTAAATTGGGGATCTTTAATTCTATCGGAAAATATATTATATATAAAGAAAAGGAGCAAAAAAGTGACTTTACTCTTAAAGAAAACAAAACTGTAAATTGTGAAACAGCAAGAAATGCTGCATCTCTGGATGTTTTTAATAAAGCAGAAGCTAAGGGGGCATTTATAGGCTGTACAGTCAATGATGACATTCTAAAAAATAAGATTTCAAGCGATATTGAAACAAATAAAAAAGTAATTAAGACAACCTATGACATTCCTAAAAATAGTGATTTAGTTTTGAGAGAATTTAATGTAACTGTGAGAGAAAAAACATTAAAGGCATTCATAGTTTTTATTGATGGAATGACAAATAGTACAAATATAAATAATTTTATTTTACAACCACTTATGCTTCTTTCGAATATAGAAATACATGATGAAACAAAAGCTGTGGGTGAATATATATTCGAACGCCTAATTCCGTATAATCAATTAAAAAAAGCAGAAAATTATACTGATGTAATAAGTGCTGTTAATTTTGGTGGCTGTGCTATATTTATTGAGGGCTTAGAATATGCATTTGTAGCAGACACAAAAACCTGGGAACACAGAGGTATTGACTCACCGAAATCTGAAACTGTTATTCGTGGCTCACAAGAAGCATTTAATGAGCAAATTAGGTCCAACACAGCACTGCTGAGAAAGATATTAAAGGATAAGGATTTAATGATTCAGAGTATGTCAATAGGTGAGAGGAGTAATACACCATGTGCCGTATTGTATATTAAAGACATTGCAAATGAATCATTAGTACGTGAAGTATTAAAAAGAGTTAAAAGCATAAAGGTGGATTATATATTCGATTCTGGCGAACTAGAACAATTTTTAGAAGATAGTACCTTTATGTCAGCTCCGCAACTATTAGCAACAGAGCGCCCAGATAATGTAGCAATGATGCTATCAAAGGGAAATGTGGCTGTTATTTTAGATGGAAGTCCTTATGTTTTAGTAATGCCAGCCACTATAACGGATTTCTTGCATACCACAGAGGATACTAATGTTAGGTATCCCTATGTGAATTTTATACGTGCTATAAGAATTATAGGTATTGCTATCGCACTTTTATTGCCAGGTATTTATATAGCAATTACAAATTTTCACCAAGAGATGATTCCAACTAATTTGTTATTCGCCATTGAGGCCTCAAGAGAAAATGTTCCTTTTCCTTCTGTTGTTGAAATTTTAATAATGGAATTTTGCTTTGAGCTAATACGTGAGGCAGGGCTAAGGGTACCAGGAGCAATTGGATCTACGATAGGAATAGTTGGAGGTCTTATTCTTGGACAAGCTGCTGTATCTGCAAATGTAGCTAGCCCTATTATGATTATAATTGTAGCTATTACAGCTCTTGGCTCATTTACAGTACCAAGTTTTTCTATGTCTTTTTCAATAAGGATAAATAGATTTGCATATATTATTCTTGGTGCAATAGCAGGTTTCTTGGGCATCGCCTTGGGGCTCGTTATAAACTCCTTGATATTAGCATCATCTAAATCCTTTGGCGTACCATTTTTAACTCCTTTTGCACCTGTTACAAATGGAAGAACATCAGATAAGTTAACAAGAAAACCATTATGGAAACAAGAAGAAAGGCCGGATTACCTAAATTCCAAGGATATTAAGAACCAACCCAAAATAAGCAGAGGATGGACAAAAAAAGACTCGGATTCAGAAGCTGATAAATAGACATTTATTATAAATAGAGTCTGTAGAAAACAAAAAAAGGAGGGCAGAGACCATGTCGGTACTTTAATAGAGTTTGTAACGAATATGGGACATAGATGTTATATGGAGAATAAAATTAGATTTGGATCATGGGAAGCGACAGCATTAATGGTGAATTTTGTATTTGGACATATAATGCTTGTCTTCCCTAGAGATATGGTGCAATTTGGAGGAAGTGCAGGTTGGATGATTTCTATTATTATAACACTAATTGCAGCAGGTTATTTTGCTATTGTTTGTAAGCTGTATAAAAATATAGGCAGCCTAGATTTGATAGATATTTCGGCAGGTATTGGGGGACGGGTATTTAAAGTTATAATTGGGCTATTAATTGTAACCCTGTTGACATTAACGGCCGCTATTTTTCTTGGTTCTTTTTCTCAAACTTTAAAAATTATATCTTTAGATAGTTCAACACTGGAATATGTTGAAGTCCTATTCTTTGTGGGAATGATTGCAGCAGGATATTATGGAGTAGAGTCTATTGCTAGAATTAGTGCATTTCTGGTACCTATTATAGTGATTGGTTTTATTTTAATAACTATAGGGGTTATTCCAGAATTTCGAATGAATAATTTGTTTCCAATACTAGGTGAAGGGGTTCTATCAATTTCAAAAGGAAGTTTACTAAGGCTTTCAACATTTGCATCATTTATAATACTCTTTTTAATGGTTCCATTTTTTAAAAAACAACACCTGAAAAAAGTAGGATTTTCATATGTAATTATATCAGGTTTACTACTTCTTTGGTCTACTCTCAGCTTTATTCTTGTATTCCCGTATGAATTGGCTGTATATAAAAGGATACCTATTTTTCAGATGGCTAGACATATAGAATTTGGAAATTATGTACAAAGAATTGAATCTATTTCTGTATTGATTAGCTCTATTTGTGCACTTGTATTCTTAGGTGTTATGTTTAATTTCACAATTTATGTATTTGCTAAATCACTAGATATAAGAAATTCAAAGCCAATTATTTTACCAATAGCTATTATTATATTTTCATTAGCTGTACTTTCCAAACAAATTAAATTTGATTTTCTAGGTAATAGTATTATTAATATTATATGGCTTTTGGGAATGGTTTTACCGTTGATTCTGATTATAATAGGAGCTATTAAAAAAGTTGGAATAGAAGGCAAAGGTGGTAAAAATGAGAAGAATAATTAAAATGCTGAGTTTAGTTCTAGTCACTGTAATTTCTATAGTTTCTCTTTCAGGCTGTTACGATAGTAATGACATAGAAGATTTAGCTTATGTTATTGCTATAGGAATTGACAAAGCAGATGGTAAAAACTTCAAATTAACTTTTCAAACTGCAGTCCCAAAATCAATTGCAGGTGGTGAGGGTGAAAGCGTAGACATTAAGACATTTAAAACGGATAATTTTCTATCAGGTTTAAAAAAAACCAGCGGATACTTAGACAGGCAAATAGATCTATCACATGTTGAAATAATTGTTGTTTCTGAAGAAATAGCAAAAGAAGGAATAATTGCTTTTCTAAATGGACTTCAAAATAATATTGAGATAAGACCAAATGTAAATATAATTGTCTCTGCTGAAGGGGCACAAAAATATATTGAGTCAATTCAGCCAAAACTTTCATCAAGTCCTGCAAAGTATTATGAATTACTTTTTAAATCTATTGAGGCAGACTTCCTTGTAAAAGACACTCAATTAGAGGATTACTTATACAGAGCTAAAAATCGAAGTTCACAGCCTGTTGCAATATACACAGATGTAGACAAAGCAATTAGTGATAAAAGTGGAGATGACAAACCACAAGAAGATAGCAAAAAATCTGAAGGTGGAAGCGAAAAAAAGGATAAGAAAGAACAGAAAAGTATGGCAATCAAAGGCTTGGCTGTATTCAATTTGGACAAGATGGTAGGAAAACTTAATGAAGATGAAGCAATGCTATTTGCATTAATGACAACCACAAAAAATAAACAAATAGAGATAGATGATCCCCTTGATAAAAGGTTCAAAGTATTGGGCAGCGTAAAGAAAACAAAATCTTCAATGACTAAAGTAATTTTAAATAACGGGAAACCTCAAATAAATATTAATCTTAAACTAAATATTGATATAAAAGCTGTACAAAGCGACAATGATTATGATAATCCGGAAAAATCCGCTAAGCTAGAAATAGCATATGAGGAGTATCTAAAAAAAGGATTAACTGACTTGTTTAATAAGACTTCAAAAGAATTTAAGTCGGATATATTTGGATTTAGCCAAATTGCTAAACGAAATTTTAAAACAATTGATGAGTGGGACAAAGCAAAATGGGAAGACAAATTTCCAAAGGCTGAATATAAGTTGAATATTGATGCTGAAATAAGGAGACAGAGTTGAGCTATGGTAAATAATATAATAATTCTTTTAGTTATAATGTGGATAAGCATTTATTCAATTAGTTTTGGAGTATGGACGTGGAAAAATAAAAATAAGTTTGGTGGAATGATGATAATGCTAATATCATTGATATCATTAGCATTGCCAGGATATATTTTAATACTGAAATAGATATAGGGCCACCGTTCTTAAAATAGAGTTTCGCTTTCAAATTTTAGTCTGCTGTGAATATTACTCACCACAAGGTTATGTACCTAAATATTGTAACGTTACAATATAATGTGGCAAGTTTTATTTTGTAGCAGACTTTTTTATGGGATTTATTCAAAAATTTCAGTCTAAAGGCTTAAAAATATGTCTATTAATCGTATTGTTTTTCTTCTTAACTTATATTAAGATATACTAAACATTAAAATATCCTATAAAAAGGAAAAAATGTTAGTTATTAAACCATTTTTAGCTAACATGATTATTTTATAGTAATACTTTAAAATAATAAAATTTAGACTATTTTGATAGAAGAACAATTAATAGATTAGCTAAAATATAAATTTTAAATATTAGGGAAACAGATAAATATATAGATTAACTAAATAGCACTATCTGTGGATATTTAGCGAAAATTAAAGAATATATCTAGGCCGCGAAATGGAAACTATAGGGAGTGACTAATTAATGAAAAAGACATGTATAAGCATAGAAAAAAATGCAGAAAGGAATAAAGTTCGTGAGGAGAATTATTATTATATTCAGTCTAATATTATCCCACATGTAATTGGCAATCGTCCTTTTCTTCCAAATGTATTTTTTGGAAGGCAAAAGGAAATAGAAGATATAAAGACATTACTTTTCGGAGGTAATAATATTCTTTTTTTGTTCAATGAGGAAGAGGGTGTAGGAACAACAACTGTTGCTTCTAATTATTATCACAATTACCACAATGAATATAAGCATATAGCGTGGGTACATTGCAGGAAAAATATCTCCACAGCTATATTGAGTTTGTCTAAGTCATTGGGAATAGAATATGATGAAAAAATGCCAGAACAAAAAAGATTTAAATGTTTATTACAAATGATGTCTTCAATACAAGAACCTTTTTTATTAATAATAGATGATGTAAATGACTATGAGGATATTAAAAATAGTTTTGGTAGCATAAAATTATGCTCAAACTTTCATGTCTTAATTACAACACGTATTACAGAATTTAAGTTTGTTAAAAGCTACCATGTTAAGAAATTATTTGAAGAACAGGCTATAGCACTTTTTAGAGAGTACTATCCGATGCACAAAGAAGCTGAGGATGCTTTATTAATAAAAATATTTCATGCTGTAAGTGGGAATACCCTTGTTTTAGTGATGCTTGCAAAGCATCTTTATACATTAAATCAATTTAGTGATAGATATTCACTCAATAATTTGTTAAATACCTTTCAGCAAAAGGGACTTTTTCTGGATAAAACAGATCAGGTTACTTGTACCCAATATCAGGTCTTTGGTGGACTTCATAAGGAAAATCCAGCTGATATTTTGAATGCATTGTTTGAGCTTGGTGAACTTATTGAACCAGAGAAAGCACTACTTTCTGTTTTTGCTATTTTACCTTCAATAAGTATTGCTCATAAAGATTTGTTGGACTTACTTTCTCAGGTGAAGGATTTAGAAGTGTATCTTAGCACCCTTTCCCAAAAAGGTTGGATTGATTTCGATGATGAAACTGCAAAGTATAAATGCAATCCTTTAGTACAAGAATTAATAAAAAATAAAAAAAGCAAAAGAGAATTATTAGATGACTGCAATATGCTTATTGAGTCACTTATCAGCAGATTAGAGTATGAGCCTGGGACGGGACACTTAACAAAAGTATCTTATGGAGAGGCAGCGATTATTGTAGAATATGCAGAATGTATTTTGCAGTTTTTTCAAAATGCAGAAAGAAGTATATCAGTACTCTGTGAGCGAATAGGCCGATACCATGCTACTGTCGGTAATTTGAGTAAGGCTTTGGAATACTATGAGGAATGTACAAAACTAAAAAAAGCACTATATGAAGAGTATCCGAAAAATACTGGATTTAAATTTGGGTTAGCTATTTCATATTCACAACTAGGAACAGTATATAAAAATATAGGAAATATTTGTAAAACGTTGATGTGTTTTAAAGAAGATACAAAACTAACAAAAGAATTGTATGAAGAATATCCAAATAGCGTAGCATTAAAAAATGGTTTGGCTATGTCCTATTCCCAATTAGGATCAACTTATAAAAGTACATATAATTTTAGCAAGGCACTGGAATACTACGAAAAAAATGCTATTCTAAAAAAAGAGCTATATGAAGAATATCCAAACAATACTGGATTTAAAAATGGCTTAGCTATATCGTATTCAAAATTGGGAGCAGCATACAAGGATATTGGAAATCTAGCCAAGGCATTAGAATGTTTTCAAGAAGAGACAAAGCTTTTTGCGGAATTATACGAAGCAAATCCAAATAACATCAGGACCAAAAATGCTCTAGCTATATCTAACTCGGAGCTGGGGTTAATTTACAGATATATGAATGATTCCGAGAAGGCTTTGAGGTACTTCCTTGAAGATAATAAACTTACTAAAGAGTTATGTAAGGAGAATCCAGGGAATGTGGGATTTAAAAATGGCTTAGCGATATCATACTCAAAATTAGGAACAATGTACAGAAATAATGGTGATTTAGATAAGGCTTTAGAGTACTTTGAAGAATACTCCAAATTAAAAAAGGAGCTATATGAAGAATGTCCGGACTTTGTAGGATTTAAAAACGGTTTGGCAATATCCTACTCAAAGCTAGGAGCAACATATAAGAAAATGGGTGATTTGAATAAAGCATTAGAGTACTATGAAAGTTACATTCAAATAAGAAAAGAGCTACATGAAGAATACCCAGATAACATTGGAATGAAAAATGGTTTGGCAATTGCATATTATAAAATTGGAATGTTTTATAAAGACGAGAAAAAAAGTAGAAAAAAGGCCTATAACTACTTTGTAGAATCAGAAAATATACTGATTAAGCTTATAAGAGAAATTCCTCAAGCTAATATGTTTTCTAGCTTCTTGGAACAGGTTGAGAAAAAGATGAAAAGTTTATGGCAATAATTTGACAAAAGTTAAATTATTGTTTAAGTAACAATTGTTTTTTAAATACAACAAAAGCTCAGAACCTATACAGTTCTAAGCTTTTGAATGGCAGGGGTGGGGGGACTCGAACCCACAGCCAACGGTTTTGGAGACCGGTACTCTACCAATTGCGCTACACCCCTAAGACGAATATTAGTATACAATACATATTGTAATTTTGTCAATGAAAAATGAATAAATAGTTTAAAAAAATTTGTAATACTTTATAGTTATTTGTTATATGAGAAATAAATAGTTATTACTTGATTAAAACAACTAATAAAAGTACAATTATATAGTATCTTTATTTATCTAAAAGAGGGACATAAATGAAAGGTAAAGGAATTAAATTTAAAGGAATTCAAATTAAAGATAAATATGTCATTTTGTTTTTGGCATTTATGTTACTTGGAGCTTCAATCACAGTACAGACTAGAAGTACAGTTAGTGTGCAACGACAAGCTGCTGAGATATTAAATACTGATAAGCTAAAAAGCCAACTTGATGAGAAAGTTAAAATCGGGGAGCAATACAAGACTCAGATAGAAAAGCTGGAGAATGATAAAGCTGCATTTTTAGCAGCTCCTGTTAATAATATAAATATTGCAGACAAAAATGAACTTGATTATTTAAAACTTATTTGTGGTTTAACAGATGTCACGGGAGATGGAGTTGTGATTACCTTAAACGATGCAGAAATGCCTGAGTCAGAAGTAGCTATGGACTATATAATACATGATTCAGATATTTATAATGTTGTAAATCAATTAAAGGTTGCTGGTGCTCTTGCCATTTCTATTAATAATGAAAGGATTATTGCTACTAGTGAACAGACTTGTGCCGGGCCAACTGTAAAAATCAATAAAAATAGGTATGCAGTTCCGTATGAGATAAAGGCTATAGGAGATTCGGATGTACTATATAAAGCTTTAAATGAAAGCTTTATACTTAATGATATGCTTACGCTTAAAAAACGTGTGACCTTAACACAGAAGAATGATATTGTAATACCTAAATTCTCAAATGATATTAATGGTCTGATTTCTAGATTGGAGGTAATAGATGATGAAAACAAAAAAAATTAGCAGTAATATATCTATATCAGTTGTTTGTATAATACTGGGACTTGCACTTTCGTGGCAGTTTCAAAGTATTAGAAAAAATGCAAGTGTTATGAATTTCGAAAATCAGAAAAAAGATGATCTGGTTGTTAAAATTCTTAATGAACAGAAAAATAACGAGAATCTAAAAGTTAAACTCAGTGAATTGCAGGTTCAAATAAGCAAATTTGAAAATGCAAGTGGTAATTCAGATAAAAACATGAAGTTGTTATCTGAGGAAATCAACAGGTTGAAGACTGTTGCAGGATTAACAGATGTTAAAGGCAAAGGTGTAATAATCTCTTTTGCAAAAGAGGATTCATTAAATGTAGCTGATGATGATCTTTTATCAATACTAAATGAATTGAGAGCTACAGATGCACAAGCTTTGGCAATAAATGAACAAAGAGTTATTGATACCACTGAAGTTAGAGCAGCTGGAGGCTATATTATGGTCAATGGGCGACATGTTATTCCACCATACCAAATAAAGGCTATTGTAGATCCTGATAACGCGTTAAATGCTTTGAATATGATAGGTGGTCCTTTAGAAGCAATTAAACTGTTTATTGATGTTGATGTTGAAAAGTCTAACGAAGTTCTTATTCCAAAAATCAGTGAGGAGCTAATAACAACGAATAAACTAACTTCCGTCGAAAACAAATAAAAATATTATGATTTAGAACCGCAGGCCTTTTATGTGTGACAACACAATATAAGGCTTTTTTGTTGTTCTCAAAAGTGAATAAATTAATATAAATATAATATATGATAAACATTTTTTCTAAAAAATGAGCTGGATTAAAGCTTTACTATGCGGCATCCTGCTTAAGATAATGGGGGTATCTATTTTGAGAATAAAAAAAGTAGTTATAATATCTATTCTACTTATACTTTTGGCTTTTATTGTAAATTGTATAGTTATGCGAAGGGGTAATTCTACTACAAATTCAAACCTCACTGATCTAGGCGGCGTTTATAGTGTAAGTAGCAGGAATATTGACTATTCCACAGAACTTACTGGAAGGATAATAGAGGAAGTGGATTCTGAAAATAATATATCAATACAATCTGTATATCCGTATGAACAAAAGCGTTGCTGGGGGATAAAAAGGGAGCCTGATAATCAGACTCCAAAAGCTGATCCTGGTGCAGATAAAGTCCTTGAGAAATATAATGGAAAATACGTTGGAGATGTTAATAAAAAAATTATTTATTTAACCTTTGATGAGGGTTATGAAAATGGTTATACAGCAAAAATTCTTGATACTTTAAGAGATAACAATGTTAAAGCTGCATTTTTTATAACAGGACCTTATTTAAATGAGCATCAGGATTTGGTGAGAAGAATGGTAGAAGAAGGACACACAATTGGAAATCATACAATTCATCATCCTAGCTTGCCAGAAAAAAATGATTCTGAGATTGAGGAGGAGATTCTGGGCTTAGAAAGAGCTTTCACTGAAAAATTTGGAGCTAAAATGAAGTTCCTAAGACCTCCAAAGGGTGAATATAGCGAGAGAAGTCTCAGTATTACCAGTAAGCTTGGGTATTGTAATCTTTTTTGGAGTTTTGCATATGATGATTGGCATAGAGATAAAATAAGGGGTCCAGAATATGCTTATAAAATTGTTATGAAAAATCTACATAATGGTGAAATTATGTTGTTACATGCTGTATCAAAGGATAATGCGGATGCACTGGATATGATTATTAAAGGAGTAATTGCAAATGGATATGAATTTGGTGATGTAGCTGCTTTAGCAAATTAGTTTTGGTGTATTCTTCAAAAATGGTGTGCGTTGTGCAGTGGTAAAATTGCTGCATACCCTTCACCAATACAGAAGTTAGTTAGATATGCTGTAAGTAGGAGGTGGAGGTTAGATTAACATGCAGAAATTTGAGAAAATCAGTAAAAGTAAACAGTCACATAATAAAAATATCAAATCTGACTCAAAGATGAAATTAAAAGAAAAGTTTACTGAGATACTGGAATTACCTAAAGAGATAGTATTAGATATGCCAAAACTGACTATGTTAGGCAATGGAGATCTTATTATAGAAAACTATAAAGGGATTGTTGAATATGATGAAGATGTGCTCCGTGTTAATACGACTTCAGGAATTATAAAAGTTAAAGGTATTAACATTTACATAAAAGAGATTACATCAGATAGCATAATGGTTTATGGTGATATTCTATCGTTGGAATTTTTTAAATAGCTTAGCTTCTAAAATGTACTACTTAAATATAGTGCAAATAAGGCTTATGTAATACTATTTCGTTTTGAACAATGCGAAGTTTACAATTCGTGTATTCATCATTCTCTTCGCATTTTTGAGCAACCAAGCAGTGGCGAGCTTTGCTCCATCGCCGTAAATGCGATTATTTAAAATGTGATTCCACATTTAAAATGCAAATTAGTAGAACACGGAGGGTAAAAATGTTAATTTTGAGGTTATGGAATTATATTAGAGGATATGTTATTATTATTGTTGAAGGATACTTTTTGGAAAAGTTTATAAATATATGTACTCATAGGCAGTTGAGATTGTGGAATGTTAAATGGCAAAGAAATAGTAAAGTCAAAATGATGATTAGCATTAAAGACTTCAAATTGCTTAGACCTATTGCAAAGAGGACTCGATGCAGAGTACATATTATTAAGAAAAAGGGGCTTCCTTTTACTTTAAATAGATATAAAAACCGGAAAGCATTTGTTATTGGCTCTACGATTTGTATTATAGCTTTTTTTACAATATCGTCATTTATATGGGACATATCAGTTTCTGGGAATAGCAGTGTTCCAAAAGAAGTCATAATTCAGAAGTTATATGACAATGGTGTAAAAGTGGGTGCTTTGAAATATTGTATACACCCTGAAGAAGTAGTTAGTAATATGATGCTTGAATTAAGTGACCTTGCGAGAGTTAGTGTATATATTCATGGTACAAAAATTCAAGTTGTTGTAAATGAACGGAAAAAACCACCAGATTTAATAGATAGAAATTTACCTTGTAATATAGTTGCTTTGAAAGAAGGTGTGATTAGCTCTGTTGTTGCAAAAGAGGGACTAGAAATGGTGAAAAAAGGTGATACTGTTACAAAAGGTCAACTTCTTATTGCTGGTGAAATTGTAAATGCCAATTATCCAGAAGCTACACCATTAATGGTTCATTCTATAGGGATTGTTAAAGCAAAAACTTGGTATGAAGCTAGTGCAAAGGTAGAAAAGCAGCTTACAAGAACAGAGAGAACTGGGCTAAAAAAGGAAAATTACTCTATTGTCTTTTTTACAAAAAAAATTAAATTATTTAATCACAAAATTCCATATAATAATTCAGAACATGTGGAAATAAAAAAAAAGTTATGTATTGGTAAATACTTAGCATTACCATTTGAACTTGTTATAGACCAGCATTATGAATATAAGTTGGAGCGATATGAAATTGATGTTGAAACAGCTGAAGAAATTGCATCGGATAAGGCTGTAGCTTTAGCAAAACAGCAGGTACCTAGAAATGCAGAGATAGTTAAAACAGATATTTCTTTTGTCAATAATGACAATGGTGTTAGTATGGCTAGGGCAATAATTGAGTGTGTAGAGGATATTGGGGTTACACAAGAGATTGGAGGAATGTAACACTTGGCAGAAAAAACAGAAAAGAATATTGAACTTTACAGTATTGAAAATGCAATGAATATATTTGGAAATTATGATGAAAACATTAAGATTATAGAGGAAGTTTTTAATGTGAAAGTAGTAACTAGAGATACTTCAATAACAATAAGTGGGGATAGTGAAAATGTCCAAAAAGTTGAAGTGATTGTTGCAAAGCTATTAGATATTGCAAAGCAAGGGCAAACTATTACTAGACAAAATGTGCAATACCTAGTTGGGCTGACACATGAAAAACAGATAGAAAAGGCTGATGAGATTTTAACAGATTATGTTTGCCTTACTGCCAAAGGAAAGCAAATTAAGAATAAGACACATGGACAGAAGCTTTATGTAGATGCAATGAAAAAGAATGATATAGTCTTTGGAATAGGTCCTGCCGGTACAGGTAAGACGTTTTTAGCTGTTGCTATGGCAGTGACAGCTTTTAGAAATAAAGAAGTTGATAGAATTGTTCTTACAAGACCAGCTGTCGAGGCAGGCGAAAAGCTTGGATTTTTGCCTGGCGATTTACAAAACAAGGTTGATCCATATTTAAGACCTCTTTATGATGGGCTTTATGAAATCATGGGTGCGGATCTTTATATGAAATATCTTGAAAGGGGGATGATAGAGATTGCACCTCTTGCATATATGAGGGGAAGAACTTTAGATAATTCCTTTATTATTTTGGATGAAGCTCAAAATACTACTCCAGAACAGATGAAAATGTTTTTAACAAGAATAGGATTTAATTCTAAGGCTGTAATAACAGGTGATATAACTCAAATAGATTTACCTGGTGATAAGAGATCTGGATTAAAGGAAGTAACTGCTATTTTAAAAGATATAGATGGCATTGAGTTTTGTTATCTTACCCAGAAGGATGTAGTGCGACATGAATTGGTTCAAAAGATTATTGTTGCTTACGATAAACATTCTTCAAAAGAAAATAAACAGAATTCATAGATTAAGATACAAGCAAGCTGTTTTTTTGTACTAATGTGCATAAAGTTTTTTAAATATAGAACTATGTACACTTACTTGGGGGTAACTAATGAAAAAAGCTAAGAAAAGCAATAGTAAAGGAAGTAATAGACTAAGTAAAATTGCCAAGAACTTCGCAGTTCAACGCTTTTTAATGGTAATTATTACTATTATAGTTGCTTTTGTTATAATTGAAACAGGAGCTCAGCCTACAAGATATAAACTGAATATCGGTGATGTTTCCACATATGATATAACTTCACCTAGAGATGTTGTTAATGAAGTTTTAACCGAAGAGAACAGGAATTCAGCAAGGGAAAATGTTGAATCTATCAAGAAAGAGGATACAAGGACTTTCATAGATGTTATATTAAAAAAGGATGATTTCTTTAAGGCTGTATCAACTGCGAGAACAAGTGTTGAGAAAAGAATGAAAGAGCTCGGACTTTCACAAAACAGCAGGAGTTACAATCAGTACCTAAAGGAATCTCAAGAATCAGCAGCACAGATTTTGAATGATAAATTAAATCGGCTTCCCATTTCATTGTCACAAATACAAATTGATTACCTTATATCAAAAGTAACAGATAGTGAACTGGAAGCTTTTGAAGTTCTGACTAAAGGGCTTATCACTCAAGCTATGTCTGAAATTATAACAGAGAGTAATCTCGATATACATATACAGAATTTGTTAAATAGCTATAAGAATAGTCAGGTCATAAGTAATGAATTAAAAGGTATTGGAGAACAACTTGCCAAAAGTTTATTAAGATCTAATCAGATAGTGGATGCTGAAGCTACAGAAAAGAAAAAACAAGAAGCATATAATGATGATGCTAATATTGTTAAAATCAAAAAAGGTTCAAGAATAATTAGTTTTGGAGACATAGTTACAACGGACAAGTTAAAGTTATTGGAGCAACTTAACCTTCTTGAAACTAAAGAAAGATATGATTACCTTTTCTCATTGGGTATTTTGGTAATATTGCTCTTTCTTGTGGGTATTGTTTTTGTATTTTTAAGAAAATATAGTAAAAAAATATACAATAGTAGAAAAGAATTATTCTTACTATGTTTAATTGTTGTGATTACGCTACTTTTAGCAAGATACTTGTTTTCTTTCTATAATGGTCTACTTATTCCTATCTTTGTAGGAGTTATGTTGATATCTATATTACTTAACTTTGAGCTTGCTGTAGTAATTAACTGCGTTCTTACAGTTTGTATTTCAATAATGCTTAGAGGCGATTATAAGTTTCTATATATGGGATTAGTATGCGGTGCTATTTCAGCATTTATGGTTACAAAGGCACATCAACGTAGCAAGTTATCAATGAATGGAGTTTTATTGGGATTAACAAATGCAGTTTTTATTGTCTTTATTAATTTTATTGAAAAAAGTGATGCTAGAACTATACTTACAGAAAGTGTAGCAGTATTTCTTAATGGATTAGTATCGATGATTTTGACTATAGGCATACTTCCATTTTTAGAAAGTGCATTTGGAATTGTGACACCTCTTAAGCTGCTTGAAATTTCAAATCCTAATCATCCTTTGCTTAAAAAGCTTTTAATGGAGGCACCAGGTACCTATCATCATAGCTTAATGGTTGGTAATCTCGCTGAAGTAGCTACTGAGGATTTAGGCGGCAATGCTCTTCTTGCTAGGGCAGGAGCATTTTTTCATGATGTTGGAAAGCTTAAAAGACCTGATTTATTTACTGAAAATATATTATCTGAAAATCCACATGAGAGAATGACTCCATATGTTAGCACTGTTGTAATTACTGCACATACAACTGATGGAGTTGAAATTGCAACAAAATATAAGTTGCCGGGTGTTATTAAAGATATAATAAAGCAGCATCATGGAACAACACTTGTGGCATACTTTTATTACAAAGCAATAAAATCAGAGTCTGGTGATAGTGTTAAACAAGAGGATTATAGGTATGAAGGACCAAAGCCACAGACTAAAGAGGCGGCAATCGTTATGCTATCAGATTCTGTTGAGGCAGCAGTAAGATCTATGAGCGATAAAACTGAGGAAAATATTGAAGCTCTCGTCCGAAAAATAATTAAGGATAAGTTAGATGATGGGCAACTGAATAAATGCCAGCTTACATTGGCTGATTTAGACACAATTGCAAGTTCCTTTATGAAGGTTCTAAGTGGTTATTATCACGCACGAGAGAAGTACCCTGATATTAAAGATTTAGTTAAAAAAGATGTTTTTATTGAGGAGAAGAGAGAGTATAATATAGAGCAGATTAATAATGAAACATCTGTTGAAGCAGAAAAAGATGGAGGAGCAAAAGTTGATAATAATTGAAAACGAACAGGATAAGGTGACAATTGATGACAACGTTAATATACTTATAAAGAATGTAATTGACCTATGTATGAAATCTGAGAAGCTCGATAAAGAATATGAAGTAAGTGTACTAATTGTTGATGATGATGAAATAAGATTAATAAATAAGGAACATAGAGATATTGATAAATCAACAGATGTATTGTCCTTTCCTATGGCAGAGTTTGTTAATGGGGAATTAATTTCTGATGAAGGGGATTATGACATTGAGCTTGATGAGTTAATGTTGGGTGATATTATTATTTCAGCTGAAACAGCAAAGAGGCAGGCAATAGAATATGGACATAGTTTTGAAAGAGAGATAGCATTCTTGACAGCTCACTCTTGTTTTCATTTATTAGGGTACGATCATATGATAGAATATGAAGAAAAGATTATGTTTAGTAAACAAGAAGCTATTTTGCAGGAAATGGGGTTAACAAGATCATAAAAATGCGAAGTTTACATTTCGTACGTTCATCGTTTTCTTCGCATATCAAAAAGCTGCGGGCAGCTTTTTGTGGGATTGGGCAATCAAGCAATAACCATACAAGCTCGAAAAATAAATTTGTGCAAACATGGTACATTTTCGAGCCTGCAAAAGCCACGAGTGTCTTTTGCATAAGTTTTGGAAGTTGTGTCACTGGTGATACTAGAGAAATGGAGGTTTAGCTTGAAAAATGCGAAGTTTACATTTCGTGCGTTCATCATTCTCTTCGCATTTCAAAAAGCTGCAAGCAGCTTTTTGTGGGTATGAGCAATCAAGCAATGAACCATACAAGCTCGAAAAATAAATTTGTGCAAACATGGTACATTTTCGAGCCTGCAAAAGCCACGAGTGTCTTTTGCATAAGTTTTGGAAGTTGTGTTGCTGGTGATGCTGGCGGGATGGAGGTTTAGCTTGAAAAATGCGAAGTTTGCATTTCGTGCGTTCATAGTG